>CAWAYO010000068.1:0-122212 GCA_963786085.1 uncultured Acidobacteriaceae bacterium
TGGAAAGAGCTTCGTTAGAAGGGGCGATTTCTGCCAGCATATTCATCGTTAATTACAACTGCCTGCGAATTGCAGAGTAATTTCGAGGGTTTCTGCGAATCACAGCTCCTAACTTTTAGCGTAGCGAATCGCCACTGTTGGTGATGTAAGACTTCGGTAATAGTTGGCGGGGTGTTCTTACAAAGAGGTTTTGAAACGGGACGGGGCAGCTGGGTCAGTTGGCGATTTCCATGCCGCGCGTGCCTTCCATGCGGCCGGGGTCGTCCATCTTGCCGAAGATCATTTTGCCGGAGGCGGTCTGGAGGACGGAGGTGACGGAGATCTCCACCTGGCGGCCGATCATGCGGCGGGCGTGGTCGACGACCACCATGGTGCCGTCGTCGAGATAGCCGACCCCCTGGTTGTACTCCTTGCCCTCCTTGAGGATCATGATGTTCATTTTTTCGCCGGGAAGGAAGACGGGCTTGAGGGAGTTGGCGAGGTCGTTGATGTTGAGGACGGAGACGTTGTGCAGATGGGCGACCTTGTTGAGGTTGAAGTCGTTGGTGACGATTTTCGCGTCGAGATCCTTGGCCAATTCGATCAGCTTGAGATCAACCTCGCGGATGGCGGGGTAGTCGTCCTGCACGATCTGGACGGTGAGCTGCGCATTGCCCTGCATGCGCTGGAGGACATCAAGCCCGCGGCGGCCGCGCTGGCGGCGGGATCCATCCTGGGAGTCGGCGACCATCTGCAGCTCGCGCAGGATGAACTCGGGGACGACGAGCGCGCCTTCGAGGAATCCTGTCTCAGCCATGTCGGCGATGCGGCCGTCGATGATGGCGCTGGTGTCGAGGACTTTGAGATTGCGTTTAGAGGAACTGCGTTCCGGGTTGAAGAGATCGCCGAGGGCGTCGAGGTTGAGCAGGTCTCCCTTGCTGGTTCCAATGACCAGGCCGACGTAGCACATGAGTAGGAGGACGAAGATCTGAAGAAGGCTCTGCGTGGGGCCGGAGGGAAGGCTGTTGCGCAGGACGAGCGAGATGAGGAAGGCGCCAAGAATGCCGAGAATGCTGCCGGCTACGGCTCCGATCAGACGTCGCAAACTGAGCGCACGAACGCGCTGCTCAAAGAGGATGACCAGGCCGGCGGCGACTGCTCCGGCGATGGCGGAGATCCAGGGATTGAGACCGAAGGGCTGGAAGAAATAACAAATAACTGCGAGAACCAGGCAAAATGCAACCCGAACAATGATGAGATCCATGGGGCACGAGCCTTCCTTTTTTATGCAACGGGAGTATACGCATCTCGGGGAGCAGTCGGCAAAGGGCGGATTGTGAAAATGAAAAGCGGTGCACCTGGCGATGCACCACCTGACGAGCGGGTGGAAATAGATCAGTACTTGGGGACTTTGGGGTCGACGTCGGTGGCCCAGCCGTTGATTCCTCCGGCGAGGTTGTGCAGTTTCTTGAAGCCGCTCTGCGCGAGCAGTTCGGAGGCCTTCTGACTGCGGCCGCCGGACTTGCAGTGCACAACGATTTCGCGGTTGGGATCGAGTTCGCCGAGACGGTTGGGCAGCTCGCCGAGAGGAATGAGCTTGGCGCCCAGGTTGGCGATCTGGTATTCGTGCGGCTCGCGCACGTCGAGGACGAAGAGATCGTCACCGGCATCGAGCCTGCGCTTGAGCTCGATGGGTGTTATCTGGGGGATGCCGTTCTGTACTGTAGGTCCGGTCACTGATTCCACCTTGGGTTCGGGAGTAATGCCGCAAAACTGGTTATAGTCGATGAGCTTGGTCACGGTGGGATTTTCCCCGCAGACCGGGCAATCAGGATTCTTGCGCAGCTTTAGCTCGCGGAAGCGCATGCCGAGTGAGTCGACGAGCAGCAGGCGTCCGATGAGCGGCTCGCCTTTGCCGAGGATCAGCTTGATGACCTCGGTCGCCTGGATGACGCCGACGAGGCCGGGCAGAATGCCGAGGACTCCACCTTCGGCGCAGGATGGGACGAGGCCCGGCGGTGGCGGCTCAGGGTAGAGGCAGCGGTAGCAGGGTCCTTCTTTGGTGGCGAAGACGCTGGCCTGGCCTTCAAATCTAAAAATCGATCCGTAGGCGTTGGGCTTGCCCGTGAGCACACAGGCGTCGTTGACGAGATAGCGGGTAGGGAAATTGTCCGTGCCGTCGGCAACGATGTCATAGTCGCGGATAATCTCGAGGGCGTTGGCGCTGGTGAGCATCGTCTCGTGCTTGACGACGTTCATGTAGGGGTTGAGCGCCGTGAGCTTCTCGGTGGCGGAGTCGATCTTCGGCCGGCCTACGTCTTTGGTGGTGTGGATGATCTGCCGCTGCAGGTTGCTCTCGTCGACGACGTCGAAGTCGACCAGGCCGAGAGTGCCGATACCGGCGGCGGCGAGATAAAAGGCGAGGGGGGAGCCGAGGCCTCCTGTGCCGACGCAGAGGACCTTCGCCGCCTTGAGCTTCTGCTGGCCTTCGAGGCCGACTTCGGGCAGAAGGAGATGGCGCGAGTAACGCGCGATCTCGTTATTGCTGAGCTGCGGCAGAGCCGCGGGATGTTCGAGTGTGGTTGCCATTTGTTCTGCTCGACCTTACTTTTGCGCCGAAGGCGCGGTTACCTGCACGGTTAGTCCCCCGCCAGCGATGGAGGGGATGATGGAGAGATCGTCGCCGCCGTTGACGCGGGTGGCTTCTTTCTCCGGCAGATAGCGGATGTCTTCATCGTTCAGATAGACATTCACAAAGGCGCGGAGCTTGCCCTCGTCCGAGTAGAGGTGCTTGCGGAGGTCGGGATGACGGCTGGTGAGCGCGTCGAGGGCCTCGCCAACGGTGGATGCTTCGACTCCGACGGTGTCCTGCTTGTCGGTATAGACACGCAGCGGTGTGGGAATATGGATTTTCATGAGATTCGTCCTTATAGCTCGGGGCTCCGGTCGATCAATGCCGGAACCGTTGCGGGAAGATCGGGGCGGCTCGAAATTGCGAGCGCCCGAAGCCGTTCAGCGATAGAGAATTGCGATCAACATCGCTCGGCTTCGAGGACGCCGACTTCCATCGGCTGGTTCTCAAATACCTTGTTCTCTTCGCTCGTTCCCGTGAGCAGAAACGAATTTGTTTCCTGCGCCACACCCTTTTGGACGGATGTGATGACGTAGGAGCAGCCGAGCCAGTGGGCCTCGGCGAAATCTGTGCGCGACCACTGCGCCGGGTGGTCGGGATGCGAGTGGTAAAAACCGACGATGTCGAGCGAGCGCTCGCGGCCCTGGCGCTGGATCTTTACGAGCTCCTGCGGGGCGATGTGATAGCGGTTGTGGGCCGAATCGGTGCGGGTGTTGGCGGCGCGCACGGCGTCCTCGACCTCGTTCACGCCATTGACTGAGTGACCGAGCAGCACGCCACAACACTCATGGGGATAGGTTTCCTCCCCGTGGCGTCGGATGGCGTTGTAGATCTGCTCGTTCAGCTTCAGCATGACAGAATCACTCCTCCCAGAACCTTTCGCTCAGATATTTGTCGGCGGAATCGCACAAAATTGTAACAATCACTGCTTCTTTACCTGCGGCAGCCTCTTCTTCGGCGATGCGGAGGCAGGTGGCAACAGCCGCGGCGGAAGAGATGCCCACCAGCAGGCCTTCAGTCCGACCGAGTTGCTTGGCCATGGCGTAGGCGGTTTCGGTCTCCATCTCGATGTTGCGATCAGCCAGCTTCGCGTCGTAGATCGGCGGAACAATGGCGGTCGCCATGTGCTTGAGCCCTTCGAGTCCATTGAAGGGTGAATCGGGCTGCATGGAGATGCACTGAACCCGCGGATTCAGTTCTTTCAGGCGGCGAGTGGTGCCGACGAAGGTGCCGCTGGTGCCTAGTCCGGCGACGAAGTGCGTGATCTGGCCGGCCGTCTGTTCCCAGATTTCATTTGCCGTACCACGATAATGAGCACGCCAGTTGGCGTTGTTGCCGTACTGGTCGGCGTAGTAGTACTTCGCGGGGTCGGCAGCGGCGAGCGATCGCGCTTTGCGAATGGCCCCGTCGGAACCATCGGCGGGATCAGTCCAAATGACATTGGCGCCGTAGGCGGCGAGAATGCGCTTGCGCTCAGGGGAGACATTTCCTGGCACACAGAGGGTGACGGGGAAACCCATGGCTGCGCCAAGCATGGCGTAGGCGATCCCGGTGTTTCCGCTGGTGGCGTCGAGAAGATGCTTGCCGGGGGTGAGCAGGCCGCGCTCGCGGGCATCGGCGACGATGGCTGAGGCGGCACGGTCTTTGACGGAGCCACCGGGATTGGCCCATTCCGCTTTGCCGAGGATCTGGATGCCGGGCAGGTCGGCGGTAAGGCGCTCGAGGCGGATGAGCGGCGTGTTGCCGATGCGCTCGTGGAGCGGCGTCCCGAGGGAGATGGTGGCCGAATTGGTCAATGTTGCCATCAATTTACGTGGCGGTTTAGCAGCCGCCTAAACTGCATTGCGGGTCTCCGCCCAATGTGCGACAGTGGGAGGAGCCAATTGCGCCAGTTATCAGTGTAACTTTGGCGCGCAAACATCTCAATCGCAAGCTTAAATTCGATCAGAGAACCCCATGCCCAGAAAGACAGTTCCGCTTACGTTCGATGAAGTTATCAGCAAGCTTCGCAGCCTCCAGTTTGATGTACAAGACGCAACCGGGGTCGCAAACGGTGCAAGGGTATCGAAATATGGCTGCGCTGCGGTGCTGGCTCCGGCGAAAAAGGGCAAAGGGGTGGTCTTGATCCACAAACCCGGCGTGGTGCTGGGGGGCGAGATTGCCTTTCTGCTCGACCGGGGATTCCAGAAATTCCTCAAAACGAGCAAGTTGGAGATCGCGGCGACAGCGGACCGGCTGAAGGCGGAGCACCTGTTCGGGGAAGAGCTTCGCGAGGTGATTGGCGAGCCGGTTCTGTATAACGAGGCCCTGGGATCGGTGAGCGACGAATATATGTACGACCGGGTGAAGGGACGCGACCAGGATGCTCCGCCTAAAGGCGAGGCTCCCTGGGACGTGGGATCGGGTGCCTCGAACGGCCACTGAGCTGGAACGCGGACACCTCATGCCGCGTCTAAAGATGAAGTTGCCTGATCTCCGGGACCCGCTTGGGGGTTACATGCTGCGAAGGATACTGCTCTGTGCCGTGGTTGCCACCTGCCTCTTCGCCGCATCTCCTGTGGGCGGCGTTCTGGCGGATGCAGGCGCGATTCCGATGCCTCCCGATCGTGCAGCTGACTCCTACGCCATCTACTCGACGCTGATGCCGGGGGCGCCGTTCGACTCGATGTCCGGTCAGAGTCAGAGATGGGCGATTGCGGATACTACGATCAACATTTCCGATATGAACCCGGCTGTTCCTCCAGAGGGCCAGCTGAAGCCCCCTGACGATCACCCGAAACGCTTTCATGAGGCGGTAAGGGATTTCGAGACCCGCAAATACCAGCGGCTGCAGCTTACCCAACAGCTTCAGCTGGCTCAACCGTACGATCTGCTGAACGCGGATCAGGTGGCGGAGCTTCGAAGGGCGAAGACCGCGGTGGACGCGGGATCAGAACTGCAGGCGAAGTATGCCGGCTATCCGGGTGTGACATTTTTCAGCCAGGTCTTCTTCAACGCGGGCCACACCGCGGCGCTGGTCTACATGAACAACTGGTGCGCGAACTTGTGCCAGCAGGGACAGTGGGTTTACCTCGAAAAGCATGGCGGGAGCTGGGTGCGGCGATCGGGGATCTACGAGAAGATGTCGGGGAACCCTGCGCGTGAGGTGCGCGCCAGCTCAAGTGTGCCGCGGTTGCCTGCGGATCGAGAACCCGATTCCTACGCGATTTATTCCTTGCTCCTGCCGGGAGCCCAGTTTGACCATATTTCTCCCCGTCACATAAAGCAGTGGCGTCTCGCCGATACCACCATCAACATCTCGGACATGAACCCCGCCATTCCTCCGAGGGGTCAGCTCAAGGCTCCGCCAGACAACGAAGAGGCCTTCGACCAGGCCGCGCGGGATTTCGATGTACGCAAATACCAGCGCTTCCTACTCAAAGATGACGATTTTCATCTCAGGCGTGCGTATCCAGTGCTCCGTGCATTTCCATTGCTCGACGAGCAGCAGGTTGCAGATCTGCGCAGAAGAGGAACAGGCGACTCGGGAGTCGTTTTCTTCAGCGCAGTTTACTTTGACAACGCTCGGAGGGCAGCGCTGGTTTACGTCAATGTCTGGTGCGCGAACCTATGCTCGGCCGGCGAGTGGGTCTATCTTGAAAAGCAGGGTGGAAGCTGGGTGCGACGGTCGGGGATCTTCGAGAAGATGTCGTGAAAAGGCAGCCATTAAGCCATAAGCCATAAGCCATAAGCCATAAGCCATAAGCCATAAGCCATAAGCCATAAGCCATAAGCCATAAGCCATAAGCCATAAGCCATAAATTGGAACTGACTGGCGCACTTCGGGTTTTCTCATCATTCCGGGTATGAGTTTTAAGCGGCCCCAGAAACTGAGACAATGAGGACATGAGCACATCCGTCCTCGAAGCCGCTTCCCTCACTCACGAACAGAAACTTGACCGACTTGCAGAAGTCGCCATCCGCGTTGGGCTGGGGCTTGCGCCCGGTCAGGAACTGGTGATGACCGCCACTCTGGATACGCTGCCCCTGGTACGGCGGATCACGGAAGAAGCGTACAAGGCCGGTGCATCACTGGTGACGACTCTGCTGAGTGATGAGGAGTCGCAGCTGCTGCGCTACAAGTACGCGCCAAACGAGAGTTTCGACTATGCGGCCGGCTGGCTGTACGAGGGGATCGCGAATGCCTTTCGCGGCGGGGCAGCGCGGCTGGCGGTTGCCGGCGGGAATCCGTCGCTGCTTTCGCAGGAAGATCCGGAGAAGGTAGGGCGGGCAAATCGGGCGGTGTCGAAGGCCTACCGTCCGGCGCTGGAATTAATCACGCGGCACGACATCAACTGGACGATTGTCGCGGCGGCAACGCCGGCGTGGGCGGCGACGGTGTTTCCGGATCTGAAGGCTGAGGAAGCGCAGGCGCGGCTGTGGGATGCGATCTTCGCAGCATCGCGGGTCGATGCGGCTGATCCGGTGGCGGCGTGGAAGGCGCACGATGCGGGGCTTCATCGGCGAGCGGATCTGATGAACGAGAAGCGTTACTCGGCGCTGCATTTCAAGGGAACGGGGACGGATTTGAAGGTTGGCCTGGCGGACGATCACGTGTGGCTGGGCGGAGGAATGACGGCGCACAACGGGCGCTACTGCATTCCGAACATGCCGACGGAAGAGGTGTTCACAACTCCGCATAAGGATCGTGTGGAGGGGACGGTGACCAGCACGAAGCCGCTCTCCCACCAGGGCACGATGATGGAGGGAATCAAGGTTCGCTTTGAGGGCGGGCGCGTGGTGGAAGCAAAAGCGGATCGAGGCCAGGAAGTGTTACAGCGCATGATCGACACCGATGACGGTGCGAGGCGTCTGGGTGAAGTGGCCCTGGTACCGCATTCGTCTCCCATTGCGCAGAGCGGGCTGCTGTTTTCAAACACGCTCTTCGACGAGAACGCGGCCTGTCACATTGCCCTTGGGCAGGCGTACAGCACGTGCCTGAAGAATGGCGAGAAGCTGAGTCCGCAGGAGCTGGCGAAACTCGGCGCCAACGAGAGCCTGATTCACGTTGACTGGATGATCGGGTCGGGCAAGATGGACGTTGACGGCATCACGGCTGCGGGTGAAGCGGAACCACTGATGCGACAGGGCGAGTGGGTATAAAAGCCTAAGCCAATCGCAGCTGGTGCTTCTTCGAAGAGAGGCACGTGTTGTACTCGGGATGACTGAGACGGTGGTAGACGTAAATCAGCTGGTGCCACGCTTCAGGCGGCGAGTACTTGAAAGCATACGCCAGGGACAGATGGTCGTTCAGTTGGCGACGCCGGAGATCCAGATTGAAGTCCTTGATCGCGGCGCGCACGCCGATACCATCAGAATATGCATGCTCGGAGCTTCCGCAGATGTCGTCGAAATAGCACCACATTCGAGGAAGGATGGTGGACTTTTCGAGCAGACCGAATGCGGGGATGGTGGAGCTATAGTAGTCCAGGTCGAACATGATCGCTCCGAGCGGCGCGTCGGGGCGGGGATTCCATGATGCGACGGTTTTCGCGACGTTTCCCAGGATGACCGTTGCCCGTCCGGCGATGCGCTTATTCAGAGCGTCATGATCCATTTCAAACGAGCCGGTGGGCCAGAGATACAGCAGGTCGCGGGCATCCGTGCTTGGGGGTAATCCTGCTCCCGTGTCAAAGCCCACGACAAGAATCTCGATGCCCAGCTCTTTCTGAATTTCATCGCGGTGGCGGCAAAGGCAGAGGAGCCCGTTTCCACCGGCCACACCCATTTCTACTACGGTCATCGCGTTGTGCCCGAGATCTTTGGCTTCCAGCGCCGCATTGAACATGCACCATCCATAGTGGGGCCGCTCAATTGCACC
This sequence comes from uncultured Acidobacteriaceae bacterium, assembly GCA_963786085.1. Classification (GTDB taxonomy): domain Bacteria; phylum Acidobacteriota; class Terriglobia; order Terriglobales; family Acidobacteriaceae; genus Silvibacterium. The sequence goes on from CAWAYO010000068.1 coordinate 8,472, forward strand.
GGAGTTCAAGCGCGTGGTGTAGGATCCGATCGGCCATCGCTGATAGAGCTTTCGAAAGAAGAGGGTTCTCAACGGAACGGGACGGGTAGTGAGATCGACGATGCGATCGGCGAGACGCATATTTTGACCCTTGAGTTGTGTGAATTGACAAGGTGGAACGATATGAATCGAGCACCGCAGGAACGACGGGAAACGAATGGTCTTCTCGTAACGTTAAACAGGCTGCTTCGGCCACGCAGTCTTACATAAGGGCTCCGACCGAATTGACAGTCGGAACGGCTATGATCTCGAATTTATCAGATCGAAGTGAATCCCGTCTGGCGTATATTTGTGAATCCACCTGGCTGAGGCACCGGTTCCATACAATGGATTTTTGGGGGTGGGTCATGGCGAAGGTCGTTCGTTTTCATCAGCTGGGGGGGCCGGAGAACCTGAAGATCGAGGATCTGCCGCTCCGCGAACTCAGAAAGGGCGAGGTGAAGCTGAAGGTCCAGGCCATCGGACTGAACCGCGCCGAGTCGATGTTTTACCACGGCATGTATTTAGAGGAGCCGCAGTTGCCTTCCGGGCTGGGCTATGAGGCGGCCGGCGTCATCGCGGAGGTGGGGCCGGGCGTGGACAGGGACTGGGTTGGTAAGTCTGCCAGCACGATACCGGCGTTTTCGATGATCGAGTACGGCATGGTGGGCGAGGAAGTGATTGCTCCGGTCGCGGCGCTGGGCGAGTATCCCCCCAATCTGACGCCGGTGGAGGGCGCGGCCATCTGGATGCAATACGTAACTGCCTATGGGGCGCTGATTGAGTTCGGTCATGTGACGGCAGGAGATTTTGTGCTTATCCCCGCGGCATCGAGCAGTGTGGGCCTGGCGGCCATTCAGATTGTAAAGGATGCCGGAGCGGTTTCGATCGCTGCAACGCGAACATCGAAGAAACGCGACCAACTTCTGGCGCTGGGCGCCGATCATGTCATCGCCACGGAAGAGGAAAATATCGTCCTCAGGGTGCACGAGATTACCGGTCACAAGGGGGCGCGAGTGATCTTCGATACGGTGGCCGGGCCCTTTGTCGAGCAGCTTGCCAAAGCGGCCGCGCAGGGCGGCATCATTTTTGAAGCTGGCGCGCTGTCGTTGCAGGCGACTCCTTTTCCGTTGCTGCGGGCGCTGGCTAAAGCGCTGACGTTTCGCGGCTACACCCTGTGGGAGATCACCAGGAATCCCGAGCTGCTCGAAGTGGCGAAGGAGTACGTCTACGATCGGCTGGCCGATGGCCGGTTTGTGCCGAAGATCGGGAAGACTTTTCCGTTCGCGCAGGTGGTGGACGCGTACAAGTATCTTGAGTCGAACCAGCAGGTGGGGAAGATTGTGCTCACGGTTCCGTAAGAGACGTGAGCACAAAAGAAAGGCCCCGCAAGGATTTCTCCTGCGGGGCTTTCGAGTTTGAGGATTATGCTTCGACGGTGCGGCCGGCCACCTCGAACTTAAGCTGGTTGTTCAGCGGATCGGCGTCAATCTTGACGTGATCGCCGTGCAGCACTTCGCCGTCCAGGATCTTGATGGCCAGGGGATCCTGGATGAGGCGCTGTATGGCACGCTTGAGCGGACGCGCTCCGTAGGCACGATCGTAGCCGGTCATGAACAACTGACGCCGTGCTTCATCTGTCAGCTCGATGGTGATGTTGCGGTCGGCCAGCAGCCGCTCCAGATCCTTGAGGCGCAGATCGACAATGTGCGATAACTGCTCTTCACCGAGCGGACGAAAGATGACGATGTCGTCGACACGGTTGAGGAACTCGGGACGGAAGCTCTGCTTGAGCACGTCCATCACCTGTTCGCGTGCGCGGTCGAAGGCAGCCTCAGTAGTCAGCGACTCGGCACTCAAGGCCTGCGACCCCAGGTTCGAGGTCATGATGAGCACGGTGTTCTTGAAGTCGACCGTGCGGCCTTTCGAGTCGGTCAGGCGGCCATCGTCGAGCACCTGCAGCAGGACGTTGAAGACGTCGGGGTGAGCCTTCTCGATTTCGTCGAAGAGAACCACGGAGTAGGGCCGGCGACGGACGGCTTCGGTAAGCTGTCCGCCTTCGTCGAAGCCGATGTATCCGGGAGGCGCGCCGATGAGGCGTGCCACGGCGTGCTTCTCCATGTACTCCGACATGTCGATGCGGACCATCGCCTGTTCGTCATCGAAGAGGAACTCGGCGAGAGCGCGGGCGGTCTCGGTCTTGCCGACGCCCGTCGGCCCCAAAAAGATGAAGGAGCCAATGGGCCGTTTCGGATCGCTCAGGCCGGCGCGTGAGCGGCGGATGGCATTGGCGACGACCTTGAGAGCGTCGTCCTGGCCGACGACGCGTTCGCGGAGACGGTTTTCCATCTCGATGAGCTTCCTGGTCTCGCCCTCAAGCATCTTCGAGACGGGGATGCCGGTCCACTTGCTGACGATGCCGGCGATGTCTTCCTCGTCGACCTCTTCCTTCAGCATACGGGGGCCGGAGACCGCGTCCTGTATTGCGGTGAGTTTCTTCAGCTCGGCCTCGAGCTTCGGCAACTCGCCGTACTGAATCTGCGCGGAGCGCTCGAGGTTGCCGCGGCGCGTTTGTTCGTCGGCTTCAAAACGCAGCGCTTCAATCTGCTTCTTGAGCTCGCTGATGCGAGTGATCGCCTCGCGCTCTTTCTGCCAACGGGCGCGGAGACCGATGGCCTCTTCTTTGAGAGCCGCGAGCTGGCGCTCGACCTGGTCCAATCTTTCTTTCGAGGCGCGATCGGTTTCGCGCTTGAGGGCGGCTCGCTCGATCTCGAGCGAGGTTGCCTCGCGCTCGATCTGGTCGATCTCGGTGGGGACGGAGCCGATCTGGATGGCGAGCGAGGCAGCGGCTTCGTCGACCAGGTCGATGGCCTTGTCGGGCAGGAACCGGTCGGAGATGTAGCGGTGCGAGAGCGTCGCGGCCGCGACGATCGCCGAATCCTTGATACGGACCTTGTGATGCGACTCGTAACGCTCCTTGAGGCCGCGGAGGATGGCGATGGTGTCTTCGACGTTGGGCTCGCCAACAAAGACGATCTGGAAACGGCGCTCGAGGGCGGCGTCCTTCTCGATGTACTTGCGGTACTCGTTCAGCGTGGTTGCACCGATGGCACGCAGCTCGCCGCGAGCGAGTGGGGGCTTGAGCATGTTCGAGGCATCGATGGCGCCCTCCGCGGCTCCGGCGCCGACCAGCGTGTGCAGCTCGTCGATGAAAAGGATGATCTGGCCGTTCGAGTCCTGGATCTCCTTGAGGATGGCCTTGAGGCGGTCTTCAAACTCGCCGCGATACTTGGCTCCGGCGAGCATCGATCCCAGGTCGAGGGAGATGACGCGCTTGTCGCGCAAAACCTCAGGCACGTCGCCGTGCACGATGCGTCGGGCCAGTCCTTCGACGATGGCGGTCTTGCCGACGCCGGGCTCGCCGATGAGCACGGGGTTGTTCTTGGTGCGGCGCGAAAGAACCTGGATGACGCGGCGAATCTCTTCGTCGCGGCCGATAACCGGATCGAGCTTGCCGCGACGGGCGAGGTCGGTTAAGTCCTTCGCATATTTCTCGAGCGCCTGATACTTGGCCTCAGGATTCTGATCGGTGACGCGCTGCGTTCCGCGGACAGTGGTAAGGCTCTTGAGGATGGCATCGTGCGCGGCTCCGAAAGAAGCCAGCAGAAGCTGCGCGCCGTCGTTCTTCTGCTCGGCGAGCGCGAGCAGTAGATGCTCGGTGGAGACGAATTCATCCTTGAATTGCTCGGCCTCTTTGAAGGCGCGCTCAAATACTCTATTGAGCGCAGCAGAAGGAGGAGGCTGCGCGGAGCCGCCGCTTACCTTGGGCAGCTTGCCAAGGGCGTCCTGTACTTTTGCGCGCAGCTGCGGGGTGGGTACGCCCACTTTTTCGAGGACAGGAACGATGATGCCCTCGCGGTCTTCAACGAGCGCGGAGAGCAGATGAAGCGGCAGGACTTCAGGATTGCCGTTCTCGTCGGCGAGCTGGCTGGCCGCCTGCACCGCTTCCTGCGATTTGACCGTAAATTTTTCCCAACGAATTGCCATGATTGTTCTCGATTAATCAGAAATTTGAACACAAATAAAAGCGGGAGGGGAGCTGGACTTGAACCAACTTCCACCCTCCCTGACTTTCCAACCGCCACCCGGCGGGTTCTTGTACTACCTTACGCAGCCGACTTGGTCTCAGCCGGCTTAACTGCCGACGTACCTTCGACCGGCTTGGGAGCACCGGCTCCGCCGCCGACCTGCACCTTGATCTGCTTCGGCTTGGTCTCAGCGCGCTTCTCGAGCTCGATGCGCAGAACACCGGCATCGTAATCAGCCTTGACGTTCTCGGTGTTGAGCGTGGTCGGCACCGTGAAAGCGCGGTAGAAACTGCCGTAGCGCCGCTCGATACGATGGAAATTCTCTTCCTTCTCCTCCTTCTCGAACTTGCGCTCGCCGCGAACGGTGAGGGTGCTGTTCTCGAGACGGATGTCCAGATCTTCCTGCTTCATTCCCGGAACTTCGAGCTTCAGGACGATCTTATGCTCGTCCTCGTAGATATCGACTGCGGGAACGAAGGCTGCAGTGGAGACGGTTTCGTCGCCCTGACCGCGGTTGAATTCCTGATAAAGCGAGTTCATGCGGTTCTGCAGAGCAAACATGTCACGGAACGGGTCCCAACGAGTGATAGCCATAATTCCTCCAATAAAGCTGTTAAAGATGGCCGACCGGTGAGGATCGGCATTCACAACATCTGATGACACTATAGCACAAGTTATGCAGAAAATATGAGTGAATTTTTATCATATATCGGCCGCAGCATTTCTTTGCACTCAAGCTAAACTATTTCAGCAACTTAGACGCTGATCGCTTTGCTCCAAAACAGCCGGAGCTGGTCGTTCGGCTGGTCTTCCGAGAGCCAGGGGATGAGAAAATTCACGATTTCCCATCGCCGGATTGCCGCCCGGAGGAGGAACCAGAGACTGGAATTGGACAGCTCACTAACTGTCTGTGCGTCGATGAGGAGATCGTTCGAGCCGCCATCGACGTCGATTTCGCCTTTGGCGCGGACGGCTTGCTCGCGGTGGTCGGGCTCGATGCCTTCCTCTACCAGACCGCGGGCGACAACTTCGGTCCAGAGCCGTCCGAAATGAAGATAGGCTTGATCGCGGACGGGACGCAGATCCCGGGGGGCGAGGGTTTCGCCGGGCTTCAGGGCTTCGTAGCGAGCGATGATGTCGCGCGTTTTCACCAGATCGTATGAGGGCGTCCGGTCGAGCGAACGGAGGGAATCGTCCAGACGCATGACCCAGCGCAGCACGATGAAGAATTCCCAGCAGGATTCGGCGGTGGATTTCTGTTCCTGGCTCCAGTGCCCGTTAGGCAACAGCAGAAGGTCCTTCATGGGGGATGAGAGGTCGTCCCAGAGGCCGTGGCGGACGAGTTGCTCGCGTTGAAAGCGGCGAGTGACGATCTCAATGTCAGGCGGCAGCTCTTTTTCCATCATCCGTTCGCTGCCTGCGCGATTGAGGAGGATGGCCAGGAGGAAGGCTTCTCGGTGCATTTCCTGCTGGACCGCGGGAGCAACAGCGAGAGGTGTAGAGCGGGCCTCCTGGCGTTCTCCCCACTTATGGACGAGAAAAACCGCGAAGATGCAGATGGAGACGATGGCAGCGGTAGCGGTGAAGCACTTGTCTCCAAGAAGGTTTGCTGCGAGGGCGAGGACCAGAACGATGCCGTAGACAGCGGCGATGACGAGGCCGATGAACCGAAGAACAAAGGCGCGCGCACGGGCATCACGCCGGAGGCGGCGGATGGCGACCCAAAGCTCCCGCCAGGTCTGGCCACGAACTAGTGGCGCGAACCACATAGCAGCCAGCTTACGCGCAGTTTGTGGGCCTCCGGGCGGGTTCGGTCCCTGATAACCTCAAATACATGATTAAGGGCATTACGCTGGTCCGGCCGGCTAGTACTCCGGCGGTTTACGACACACTGGTGAGCTTCTTTTCAGTGCTGGGATTTGAAGATGGGAAGAGCTGGGATGACGAGGCGAGCCGCGGACGCCCGTTTGTGGCGCCGCTGGGGAATCTTGAGTTTGTGGACGGCATGGCGCGTGGCGAGACCGACACGTTTATCGAAGTCACGCAGCTCGATACGGTACGCGAAGTGGTCGAACGCTGGCTGGCGAAGCATCTGAGCGCGGCTGAGGCTGCGAAGCGTATCTCGGCGACGGCGGAGACGCAATGGAAGTCGCGAGTGTTCACGGTAGAGCCGATTCCAGGAGTGACGTTTGCGTTCTGGGAGTGGGTAGATGCGCTGCGCGGCAAGCCGGTGGCGATGGCCGGCGATTTGTCAGCTGAAGGAATGAAGTTCGCCATTGTGGTTGCGCGCTGGAATGCGGTGATCACGGACCGGCTGCTCGAAGGCGCGCTGGATTGCCTGTATCGCAGTGGCGCGCGGAAGGATGAGGTCCACGTGGTGCGGGTGCCGGGCGCGTGGGAGATTCCTTCGGCGGCGCGCAAGATTGCGGAGACGAAGCTGGTAGACGGGATCATTACGCTGGGGCTGCTGCTGCGTGGTGAGACCGCGCACTATGAGGCGATCTACAACGAGGTTTCGCGGGGGATCGGCCAGTCGCAACAGGAGACGGGGATTCCCCATGCCTTTGGCGTGCTGACGTGCGAGACGCTGGAGCAGGCATTGGACCGGGCTGGCCTGAAGGCCGGCAACAAGGGATTCGAGGCGGCCTCGGCGGCAATCGAGATGGTGTCGCTGCACAGGAAGATTGGCGACCGGGCATTTCAGCAAAGCGAAGCGGAAAGTGCGGCGAGAGCCGAAGCGCAGCGAGTGGAAGCGCAGCGATGAGCCTGGTGGGAAAGCGGCGCAAGAGCCGCGAACTCGCGATGCAGATGCTCTTCCAGGGGGATGTGGGAAAGCAGACTCCGGATGAGGTGCGGAAGACGTTCTGGGAGACGCGCGATGACGTCGAAGACGATACGCGCGGCTTCACGGAAGATATTTTTCGCGTGGCGACTGCGCGCGAGGCGGAGATTGATGGGTTGATCGAAGAGCACTCGGCCAACTGGAAGCTGACGCGCATGTCGGCGGTGGACCGCAACCTGTTGCGGACGGCGGTGGCGGAGCTGGTGGGATTTCCGGGGACGCCTGCGCCGATTGTGATCAACGAGGCGCTGGAGATTGCGCGGCGCTACTCGGCACCGGAGTCGATCAACTTTCTGAATGGCGTACTCGATGCGATTGCGCGGGCGCGCCTCAATTCTTAAAAAGAGACTTCTGCGGGCTGGGTGACGTTGAGCACGGACTGATCTCCGGTGCGCTTTTTCCAGGCGGTGCGGATGGCATCGATTTTGGCGCGATTGGCGGGCGTGTCGGGATAGTCGATGACCAGCACCTTGGAGCGCAGGCGCTCGGGATGGCTCATGCTTTTGCCCTGCCACTGTCCGTAGCAATCGAAGACGCTGAGCCCGTCGGGGAAGCGCGGTGTGACTTCCTTATCGAGGAAGTCGCGCCAGCCGGACTCGGTGACGCGAGCCTCGGCGTGCGGAGCTGCGGGCTGAGAATTGGTCCCCTCGGGCGAAATTTCTTCCGCGCGGCCGAGTCCGAAGTAGAGACGGGTGTCGACCCATCCCTGGGTGTGAGCAGGGTGGGCGGCATCGCCCTTGAGGGTGGAGCTTTGCGCGGCGTGCGCGTGATCTGTGACTCGGGAGAGGGTAAAGACGCCGACGAGGACACATGCAAGAGCGAGAAGGCGTGCGTTCTTCATGCAGTAAGGATAAGGGCGGTGCGTCCCGGCATGCGGGAAAGAGTTAGACACGCCAGTTCACAGAAATTATGATGGCCTCCGTCATGCCAACCAACCGACGAGACTTTCTACGCAGCGGAGCTGTTGCCGCCGCGGTTGCCGCCACCTCTACAACTGTTTCCGCGCCGTGGCTCTTTTCGCAGCCGAAACAGGATTCGCTTAAGGAGTCGCCGATCAAGCTGGGAATTGCGAGCTATACGTTTCGCGAGTTCGACCGGGCACACGTGATCGAATGGATGAAAGAGCTCAAGGTCACGAATCTCAATGCGAAAGACGTGAAGGATCACCTGCCCATGTCGCCGGCTGAGGCGACGGAGGCGGCTGTTGCTGCCTATACAGCGGCGGGAATCAAGCTGACGGCGGTGGGGACGGTGTATTTCCCGAAGGATGAGGATGACGACATCCGGACGAAGTTCGATTATGCGAAACGGGCGGGAGTGAAAGTGATTGTGGCGGGCGATCCGACTCCGGCGACGCTGCCCAGGATTGAGAAGTTCGTGAAGGAGTATGACATCAAGTTCGGCATTCATAATCACGGGCCGGAGGACAAGATCTGGCACTCGCCAATGGATGTGTTGAAGGCGGTGAAGGGGATGGATCCGCGCATGGGGTGCTGCATCGACGTGGGCCATTGCGTGCGGGCAGGTACGGATGTGGTGGAGGCGATCCACGCCGTCGGGCCGCGGCTTTTCGACGTACACATGAAGGACCTGACGGATTTCTCCAAGAAGGAAAGTCAGGTGCCGGTGGGCGACGGCATCATGCCGGTGCGGGGCATCTTCGAGGCGCTAATCAAGATCAAGTATCCGGGTTACGTGGATCTAGAGTACGAGGTTCACGGGGATGACCCCATGCCGGGTGTGACAAAGAGCTTTGCGTATATGCGGGGCGTGCTGGATGGGATGGGGTATCGAGGGTAGCGAACTGATAACGTACAGTTACAAGGTACGACGTCGCCAACTTACCTTGTATTCGTGCCTCGCCAGCTCTCACTTGGTTGACTTTGCCGCTCGAGCAACATGCGCTGGTTGAGGCTCGGGCGGGTCGGAAGGGGGAAGAGGCAAGATCGGTTGTTCTTGGCATATCTGAACAAATTGCAATTTATGACTTAGTGCCGCGATATCAGCGTACATTTTCGTTTCTGCAGCGCCATCGTCACCGATTGCTTCTTGCGGAGGTGCCAGTATTCGGACTTCGACTGTGAGTCCGCGCTCAATTCTGGCGATAAGTGATTCCAGCGCCCACTGAAGCCCGGACTCCAATTCATTTCTGCGGTTGCGATCACCTTCGTAACTCTTAATCAGATCATTCTTTTGCTCTTGGACGCTAGCTTCTATGGTTGATTGTATCTTTTCATCAATTGGCTTAATTGCTGCCTCAATCCCCAATTTTCTTGTCTCTGCGCGCAGCTTTCTTATCTCTTCGATCTCCTTCCATTTGTTTGTAAGCCAGTCCACAACTTTGCCGATCGCGAGCACGGCCACCACCGGTGCACTGAGAAAAAACACTGGGTCTGAGGTAGAGATTTCTCGCACCTCAGTCGGATGGGCCTGTCCCGTCGTCACCTCGGTAAAGATTTGAATTATGCGGTTGACGACGCCGAGTTCTTTCGCAAGTGAACCGAGGTTGTTCTCGAAAAGGCTGCGAGGTACTAAGATCCCGAGTTCGACGTCCCCTGGATTCGGATCTTCTCCTTTTACTCCTAGCGCCACCAACCCCTGCTCCACGTTCTCGAGTTTGGACAGGTAGGCTTGCCGTTCGGATGTCAGCCGATTAACCTCCCCGCTTACCGCTGCAGGGGTAATTGCATTTTGGCTCAAATCCCGGCGGATTTCTTGAGGCAGCGCAGCGCTGAAAAAGCGTTCCCCATTTATCTCACGAACTAGAGCCTCTTGGGCAGGTGTGGTCTTCTCTTGAAAGTTGGCAAATGCAATCTCTAAATTATTGAGCGCCGACACCACATTGGACTGGTGAGTTTGGTTCTGAGGTTGGCTAGCTAAATTAGAAAGGTGATCGCGCAGCTCAGTTAGCCGACTTTGTATTCCCGTCTGGGAATCCATTTGGCGCAAATAAGTAACAATCTCATAGAGGCGCTCAACATTCATAAGCAGCGTACTTTCTATCTTTAATTCGAGACTTAACTCACACAGTGGATCAATGATAAACGACTACGACTGGGCCAAACTGGCATTGAGAACGTCGGTTCGCAGTTGGGCGCCGCTCGTGCTATTCTCACCCGTTCACTATGAGCTACGAAAACATTCTTGTTGAAGTGCGCGATGGCGTTGCTGTCGTTACGCTGAATCGTCCGAAGGTGCTGAATGCGCTGAACCGGGCGCTGCTTGCGGAGCTTGAAGCGGCGGTTGATGGGATTGCGGCAGATGCGGCGGTGCGGGCGGTCATTCTTACCGGCGCGGGCGAGAAGGCGTTTGCGGCGGGGGCGGATATTCAGGAGTTGGCGCGGGTGTCGGTGATGGATGGGCAGCAGCTGGCGCTGCGCGGGCAGCGGCTGTTTTCGAAGATCGAGGGGCTGCGGATTCCGGTGATTGCCGCGATCAATGGGTTCGCGCTGGGCGGAGGGTGCGAGCTGGCGCTGGCGTGCACGATCCGGATTGCGAGCGAAGTCGGCGAAGCTGGGTCAGCCGGAGGTGAAGCTGGGGGTGATTCCCGGCTATGGCGGGTCGCAGCGGCTTCCGCGGCTGGTGGGAAAAGGCGCGGCGCTGAAGCTGATTCTGACGGGCGAGATTATTGGGGCTGCGGAAGCGTTGCGGATCGGGCTGGTAGAGGAAGTGGTTCCGGCCGACCAGCTGATGGCGCGCGCGGAGCAGATTGGCAAGGCAATAGCCGCGCAGGCTCCGCTGGCGGTGGCGAAGTGCCTGGAGGCGGTGCATACGGGTTACGATTTGCCGCTGGAGCAGGCGCTGGAGCATGAGGCGGCTCTGTTTGGATTGTGCTGCGGGACGGCGGACAAGGCCGAGGGCACGAGTGCTTTTCTGGAAAAGCGTGTTCCAGTGTGGCAAGGCCGGTAACCGGGCGAGGAATTTGCGTTCAACCACAGGCTTTGCCTTGATATGCTGGGGCTGCCCGGCGCTTACCGCAACTGAATGATGAAACGGCTCTGTTTAATTTTCTTAACCCTAGGTCTGGCTGGGGCGCTTAGCGCCTGCTCTTCTCCCAACCAGACGACAAGCGCGCCGGTGGCGAGGCCGACTCCGCAGGAGGCCAAGGCCGCTATTGCCGAACGCGATTCCGAGCGGCAGGAGCTGGAGCAGATTCCTCCGCCGGCGAAGAATCGCTACATGGCCGTGCACACGCGGGATAATTGGGGCAATCCCTTCCTGATCGTGGGCAAGAAAACGGTGACGCTGCGCGTGACGTATCCCGAGGCGCCGCAGAGCAGCCTTGCGCCGGGGAACCTGATGCATCCTGCAAATGCGCGCCGGAGAGAGCTGGAGTTGCGGCTTTCGGATCTGCCGGAGGCGCTGGCGGCGATTCCGGAAGATTCGTGGCCGTATGGGCGGGTGATTGCGGTCCAAGAGGACGCGGTGCAGGCGCGCGCGGACCGGGTGCAGGTGCGGCGCAACGTGGAGACCACCATGCAGGTGCTGAACGACCTGGGCGTGGTGGTTTACGAGTGGCCGGGCGCGGGAGTGCTTCGTTAAAACCAGCCATTAGCGATTAGGGATTAGCCAGGAGCACTGCTTCTTCTTCGCAGCCTTGTTAAGATAAGCTCCACCTGACACTATGGCTTCTCATCCCCACGCTGTTGCGATTGTTGTGTTTTGCGCCTGCTTTTTCCTGGTGACAATCGCCGGGTTTTTCGCTGCGCGGTGGAAACGGGCGGACCTGAACAGCCTGGAGGAGTGGGGGCTGGCGGGGCGGCGCTTTGGGACGCTGATTACATGGTTCCTGATCGGCGGGGATTTTTACACTGCGTATACGGTGATTGCCGTCCCGGCGGCGCTGTATGGGACGGGGGCGCCAGGGTTCTTTGCGATTCCCTACTGCATCCTTCTTTACCCCTACATGATGCTGGTGCTGCCGCGGCTGTGGAATGTTTGCCACCGTCATGGTTACGTAACGCTGGCGGACTTTGCGCGCGGGCGGCACGGCAGCCGGGCGCTCTCGATTGCGCTGGCGCTGACGGGGATTCTGGCGACGATGCCGTACATCGCCCTGCAACTGGTAGGTATGCGGGAGGTGATCGCGGCGCTGGGCATTAACGGCGAGTGGCCGCTGGTGGCGGCCTTCGTGATCCTGGCGGCGTACACCTACACGAGCGGACTGCGCGCTCCGGCGGCGATTGCGATTGTGAAGGACGTGATGCTGTACATCATGGTGTTGGCGGCGGTGGTGATTTTGCCGGCGAAACTGGGAGGGTATGGGCAGATCTTTTCGACGGCAGGAACGGCGCTGGCGGTGCACAAGCCTCCGGCTTCGCTCATTCTGAAGCCGTCGCAGTATCTGAGCTACAGCACGCTGGCGTTCGGGTCGGCAATTGCGATTGTTCTGTATCCGCATACGGCGACGGGCGTGCTGAGCGCGGGCAGCGGACGGATTATTCGAAGAAATGCAGCGCTGATGCCAGCGTATAACCTGCTGCTGGCGCTAATCGCGCTGCTGGGATATATGGCGATTGCGGCGGGGATTCACACGGCGGATACGTCGAGCGCGATCCCGCTGCTGTTCGTGAAGATGTTCCCGAGCTGGTTTGCGGGGTTCTGCCTGGCGGCGATCGGGATCGGTGCGCTGGTGCCGGCGGCGATCATGTCGATTGCGGCGTCGAACCTGTTTACACGCAATCTCTATGGTGAGCTCCGGCGCACGAAGATGACTCCGGCGGAGGAGTCGAAGAATGCGAAGATTGTGTCGCTGTTTCTGAAGTTCGGGGCGCTGGCGTTTGTGCTGTTTGTGAAGGCGCAGTATGCGATCGAGCTGCAGCTGCTGGGCGGCATCTGGATTGGGCAGCTCTTTCCGGCGGTGGTGCTGGGGCTGTTCACGCGCTGGTTCCATGGGCGGGCACTCCTGTGGGGATGGGTAGCCGGGATGACGACAGGAACGGGGCTGGCGATGGCGCGGGATCTGAAGAGCTCGGTCTTCCCTTTTCAGTTTGGCGGCCATACCTACGTTGTGTACGCGGCGATTCCGGCGCTGCTGACGAACCTGGTGGTATCGGTTGCGGTCACGTGGCTGTTGAATGCGCTGGGCCACGAGCGGCGTGTGGATCAGACGCAGCCCGGCGATTACCTGCCACAGGAGGCTTGAGACGATGCCGGGGCCGTTTGCGATTCTCGACAACGAGCAGCATCCGCACGAAGACTTCGTTGCGGCACGGGAGCTTGAGGCGAGGCTCAAGACGCGGATTCGGGGCGAGGTGCGGTTCGATACCGGCTCGCGTGCTCTTTATGCCACAGATTCCTCGAACTACCGGCAGGTGCCGATCGGGGTGGTGATCCCGCGGGACAGTACCGACGTCGAGGCCACGTTCGCAGCCTGCCGCGAGCTGGGGGCGCCGATACTGGCGCGCGGCGGGGGGACGAGCCTTTCCGGGCAATGCTGCAATGTCGCGGTGGTGCTGGACTTCTCGAAGTACATGCGGTCAATTCTGTCGCTTGATCCGGAGTCGCGGCTGGCGGTGGTCGAGCCGGGGATTGTGCTCGACCGGGTGCGGGAGTCGGCGGAGGAACATCACCTGACCTTTGCGCCGGACCCGGCAACGCACTCGCGGTGCACGCTGGGGGGCATGATCGGCAACAACTCCTGCGGAACGCATGCGCTGATGGGCGGCAAGACGGTGGATAACATCCGCGCACTGGATGTGCTGCTCTATGACGGCACGCGCATGACGGTTGGGGCGACGAGTCAGGAGGAATTCGAGCGGATTGTGTCGGGCGGCGGACGGCAGGGGCAGATTTATGCCGGGCTCGCGCGGATTCGTAACAAGTACGAGCACTTAATCCGCGAGAAGTTTCCGAGGATTCCGCGGCGTGTGTCGGGATACAACCTGGACGAGCTGCTGCCGGAGAACGGATTTAACCTTGCGCGTGCGTTGGTGGGGAGCGAGGGAACGTGCGCCACGGTGCTACGGGCGACTCTCGATCTGAAGCACAGCCCGCCGTACCGCCGACTTGTTGTTCTGGGTTTCGAAGATGCTTTTATCGCGGCGGATCACGTGCCGTTCATTCTCGACTATCACCCGATCGGACTGGAAGGCATCGACCGGATGCTGACCGGGTTCATGCTGCGCAAGGGCCTGGCAGTAGATGACATTGCGCTGCTGCCGCCCGGGCACTCGTTTCTCCTGGTTGAATTTGGCGCGTCGACAGAAGAAGAGGTGCTGGCGCAGGCGGAGAGGTTTGTTGAGGCGGTTTCAGGATTGTCGGCGCGTCCTTCGGCGCGGCTGTACTCGACGGCGGATGCAGCACGGATATGGTTTGTGCGGGAGTCGGCTCTGGGAGCGACGGTCTTTGTGTCGGGCGAGCCGCATGGCTGGGAGGGATGGGAGGATGCGGCGGTTCCTCCGGAGAAACTGGGGTCGTATCTGCGGCAGCTTTTTGCGCTGATGGGTGAGTACGGCTACCGGAGTCCGATGTATGGGCATTTCGGGCAAGGCTGCGTGCATCTGCGCATCAACTTCGACCTCGAGAGCGCGCCCGGGATTCGCGCGTTTCGGGAGTTTATCGATCGCGCGGCGGATATCGTCATCGCGCATGGCGGGTCGATCTCCGGGGAGCACGGCGACGGGAAGGCGCGCTCGGTACTGCTGCCGAAAATGTTCGGTCCGGAGTTGATGGAGGCTTTTCGGGAGTTCAAGCGGCTCTGGGATCCAGATAACAAGATGAATCCGGGGCACGTGATCGATCCGGTTGCGGTGTACGACGCGACGGAGAACTTAAGGCTCGGCGACGGTTACAAGTCGCATCGCCAGGATACGTTCTTTCAGTTCCCGGACGATCAGGGCTCGCTGTCGGAGGCGACGCTGCGGTGCGTGGGGGTGGGCGCGTGCAGGAAAGCTGGTCCGGGAACGATGTGTCCCAGCTACATGGTGACGCAGGAGGAGAAGCACTCGACGCGGGGGCGGGCGCACCTGCTGTGGGAGATGCTCGAGGGCGATGTACTGGCCCATGACTGGCAGAGCGAGGATGTGAAGGAGGCCCTCGACCTGTGCCTGTCGTGCAAGGCGTGCAAGACCGAGTGTCCGGTCAATGTGGACGTGGCGACGTACAAGGCGGAGTTTCTGGCGCATTATTACCAGGGCCATCGCCGGCATCTGCGCGACTATGCCTTCGGATTCATGGACAAGTGGGCGCGGCTGGCGTCGCTAGTTCCCGGCGTTACGCCCGGGTTGGCGAATCTCCCGATGCGCATGCCAGGGGTGAGCGGGGTGATCAAGGCGGCGCTGGGGATTGCTCCGCAGCGAATGCTGCCTGCATTTGCGGCGCGGAGTTTTCAAAGTGCGCGAAGGGCACAGGGCACAGGGCACAGGGATCAGGCGAGGCCGGTCTTGCTGTGGCCGGATACCTGGAATAACTACTTTCATCCTGATACTTTGGCGGCGGGACAGGAGGTCCTGGCGGGAGCCGGGTTCGATGTCCAGGTGCCGCAGGGACACATCTGCTGCGGACGGCCGCTCTATGATTTCGGGTTTCTGGCCGAGGCGCGGGAGTATCTCGAAGATGTGATGAAGAGGCTGGCGCCGGCAATAGACGCCGGGATGCCGGTCGTTTTTCTGGAGCCATCGTGTGCGAGCGTCTTTCGAGATGAGCTGCGCAATTTCTTTCCGAGCGAGCCGAGAGCCACGCGGCTACGGGAACAGAGCTATCTGCTGGGGGATTTCCTATTGCGGCACGCGGCGGAGTACCAGCCAGCGAGCCTGGAAGGGCGTTCCGTGGTGCTGCACGGGCACTGCCATCAGAAGTCGCAGACGAAGATGAAGGCGGAGGTTGCGCTGCTGGAGCGTGCCGGGGGGCGGGTGTCGGTTCTCGATTCGGGGTGCTGCGGGATGGCGGGGCCGTTCGGCTTTGAGAAGGAGAAGTTTGCCATCTCGCAGGCGCTGGCGGAGCGGGTGTTGCTGCCCGCGGTCCGGCGGGCTGCACCGGACACGATTCTCGTAGCGGACGGGTTCAGCTGCCGGGAGCAGATTGCGCAGAATTCCAGCCGGGAAGTCCTGCATTTTGCACAAGTTTTGCGGCAAGGCGGGACGTAGAGGCTTCCGCGCAAAACTACACACCGGGCAAATTTTTCCTTCAGAGGGCGTACAAAGCGCCAGCCAGGTGTTTTTTACACTGTGATTGCCTTCTGCCAGCCGGCATTAGAAAATACCGATAAGCTCTCTATTTAAAACGATTTAAGTGAAAGGCCAGCCAGGGCTCCCGTTTGGCAAACCGCATGCACTATGTGTCGGCATAACAGGATGCTGCGCAGCTTCCGAAGTGTGTTCTTCCAGATCATGCCAAGGAATGCAGATCACAATGACTGAAACGACGAAAATGAAGAGCTTGATTACACCCTCGGCGGTTTCGGCGCTGCTACTTGCGGCGAGCCTTGGGTACCCGGCGTTTGCGCAGAGCAGTTCGTCCGCTCCGGCACAATCACAATCGCAGTCGGCACAGGTTCAGACAGGAACTTCCGCCAACCCCAATGACAACAGCACTTACGCCACAGGTCAGCCTCTCTCTACGAAGTCGAATGAAGGCTTCTGGGGTAAGGTGAACCCCTTTGCGCGTAAGAAATGGGTGAATCGGCAACTGGACCCGGTCAAAGATCGGCTGAACGAGCTCGATCAGCTCCAAGCCAAGAACGCCAACGATATCAAGGATGTAGATGCCCGGGCGCAGGCTGGCATCCATCAGGCGCAGTCCACAGCCGATCAGGCCAGCCAGACAGCGACTACAGCGAACAGCACCGCGACCCAGGCTCAGCAGCAGGCACAACAGGCCAGCACCCAGACAGCCCAGCTCAACGGGACGGTTTCGAATCTCGATCAGTATCAAAAGGTCAATGACATCGAGATCCGCTTTCGTCCGGGGCAGACGGTCCTGAACGATCGCGCCAAGAGCGCCCTTGATCAGGTGGCGGCGCAGATGCGCGGCAAGAAGGGATACATCGTCGAAATCGCTGGCTACTCATCGACTCGCGGCCAGGCGGGCATTCAGAATTCGCAGCACATGTCGGATGCCGTGGTGCGGTATCTGGCCGAGAACGACATCCCGGTCTATCGCATTCACCAGGTGGCGATGGGCAACGCCAAAATCGACGATTCCAACTCTCCGACGCACGGTAGTGTGGTGCGCGTGAGCCTGATGCAAAACAGTTTAGCGGCCTTGAACTCGTCGCCTTCGGGCGCGGGTTCGCCGATCGGTGCGACGCAGCAGTCTTCCGCGCAGCCCTCCCCTCAGGGTGCTGTGTCGCAACCTTCGGCTCAACCACAACAACAATAACGAAGGCTCGCAACCAAGCTCTCACACAACGAGAGAACCAAGGCAGATTGGCCCCTCACCCGAGGGGCCGTTTTTTTGCTCTTTCGAAGGGGCCTCGGATTCGCGTTGGACTTGCCATCAGTTTCTTTCCTTCCCTGTTCGCGCCTCCCGCATAATCGACGTATTCCTTTTCCGGTGTGGAGGATTGCCGAGGATGAAGCGTCAGCGGTGGGCGGTATTAGTTTGCCTGATGTTCTTGGCTTGTTGTGCAGCGGGCGCGCAAAGCTTCACGCTCCAGCAGGTTATGAGCGCGCCGTTCAATTCGCAGCTGAAGGCGGCTCCGGTGGGGCAGAGGTTTGTGTGGGTCGCAGACCAGCAGGGTCGCCGCAACCTGTGGATCGCTGAAGCCGGGTCAGATGGCCGCTACTCGGCGCGGGCGCTCACGCATTACGACGCGGACGATGGGATCGAGATTGGCGATGTGACCTGGACTCCGGACGGGCAATCGGTGGTTTATGTGCGCGGCGGAGATTTTGAATTTCCGGAGAAGCCGGCGCCTAATCCTGATCTTTTGCCGCAGGGGGTCGAGCAGGATATCTGGACTGTTCCGGCCAAGAGCGGGGAGCCGCGCAAAGTGGCCGAGGGACGAAGCCCGGAAGTCTCCCCGAATGGGACGACGCTGGCATATCTGCTGAAGGATCAGGTGTGGACGATCAATCTGAACGACCCGGTTGGCAAACCGGAACAGCTCTTTCATGAGCGAGGCAAACCGGGATCGCTGACGTGGTCGCCGGATGGCAAATCGCTCGCATTTGTGAGCGGGCGGGGAGATCACGCCTTCATCGGCGTGTATTCCTATGCGGCCAAGACGCTGCGATATCTAGCACCAAGCACGCAAACGGATTCGGAGCCGGCGTGGTCGCCGGATGGACGGAGCATAGCCTTCCTGCGGACGCCGCCAGATGTTTCAGGGATCGATTTCAAGCCGCGACGGACGGCACAGCCGTGGTCGATCCTGGTGGCCGACGTGGAAACGGGGCAGGGTTGCGAGATCTGGCGGGCAAAGGCGGGACCGGGCAGCGTTTTTCATGAAGCGGATACCGATCACCAGCTTTTGTGGGCGACCGGCAACCGCATCGTGTTTCCGTGGGAGGGTGACGGCTGGATTCACCTTTACTCGATTGAAGCATCGGGCGGAACGGCTGCGTTGCTGACTCCGGGCGACTTTGAAGTCCAGAGCGTGGCCCTGGCGCGGGATGGAAAGACGGTCTACTTTACATCGAACCAATTCACGTCAGACCGGGGCGACATCGACAGGCGTCATCTCTGGCAGGTCAGTGCCGGCGGTGGCAGCGCGCGGCAGTTGACGCACGGCGAAGGAATTGAGGTTGCGCCGGTTGTCGCTGCTGATGGAATGATCGCTCTGCTGCATTCGGATGCGCGGGTGCCGATCCGTCCGGCGGTAGTCGGGGCTAATGGCGAAATGCGGGACGTTGCGCCGCAGATGGTTCCAGCGGAGTTTCCCGCGGCGAAGCTGGTTGTTCCTCAGCAGGTGATTTTCAGTTCGGCGGATGGGCTGCAGATTCACGGGCAGCTCTTCATGCCCCCGGGAGGTGGGCCAAAGCACCCGGCGATTGTTTTCTTCCATGGCGGATCGCGCAGGCAGATGCTGCTCGGCTGGCACTACATGCAGTACTACTCAAACGCATACGCGATGAACCAGTACCTTGCGAGCCTGGGCTACATTGTGTTGTCGGTGAATTATCGCAGCGGAATTGGCTATGGGCTTAATTTTCGCGAGGTCCTCAATTATGGCGCGGCGGGAGCGAGCGAGTTCAACGATGTGTTGGGAGCGGGGCTTTATCTGCGCGGGCGGCCGGATGTGGATGGGGCGCATATTGGCGTGTGGGGCGGCAGCTACGGCGGCTATCTGACGGCGCTCGCGCTGTCGCGTGCTTCGGATCTGTTTGCGGCGGGCGTGGATCTGCATGGGGTCCACGACTGGAACCTGGAGTTGAACATCTGGCAGCCGGCCTACGATCCGAACGCGGATAAGGATGCAGCGAGGATTGCCTGGGAGTCTTCTCCACTGGCGTCGGTAAAGGGGTGGCGCTCGCCAGTGCTGCTGATGCAGGGCGACGACGACCGCAATGTTCAGTTCTCGCAGACGGTGCGGCTGGCCGCGGCGCTGCGCGCGCAGGGGACGCCGTTTGAGGAGCACATCTTTCCGGACGAGATACACGATTTTCTGCTCCACCGCACATGGCTGGCGGCGTATCAGTACGGGGCGGAGTTTTTCGGGCGCTATCTGAAGACGGAAAAGTAGTCGGCCTACTCCGTTCGCAAAGCTTTCATTGGGTCTATGTGGGTCGCCCTGCGCGCAGGCATCAGACAGCCGAGCAAAGCGACGAAGAGCAGTAAAGCGGCAATGACCGCGAAGGTAGCGGCATCATTCGATTTGATCTCAAAGAGCATGCCGGAGAGGGCGCGCGTTGCGAAGATGGCGGCTGCGATGCCAAGGGCGAGGCCGGCAATCACGGGGCTCATGCCACGCACGAGAACGTTGCGGAGGATGCGCTCTCGGGTTGCGCCTAAAGCGATACGGATGCCGATCTCTTTGGTCTGGCGGGCAACGGAGAGGGCGAGAGTCCCGCTGACTCCTACGATGGTGATAAAAAGTGCCACGGCGGCGAAGAGGCCTAGAAGCGTTGCTGTGACGCGGGGTGTGCCGAGTTGCGCGTTGCGGAGCTGATCGAGCGTGTGGACGTCGGTCACGGGCTGCTGCGGATCGATCGCGTGAACGACAGCGGCAACTTCATTCGCAAGGCGCATGGGATTGCTGCGGGTGCGCACGAGCAAGTGCATGTTGGCGACATCCTGCTGGTATACGGGGAGATAGATGGCGTCGTCTGACTCTTTGTCGAGGCCGTATTGGCGAACGTCGCTGACCATGCCGACGACGGTTGTCCATGTCTTGCCGCGATCGGTGGATACGCGATGTCCGATCGGGTCCTGGCCCGGCCAGTAGTGTTTCGCAAGGCGCTCGTTCACGATTGCGACCTTGGGAGCGCTAAGAATGTCGTTGCTGGTGAAGACCCTGCCGGAGAGGACGGGCACGCCGAGCACGCGGAAGTATTCCGGCGTCGCTACCTCATAGTCGACCTGTGGTGCGGGCTGGCCGTCGTGGATGGGTTGCCCTTCGAAGACGAGGCCGCCGCTCATGCGGCCCATATCGCTGTTCAGCGGAACCATCCAACTGAATGAAGCGCTGTCTACGCCGGGCAGTTGCTGTACGCGATCCAGCACCTGGTGGAAGAAGGCGCTCTTTAGAGACTGCTCCTTGTACTTGGTCCAGTTGAGACTGACTTGCATTGACAGGACATTAGTGGTCTTGAAGCCGGGATCGACGGAGAGCAGGTTGTAGAGGCTGCGGAGCATGAGGCCGGCGCACATGAGCAGAACGAAAGAGAGCGTGACCTGGGCGCCGACAAGCAGATTACGCAGGCGAGTGCCGCTCTCGCTGCCTGCCGTGCGCTCGCCCGCGTCAGTGAGGCTGGTGATGCGGACGCGGCTGGCGATGTAGCCGGGGAGGGCTCCGAAGAGGATGCCGGTGAGTAGAGAGATTCCGAGGGCGAAGAGCAGGACGCGCGCGTCGGGGTGTATATCGCCGGAAAGCGGAGTCATGCGGGCGGCATAGGCGATGAGGAGCTTCGAGCCGAAGGCAGCGAGGGTGACGCCCAGGACGCCTCCGGCCAGAGCGACGAGCATGCTCTCGGTGAGAAGCTGGCGGAAGATGTTGGCGGGGGTGGCTCCGGTGGCCATGCGAATGGCCATCTCGCGGGAGCGGCGCATCTGGCGGGAAAGAGCGAGATTGGCGAGATTGGCGCAGGCCAGGAGGAGCACGAGTCCGGCGGCTGCAAGCAGGGTGACAAAGGTGGGCCGTGCGGCATGAGTCAGTTCGGTGTCGACGGGCGCTATGAGGGGCGCGAAACCGGCGCTGGCAGGATAGAACTTTCCATAGGCTGCGGCGCGGCGGCTGAATATGGTCGCTAACTCGGCGCGCGCCTGCGCCACGGTGGCATCAGGCTTGAGGCGCGCATACGCAGAGATCATTCGCGACTCGCGGTCGGCGATGGTTTTCGGATCGGAGCGATAGGGGCAGGATGTCGTCGGCATGTAGACATCGTTCGCGTCAGGATATTCGGGCAATGGCGGAAGCACGCCGATGACGGTATGCACACGGTCGTTCAGCTCGAAGGCGCGGCCGAGAATGTTCCGGTCGCCGCCGAACTCCTTCATCCAGTAGGTGTAGCTCAGGAGCAGGGCCGGCGGCGCATTCCTGCTCTCATCGGCGGGAGTGAAGAGCCGTCCCAGTACCGGCTTTACTCCCAGCACGTCGAAGAAATTCGATGAGACCACGCCTGTAGTGACACGTTCCGGGTTCTTTGTGCCGAGGAGCGTGAAGTTCATCGAGTGATACTCGGCAACGTCAGAAAAGGCGTGACCCTGGTCGCGGAAATCCTGATATTCCTGCACGGAGAGGCCGAGGGGATCGGGACCGACGAGCGCTGCGGTCTGGTCGAGGTGCAGAATCCGGTCCTGTTGCGCATAGGGGAGCGGCTTCAACAGGACGCCGTTGATGACGGTAAAGATGGCGGTGTTCGCGCCGATGCCGAGGCCGAGGGTGAGGATGGCGACGAAAGCGTATCCGGGATTGCGTCGCAGGGTGCGGGCGGCATAGCGGAGGTCGCGCAGCAAATTTTCGAGCGGACGGGACACTGTTCATCTGCCAGATTTGCTCGCGGACACGCGTAGGGTTGCCGAATTTGAGATAGGCCTGGCGGCGCGCTTCTTCCCTGCTCATGCCGCGCGCGAGGTTGTCGTCAATCTCGCTTTCGATGTGGGCCTCGAACTCTCGAGTGCGCTCCGCATCCCAATGCTGCCTGTGAAAATATTTGCGCCAGCTCATGCCACTTTCCTCATTCAGTTCTCAGTGCTTCCATCGGGTCGAGTCGCGAAGCGCGCCACGCAGGCACTGCGCAGGCTAGGGCGGCAACCCCGATCAACGTTAACGCGACCACGGCGAAGACGCTCCAGTCCAAAGGCTTCACGCCGTACAACATGTCGCGGATGAGCCGTACCGTGAACGCTCCCCCGACGAGGCCCAGCGACAATCCGGCCCACGCTGGCGCCAGCCCATCGAACAACATCAGTCGCAGTACTTCGCTTCTCTGAGCGCCGAGCGCAATGCGAATGCCGATTTCGCTGGTGCGCTGCGTGACCAGATAAGACAGAACGCCGTAGAGGCCGACGGCAGCGAGGATGAGCGCAATCACGGCGAAGGCAAGAATCAGCATGGAATTGAAGCTCGCGTCCAGTGTCGACCTGCCGATCAGCTCCGTCATGGTCATCACATCGGAAACCGGCAGGTCACGATCGAGCCCTCCAATGACTTTCTGTACCGGCAGCGCGAGTGTATCCACGTCGTGAGTCGACCGCACCACGATGGTCGCGCCTGAGAAAACACCGCTGGAAAGAGGCCAGTACATCATGGGCCTTGCATCCTGAGAGACGTCATAGCGCGTATCCCCCACGACGCCCACAATCTCGAATGGCTGTTGAGGGGCGCCGGTGGCGCCCAACCGCAGATGCTTCCCGATCGGATCTTCGCCGGGAAAGAATTTCTTCACCGCCGCCTGGTTCAGAATCGTCACATACGCAGGGTTCAGCCGCTCACTGTCATTAAAGGTCCGTCCGCGCAGCAGCGGAATCTGCATGGCGGCAAAGTATCCGGGGTCGGCTGCATTTACCATCGCGTCCAGCGACTTTCCCTGCGGAAGTGGCGGATGCTCCACTACCGTCACCAGGTCATCTCCGCCCGATCCTGCTCCCGGTGCCGTCTTCACCAGCCCGGCCGCCTCGACGCCGGGCAATGCGCGCACGCGGGCAATCAGTTGTTCGAAAAATGCTGTTTTCTGTACTGCATTCTTGTAGCGCGCCTCCGGAAGGCGAAGCTGCATGGTCAGCACGTTGTCGATCGCGCAGCCCATGTCGGCAGACCGAAGCTTCTGGTAGCTCTTGAGCAGCAGGCCTGCGGCAATGAGCAGCACCACGGTCAGGCCGACCTCGGCTGCCAGCAGCCCCTTGCGCAGCCGGGCGCGCGAGACACCTCCGCTGTGCGAGCGCGACGACTCCTGCAGCATCTCCAATGCACGCGCACCACCCGCGCTGAGTGCCGGAATCGCTCCTGCCAGCACGCCGCTGACAAGAGTGATTGCCGTCACGAACAACAGCACCATTCCATCCACATGGATTGCATCAGCGCGCGCCATATCCTGCCGCGCATGTGCCAGCCATGCGATGGCTGCGCAGGCCAGCGCAAAGCCGAGCATTCCGCCGGCGACCGCCAGCACGAGGCTCTCCGTGACCTGTTCACGAATCAGCCGCCACCGGTTGCCGCCGAGCGCCGCGCGAATCGCCACTTCCTTGCGCCGTGCCGCCGACCGCGCCACCAGCAGATTCGCAACATTGAGGCAGGCAATCAGCAGCACGCAGCCCGTCGCCGCGAGCAGCACATACAGCGGAGTCTTGTAGTCCAGAACGATATCGTCCAGCAGAGGCCTTCCGGTTACGTCTCTCTTGACGGCCGGGCCGGGATTCTCACGCTTGATCTGCTGCTGCACGGCATCGAGTTCGCTGAGCGCCTGGGCCATCGTGGCTCCCGGCTTCAATCGCGCAACCACGTCGAACTGGTGATTGTCGAGCGCCTGGGTGATGCTCGGCGGCATCTCGTGAAAAACGGGTGCCCATAGCTGCGTTTGGGTGTCGGGATAAGCAAACCATGCGGGCATAATGCCGATGACTGTGTAGGGCTTTGCATCGAGAGAAATCTTCTTTCCGATGATGGACGGATCGCCACCAAAACGGCGTTTCCAGAATCCCCACGACAGGATCACCGTTCCGTTGGCTCCCTGCTTATCGTCTTCGGCCGTGAAATCTCTGCCGTATACCGGATGCACGCCCAGCGTCGAGAAGAGGTTCCAGGAGCACCGCGCCGCTGGAACTCTCTCCGGCAACTGACCACCCTCGGCCGAAACGTTATAGGAAGCCCATCGGTAGAGGAGCGCCATCTGCTCGAAGCTCTTCGATGCCCGCCGCCATATTGCAAAGCTCGCTGCTGACTCTCCTCCGCGGTTGTCTGGAGTATCCGTATCGTTCCAGCGCTCGTACACCGACACCAGACGGCCGGGATCCTTGTAAGGCAGGGGCTTCAGCAGCACGGAGCGCACAACGGTGAATAGTGCCGTGTTCGCTCCGATGCCGAGCGCCATGACCAGCACGGCCATCACGGTAAATCCGGGTGATCTGACGAGCGTTCGGGTGGCGTATTTCAAATCGCGCCAGACGTTGTCCAGGAGTGCGAAGGTGTTGGTCTGCCAGAGGTCTTCGCGCACCCTGCGTGTCGAGCCGAACGTCAGATGCGCCTGACGGCGGGCTTCTTCGTCGCTCATGCCGCGAGCGCGGTTGTCGGCGATCTCCTGCGCGATATGCAGTTCTATCTCCTGAGCGAGTTCGGCGTCGCTGCGTTTACGCCTGAAGAACCTACGCCAGTTCATTCGGCTTCTCCCTATTCCGCTTCCCCGAGGATGAGGCCGATGGCGCGCTTCATCTGACGCCAGCGGCTCGTCTCGGCGGCGAGTTGCTTTCGGCCTGCGGAGGTCAGGCGGTAGAACTTCGCCTTGCGGTTGTTTTCGCTCGCGCCCCAATAGGAATAAACCCAGCCTCGATCTTCGAGACGGTGCAACGCGGGGTACAGGGATCCCTGCTCGACTTCGAGGACGTCCTCGGATGTGTGCTCGATCACTTTCGCGATGGTGTGTCCGTGGGCGTCACCCATGATCAGGGTGCGCAGGACGAGCATATCCAACGTGCCCTGCAGCATTTCTCCGCTCTTGTCTGCCGATTTGCCTCGCCCCATGAGCTTGCGATCCTTCCACTCGATGTTCTATGGGAAAGAGAGTACACCACTCGATCTTCTATGGGAAGAGGGAAAATGCGGATTTTGTCGATGCCATCCAAGATGGCTTCGATACCATCTATTTGAGGATGGGGGTTCGGGCTATGGAACCTGTGGTCACAATTCCTGAGCGGCGCAGGTCCAGACCGGGTGTGCTCACGGTACTGCTGGCCATCTTTCTGGGGCTTCTCGTGGGTGTCGGCGCGTTCGCGATCTTCCTGCGTGAGGCGACATACGGCATATGGGACCGGGTGGCGACGAGAGTTTCAGGGCGCGCGCTGGTATTCAATGTCTCGCAGCCGACGGTGGTGGACAGGATCCAGAGACTGGAGCGGCTGGAAACAGTCACCTACACGATGGACAAAGTGGTGGAAGGCGACCGTACGAGTGCGATCCTGCCGGACTTTCTGGTGGGCGACAAGCTGCTGCTGTCGGTGCATGGACAGGCGATTGCAGGGGTCGATCTTAGCCAGCTAAAGTCGTCGGACGTAATGGTGAACGGCAAGACGGTGCACGTGCATCTGCCGGCGGCGCAGATCTTCGTTGCCGCGCTCGATAACGGGAAGACCAAGGTTTATTCGCGAAGCACCGGGTTTTTCGTTCAAGCAGATCCGGACCTGGAGTCGCAGGTTAGAGCAAAAGCTGAGCAGGAACTGCACGACTCGGCGATTGCCGCGGGCATTCTCGATACAGCTCGCAAGAATGCGGCTTCGACACTGACCACGCTGTTGCTGAGCCTGGGATTTGAGCAGGTACAGGTGGACTGAAAGCCGAGCCCCCATCTATGTGATTCAATACTTCATGTGAGCAAGACATTTGATATCGGCCCCGTCCATGTGGGCTCGGGGCAGCTGTTTCTGATTGCCGGTCCCTGCGTGATTGAGAGCGAGGCGCATGTTCGCAAAATGGCGGATGCGATCCAGCGGATCACTTCGGATCTGGGTGTTCCCTACATTTTCAAGTCGTCGTATGACAAGGCGAATCGCACCTCGGTGAAGAGCTTTCGGGGACCTGGATTGAAGGAGGGGACGGCGATCCTGCGGCGGCTCGGTGAGGCGACCGGACTGCCGGTGCTTACTGATGTCCACGAGCCTGGACACTGTGCCATAGCCGCCGAGGGCGTAGATGTGCTGCAGATTCCGGCGTTCCTGTGCCGCCAGACGGATCTGCTGGTGGCCGCCGCCGAGACGGGGCGAGCCGTCAATGTCAAAAAGGGGCAGTTTGTGGCTCCGTGGGACATGAATCATGCCGTCGAAAAGGTGACATCGTCGGGGAATCCGCGGGTTTTTCTCACGGAGCGAGGCACGACCTTCGGCTACAACAATCTTGTCGTAGATATGCGCTCGCTGGCGATTATGCGGCGGCTGGCGCCGGTTGTCTTTGATGGCACCCACTCGGTGCAGATTCCTTCGGGAGCGAATGGCGTTTCGGGTGGGCAGCCGGAGTTTATTCCTCTGCTTGCGCGCGCGGCAGTGGCCGCCGGTGTGGACGGGGTTTTTCTCGAAGTGCATGACAACCCCGCCGCGGCGAAATCGGACGGGGCGAATGCGCTGAATTTGAATGACTTGCGGGGAGTTCTGGAGAGCTTGTTGGCGGTCCATGCGGCCGTGAGCAAGACGGTCCTCAAAGAATAAAGGAAATCAGTCAGGCCCGAGCTACTTCCGCGGCCGCCGCTGGCTCAGGGGCTGATTTGGTGCGGTTCGCGTAGCTAGCTTTTACAAAGGCGCTGAAGAGCGGATGGGGCTCAAGAGGCTTGGATTTGAACTCAGGATGGAACTGGCATCCGAGGAAGAAGGGGTGGTCGCGGAACTCAACGATCTCGACGTAGGTTCCGTCTGGAGTTGTTCCGGTGATGCGTAGACCCGCGCCGGTGAGCAACGCCTCGTATTCACGATTGAATTCGTAACGGTGACGATGACGTTCGCTGATCTCGGTAACGCCGTACGACTTGTAGGCTAGTGAGTCGGGTTCGAGGAGGCAAGCCCAGGCTCCCAGGCGCATTGTTCCGCCCATTTCTTCGACGCCGGTCAACTCGCGGAGCTTGTAGATAACACGGTGCGGCGTGGCGGGGTCGAATTCGCTGGAGTTGGCGCCGTTGAGCCGGCAGACGTTGCGCGCGAACTCGATGCATGCAGTCTGCATTCCGAGACAGATGCCGAAGTAAGGGACCTTGTTCTCGCGCGCGTAGCGAATCGCATTCAGCATACCCTCGATGCCGCGCTTGCCGAATCCTCCCGGGAACGAGAATCCCGTCAAACCCGGCGAGTTGTGATTCGAAGCCTTCAGTTTCGAGACCTTCTGCCTCGATCCAGGTAACGCGCAGCTTTAGGTTGTGCGCGAGCGCGCCGTGAACCAGGGCCTCTTTGAGCGACTTGTAGCTGTCTTCGTATTCGACATACTTGCCGACGATGCCGACGGAGACCTCGTCCTGCGGATTGTAGGAGCGGCGGACGATCTCTTCCCAGCGGCTGAGATCGGGCTCTTTGGTCTCTATGCGGAGATAACGCAGTGCCAGCGCGTCCACGCCTTCGCGGGCGAATGTCAGCGGGACCTCGTAGATCGATTCAACGTCTTTAGCTGTGATCACGGCCTGCTCTTCGAGGTTGCAGAAGAGGGCGATCTTGCTCTTGATCTCGCGCGAGAGAAAGCGGTCGGTGCGACAGAGCAGGATGTCGGGCTGGATGCCGATTGAAAGCATCTCCTTGACGGAGTGCTGAGTAGGCTTCGTTTTCAGCTCCTGCGCTGCGCTGATCCAGGGAACCAGCGTGACATGGACAAAGACGGTGTTTTCCCTGCCCAGCTCCTGGCGCATCTGGCGGATAGCTTCGAGAAACGGAAGGGACTCGATATCGCCCACGGTGCCACCGATCTCAACGATGGTGATATCACTTGTGCCTGCGACCTTGCGCATGGCGTTCTTGATTTCGTTGGTTACGTGGGGAATAACCTGGACGGTCTTGCCGAGGTAGTCGCCGCGGCGTTCCTTGGTGATGATCTGCTCGTAGATGCGGCCGGTGGTGAGGTTGTTGTCGCGGCTGAGGTGCGCGTGAGTGAAGCGCTCGTAGTGGCCCAGGTCGAGATCGGTCTCGGCGCCGTCGTCGGTGACGAACACTTCGCCGTGCTGGAAGGGCGACATCGTGCCGGGGTCGACGTTCAAGTACGGATCGAACTTCATCAGGTTGACCTTAAGTCCCCGGCTTTCAAGCAGACAGCCGATCGAGGCCGCGGCGAGCCCCTTGCCCAAACTGGACACAACTCCACCCGTCACAAAAATGTACTTGGAGGACATTCCGGCTTCACCTTCTTTAATTGTTTTTGATTGGCGTACCTGGCGGGCACGATCAATTATATCGGTGTTTTGAGGCAAAGGAAAGAACGGAGATGGAAACCCAGACACTCGAAGCAAACTGCGAATTTAGTCGCCCTTGCACTTCCGGTCACACACCCACCGGGTACGGCTTTGGCGACGACTCATCGAGGTTGGCTCCGGAGCGCCAGCGGTCGAAACGCCCTTGCAGGAGCGAGAGCAGACCGGTGTACCAGTATCCGACGACGAAGAGAAGCAGGAAGGGGATGGTGAAGTAGTTCTCGTTGACCCAGGCGTACCAGATGGTCAGCGCAAAGTAGCAGCCGATGGCCAGTTCGATCCAGGGAACGATGCCGAGACGTTTTCGATATTTGGCAGCCTGCGCCTTTTGGCCACGCTTCTCGACGCGGTACTTGGGTGTGCGCTTGAAGGAGCTCTGAATGCCGAAGAGGGCTTCCATGACAGCGCGGGTGTTGGTGATGGTGAGGCCGATACCCAGCGACATGAGGAAAGGCAGGTAAAGGAACGTTCGGTACCAGCGGTGAGGGTAAAGCTCCTTCTGTGAAACGAGATAGAAGGAAGAGATGGAGAAGGTAGACGCCATGAAGAGCGGCAGATCGATCAGGAGCATCTGGAACCAGCCCTGGTAGAAGCGAATGATCATGGCGGGCATGAGCAGGACTGAAAGCACGATCATGAGCGGATAGCTGAGGTTTGCCGTGAGGTGGTACCAGGCTTCGAGCTTAGTGTGCCAGGGCTGATCGCTCTTGAAGACGTGGGGCAGGATCTTCTTGGAGGTCTGAATGAGGCCCTTGGCCCAGCGCGCCTGCTGCGTCTTGAAGGCGGTCATCTCGATGGGCAGCTCCGCGGGGCACTCGACGTCCTGCAGGTATTTGAATTTCCAGCCCTTAAGCTGGGCGCGATAGCTGAGATCGGTGTCCTCGGTGAGGGTGTCGTGCTGCCAGCCACCGGCCTCGTCGATGACGTTACGACGCCACATGCCGGCGGTGCCATTGAAATTGAAGAAGACGCCGGCGCGGGAGCGGCCTCCATGCTCGAGGACGAAGTGGCCGTCGAGCAAGATGGCTTCGACCTGGGTGAGGAAGCTGTAGTCGCGGTTGAGGTGGGTCCAGCGGGTCTGCACCATGCCGATTTCCGGCTGGGCGAAGTGGTGGATGACCTTCATCAGCCAGTCGCGCGGCGGGACGAAGTCGGCGTCGAAGATGGCAACGAATTCACCGCTGGCGGTTTTAAGCCCTTCGTCGAGGGCTCCGGCCTTGAATCCGTAGCGATTGGTGCGGTGCAGATACACGATGGGGTGCCCGAGGGCGCGGTAGCGCTCGCAGATGGACGCAGCGACCTCTTTGGTTTCGTCGGTGGAGTCGTCGAGGACCTGAATTTCGAGCAGTCCGCGGGGGTAGTCGAGATTCGCGCATGCGTCGATGAGACGGTCGATGACGAATTGCTCATTGAAGATGGGCAGCTGGACGGTGACGCGGGGGAGCTGGTCGAAGTGGCAGGGCGGCTCTTTGGCGGCGTTCTTGCGGTGCTTGTAGTAGAGGTAGACGAGCTGATAGCGGTGCAGGCCGTAAAACGCCAGGATGATCATCACGATGAAGTACGGGATGAGCAGCGAGGTGTCGAACCAGTTCCAGCGGTAGAGGTGCTCGAAGGTGTGATCTCCGTAGTGGTAGCGGAGATAATGGCGGAGATCGTGCTTCGGCTGGAAGAGGGTGAGGGCGACGGCGTGCAGGCGGAACGCGCATTCGAAAGCGAGCGATTTCAGCAGAGCCGTGCCTCCAGCGGGGAGCTCAAAAAGTATTGTACGGTGGCGGACCGCAAAGCTGACTGCGCAACTGGCCGAATCTAAGGGCCGTCTGCGGCTAATTCAGGAACATCGTGCGGTACAGGGTGTCGCGCTGGACGGGCTTGAACCCGGCATCGCGAATCACGCGGCGCAGCTCCTCTTCGGTCGTGCAGTTGGAGGTGCCAGCGGCCTTGACGACGTTTTCTTCGAGCATGACGGAGCCGACGTCGTTGCCGCCGAAGCGGAGGCCGAGTTGCAGAACCTTGAGCCCCTGAGTCACCCAGCTTGATTGCACGTTCTCAATGTTGTCGAGATAGAGGCGTGAGATGCCGAGGACTTTGAGGTAGTCGACGGCGGTAGCCTCGTCCCAGCCGCGTCCGCCGAGAGCGGTGTTGTGAGGCTGGAAGCTCCAGGGGATGAAGGCCGTGAATCCGCCAGTCTCTTCCTGCAGCCGCCGCACCTGCTCGAAGTGATTGATGCGGTGCTCGCAGGTTTCGCCGACTCCGAACATCATGGTGGCGGTGGTGCGCATGCCGAGCTGATGAGCGGTGCGATGAACGAGGAGCCAGTCTTCGGTTCCGCACTTGAGCCGGGCAATGCGATGGCGGACCTCGTCGTCGAGAATTTCGGCGCCGCCGCCGGGGATGGAGTCAAGACCGGCGTCACGCAGGCGGATGATCGTATCGCGGACGGAGAGGTTGCTGTATTCGGCGATGGCGAGGATTTCGGAGGCTGAGAAGCAGTGCAGCCAAATTTGAGGAAAGCGGTGCTTGATGCCCTTGAGAAGGCGCTCAAACCATTCGATCTTCAGGTCGGGATGGAGGCCGCCCTGCATGAGGACGCCGGTGCCTCCCATCTCGATGGTCTCGGCAATCTTCGCGTAGATTGTTTCGAAGTCGAGGATGTAGCCTTCGCTCGCGAGTTTGCCCTTGAGCGGCCGGTAAAAGGCGCAGAAGGTACAGTACTCGGTGCAGAAGTTGGTGTAGTTGATGTTTCGATCAATGATGTAGGTGACGACGCCTTCCGGGTGCAGCTTGCGGCGTACGGCGTCGGCGTCCATGCCCAGTCCGATGAGGTCGTCGGAGTTGAAGTAATCCAATGCCTGCTGGCGGGTGATCGGCATACTTTAATCTTAGAGGAAAATTGATGACGGATTCAACGAATCTGGAGTTCACTGCACTGTCGCGAACGGATATGGAGCAGTCGGCGTAACATGGGTTGTGGTGTCTGAGGCTGCGGGAACGCAACCGGCCGGCAGCCTCGTGCTTCTTAAGTCAGATCAAATCTTTTGACGGTACCCCATTCAAGGAGCGACTTTCTCATGTCACAGCACCGGAATGCGATCTCCCGCCTTTCGTTTGTTTTTACGGTTGTTTTTCCAGTCCTAGCGTTATTTGCAGCAGCAGGCGTCTGTCGCGCCGCGGAATTGCCAAGCGACAACCCGCCAGCCGCGAAGGATGCGCCGAAACCTGCGCCGGATGTCGTGATTTTCACGAACGGCGATCAACTCTCAGGCACGTTTGTCCGCGAAGTTGGCGGGACGGTGACCTTCCACAGCGATATCGTCGGGGACGTCAATATCGGCTGGGACAAGATCAAGGAGCTGCGCACGCAGACGAAGGTGGCTGTCCTCAATAAGAGCGTGACCCCCGAGAAGAAGAAACTGCCGGCGAATGTGCCGCAGGGCACGGTTACGGTTGCTGACAGCAGAGTCGAGGTGCATCCGGAAAACAATGCGCCGGTGGAGACAATTCCGGTGAAGGACGCTCAATTTATTGTTGATCAAGCAACCTTTAACAAGCAGATGCGCGGCGAACCGGGGTTCTTTGCTGCCTGGAATGGTTCGGCCACGGCAGGCGCCACTATCGTGGAAGCGACGCAGAAGCAGTACGCATTCAATGGCGCCGTTGCCCTTGCGCGGGTTGTGCCTACGGTTTCGTGGCTGAATCCGCGGAAGCGCACGACAATTGACTTTTCGGGATCATACGGAAAGATCACTCAGGACGCGTATATTTCGGGAGGATTATTTTACCCCGGGACGAATACTAAAACCGCGCTTTACCATGCCGACGCCGAACAAGACTGGTACTTCTCACCACGCGTTTATTTCCTGGCGCAGACAGCATTCGACCATAATTTCAGCCAGGGCCTCGATCTGCAGCAGATTTACGGCGGTGGCATTGGCTGGACCGCGGTGAAATCGCCCATTCAGGAGTTGGATGTAAAGGGCACAATCCAGTATGAGAAGCAGACCTTTATCAATGCGACCGACGGGGACAATCAGAATCTGGTGGGCTCGACATTTGCCGGCATCTATACGCGTAAGCTTCCGCGGGGGATGGAATTCAACCAGCAGGTCGCGTATATACCCGCGTACAACAATCTGCACGCCTACTCAGTGACGGAATCGAACTTGCTGTCGTTGCCCTTCTACAAGAGTCTAAGCTTATCGATCGGCACACTTGACAGCTATCTGAACAATCCACCAGCCGCACTGCCGCCGACGCAGAGGAATTCGTTCCAATTTACGTTCGGCGCAACCTACGTCATCAAGTCGAAGTACTAAGCGAGCGCCGGGCCACCGCCAGACTATTGCTCTGCGTCTGGCGGCATGGCCGGCGGCATACCGTTGATGTCCTGGTCGGTGATTTTCTGCGGTGGTGCATTCGAGGGTGGGGGCGCGGCAAGAGCAGGATCGAGGTCCAGTGGTTGCTTGAGCAACTCGAGTGTGCCGGGAGGCAGAGGCTTGTCGGCATTGGCGAGCAGAAGCGTGACCTGCCACATCTGGGTTTCGCTGAGGACCTTGTTGTAGGAGGGCATGCCGGTGAGCCGGATGCCATTGGCGACCTTCCAATAGGTCTCGCCCGGAGGATCATCGCTTACTCCAACGACTCCGTCGCGGTGCGGCGCCCACAGCTGCGGTGCATGGGGATACATGTGGGAGGCAAATGAGGACGGACGGCCGTAAAGTCCGTGGCAGGCGGCGCACTGCTGCCGGTAGATGTGAGCGCCGGTCTCGAGATTGGTTGCGCTGGGCTCGATGGGCGAGCTTTTGGGCATTTCCTTGTCGATACGGGCGTGCAACGGCACATTGACGAGTTCTTTTTCGAGGTAATAGGCCTGATCGGCAACGGCCACCGGCGGATGGCCGATGCGGAAATGGAGAAAGACGATCACCGGAATGACTAAGAGCCCGACAATCAGGCCCAGGAGAAATGTCTTCATAGATAGTTCACGCCTCTCGGGTACAGCAGGAAATAGGACGCATTTAGCAGAAATCAGGACGCAGGCACGGCGCTTCTCGTGTCCCCATCACAGGAAAGCAGGCCACGGGAGCGCTGGCAAGTGCTTTAATACAGAAGGCAGGAGAATTTCTTTGTCTTTTTCGTGCCTTAGAGGCAGCAGGTAGTGGAGGCTTCAGGATTCATGCATTTTGGAAAACGCAGGGGATACGGCGCGTATCCGATATTTGCCCTGGCTCTTCTTTTGGCGCCAGCAGGATTATTGGCGCAAAACACCGCAGATCAACAGACAACGCAAACCACCGGCGCGCAGGCACAGACCGCGCCCCAGGGCACGCAGGAGCGTGCAGAGGTACTACGCCAGGCACAGGAGCGCGTAAAGGCGCGGCGCAAGCTGAGATTACAGCAGGTTATTCAGGACACCTATACGCACCAGTATGAGGTTTATGGCGGCGGCGGATATCTGCGGTTCACGCCGGGTTCCTCCCTGCAGCACCTCAATGAGGCGGCGTGGAATGCCGGCTTCACGGACTATGTGAAAGGCAAAATAGGTATCACGGCCGATTTTCGCGGCTATTATGGAACGGCCTTCACGTACATCAACGAGTTTCAGGTGTTTAACCCGAGCATCAGCCAGTACACGTTTCTCGCCGGCCCGCAGGTGCGCCTCGTAGAGCGACTCCATTGGGGCATAAGCGCGAATGCGCTGGTGGGCGCAGGTCACGGCAACTTCAGCACGAACACCGGGGGGCTGCCGGGCACATTGATCGGGCTTTATCCTGACGGGACAGCTTTCAATCTGAGCATTAGCGCGCCGATCGACTATAACCTGGGACCGACCTTCGCGATCCGGATTACACCGAATTACCTGATGACCAACTATGGCAGCTCAATCCAGAACAATCTTGGCTGGAATGCCGGGGTGGTGTGGAGGTTTGGGAGGCAGTCGCGCTGAACAATTTGATTGAAGAGTGAACGGCCGTGCCTGAGGCGCGGCCTTTTTCTTTGCCGAGCGATTTCAGGCTTTAGTTCTGGCGTCGCGTTCCTTGGCTGCGTCGAGCGGATATTGCGGCTCGGTCATGCGGACGGGGTCAAGAATTTCGGCGATCTGTTCATCACTGAGAAGCTTCTTCTTGCGCGCGATGGAAATGATGGATTCTCCAGTTGCGACGGATTCCTTTACGATCTCGGCTGCCTTTGCGTATCCGATATAGGGATTAAGGGCCGTGGCGAGGGAGACGGTGCTCTGAGCGTAGAAGTCACAGCGCTCCGCGTTGGCGGTGATGCCGGCAACGCAGCGGTCGTTGAACTGACGCAGCATGTTCGCCAGGATGGTGATGCTGTGGAGCACGTTATAAGCCATGGTGGGCATCATCACGTTGAGTTCGAGCTGGCCGGCCTGAACAGCATAAGCAACGGCGGTGTCATTGCCGATCACTTGGAAACTGACCATGGCGGCGAGCTCAGGCATCACGGGATTGATCTTGCCGGGCATGATGGAGGAGCCGGGCTGGAGACTGGGCAGATAAATTTCCGCGAAGCCGGTGTTGGGTCCTGATGAGAGCAGGCGGAGGTCGTTGGATATGCGGATGACCTCGAGCGCGATGCTGCGCAGAGCGGCGCTCACGTCGGCCATGCAGGCGTTGGATTGCATGGCCCAGCGCATGTCAGAGGCGGGAATGAGATGCTGGCCGGAGATGCGCGAGAGATTTGCGATGGCCTTCACGCGGTAATCGGGGTGCGTATTGATCCCGGTGCCGACGGCGCTGCCTCCAAGGCCGAGTTCGCGCAAGGTGTCGCCGGCCTGCACCAGGAACTTCTTGCCCTTCTCGACGGCGATACCGTAGGCGGCGAATTCCTGGCCGAGACGGATGGGAACCGCGTCCTGCATATGGGTGCGCCCGGACTTCATGATTCGGTCGAAATCTTTCGCCTTGGCGGCGAAGGTGGCGGCGAGGGTATCGAGGACGGGATAGAGGGTTTCGAGATTGAGCAGCGTTGCTACGCGCATTCCGGTCGGGAACACGTCATTGGTCGATTGGCCGTAATTAACGTGATCGTTTGGATGGACGTGAGTGTAGTCGCCCAGTTGCACTCCAAGGATTTCGTTCGCTCGATTGGCGATCACCTCGTTGGTGTTCATGTGAAAGCTGACACCGGCGCCGGCCTGGAAGACATCGACGACGAATTCGTCGTCCCATTTGCCGTCGATGACCTCCTGAGCCGCCTGGATGATGGCTTCGGCCCGGGCATGGTCGACGAGTCCGAGATCGCGATTGGCCTCGACGGCGGCCCGCTTGACCATTCCAAAGGCGCGGATAAGCTGAGCATGAGCATTCAGGCCGGAGATAGGGTAATTTTCGACGGCGCGCGCCGTTTGCGCTCCGTAATAGGC
Source organism: uncultured Acidobacteriaceae bacterium (assembly GCA_963786085.1). Classification (GTDB taxonomy): domain Bacteria; phylum Acidobacteriota; class Terriglobia; order Terriglobales; family Acidobacteriaceae; genus Silvibacterium. Next base: position 44,487 of record CAWAYO010000068.1, read on the forward strand.
GCGCTCGGGCACCTCTACAGAGCCGAGCGAATCTTTCTCTTTGCGCGTTTTGGCCACGGTTCCTCCCAAAGGGTCAATATGCCGAAATCTCAGCCGGAGAACCACACCCACGTCTCAAATGCGAGACGTGGGGCACCCGAATTCACGTCAGTATGGGAACTCCGGCGATGCGTGATTGGATCTTCGCCTTCCACTCCTTCGGTCCAGTGTGATGCACGGAGGTTCCCTTGGCGTCGACAGCCACCGTCACCGGCATGTCCTCGACCTCGAATTCGTAAATGGCTTCCATGCCGAGGTCGTCGAAGCCCAGGATGCGTGAGCTCTTGATGGCCTTCGACACGAGGTATGCGGCTCCGCCGACAGCCATCAGATAGACAGCGCCATGATCACGGATTGCCTCGATCGCCTCCGGGCCGCGCTCCGCTTTGCCAATCATGCCGAGCAATCCGGTGTGGGCGAGCATGTGACGCGTGAAGGAGTCCATGCGGGTGGCCGTGGTGGGGCCGGCGGGACCGACAACTTCGTCGCGTACGGGATCGACAGGGCCGACATAGTAGATGAAGCGGCCTTTGAAGTCGACAGGCAACGTCTCGCCACGCTTCAACATGTCGGTCATGCGCTTGTGCGCGGCATCGCGGCCGGTAAGCAGCTTGCCATTGAGCAACAGGACTTCGCCCGGCTTCCAGGCTGCAACTTCTTCGCGGGTCACGGCATCGAGATTAACGCGGCGGGCGGAAGAAACGTCGTAGGTGAGCGACGGCCAGTCTTCGAGTGAGGGCGGATCGAGCGCGACGGGACCCGAACCGTCGAGCACAAAATGCGCGTGGCGTGTAGCGGCACAGTTGGGAATCATGGCCACGGGCAGATTGGCGGCGTGCGTCGGGTAGTCACGGATCTTCACGTCGAGAACAGTTGTAAGCCCGCCGAGACCCTGTGCGCCGATGCCCAGATGATTGACTCGCCTGTACAGCTCGATGCGCATCTCTTCGATCTTGTTGGCGGGGCCGCGGGTGATGACCTCCTGAATGTCGATCGGATCCATGAGCGACTCTTTGGCCAGGAGCATTGCCTTCTCGGCCGTTCCACCGATGCCGATGCCGAGCATTCCGGGCGGGCACCATCCGGCGCCCATAGTGGGAACGGTTTTGAGCACCCAGTCAATGATGGAGTCGGAAGGATTGAGCATGGCGAATTTGGATTTCGCCTCCGAACCTCCGCCTTTGGCGGCGACGGTGACTTCGACTTCGCCACCACGAACCAACTCGATGTTGACGACGGCAGGAGTGTTGTCACGAGTGTTCCGGCGAGAGAAAGCGGGGTCGGCGAGAATCGACGCACGCAGCTTGTTATCCGGGTGCAGGTAGGCGCGGCGCACACCTTCATTCACCATTTCTTCGACGGTCAGCTCGGCATCCCACCGCACATTCATGCCGATCTTGAGGAAGACGGTGACGATGCCTGTGTCCTGACAAATGGGGCGATGACCTTCGGCACACATACGTGAGTTGACCAGGATCTGCGCCATGGCATCTTTGGCCGCGCGGGATTCTTCAAGCTCATACGCCTGGGCAAGATTCTTGATGTAGTCCACGGGATGGTAGTAGCTGATGTACTGAAGTGCGTCCGCGACGCTCTCGATCAGGTCTTCCTGCCGGATCGTTGCCATTTTCTTCTCTCCTTATTCAGGTTAAACGACCCGGGCGAAAGGCGCATCGCGTTGAAGTGTAGTGAGGCGGGCTGAAGTGGTGAAACGGGTTGCGGGCAAAAATCGTCTAATCTAGAAAGATGAGCTTGTCAGGAAACGAAGCATCCAGCTTTGATGTCCTGGTGATCGGGGCAGGGCCCACGGGCATGGCTTGCGCAATCGAAGCGCAGCGTGCCGGGTTTCGCAGCGTGCTTGTGGACAAGGGCTGCCTCTGCAACTCGATCTTTCATTACCCCTCTCACATGACGTTTTTCACTACTCCGGAACTGCTGGAGATTGGGGACATACCGTTTTCGAGCCCGAATCAGAAACCTAACCGCAACGAAGCCCTGGAGTACTACCGCAAGGTTGCGGAGCACTACGAGCTGGACATACGGCAGTACCGACTAGTGGAATCCGTAAGCGGAAGCGACGGCGATTTCCTAGTGCTGACCAAGGACAGATTCGGTCGCGAGGAGGTGTACCGGAGCTGCAAACTGATAGTGGCGACGGGCTATTACGATCTTCCGAATTATCTCGATGTTCCAGGTGAAGAGCTGCCAAAGGTGCACCACTACTACGACGATCCACATCCCTACTACGACCAGGATGTTCTGGTTATTGGTGGAAAGAACTCCGCAGCTATTGCCGCTCTGGATCTTTGGCGTCACGGTGCACGAGTTACGCTGGTTCATCGGGGACCGGGCATGCACAGGCATGTGAAGTACTGGATTCTTCCAGATATTGAAAACCGGATAAAAAATGGCGAGATTGCGGCGCATTTCCTCAGCCGGGTAACCGAGATTGGCACAGACACGGTTACGATTGAGACCCCGCAAGGCCCCACGGAAATCGCAAATCAGTGTGTCTTTGCGCTGACCGGATATCATCCTGATTTTGATTTTCTGCGCGCGCTGGGAGTGCGGCTTGACGGCAAGGATCTTTTGCCGGTATGCGATGCCGATTGTCTGGAGAGCAACGTGCCGGGGGTTTATCTGGCGGGAGTGATTGTAGCGGGCTCGCGCACCAACGAGATTTTTATTGAAAACGGGCGTTTCCACGGGCGGCAGATTGCGGCAGACCTGACGCAAAAGCTTTCTCTGCGGACCGCGCTCGATCCCATTGCTCGCTGAAGACGGAGTTTGCATGCCAAAAAACCAGGACGGTTGGCCATGTCGATACTGAGACCGCGAACGATTCGCGGTCAGTTGATGCGAGGCCTGATTGTCTTTGAAATCCTGGTGCTGGCCTTTCTCTCAGTGGTTCTGATCAATCAACAACAGAAAGAATTGCAGTTGCGTACGGCGCGTCGCCTCGAATATCAGGCTGGAGTGCTGGCTGTCCAAGCGAGCGGAGCGATGGGCTCCGGCCAAATGGACGGCCTGCAGCACGTGGTCGATGCCATGCGCGCCGCGCCGAGCATTCGGGCTGTTCAGATCACAGATGTCGGGGGCCGAACACTACTGAGCAGCGATCCGGGCCTTAAAGGCAAGCTGACGCTCTCTAAAACGGAACACTCCTACCTGCGCGAGATGAGCAAGCCGCAGATCTTCTCGATCGACGACAAGACCACTGAGGCCGTCGCCCCAATACATGTCGATGGAGTCACGCGAGGCTTTGTTTGGATTTATCCGGATGATTCGCGGGACCGCGCAGAACTGCAGAAGCTGCTCGCATACTCGTTGCTCACAGCGCTGTTGGGGGTTGTGGCCTGCACGATCTTTGCCAGCCTCATGGCCAAGTCTATCGTGAGACCGCTGGGCACGCTGATGACCGCCACGCGCAGGCTTATCCGCAATCCTGAAGATACGACTGCTTTCCCTCTGGCGGTGACATCGGCAAATGAAGCAGCCGATCTGACGATGGCCTTTAACCTGATGGTCGCTTCGATCCACGAACAACGGTCGGGTCTGAATGAGACGCTGGCACTATTGGATTCGATGTTGGCGAATGCGCCGATCGGCTTTGCGTTCTTTGACCGGCGACTGCGGTTTGTTCGAATCAATCAATTCTTCGCGAAGATGAACGACCTGGCTGTGAGCCGACATCTCGGACGAACGGTCCGCGAGGTTCTCCCGGAGCCTGTGGGAAGACTTCTCGAACAGAACATCCACAAGGTCTTCGAGCAGGGGCGAGCAGTGCAGGATCTGGAGTTGACCGTTCGCCCGGACGAAGATCCTTCCCTCGAACGGAATTGGCTCGCAAATGTCTACCCCGTTCGCACCGAAGCCGAAACCGTGCGCTGGGTGGGAGTGATCCTGGTGGAAACTTCAGAGCGCCGGCGCGCGGAGGATGCGCTGCGCCGGACGGAGAAGCTCGCCGCAGCGGGCAGGCTGGCGGCGACCATTGCTCATGAAATCAATAATCCGCTGGAGGCGGTTACAAATCTGCTGTACCTGATTCGCCGCGGGAAGCTTGATCCGGCGTCGGCAGAATTTGCCGATCTGGCGCAGCTTGAGCTGGCGCGAGTTTCGGAAATAACACAACAGATGCTGCGCTTCTATCGCCAGTCGACGCTACCCAGCCTGTCGAACGTATCTGAGTTACTCGAGTCTGTCTTAACTCTTCATCAAGGACGGGTGACGTCGCTCCACGTTGAAGTGGTCCGCCGCTACATGCCGGACGTAAAGCTGCTCTGCTTCGCGGGAGAGCTAAGACAGCTGTTTGCAAACCTGATCGGCAATGCTCTCGATGCGATGGCGCCGGGAGGCGGTCGACTGTTGTTGCGGGTACGCCATGCGGGCACGACAGGGGTCCGCATCACCGTCGCCGACACGGGGTCAGGCATGTCACCGGGAGTGCTGCGGCGGATCTTTGAGCCATTCTTCACGACCAAAGAGGCCATCGGGACCGGACTGGGTCTCTGGGTAAGCGCCGAAATTGTGAGCAAACATAACGGGAAGATGCGCGTTCGCAGCTGCGCTCGCGGAAACGGCGGAAAGGGCGGAACGGTGTTCATGGTCTTCTTCCCTTTCGGCGTTGAACCGGGCATTGCCGGAGAGAAGCGGGCATTGATTGATCGTCCGGTGGGAGCTCTGGCCGAGAAGCGCTCTTAGAGCGGAGGGCCCCTCAATCCGCCGGAAGGGGCGCGAAATCATCGGTGGTAGTGTTTGCCGGCGGCCGAACCTTGCCGGAGGGCGTGAGTCCCTTGAGCGCGCAGCTCGAGGCGTGATGGACGCCGGAGTATTTCGACTGCGTTACGTGAAAGCGATGCAGCCTCATGTAGCGCACGCGCAGACCGCCGAGGGTATCAGGCATTGACTGCGGTGCGCGAGCGATATCCACGAGGACAAGGAGGGCAGGTTCTGTTGGATTGTCGCGGCTCTGCGCAATTCCTACGCCGAAAACGGCCGCGTCCTTCATCAGGCGTGACGCGTATTCGCGGACAACGGCTTCAGCCCCGGCCAGGATGCTGTCGGAGAGATGAATGCCGCTGGTCACGGCGGGGGTTACAGGAGCCGTAGTGCGAGCAAGAGCCGCAGAATCAGTAGGGATCAATTGAGTGCGCAAGCCATCGAACGTTGCCGGTACGGTGATGTGCTGCTTCGCCTTGTCTACGTAGACGATGAGCGCCGGCTCGCCGGGATTGTCGAGGCTCTTGCCCGCCGCAGTGGCAAGGATACCGGCCTCGGAATTGATCAGCGATGCACCGGTAGTCTCCGCGATAAACTGCGCCCGCGCCATCTCTTCGGATGAAACTGGCACGGCAGGCGCCGAGGCTTGCGGCGACTCGTCGTAACGAATGCAGGCTACTTTATGCGGAGTGGTCGTGCCTACCACGCTGAAGCGGCTGCCAGCCTCTGTCCCAAGCTCGCGGAGAACGTCGCCGATAGGATTGGCCACGCTCAAGCCGGTGCCATCACCATCTGTGCCGCCGGCGAAGAAGAGCCCGACCGGCTGTGCGTTACCTGCATCTACGATCAGCGCGCCGGAATCGCCGCTGTCGGAGAATTTATCTCCGGCAATTCCAATCTGGCCACTAAAGATCTTGGAGTAGTAGGGCTGGCTCTCAGCACAGTCTTTGAAATAGTCGACCCTGACGCTTAGATCGACCGTCTCAACGGTAGAACAGGTGAGCCCGGTGGTCCGGCTGCTTTTCGCAAGCTGAATGTCGCCGAGATTTGAGGCGTTCAAGGACTCGCCGGTTCCGGCCATCGGCGGAGCAGATCCAAGGGGGCTGCCGGGGCGGACGCTGGCGTTCGGCTTCGGAGCTTCGAGCTGCAGGATGCTGCCAGTGTGATCTACGGCGCCCGATAAAACGGCCGCCAGAGCCGCGTCGACGTTGCTCTGCGGAGTAGCCAGCGGCACGTAATATTTCAAGGCACCCACAGGCCGCAGGAGGGACCCAGCATGGCTCAATGGCACGCAGCCGTTATCGATCAGACCGGGCTGGTCGATGGTGTCGCCAATCATCGCCTGGTCGGACTCGGCCAGCACATGGTTATTGCTGAGAATGTACTGATTGTGGGCGGTGTCCTCTACCAGGGCGCCTAGCGTGCCGCCACAACAGTCGGCAATGTATGGGTTGCCGGAGTGATCCAGGTAGGTGTCGTAGTCGTTGTCATTGCCGCCGGACGATCCGAGGGAAATGGCTCCGCTCTGCAGCGACTGGTTTGTCGAGGGACTGCTGTTCAGTCCGTCATTGTTGAGGAGAATCTTCAGCGGTGAAGTGCCAGCGGTGCCATTAACCGCAGCTGAGAGATATACGGCGCTGGCCGCAGAAAGCGACGAGGGCGCGGTGTAGCTTACCTTGCACGTGGTGAACTGATCGAGGCTGCGCTGACAGCTCATGTGATCGATGAGGCCGAGGTTGCCTGTGTCGCTGCTCGCAGACGGCGACGCGCTGAGCGACCACTCAACCGAACCCGCGTTCACTTCGGCGATCTCTGCTGTAGCCTCGAGAGTTCCCCCTGCGCTGAGCGCCGCGTTCTCAGGCAGTAAGGATTGAACGAATCCCGGTGTAACGCTGACGACGGCTGACGCTGTCGCGGACGGATCGCTTTTGAGCTGCGCAGCAACGTGAATCTGGACTCTGTCGCGAGAAAGTGCCCCAGGCGGCGTGTAGGACCCGGTGGGATCGATGCGGCCCTCGCCCAGTGACGAAGCGTTCTCACCGTCAGAGATAGACCAGGTTACGGCCGCAGGCTCGCCCGATGGAAGAAGGGCGGTGAACTTAACCTGGCCGGTGGAGGACACCACCGCAGAGGATGGCGTGATCGAAAATGCGCCACTGCCAGCACTCACGCCCGCAAGCTGCCCAGTTCCGCACCCAGCTACGAACAGCGCAAGTGAGGCAAACGCTAGTGCGATTCTCGGACTGAGTGGCCTGGACATAGAGGGTCAGCGGGGAGGTGGGAGCGGCTCCGTCATTATCCTAAATGGGGCAAGCCCGAAGCAAGCGCAACCTAACCCTAAAGGATTAGTCCCGATAGGTTAGCGGACGCAGAAAGATTTGCGTTTATATCGGCCGAGAGATACTGAGTGAAATGAGAACGAGGAGGATGTATCAGGGAGAGCAACGGCGGCAGTTCTATCCGCTGACCCGAATCACCAGCTTGCCGAAATGAGATCCGGACTCCATAGCCCGCAAAGCGTTTGGGAAATGATGAAAGGCAAATAGCTGATCGACGGACGGTTGCAGCGAATTTAAGGCAATCGCTTTATTCATCTCTTCAAAATTGACGCGAGAGCCCACATAGATTCCCTGGAGGTGCACCTGCTTGTGCAGAATTGGAGAGATCACGAGCGGCTCGTTTGACTGGCTGAGAATTCCGATCTGGGCGATGCCCCCCCCGATGCGGACTGCCTTGAGCGATTGAGCGAGCGTGCCCGCGCCTCCGACTTCAACGACCAGATCTGCGCCAACACCACCCGTCTGCTCCAGCACCCACCGCGCCCAATCTGGGTTCTTCTTGTAATTCAACCCGCAGTCGAGACCGAGCTTGTGCGCACGCTGCAGCTTCTCGTCGCTGCTGGATGTGCCGAGGACGCGCGCTCCCAACAACCGGGCAAACTGCAAGGCGAAGATTGAAACTCCGCCGGTGCCCTGGATCACAACCGTGTCGCCGGCTTTGATGTGTCCGGCATGAACAACGGCGTTCCATGCAGTTACGCCTGCACAGGGAAGTGTCGCGGCTTCTTCCCAGCTGAGGTGCTCGGGGATTTCGACGAGGCCACTTTGATCCAGCACAACATATTCGGCGATCATGCCATCGATATCACCGCCGAGTGCGCCACGTTGCTTCTCTGCGTTGGGTGCGCCTTCAATCCAGTTCTGCATGAAGATGCCGGCTACGCGCTGGCCGGGCTTCCATCTTGTTACTCCATCGCCGACGGCGATTGCCTCTCCGGCTCCATCCGAGCAGGGAATGCGCGGCAGCGCGAGCTTTGGGTTGTACTTGCCCAGCACGACGAGCAGGTCGCGGTAGTTCAGCGAAACGGCATGCACCTTGATCAGGACCTGGCCGGCCACAGGCTGCGGTGTTGGGCGCTCGACGGTTTCGATATTGTCGATTCCAAAAGCAGGAATTTGCCAAACTTTCATCTTTGGGAGCTCCTATTACGAAAGGACTGCGGCAACTCTGCGTGCCGCTGAATATCTCACGGGCGAACGGGGATTGGCAGTAACATCAAGGTATGGCGCGAGGTTGGGAGAGCAAATCTGTCGAAGAACAGCTTGCGGACCGGCAGGCTGACGGCAAGAGCGCATCGCAAAAGAAACAGCAGGCCTCTGCCGAGGCCGCGGACAGACAAAGGAGGCGCCAATCTCTGGAGTTGCAGCGCGAGCAGATCCTGAACGAGCGTACGTCGAATCCGCATCGCCGCGCCGCTCTTCAGGCGGCTCTGGCCGAGGTTGAAGAGCAGCTGAGCCGCATATCGTAACCGGGGTTGATACATAGTAAGACTTCATGACTGCTTGCGGTTGAAGAGCAGAGAGTTTGCCTGATCGATGGTGGTCATGACCACGCGCGCGATATTGACGTGTGCAGGCCGGGTTGCTGCCCAGACAATAGCATCAGCCACATCGGCGGGCGTAAGGGGCGTGAGCCCCTGATAGACTTTCGAAGCTCGCTCGGCGTCGCCATGAAAACGCACCAGACTGAAGTCTGTTTCCACCATGCCGGGATCAACACTTGTAACGCGAATTGGCGTGCCCAGAACATCCTGACGCAAGCCGTCATTGATGGCCCGCTCTGCGGCCTTGGTGGCGCAGTAAACGGCGCCGTTTGGATAGGTGATCTCGCCCGCTGTCGATCCCATGCTGATGACGTGCCCTTTGCTGCGCGCGACCATGCCGGGAACGACCGCACGAGTGACGTAGAGCAAGCCCTTCACGTTGGTGTCGATCATCTCGTCCCAGTCGTCCGGATTGCCCTGATAGAGTTTGTCGAGGCCGCGGCTCAAACCCGCGTTGTTTATCAGGATCTCGATAGCCTGCCAGTCGGGCGGGAGATTGGCGATCGAGCTCTCGACCGCGTTGCGATCGCCGACATCCAGCGCGAAGGAATGCAGAGCGGATGCGCCCGCTTCGAGCAGGCGAGGCCTCATCTCCTCGAGGCGATCCACGCGTCGCGCGCAAAGCAAGAGGCGTGCACCTTCGCGGGCGAATGCAAAGGCACAGGCTTCGCCGATGCCTGAGCTTGCCCCGGTAATAAAGACGATGGAGCCGTTCAAGTTGTCCATGCAGATAATCGTAAGTTACGCGGCGCTGTGCGTCATGCTTTGTGCCAGGCGGTAGTATCCCGCAGCCCAGTCCTCATCTTTCATGCCGGCTTCAATGGCCTTCTGAAAATTCGCTTCAAAGAGGTCGGCGAGCGCTGTTTTTACGTCAGCGGATATCGCTGCTTCGCGGAAGAGGCGAATATCCTTTTCGCCGAGAGCGATAGTCCCTCCGGGATGTTCCGGCGGGTCAAGCATGATTTTGCCGTATGCCTGGTAGAAGGGCGATTGAAAAAGCGCGTTGTTGATGGTCTCGAGATATACGCGTGGCTCGATACCGAGCGCTTCGGCGTAGACCAAGCCCTCGGAGAGCGAGGCGATCATAGCGGTAATGAGAAAATTTCCGCCGAGTTTGAGCGCATGCGCCGCTGAAGGCTTCTCGGAGACCACCGTAACGCCGCGACTGAAGGTTTCAAGCAGAGGTCGAATCTTCTCCACGACCTGTACTTCGCCGGCAGTGACGGTCCACAGGCGGCCGTGTTCCGCGACGTTGGGGCGACCGAAGACGGGAGCGGCGGCGAAATGCGTGCCCGCGGCGCGGTGTGCGTCGGTGAGACGGTTGGAGAGATTCACGCTGATCGTACTCAGCGAAGCGTGGATGCTCTGGGGCTGCATGGCTTTGATCACGCCGACGTCAAAGACGATCGCTTCGAGGGCGGCATCGTCCATGACCATGGTGAAGACGATCTCGGCCTGAGCCACCGCCTCGGAAGGCGTTTCGGCGGCTTTCGCTCCCAGGGTTTTCAGCTGCTCAGCATTTTGAGGTGTGCGGTTCCAGACGGTGAGCTCGTGGCCGGCATTCAGGAGGTGGCGAGCAACGGCTCTACCCATTTTCCCCAATCCAAGAAAAGCAATTCGCATTCTTCCCCCTCAGTTACTGCTGACCTTTGGATGAGCGTGAGCTCGGACTGGATTACAAAAGTGAAGGCCGCTCCAAGGAACCCAACAAGCGAGTCCAAGGAGCGGCCTTCGAAACGAAGAAGGTTATTGCTGGGGGACGTTCGAAACGCCGGTCGTGTAGGGTTGCGGCGGCGGAGCCTGGTTCATGGATTGGCCGCCGGGAGTTGGAGCGGTTTCCTGTACACCGATCGCGTTGCCAGAAACGACAAGCTGGACGCGTCGATTCTCCGCGCGACCTGAAGACGTGGAGTTATCGGCGACCGGATCGCTCTTGCCGTAGCCTGTTGCGCTGATGTTCGGCTGGGCAACGCCTTCCGTCACGAGGTAGTCCCGGACTGCATCTGCTCGTTCTTCAGAAAGCTTGTCATTGTACTCGTCGGAACCGATGTTGTCGGTGTATCCCTCGACCTGAAGCTTCAGGTTGGGGTACGAGAGCAGGATGCCGGAGACCTTCGCCAGCTTTTCGCGCGCATCCGGCTTGAGCGAATACTTGTTGAAGTCGAAGAGCACGTCAGACATGTTGACGATGAGCCCGCGCGCGGTTTCGCGGGTGGCAAGGACGGCGTTGAGTTGGTCCTTCAGGCGCTCACGCATCTGCTCGGTCTGATCCGTGGCCTGGCGGGCCTGCTGCTGCGCAGCTGCCTGGTCGGCACGAGCTTTTTCAGCGGCCGCTTCTGCCTGAGCTGCACGCGCCTGTGCCTCCGCTCGCTCGGTAGCCGCCTGCTGGGCCTGGAGAGCTGCCTGCTGTGCAGCCTCATTGGACTGCTGCACGGCCTGTGCGCTGGCCTCACGCTGGCGCTCTTCATCCTCGGCCTTCATTTTGCGGATGGTCATAATACGGGCGTCTTCGGCGGCCTGAACTGCTTCACGCGCATAGGTGATCTCCTGCTTGCGCTCACTCTTGTGATCATCCATGCCCTGGGCGTTCTGCAGGTCCAGGCTGGCAGTGGAGAACGTGTCAGAGGCGTACTTCTGGGCGCCGGCAGCCGCGGCAATCTGCACGGCGTTGATCGCTTCGTACAGTTCGAGCGGGGACTTATCGTTGCGAGTAATCGGATTCAGGACCGTATGCTGACCGGCGGTTTGTGAATAGGCGCCGCGGGGCAACAGCGAGAAATGGGCATTGACGGTTTCGATGATGCCCTGAGTCTTGTCGGGGAGCGGATAGTTCTGGTACACGACCACATCGCTTGGCATGGTGACCGCAAAGTAGGGCTCGGCGGTGACGATCAGGCCATATGACTGAAGGTCAGTGGTAACGGTGATCTCACTCTTTGAGCCATCGGGCAGCACTTCGCCGAGATTTACCGGACGCCCCTCGGGCGTGATGGCCCAGAGCACATACGTGAGGTACTCGACCCCGAAGCTGTTGGCCGGAACCAACCCTTGGAACTTCGCGTCTATGACCATGCGGCCGCGGCGGCTCTCGACGGTTGCGGAGCCCTTGCCCTGTGGCAGGAGACTTGTTCCCTGGAAGCCGATCTTGGTGGCGCCGCTGCGATGGAAATAGTTGATGGCGGGTATATCCCGGCCAACGACGGTTATCTTATAAACGGGTACGCCGTCGCGCCACTCCGCCTGCGGCTGCTGCCGTTGATTTTGCTGACTCTGCGGCCACCGCTGGGTCGTCGTCGGATTCATCTCCTGCGCGCAGGCCATGCCGCATACGGCGAATACACAGAACGCAAGTACAAGTAACTGAACCTTTTTCATTGTCTAACCTCTCCATTGCCCGACAAACAGGCGGGGGAACTAGCAGGCATCATGATGGCAGCCGGTCATCAATGACAGCTGCCAAAGCGTGCTGAGGAGTTAGATGGAGGTTAGGCCGCGTTGAATGGTATGAGCAGCGGCAAGAAATGGGATCAGGAACAAAATAAAAATCAGTTCTGCGGGGCAACCAATCTATGCGCAATTGCAAACATTGCCAGCTCGAGCCGTGTAGAAACACCGGTTTTGTCAAAGGTGTTCGAAAGGTGCCTCTTCACGGTTTCCTCACTGAGGCCAAACTGCTTCGCGATGTCGCGATTGCTGCAACCCTCAACGATGCACCCGACCACCTGCATTTCGCGCGGCGTGAGGCCGAAGGTCTTGCGCTCGGGAGGCGCTGCCTGCTTCATGAGATCGTGCAAGGCGCCAACGAGATTGACCACGCGACGGCCCCCGATCCAGTAGTCACCGGAGTAGACGGTCCGGATTGCGCTGGTGAGGTGATCGGTGAGAGCGTCCTTGAGCACGATACCGCGCGCGCCAATCTGCAGCGCTTCAATGATCTGCTGGGTGGTGATGGTGCTGGTCAGCAGGATTATCTTGACGGTGGGCGAGCCGCTCATAATGGCGCGCATGGCCTCCAGGCCCGGCAAGCGGGGCATGGAAAGGTCGAGGAGCAGAATGTCCGGAAGCAACTCGAGGGTCTGCGTGATGGCCTCGTCGCCGTCTCCAGCTTCGCCGACGACTGAAAATGCCTCGTCGGCCTGCAGCATGTTACGCACACCGATGCGGACAACAGGGTGATCGTCGGCGAGGAGAATCCGGATAGCATGAGCCGACGACTGCTTCGGCTTTACGGGCGGACTTTTGGGCTGTTTGGTGGGGGGAGTCATGCTCATAGTTTGTTCACAAGGATACGATGTAACTCGTCACAACACGACAACAAATTGTCGACTAACTTGGGCACGTCGCCCGGCTTGTAGGCTCCGACTTCCAATTCGGCAGCCGCCGAGGCCAGTTTTCTGGCACCGATCATGCCTGCGCTGCCTTTAAAGGTGTGGGCGGTCCGCCGGATAGATGGGAGATCATTGGCGGCTCCTGCGGTCCGAATTTCCGGACTTCGGGCGCGAACGTCGCTCAGGCAAGCCTCGTAGACTTCGCGGACGGCATTCGGGGGCATCATGCGCACCATTCGCTGGAAGACACCTTCGTCGAGTATGGGCTGGCGACCACTCGGAGAAGGGACGGGGACCGGGGAGTCTGCGCGTCCCTCAAGGGCGGCTCGCAGGGATGCGAGATCCAGCGGCTTTTTCACGAACCCGTCGTAGCCCTCCGCCGGGTCAGGAGTGGCGCTCATGGCCAGAAGTCTGGCGTTTGGAGCAAGGCTCCGCAGCGTAGACGCGAGAGCCTGACCGGAAAGGCCGGGCATACGAAGGTCAACCAGAAGGACAGACGGCAGAGCATCCGGCAGGAGACGGGCGAGGAAGTCGACCGCGGCCGCCCCCCCACTGGCCTCAAGGATTTCATAGCCGTCAGATTTGAGCAGCAGCGATGCCAGCGACAAGCTGATGTCGTCGTCATCGACGACCATCAACTTCGGATGTCCGTTAGTGCTACTGACCAAGGGGGACGACATAGCTGTACAACCATTAAACGCTCAAATCGGGGAAACAGATCTCAGTTATCGGCCTGCATGGGCAGATATTCGGTTTTGATCGCCTCTTATAACGAGTTTGATATCAACACAGTTACCGCAAGCTGCAACATTAGATTTATCGTGCGTTAGCGGAAAATTCAACAATTTGTCGCTTTGACTTCTTAGGCTCGGGTCTACACGTAAAAAAAAACGGCCGAACTACGTACCGGGGCAAAAAGTCACGCAGGGGCGGTCGTCGCGAGCGGCGAACACCGGCTACGTGAATTACATTAACTATTCGGCTTTTGTGCTGCCACCGATCAAGGATGCGGCAGGCAATGTGCTCAGTCCGTTCGGCAACGCTTCGCGCAACCCGGGTCGGACACCAGCTTTCTACGAGACGGATCTCGCCCTGAACAAAAACTTCAATACTCCGATCGAGAGCTTGAAGATCCAGTTCCGCACCGAGTTCTACAACCTCTTCAACCATACGAACCTCTATCTGCCGAACACGATCAGCGGAACTCAGGGAACAACCTCGGCAGTCCTGGGAACTGGCCTACCCCGCCGATCTCGGCGATTACCGGCGGCGCACCGACCAGTGGCGGCCAGATATCCAGCACCTGGGAGCCGCGAATCATTCAGTTTGGTCTCAAGGTCATCTACTAAACGCACCAATCTCTAAATGGCACTGAATGGGAGCCCCACGTAGTTCCCATTTCTTTTCCCACTGCGGGTGGATTGGTAGAGTTGACAACGATGGATCCCGATTCCTCCGGTGGCCCCGAGCGGCAGTTAGCCGACCTGCGCGCCCGCGTATTGCGTCTTGAAGCTGCGCTGCGCAGGCAAGGCATTGCCTTCGACGATGAAACTCAGGCTGCGCTACCTACTGTTCGGGAGATTCCGGTACGAGAGGACGCGTCAGCACCGCTTTCGGCAATGGCGGCGCTGCCAGTTGAGCCACCTGCCTCGTTACGGTCGACGATCGCCGCTGCCAAAGACGACCGCTCCCTCGAAAGCCGGATCGGTTCGCAGTGGTTCAACCGGGTCGGCATTCTGGCTGTGCTGATTGGAATGGCGTGGTTCCTCAAGCTTGCGATCGATAATCATTGGATTGGGCCCGCGGGACGGGTGATCATCGGATTGATTGCCGGCGCTGCGTTGATTGCCTGGTCGGAGCGCTTCCGGCGCCGCGGCTTTGCAGCGTTCTCCTATTCACTGAAGGCTCTCGGCAGCGGCATTCTTTACCTGTCGCTGTGGGCCGCGTATGGTCTCTTTGCGCTGATTTCGAGTTCTACCGCCTTCGGCGCCATGATCGTGGTCACTGCGTTCAATGGCTACATGTGCTGGGTGCAGAACTCCGAATTACTGGCTTTGTATGCGATTGTTGGCGGGTTCAGCACGCCTCTGCTGCTTTCCAATGGCGAGAACCATGAAGTTACGCTCTTCAGCTATCTGTTGCTGCTAAATGTCGCGGTACTGGTGCTTCTGGTGCTTCGGCCCTGGTCGAGGCTGCTTTTCGGAGCCTTCACCGGAACCGTGCTTTTCTTTTTGGGATGGTCGATCCGTTTCTATTCCGACGCTGAGTTCGCGCAAACGGCATTCTTTCTGTCGGTCTTCTTTCTTATCTTTGCGTTTGCGCCTCGACTGGTGCGCCTGCCGGATGGCGGGGAGTCTTTATCGGGTGCGGATGCCCTTGCAGTGGTTGGGCTACCTCTGCTGAACGCCGCTTTTGGATTTCTGGGATTCTACGCGATGCTTCAATCGACAGGCGCGGGCTGGGCTCAGCCGTGGGTAGCTGTCGCATTCGGCGCTTTCTACCTGCTGATCCTGCGCCTGCCGAATCGGGGGGCGTTACGCACCAATTCATCCGCTCTCTCCGCGCTGCATCTGACGATTGCGGTTGCGTTTCTGACAATTGCTATTCCGCTGAAGGCGCACGGCCGGTGGATCACCGTTGGGTGGCTCGCCGAAGGAGCGGCCCTGCTATGGCTGGCGCTGCGAGTGGCATCACGCTTACTGCGTGGGCTGGCACTGATCGCGTTAGTGCTTGGCCTGGCAGCATTGATCGTCATTCATCCTGCGGCATCGACGACAATCGTCTTCAACCAGCGATTCGGCACCTATCTGGTGGGCGTCCTGGTTTTTACCTTCGTCGCCAGACTCGCTTATGACGCGGAACGCGATTCAGAGCCGGAGGTCGCGATCTCGTGGCCGATGACCGGCGCTGCCGCGGTGCTCATTGTGAACGTGCTCATCCTGGTCGCTATCGGATGTGAGATCCATAACTACTGGTGGTTCGTTGCGCTATAGCGGGGACTGGGCGGTGATGCGCGATTACCGCATGTACGCGCAGTTCACGTATTCGGCGCTGTTCATGATCTTCGGAGCGATCCAACTCGCCGTGGGCTTCTGGAAGCGCTCGGCGTTTCTGCGCTGGCAGGCATTGATTCTTCTCGCCATCTCCATTGCCAAGGTTTTCCTGGTGGACGTGAGCCGGCTGAGCCAGGGCTATCGCATCGTCAGCTTCCTCGGGCTCGGGGCGCTGTTGCTCGCTGTGAGCTTTGTGTACCAGAAGGACTGGTTGAACCTGCGGGGGTTGGAGCGGCATCCTCAATGAATATTCGCGCTGCTGCGTTTTGGCTGTTGGCAATCGCGGTTGCCGATGTTCACTATTTCCGCTACGAGCGACCGGTCGTCGGGACGCCATCGCAGGCATCGCAGACTTGCGTAGCCCTTGATGGGACTGTGTACGAACATTCGCAGCCGCTCCTGGCTGATCTGCGACTTTACCGCGAGGAGAAGGAGACTCCGTATGTCGTGCGCATTGCCGAGCCAATTGCCGCGGCGTCAAAAAACATCGCTCCTCTTAACCTCGGCGAGCAAGGCGGCCATGTCGTTTTTGACGCCGCGATGCCTGAGGGGACCTACAACGACGTTGAGTTCGATCTAGCCGCGGATGATTTCATTGCCACGGTCGATGTCTTCGGAAGTCAATCGCAGACAGGCGGCGCGCCAACAAAAATCGGCACATACACAATCTTTGACTTCACGCGCGAGAAGCTGGGCCGGAGCACCGTGCTCCATCTCCCTGAGTCTGACTTTCGCTACCTGCACTTTCGTGTCGAAGGCCCGCTCAAGCCGGAAGATGTGACGGGGCTCAGATTGATCCGCGGTGCCGAATCCAAGGTGCGTTACATTACAGCAGCTGAGAGCGCGCAAGTCGTCGAGAAGAATCGCGAAACGCTGATTGAGTTTTCGCAGCCGCCCAATGTGCCCGTGGACCGAGTGGAGTTTGTCCCCCAAGCCCAGCCTGCCAATTTCAGCCGCGATGTGACCGTCACCGTCACGCCGCAGAAAATCGATGGGACCAACGAAAGTCGGGAAGCGGAGCCGTCACTGTCATCCGGGAGCGTTCTGCGGCTTCACGGCGTCCACAACGGACATCAGATCGACGAAGAGCGCCTGAGCGTCGATCCGCCTGTATCTGTGACGACTGACGCGATAGAATGGGTTGTGAAGATCGACAACGGCGACGATGCGCCGCTTCAACTCCAGTCGGTCCGGCTGCAGATGCTGGAGCGCACGCTCTGCTTCGACGCAACACCCGGAGCAGACTACACCGTCTATTACGGAGATTCGGCACTCGCCGCTCCGCGCTACGACTATGCCACGTTATTCACGCCGGAAGTGGACGCAGCCCGCGCGGCACTCGGTCCGGAAAGGGATAATCCGGACTACAGGCCACGTCCTGACGAGCGGCCATTCACGGAAAAGCATCCCGGTCTTCTGTGGACAGCACTCGTGCTGGTGGTGGTTCTGCTGGGAGGCATCGCGTTGCGCTCGGCAAAGCAAGTTCAGAAGCAATAGAGCCTGCTTCGGCCGGTGCTATCGCAGCGTGGTCTCCATTTCGTTGAGCCAGTCGGGCGGCTTGAGAATCTCACGAGGCTTGGTTCCTTCCGCCGGCCCGACGATGCCGTCGCGCTCCATCAAATCGATCAGGTGCGCGGCGCGGCCGTAGCCGATGCGCAGGCGGCGCTGTAGAAGAGAAGTCGAGGCCTTGCCGAATTCGAGCACAAGACGAACGGCGTCCTGAAAGAGCTCGTCGTTCTCGTCGCCGCTGTCTTCGGAAAGATCCGCCTCGCGTCCCGCGGAGTCTTTCGGAGCCTCGAGGAAGCCCTGAACATATTCGGCTTGGCCTTGGTTCTTCCAGAAATTTGTAACCGCTTCAATTTCCTTTTCGGTGACGAAGGGCGCGTGGACGCGCTGCAGACGCGAGGTACCGGGAGGCAGGAAGAGCATGTCGCCGCGTCCGAGCAGCGACTCGGCGCCATTCGAGTCGAGGATGGTGCGGGAGTCGACCTTGGTGGCCAGCCGGAACGACATGCGTGTCGGGACATTAGCCTTGATGAGGCCGGTAATGACATCGACGGAGGGGCGCTGCGTGGCCAGAACGAGGTGGATACCGACGGCGCGCGCCATTTGTGCAAGCCTGGTGATGGCTTCTTCGACGTTTGCCTTGTCGAGCATCATCAGATCAGCCAATTCGTCGATGATGATCATGATGTAGGGCAATGGCTCTTCGTCCTGCGCATCGTCGAAGAGGCTGGGTGTGCCGTTCTCAAAGAGCCGGTTGTACTGGTCGATGTTACGCACGCTGCGCGAGGCCAGAAGCTTCAACCGGCGCTCCATCTCGCGCACTGCATTCCGGAGCGCATTGGCTGCAAGCTTGGGTTCGGTGATGATCGGCGTGAAGAGATGGGGGATGCCCTCGTACATTCCCAGTTCCACGCGTTTCGGGTCGACCAGTATGAGGCGCACCTGCGCTGGGGTGGCCTTATAAAGGACTGACATGATCATCGCGTTGATGGCGACGGATTTGCCGCTGCCGGTTGAGCCGGCGATCAGGACGTGCGGCATGGTGGAAAGATCTGCCGTCACGATTCGCCCGTTGATGTCCTTGCCCATGGCCAGGGTGAGCTTGCTCTTCGCGTTGCGAAAATTCTCGGCTTCGATAACGTCGCGCAGCCAGATGGTCTCGCGGTCGTGATTCGGAACCTGGATACCGACGGTGCTTTTGCCCGGCATGCGTTCGATCAGGATGCTCTCGGCGCGCATCGCCAGGCAGAGATCTTCAGCCAGTCCGGTTACGCGGCTGTACTTCACACCGGCTTCCGGGCGGAACTCAAAGGTAGTGACGACGGGTCCGGGATTGATTTGAACCACCTGACCGAGAACGTCGAACTCCGCACATTTCTCGACGAGCACCTGGGCCTCGGTGCGCAGCGCGTCCTCTCGGACGATTTGGGTGTCTTCGCTGCGGTGAAGGAGGGTGCTGGGCGGAAGCTTGAATCCGCTGACAGATTTGGGAGTGACCGTCGTGGTATGAAGTTCGGCATCTGCCCGCTCGCCGATGGCGATGTTTTGTTCGCCGCGCCGAGCTTCGGGTTGATGCGCGGGCTTTACGGCGGAGAGCGGCGGAGTCTCTCGGCGGGGCACGAGTTGCGGCTTGAGCACGGGTGCCGGTGGTTCAACCACGGGCTCGGGCTCCGGATCAGAAATTGTGGCGCGTGGCATCTGCTCCCAAACAGTCTGTTGTGGCGGATTGTCCGAGAGCATCTCGGCAAATCCTCGCTGGCGATGGCCGACCGATTCGTCTTCGTCGACCTCCGCGATCGTGGCAACATTCCTGCGCTCGCCTTTTTCCAGTTTGGCAGCGGCTTTGCGTGCATTGGCCAGCTCTTTGGCGCGGATCTTCTCCATCCGGGCTTCGGCCTTCAGTTCCTTCTTTCTGGCTCGGGTGGCCCGCCAGTTGATCCAGCGATCGCGCCAGGCAGCGATGAAAGCGAAACGAATCGCCAGCCACTCGCGTGCGGTGTTGAAGCTGAAGGTCGTAGAGAGATAAATCGCGATGGCTACCATGCTGACGGCGACGACGCAGGCTCCGGGATAGTTAAGCCACTGCACCAGCGCATCCGACGTGAGACGGCCCACAAGACCTTCAATGGGCAGTCCGTACATGAAATGGAGATGGCCGGGAAGCAAGCCGGCCAGTGCCGGCCCGAAGATCATGCACAGGACGATACCGATCAGCTTTGCACCCGGCGAGCCTGCGGGAATTGATCGCAGCCAGGTCCAACCCAGCGCAGCCGCCAGGAGGGGAAGACAAAAAGCGCTCAGCCCCTCGAGTTGCAGGAGCAGATCGCTGATCCAGGCGCCGATGAGGCCGGTCCAGTTATGCGCAGGACGACCGGCGGCGTAGCCACCGACTGTGTTGAAGGAAGGATCGGTGGGTCGATAAGAGACGAGGGCGAGAAGAAGGAGGATCGCGGAAACCAGCATCAACAGCCCGATGAGCTCATTCAGGCGGCGGTTGCGGGTTGGCGTGGTGACCAGTTTCAGGGGTTTCATCAGGGCGCAATGCGGTGCGCGCCGCACGAGACGGCTTACACAGACCAGAACCCCAGAGCAACACTATTATCCCAGACGCGGGTGCGGCAGAGGGGCGAAAATTTGGAGAAACTGCTCGCAGGGGAATCGATCTCACCACCTCACTGAAATTAGCCAGCGACGAGCCGGGAGCCGAAGAGTAGCAAGGCGATGCCGAGAAGAATCCGGTAAATGGCAAATACCGTGAATCCGTGCTTGCGCACCCACTGCAGGAACCATTCAACAACCCCAAGCGCCACGATGAAGGAAACGACGAGTCCGATGACAAGCACGATCCAGAGGTGGGTGGTCATCGCCAGAGGGGTGAGGCTTTCAACGGCGTCCGCTGCGTGCTTATGCGAAGGGTGAACAGTCTTGAGCGTTGCGTAACCAGTTGCAGCGATCATGGTCGGGATTGATACGAGGAAGCTGAACTCGAGTGCTGCGGGACGGCTCATCCCAACAATCTGCCCGGCGGTAATAGTCGACATGGATCGGGAAGTGCCCGGAAAGACTGCCGAGCAAATCTGGCAAATTCCAATCCAGATGGCTTGTCCGAGGGACATCTGCTCAACTTCAGTCGTTGCGGGTTCGGAGCGGGAGCTCCACGCATCAACGACCCACATTACGACGCCGCCAATCAGCAGCGAGAGTGCCATCACACGGAGACTCTCGAGATTTTTGCCGATGGTCTTGGTGAGCAGCCACGAGGGGATCGCGGTAACGACGAAGGCGATAAGCGTCAACGAAATGGGATGCGTCCAGATAGTTCGGTCGCCGCGCTCGCCCTGCGGGAAAGTCCGGAAAAACTGGATGATTCGAGCGGTGAAGACCAGCAGCAGAGCGAAGATCGCGCCGAACTGGATCACCACCGTGTACATCTTCCAGTAGGGATCTGTCAGGTTGATGTGCAGAAGTGCTTCGGTGATGCGCAGGTGTGCAGTCGAACTTACTGGAAGAAACTCGGTCAGACCTTCAACGATGCCAAGCAAAACAGAAAGAATGTAGTCGTTCAAAAGGCCTCCGGCCTGCAGTTGTTGCGCTGAATTGCAGAGATATTCCGTCCTGCGGGGGCGTCAGCAAACCGGTTATCACTCGCGGTCGCTGCCGTAGATCGCAATACCCTGCTGCACTTTGTATATCAGACTGGCCGCGCGGGCAGCGTATTCCGACTGCGGGTACTTCGACTGCAGCTGGTTGGCTATGTCAGTGGCGCGAGTGCGGGCCTCCTGGGCTTTGTGGCCGTCATTGTCAGCAGTCCACATGTCACCGGCCGCAGCCATGCGCCACGCAGCTTTGTAGAGAGCCTCGGCAGCGCGCGGTGAGTCGGGGTGCTCGTTGACGTACTTGAGGTAAATGTCCGCTTCCTTTTCGGGGCATTTCTCCGAGCCCTGCCAATCGCCGCACAGCTTGTTGTCGATCCGGTCATAGGCTGCAAAGTCGGCCCATCGGGTGTGGGGAGAATACTTCTCGATCTTCTTCATCTCGTCTTCGTCCATCTGCTCACGAAGGTAATTTTCCTTTTCGTGAGCCGACGGAAGAGTCGAGGCGTCGGCTTTCTGCAACTGCCAGCGGACATCGGCCGCGCGCCACATCGCCTCAGGTGTCAACGGCGATTGCGGAAACATCTCTACTACGCGGCGGTAAAGAAGACGGGCTTCCAAGGCCGCGCCCGGCGGTGGATGCGCCTCGGAGGCAGCATCCTCGGCGCTGATAGCTTCGCCAAACAAGATCGCATCTCCGTGGGGTGTAGTGGTGTCGACGATTCCCTTGTCCAGCATCCAGCCGGAGATGGGGATGACGCGCTGGTCCTGCTCCATCACCGGCTCGTCTGCCTTTCGAGACTCGGGGGAATCGATGTTGGCGAATACGCGCAGCCAATGACCGCTGCGCTCGGCAATCACCATCTCCCGGCCAGGGGCGATGATGCCGACGCGGTCGGCAGACTCATCCGGTTGAATGTATAGATTGGCGACACGAACGAGAGTAGCCTTGGTGCCGTTTTTCGGCGGCAGTTCCTGAGGCATCTTCTTCTGGCTTACGGCGCAGGGCGCGGCGCATAGAATCAGGACGGCGAAGAGAAAGATTCGATTTCGCATCACGATGGTGAGACTGAAGTTGGGTCGCAAACGTCTCGTTGCTAGGATACGCTCCGCTATTCAGAATCCGCCAAAACCGCCTGCAAAACTGCAGGCTCCACGTTGCCGCCGCTCATCACGATAACCGCTTTCCGATAAGGCAGGAGTTCAGCCTGATGAAAGAGCATGGCTGCGGTTGTTACCGCTCCGCTCGGCTCCGGTGTAAGACGGGCAACATGTAACAGCGTTCGCATGGCATCGCGGATCTGGTCCTCAGAAACGGTGAGGATGTCGTCTACGAAGGCACGCACATGCAGGAAATTGAGTTCGCCGAGGCTCTGCGTACGGAGACCGTCAGCGATGGTACGGGTAGTCAGCTCAGCCGGCCAGGTTATAAGCTTCCCGCTGCGAAAGCTCTCCTGCGCGTCCGCAGCCAGTTCGGGTTCAATACCGATGACGCGCACCTCGGGGCGCTGATGTTTGATCGCTGCGGCTACACCACTGAGCAACCCACCACCGCTGACCGGAGATAACACGAGATCGACATCGGGGAGATCTTCGAGGATTTCCAGGCCGCATGTTCCCTGTCCGGCGATGATCGCGGGATCGTCATAGGGCGGGATCATCACGTAACCGAAGTCGGCCTGAAGCTGCTCGGCCTTGATTTTCCGTTCTGAGCTCGCGGGGCCAACGGTAACGATCTCGGCGCCGAGGGCAGCGGTGGCACTTCGCTTCACCTCCGGAGCGTTCGATGGCATGACGATTACCGCTTTGGCTCCCAGTTTCTGCGCGGCATAGGCGACGCCCTGCGCGTGGTTGCCGCTCGAATATGTAATTACGCCGCGTTTTCGCTCCGCATCGGTAAGCTGGACAATCTTGTTGTAGGCGCCCCGCAGTTTGAAACTGCCGACGGGCTGCAGACTTTCGGCCTTGACGTAGACTTCGCCTGCTAACCCCGGCGCCAGGAGGCGAATGAGTGGCGTGTGAGTCACAACGCCACGCAGACGTGCCTGCGCGGCGCGGAAGTCGTCGAGGGTGACCAGTGTGGCGTCCATGATTCAGGGAAGGAATTTTGCCGGCAGCGGCTCTTCGGGCGTCTCCTGCTCCCACAGGATCTGGATGAACTTCCACTGGCTGCCATCGAATACCGCCTGCATGCTGTTGATCCCACGCGCCATCGATTTGCCTTCAGGCGTTTCGCGGACTTCATAGTAGCTCCAGATATGCGCGATGTGGCCATACTGCTCAACAGAGTATTTGACCTGGCGTTCGTAGAAGACCTTGTCTCCACGCTGGGCAACACGCGTGATCCAGTCCTCGATGGTCAGGATATGCGGTGCCCAATTGCCGTCCTTGCCTTTTCCATAGGGAATGAGGCGTGCATCCGGCGTAAAGAGCTGCCTCATGCACGTCCGGTCCTTATTGCCGGGTCCGCTGATAGCCTCGTCGGTGGCTTTCATCAGATCGGGCAGGGTCGCCGTTGTGGGACATGAAGGACTGGTCTGAGCCAGAAGCGGTATCGCGGATAGAACGGTCAGAGCAGCCGCGAAGAGCGGGAGCCTGCACATAAACTGCCTCCCAAATTGCTGTTAGATCTCCAGAATGACTGGCATAATCAACGGCCGCCGACTGGTGTTCTTCTGGATATATCGTTTCAGATCGATGCGGATTTTTTCCTTGATAACACCGTAGTCGGCCTTTTCTTCGGCGCTGGAGTTTTCCAGAGTCTGGGTCACAACCTGACGGCCCTCTTCGAGTAGCTCGGCGTCCGCGCCAACGAATCCGCGGGTGACCAACTCCGGCTGCCGCTCCACCTTGCCGCTGAGCTTGTTGATGGTGAGAATCGCGAGCACGATTCCGTCTTCGGAGAGGTGCCGACGGTCGCGAATGACGAGATCTTCGACTACATCTGCTGTCGAGCCGGAATCAATGCAGACGCGACCGGCCGTCACGCGACCAGCTTTCTGCGCGTTGTTCTGGTCGAGCTCGAGGATGTCGCCGTCTTCGAGAATCAGTGCCAGATCAACGACGCCCGTGCCATGCGCCAAATCTGCGTGCTTCTTGAGGTGGCGGTAGTCGCCGTGGACCGGGACGAAGAACTTGGGCTTGAGCAGGTTGATCATCAGTCGCTGCTCTTCCTGGCTCGCATGGCCGCTCACATGGATCAACCCCGACGATCCGTCGTCGAAGATGACGTGAGCATCGCGGCGGCTGAGGTGGTCGATTACCCGGAAGATGCTCTTTTCATTGCCGGGAATCACACGGGAGCTAAGCACCACGGTATCGCCGGGCATGATGCGCGCGTGCTTGTGGTTGTCGACCGCGGCGCGGCTCAGGGCGCTCATGGGCTCACCCTGCGTTCCGCTGATCAGGATCATTACGTCTTCGGGCGCGTGATCGTTGATCTGTCCAGGATGAATTACCAGTCCCGGCGGGAGTTCCAGGTAGCCGAGATCCTGCGCAATCTCCGACGACTCGACCATCGACCGGCCCACAATTGCTACCTTTCGACCGTGGGTGTGCGCCAGGTCCATGGCGATGCGGATGCGATAGATCGACGAAGAAAAGCAGCTGAAGAACAGCTTTTTCTTCGTGCGGGAGAAAAGCTCGTCAAGGCGCGGCTTGACTGCCCACTCGCTGGGCGTATATCCGGGGCGGTCCACGTTGGTGGAGTCCTGGAGCAGAGCCAGCACGCCGCGCTTGCCGTATTCGGCAAAAGCGTGCAGATCAAAGGCTTTGCCGTCGGGCGGCGAGAGATCGATCTTGAAGTCTCCGGTGTGGACGATCACACCGACGGGCGTGTCGATGGCGAGAGCGACGCAGTCGACCAGGCTGTGAGTGACACGGATGGGCTCTATGGTGAACGGGCCCAGTGCAAACTTCGCGCCTGGAGCGATTTCGTTCAGCTCGGTGTCATCGAGCATTTTGTGCTCTTCAAGCTTGCCCTCGACGTAGGCCAGGGTGAACTCCGTGCCGTAGACGGGCACGTTCAGCTCGGAGAGAATCCAGGGCAGGCCGCCGATGTGGTCCTCGTGCCCGTGCGTGAGGATGATGCCACGGACCTTCTCTTTGTTCTCGATCAGATAGGTGATATCGGGGACGACGATATCTACGCCAAGAAGCTCGACCTCAGGGAACATCAGGCCAGCGTCGATGACGAAAATGTCGTCTTTATAGCGGATGGCGAGGCAGTTCATGCCGAATTCGCCCAGTCCGCCGAGCGGAATGATCTGTAGTTTCGCGTCAGACATCGGAAACTACGATGGTAACAGGTGGCGGGCCCTTCCGAAGCCGCCGGGAATCAGCTTTATCGGATCAAATCTTCGAGCGCTGTGCTCAATTCCGTCTTCTCGTCGCGATATTTCACGATCACCGGCGTGTACAGGCTCAGGCCCCAGTCCTGGCCCTTTCCCTTACTTACGGCACGTGCGCCGGGGACGACTACGGCGCGTTCGGGGATGATCAGAGGCATCTCAGCGCTGGCGCGATGCACGACGCCATTCGCCACATCATAAACGGGTGTGCCACGAGTGAGGATGGTTCCGGCGGCCAGCACAGCACGCCTGCGAACGACGGTGCCTTCATACACGCCGCAGTTACCGCCCACAAGCACATCGTCTTCCAGGATGACCGGGCTGGCGTTAACAGGCTCGAGCACTCCGCCCAGTTGTGAAGCGGCGCTGAGGTGCACACGCTTGCCGACCTGCGCGCAGCTTCCTACCAGGGCGTGTGAATCAATCATCGTGCCTTCGTCCACGTATGCCCCGGTGTTGATGTACATGGGGGGAGCGCAGATGACTCCCTTTGCGAGATACGCGCCCGCGCGGATTGACGAGCCGCCAATCACAACCCGGATACCGTCTTCGGGATTGAATCGCCGGACAGGATAGGTGTGCTTGTCAATGCAAGGTAAGCCGTCCCCCGAAGGCGTGAGATGCCCCAGGCGGAATCCGAGCAGAATTCCCTGCTTTACCCAGGCATTGACCCGCCAACCGGTGGGTGATTCGGGGTCCGGCTCCGCGGCGCGGATCTCGCCCCATTCAAGGGCGGCGCGAAGCTCTTCGAAGGCAGACATGGCTGCGGGATCGTCGACTGGCGAGGTGGAGGCGAAATACGTTTCAATGCGTTCTTTTAGTTTGCTCATGTCGGATCGAAAGTTAAGAATTCAGCAGGTCGCCTTCGCGTCCGGGCGGTCCACCAGAAGGCCGAGATCGTCTGCCAGTCTTTCCAGGCGGGTGCGGGTTCCCGCAGATACAGGCAGCATCGGAAGCCGATAGTACTCGCCGATCTTGCCCATCATCGTCAATACGGCTTTGACCGGGCCGGGACTTGTCTCCCAGAAATTCGCCTGTATCAGCCGGTAATACTTGCGGTTAAGCGCGCGCGCGGTTGGCCAATCGTTTTCGAGGGCGGCTTGTACCATTTTTGTCATTTCGGCGGGAATCTCGTTCGACGCGACCGATACCAGTCCCGCGCCGCCCACGCCGATCACGCCCAGTGCCATGTTGTCGTCGCCGGCATAGATACGGAACTCATGAGGAGCACGCGTCATGAGCTCGGTAATCTGAGCAAGGTTGCCGCTGGACTCCTTCACACCGCGAATGTTCTCCTGCGCCTCGGCCAATCGCAGTATGGTCTCGGGATCGAGGTTCACTCCGGTGCGGGAGGGGATGTTGTAGAGAATCACAGGCAAGTTCACTTCTCTGGCGACCGCTTTGAAGTGTTCGAACTGCCCTTCCTGTGTCGGCTTGTTGTAGTAGGGGTTGGCGGAAAGAATTGCGGTCACGCCGGGGATCCGCGCTGCAATTTTCGCCCTCTCCGCCGCTTGCCGAGTGGCATTGTGAGTGCAGCCGGCCCACACCGGAACGCGGGCGCCAGCAGCTTCCGTTACGATGCGCAGAACCTGTACCCATTCGTCATCGCTCAGAGTTGGTGTTTCTGCGGTGGTCCCGCACGCCACCAGCCAGTCGATCCCCCTCTCGATCTGCCACTGCACCAGAGCGTGGAGAGCTTGTTCATCGAGGCCCCCGTCCTGGCGGAAGGGTGTAACTAAAGCCGTGCCACATCCTGTTGGTACATCCATCACGTTTCGAGTCTACAGTCGCCCCCGCAGCGAGGGCCAATGCGGATTCTTCAGGAACGATAAAATGGCGATAGACCAGCCTCGGAAAGACCGTAACTATCGATGATTTCGGTACTCATTCTTACAAAAAATGAAGAGTCAGACCTGCCCGGCTGCCTGGAATCTGTTTCCTGGTCGGATGACGTTTTTGTTTTCGATTCGTTCAGCACCGACCGTACCGCTGAAATCGCCCACGGCCACGGGGTGAATTTCGTTCAGCGCAAATTCGACGGGTATTCAAAGCAGCGAAATGCGGCTCTCGATGAACTGCCCTTTCGTCACGACTGGATCTTTATCCTTGATGCCGACGAGCGGCCAACGCCCCAACTGGTGGAGGAGATGCGGCAGGTAGCGAGTACAGTTCCCGACGGCGTGGATGGCTTTCGCATGCGTCGAAGAGATTTTTTCAACGGCACATGGCTCAAGCACGCCCAGATATCTCCTTATTACATCCGCATGGTGCGGCGAGGAAAGGCTCGCTATACGCGAGAGATCAATGAAGTCTTGGAGGTCGAGGGGCAAATCCGCGAGCTTAAATCACCACTGGACCACTTCCCCTTTTCCAAGGGAATTGCACATTGGGTGAGCAAGCACAATACCTACTCGACGATGGAAGCTGAGGTCGTCGCAAGCGGGCTGTCTCGTAGTGATGCATCCTGGAAGACGGCGCTGTTTGGCAAGGACTTCAATGCTCGCCGCGTCGCCCAGAAGAGCATCTTTTATCGCCTGCCTGCTCGTCCACTGATCAAGTGGATCTATATGGTGTTTATCCGGCGGGCTATTCTCGATGGGAGTGCAGGGATTGCATACGCGAACCTGCAGAGCATTTACGAATATTTCATTGTTATGAAGACGCGAGAGCTAATGCGAAATGAACGTTAGCCAAGTTCAGACGCGATCTCGATGAACTCCCACACGCCGGTCTTGCCGACGATCCACTCAGCAGCGCGGATCGCACCTTCGGCGAAACCACGACGGGAAAAGGCCTCATGCCTCAGTTCGATCCGGTCGTTTGGGGAGCGGGCTTCGATCACGTGGATGCCAGAGGCATCGCCCTCACGCTTCGAGACAATCTCCACATTGACGGAAGGGCTCGCGGATTCGAGGACCTGCTTGATCGATAATGCCGTTCCCGAAGGAGCGTCTTTTTTGTCGGCGTGATGGGTTTCTGTGATGCTGTACTGGTAGTGGGGCAAAGCGAGCGCCAATTCTCTGGTTAGACGCAGCAACGCTTGCACTCCCACCGAGAAGTTCGTGCCGTAGAGTAATCCGGCATTTTTTCGCTCAGCGAGACTGCGCATATCGTCGAGTCGGTCATACCAGCCGGTCGTACCCACGACCACGCGGGCGCCGTTGGCCAGGCAAGCTCGCAGATTGTGGATAACGGCTTCAGGGGTCGTAAAGTCGATCACCACATCAAAGCCCGCCAGGAACGGAGCATTCAAGGCTGAAGCGTTGCGGTTCTCCTCTTCGCCCAGCACGCGCACCCCATGACCGTGCTCGTGCGCCACTTCTGCCACCAGGCTACCGGTTTTGCCGCGTCCCAATACGAGAAATAACAACGCCGCCTACCTCACGCTTTCCTTCAATGCATCCACGTCGAAGATTTCCGGATCGGGTTCGCCGAAAAACTCATCATGGAGCGCTCGGATTGCTTCCTCTACATCATCGTCTTCGATCATGAAACTCATGTTGATTTCCGAGGCGCCCTGCGAAATCATGCGCACGTTCACGTGCCGGATGGCCTGAAATACCCGCGCTGCGATGCCGTTCTGTCCGCGAATATCTTCGCCCACCATGCAAATGAGTGCTTTTCGCCCTTCGTACTTGACGTCAGCCAGCTGGCTGAGGTCGGCCGCGATGTCCGGCAACTTATCATTCGAATCCACGGTCAGCGAAACGGAGACTTCAGAGGTGGAAACCATGTCGACAGGGCACTTGTGCTTGTCGAAGACGTCAAAAATCGCTTTCAGATAGCCATGCGACATCAGCATGCGGCTCGCGACGACATCGATAATCGTCAGCCGGCGCTTTGCTGCGATCGACTTGAACGGGCTGCGGCAGTGCGGTGCGAGCGAGATGATCCTGGTTCCCTCATTCTGGGGATTCTTCGAGTTCAACACCAACACGGGAATATTCTTCTTCACCGCAGGAAGAATGGTCGCCGGATGCAGAACCTTCGCGCCGAAATAGGCCAGTTCGGCCGCCTCTTCAAAGCTGATCGTCTTCACGCGCAGCGCATTCGGACAGATGCGCGGATCGGTGGTCATGATGCCGTTCACGTCTGTCCAAATTTCGATTGAGCCGGCATCGAGACCGCCCCCTATAAGCGCGGCCGTGAAATCCGAGCCGCCTCGCCCCAGGGTGGTGGTCACCCCCTTCTCGGTTGCGCCGATGAAGCCGCCCATCACGCAGACCTGGCCGGCAGAAGCGTGCGGAAGCACATGCTGCTTCAGGCGCTGTTCGATCAATGCGTCCTGGGGAATAGCCTTGCCGTGTTGTCCGTCAGTGACGATACATTGTCGGGCGTCGACGTAGATCGCGTCGAGGTCCCGTTGGCGGAAAGCCTCGGCAATCATGCGACTCGACAACCGCTCGCCCATGGAGACAACCATGTCGCTTATGCGGGGAGTCAATTCGCCGACTGCTGCAAGCCCGCGGAGCACTTCGTCCAGGCTGCAGAATTCCGCTTCGATCCACTGGCCGAGCTCAGCCATGACCTGGGCCGAAACCAGCGCACAAGCTGTCTCCAGATGGCGGTTGCGCAGGCGCGCCGTAATCGCCAGAGCCCCAGCCCGGTCACCACGGCCAGCGGCATTTGCCGCAGCCAGAAGCTGGTCAGTGACTTTGGCCATCGCGCTGACCACGACGATCGGCGTCAGTCCTTTACTGAGACGGTCGCGAACGATCCCCGCCGTACGGTTGATGGCAACGGCATCTTCGACGGAAGTCCCGCCGAACTTCATCACCACGAGCTGACTCATGCCGTTACCGTAACCGTATCCAGTTTTTCTGCGTCCAACTTGCCCAGAGATACCAGCAGCTCAGCATTCAGCAGCGCTGCGCCTGCAGCTCCGCGAATCGTATTGTGGGAGAGGACGGTGAATTTCCAGTCGAGCAAGCCACACGGCCGTAGTCTTCCGACCGTGGCCGCCATCCCGCGGCCGCGCATCTTGTCGAGGCGTGGCTGGGGGCGGTCTTCGAGATCGGTGAATTCAACCGGCTGCGAAGGAGCCGTGGGAAGGTCGCGGCCTGCAAGGGGAGCAAATTCCCGCCAGGCGTCCAGTATTTCTGCGCGGCTGGGATTTCTCGAGAATTTTACGCTTACGCTCTCGGTGTGTCCGTCTTCGACGGCGACACGGTTGCAATGAGCCGTCATCTTAGCCGCGAGGGGGCGCACGACCTTGCCGTCGCGTTTACCCAGAAGACGCAGCGTCTCGGCCTGCATCTTTTCTTCCTCGTTCTTGATATAGGGCACGACGTTGCCGAGGATGTCCATGGAGGCTACGCCGGGGTATCCTGCCCCGCTGACAGCCTGCATGGTGCTCACGAAGATCGAGTCGATTCCGAAACGCTCCGCCAGCGGCTTCAGGACGAGAACAAGGCCTATCGCCGAGCAGTTCGGATTGGTGACGATATAGCCGCCGGCTTCTCTGCGCCAGGACTGATTCTCGAGTAGCGGCAGATGGTCGGCATTGACTTCGGGGATGACCAGCGGCACATCCTCGTGCATGCGGAAGGCGCTGGAATTGGAAATGACGGCGCAACCCGCCGCCGCGAAGGCAGGCTCGAGTTCACGAGCTATGTCGGCATCGAGCGCCGCAAAGATCACCTTTGGCGCACCGTCGGGTGTAGCTGGCGAAATGGACATCTGTGCAACTCGCTCGGGAAGAGCGGAATCCAGCTTCCACTTCACCGCTTCGCCATACTTCTTCCCACTGGAGCGGTCGCTGGCGGCAAGCCATGCCACTTCGAACCACGGATGATGCTCAAGTAATTGAATGAACCGCTGGCCGACCATGCCGGTCGCGCCAAGAATTCCGACTCTTTGGCGTTGCATCGTAGCCTTTTCAAAGACAGCCCTGACAAATGTACGAAACTTTAAGCCCGTCAAGCCGCTGACATCACTGGCTTTCACGAGCCGTCCCACCTCTATGGCTGTCCAATTTACCTTTTAGTGTATCCGGTTCTTAACATCCGATTTAGTGTATCCGGTTCTTAACATCCGATGAAATGCGGATTGATCGAAGGCACCCTTACAAGTGACCAAAAGAGGAAAACGAATCCGGTGGTGTTCCCCGTTCATCACTTCACGTGATGCCCACGTATCTCCCTCTAAGTATCATTCGCCCCGATGAATTCGATTCAGATACTGCTCAAACGTCAGGCGCGCTGCGTCTGGCTGCCGTGTCGCGCGACCATGGAATCGATACCGGTCTGTGGGGCGGAACTTTTCTTGTCTCGCCAGGAGGGCGGACCGGCATTCATCATCACGGAGAACAGGAGACTATCGTCTATGTTCTTGAGGGCTCATCGACGGTGCGCTGGGGTGAACATGGCGAGTCGCAGGCTACGGTGAATGCCGGCGACTTTCTTCACGTACCCGCGTGGACGCCGCACATGGAAATCAATCCATCTGACGATCGGCCGTTTCGCTGGATCGTAGTTCGAAGCACACCCGAACCGATTGTCGTGAATCTGCCGGACGATTACTGGGGATAGGCGGTGAAGCAAAGCTGCTCAGCGCTGCTGCGTGGCAGGCTCCATCGCGTAGGTAAAATCCTGGGTAGCTGTCTGTTTTGATCCCACGGTTACCGTCGCCGTCTTCTGGCCGAGCTTTTCGTGGACAGCGACGATCGTATAGGTTCCGGGCGGCAGCCCCTTAATGGTGAAATGGCCGTCAGCGTCTGACACCGCAAAGAAAGGATTCGCAGCGACGTTGATGAAGGCTTCCATCCATGGATGATTGTTGCAGCGCACAGGAATCATCAGCTCGGGAGTCGGCAACGTACGCATCTCGCCCGCACCGTTGGGCGGCTGAGAAATGTCCACCGACTGATTCGTGCTGAGCTGCGGCGTCATGTGGACGTTGTGCATCGTCGGATCACTGTTGGTAAATTTGACCGGCTGCCCGGCCATGACTCCTACAACATGCGGAGTGAATCGGCAGCCCTTCTGGTCGATGACGATGGGATCAGAAGATGGCGCGTACAGCTTGTTGCCGAGACCATCCTTCACGTAGATGAAGACGTTTTCGAGGCCGCCGTTGTGAACCACATACTGCTCGGTATAGTTGGCCTCTGCAACTGAGCAAACGGGATCCTGAGCCATATCGATCTGAATTCTCTGCGGCGCTTTGCCGGTGAAGTGAATCGTCCCATTGATGGCTCCCGCGGTGCTTTCGTCGATGGTCGTGTAGACGCCCTTCGACTCTGTTTCCCCGGTTTTCTTTTGGCATCCCGCACCGGCAAGCAGCAGCGTACACAGCGCCACTGTCATCATTCTTCGTATCTGCATTGCGAACTCGCTCTCTTCTAACAGCTAGCTGGCAGGTTGTCCGACTTCGAGGGCCGCGATCACCGCATCGGCAAATGCTTTGGTTCCGGCGGTCCCATGTACGTCGCGCGTCAGCGTCTTCTTCTCGATATAGACGTGCTCGAGAGCTTTCTGGACTTTATCCGCCGCTTCAGTTTCGTCGATATGGCGAAGCAGGAGGATCGCCGACTGCAGGAGAGCGGTGGGGTTTGCGATGTCTTTGCCTGCGATGTCGGGAGCCGAGCCGTGGACAGCCTCGAAGATCGCGGCGTCCACACCGATATTCGCTCCCGGCACAAGGCCCAACCCACCCACAAACGCGGCGCACAAATCGCTCACGATGTCACCGTAGAGATTGGGAAGCAGCAAGGTGTCGTATTGGTAGGGATTCATCACAAGCTGCATGCAGGCATTGTCGATGATGTGCTCGCCGTAGGTGATGTCCGGATAACCCTTGGCTATCTCGCGCGCGCACTTCAGGAACATGCCGTCCGACAACTTCATAATGTTGGCCTTGTGGATGGCGTGAAGCTTACGGCGTCCATGCTTGCGCGCGTACTCAAAAGCCCATTTGGCAATGCGGGTCGAGCCTTTCTCCGTGATGACTTTAAGCGATGTCATTACGCCCGGAACCACCTCGTGCTCCAAGCCAACATATTCGCCTTCGGTGTTTTCGCGGACGATGACCAGGTCGACATTTGGATAACGCGTTTCGAGACCAGGCAGATTGCGGATCGGTCGGAAGTTGACGTAGAGATCGAATTTCTTTCGGAGCGTTACGTTAATCGACGTAAACCCGCCGCCGATCGGGGTGGTCACCGGACCCTTCAGAGCAAGCTTGGTCCTCTCGATTGATTCGTAAAGGTCCTTCGGGACGTACTCTTCATACTTTTCGAATGCCTCCGCGCCTGCTGCATAACGCTCCCAGGCGAACTTTACGCCGGTCGCATCGAGAATGCGTACGACCGCGTCGGTGACTTCCGGGCCTATTCCATCGCCGGGAATCAGAGTGACTGCATGTGTCTTCGTTTTGCTCATAATCTTTGTCATCCTGCCGATTTGCTCTTCTTGCCCGGCTCGCGCGCGGTGAGTAATTGTTCCAGTTCTTCCTTGAATTCCCGCACATCTTTGAAATCGCGATATACGCTGGCAAACCGGATGTAGGCGACCGTATCCAAGACCTTCAGCCGGTTCATCAGCAGCTCTCCGATTTCGCTGGTGGTTCGCTCGCGCTCCGGCGACTCGGTCAGGAAGGATTCGGTTTCGTCGACCAAAGCTTCGAGCTTGCTCGCGGAAACGGGCCGTTTTTCGCAGGCGTGCAACAGTCCGCTGAGCACCTTCTGCCGCTCGAATTTCTCCCGGCGACCATCTTTCTTTACAACCATGTAGGGGATCTCGTCGATGCGCTCGTAAGTGGTAAAGCGCTTATTGCAACGCTCGCATTCCCGGCGTCGACGTATGGAATCGGCTTCTTTGCTTTCACGCGAGTCAACCACTCGGTCTTGCGCAAACCCGCAGTAAGGACACTTCATTTCTGGATTGATTTTAGCAGCCGAGATTTGCCAACCGCCTTGCATAGTCGCATGATGGCTTGTTAGATTCGCGCATCTCATCACCATGACCAAGAGAGAACGCTCTATCCTGAAAGGCGCTTTGGCCGGGCTCATTGGCGGACTTGCCGGTGCCGGCGCGAAAATGCTGGCGGAACAGATTTTCCCACCGCGCGTGCAGGGGCAGGCGCCCCCACCGGTCGTCCTGGCGGAGCAGGTCGCGGGGCGCCCTCTGCCTCATGCCCAAAAGCATGCAGCCATGCAGAGCATCCACTGGGGATTTGGCGCCGCTGCCGGAGCGGTTTATGGCGCGCTCGTTGAAGTCGAACCGTCGCTGGGAGCTTGGAAAGGCGCGGCTTTCGGGCTCACGCTCAACAGGCTAACGCACGAGTCCCTTCTGCCTCGGATGGGGCTGTCGGCTCCGAAAGAGGCCCAGCCGCCGCAAGAGCGCATCAGCGAGTGGGTGACACACGCTGTCTACGGGATATTTACTGACTCGGTCCGGCGAGTCGTCCGGCGCAATCTTTAGGCGACTCTAAGTTGCCGTTTCCTGCACCGTCTCCGGAGCGGTGAGTGCTTCAACGCCCGCGTGCTCACTCTCTTCTGACACCTTCTTCAATGAGACGCCCTCCAACCGAGCCCAAATCAAGCCCACGGGCACAATGGCCAGAAACGTGACCAGTAACAGAGTCGCAGCGCATGCAGTAGCCGCCTCAGCGGTCGCTCCAGAAATTCCCGAAATCGCCGCAGCGACAATCCCGATTTGCGTAAACCAACCGACCACAGGCAGCTGAATAATGCTGGCCCCACCACTGGCAATCATCAGGAGGACGCATTTGGAGAAGCTGATAGCCGCCAGTTGCGGACTCGCCACGAAGGCTCGGCATCCTACGAAGTAAGCAAGTGCAATCAGCCCCCACATAGCAAGGGAGAGGCACGCGACAGCCCCGAAATCCGAGAACGACCGCATGGTGTCCAGCCCAGAGTGGAAAGTGCGAATCTTCTCTGCCATGGTCTGCCCGAGCTTCTTTGAGAAGAGGCCGAAGCTGCGCTCACAGAAGGAAGCGACGGCGTTGCCGCTCACGCGCACAGCTACCAGAAACAGCGCACCCAGTATCGTAAGCACGAGTCCACCGTACCGTGCGATGAACGCGGACAATTGTGGCGAATGCAGTGCCAGGCTGGAGAGATGTCCCGAGTGGCTCGTCGCCTTGACGATCTCGGCTTGCGGAACCGAGAGCACGCCGATAGAGAAGATCAACGCCATGGACCCCGCATCGAAAAGCCGTTCGACAATATACACCGCGATCTGCGAGCTGATGGGCAGAGCAGTCTTCTTGGACACTAAGTAGGGCCTTACCAAATCCGCCACACGCCCGATGAGTGCCACCGCCGTAAAACCCATTACCTGCGTCCCGATTAGGGACAAGAGAGGAACTTTCTTGTTGTGCCGCAGCAGTAGAGCCCACCGCATGGAGCGGAGGATATAGCCAAGGTAGATCGAGCCGACAGCTAGCCCGATATCGCGCCAATCGGCCAGCTTAAGTTGCCGGAGGAAGGCGTCCCAGTCAAAGTGGATCTTCTGGCGCGCCACGAGCGCCAGCGCCACCAGGGCGATAGCGGCGACCAGCCAGAGAATCCAGCGCTTATTCTTCAAAATACAATCTCCATGCTTAGAGGAAAAGTCAGCGTGTGGCGGCTGCCAGCTGCGTCACAGACTGCCTGCTTCTTGCTTTTTCACGAGCAGCTACGCGGCGATTGAACTCGTGGATCACGCGCGCGACATAGGCCCGGGTTTCGCGGTAGGGCGGGACACCGTGCCACCGGTCGACGGCTCCTGGTCCGGCATTGTACGCGGCCAGCGCCAACGCCAGGTTGTCATGGTAGCGCTTGAGCAGATTGTCCAGATAAGCGGTTCCACCGTTGACGTTATCACCCGGCGCGAAGGCGTTGCTTACGCCGAGATCGGCGGCCGTACCCGGCATGAGCTGCATCAGGCCCTGCGCTCCGGTGCGGCTGACCGCGCGGGCGTTTCCGCCGCTCTCCTGGCGAACGACACTGGCGAGCAGGTCCACATCGAGGTCGTGGGCGGTTCCGGCGCGGGCCAGCAGTTCGTGGAGTTCCGTGTCGGTGAGCCTGCCATTGGCGCTGGAAGCCGAACTGGTCTTCCGAGGCGCGGCGGGCAAATCGACGTGCTCGCTCGATGCAATCTCAGCGGCGTCGACTTCGACAAAATTAGTGCTGCCAGAATCCATGTAGAGCCGTACCCGGTCACCGGTAGCGGTGTGGTGATCGCAGATCAGGTCGAAGCCGTTGGTCAGGGTCACATGCTCAGCGGCGTGGGCTGCGCCGGATGCCACGAGCAGGCACAGCGCCGTGCGAACAGCCGTTCGCGGCGCGCAGCGGCCCGTCTTCAGACAGAATCCGAGCATTGCCGCCACTCTATCACGCCGAGGTTTCACTGGTTCAACTCCCTCGCGTACTGGACGGCGGCGGATTCGAGAACGCTCTCGATGATTTGGGCTACGCCGTCCTGGTCATTACTTGGGGCGATTTCCCATCCGCGGCTGCGGGCGAGCGAGAGCAGGTCTGGGGCGCTGTTTCCCATGACGACGGGGCGACCGGCGAGGTTGAGCATTTCGAGGTCGTTGAAGTTGTCGCCGATGGCCATGATCTCAGCGGGAGGTATGCCGCGGATGGCCGCCCACTTCTCCAGCGCGACGCCTTTGGAGCAGCCCGGCGGGAGTATGTCGAGGATGGACAGGTCCCGGATGGGATATTCGGTGCGGTGGAGTTCCACCAGCCGGGCAAGGTCGCTCGATAGCAGCCAGGCTTCGGCGTCACGCATTGCATCGACGGTGCCACAAAGCATTCCCTGAACCGGCTCGTCGCCGCCATTGAAGGCATCTTCTAGCGGAACGAACTCCCTGATCCAAGGGCGGTTGGCGTTCACCCAGGGAGCGATGTGCGTGCTGAGGCGGTCGATCGACTCAAGCACCAGTTCGCCCGGTCCTTCGCAGTCGAAGGTGAAGACGGTCATGCCGCCGAACTGGCGAAGGGCTCTGCAGAGGAGCCGGGCGGTTTCGACGGGCAGAAAGAAACGGTCGATGCGGTCTCCGGCGAGGGTTCGGGTCACCGTTCCGTTGGAGGTGATCAGTACTGTCTCCGGCTGCAGGCCGACCGGGTGGATCAGGGGTGCTGCGTAGGCCTGACGGCGGCCGGTGGCAATTACGATCTCGAT
The DNA here is from genome assembly GCA_963786085.1 of uncultured Acidobacteriaceae bacterium. Lineage (GTDB taxonomy): Bacteria > Acidobacteriota > Terriglobia > Terriglobales > Acidobacteriaceae > Silvibacterium. The sequence continues at coordinate 82,091 of CAWAYO010000068.1, forward strand.
GCCGGCGGCCTCAGCCTCGAGGAGGGCCCGGCGGGTACGGTCGCTTACCTGGCCTCCGACGGATGGCAGTAAGGTTCCGTCGATGTCGATGGCGATCAGCCTTACCGGTGAGGGCATAGCTATGAGTTTACCGGACTGCCGGGTCTCAGAGCCTTTACCCGAATGGGGTACCCCCTCCCCCTATTCCTGGTGCACTTCCGTAACCATTTCATTCCATTCGATTTAGCTCTCGCCACCTGTAACCGTTTCATTTCATTGGGGAAACTTAACCCGTTTGTTTCGGTTGGAGTTATGAGCACGGATTGCAAGGCTGCCTGTAACCGTTTCATTTCATTGGGGAAATCTGTAACCGATTGTTGTGGCGGGAGTTAGCTTTTCTCGTAGACTTCCGCCAGAGATGGGGCCCGCCCGAGCGGGCTCGCGAGGTACTACCTTCTATTGTATCGAGTGGAGAGAAATAGCCCGCCACATATGTGAGCCTTTCCTCTGTCTGGAATGAAGGAGTTGCACGGAGCGTCGAGGCCGGGCCCTTGACAGCATTGAAAGTGCAGAACTCAGCGAGCTATACCGGGGTGATGATGCCGCCGACAGGGGTGCGCTGGGGCAGCTTTTTCTCGGTGGGACGCTTGAGGCTCATGGCTTCGGCGATCATATCCACGTACTTGAGGCCAGCGCCGGTGTTGAAGATGACAACCCGGTCGGATGGAGCGAGGAATCCGGTCGAGAGCAGGTGATCGTAGGCAGCGGTCGCAGCGGCGCCTTCGGGTGAGAGCAGCAGGCCCTCGTTTCGGGACCAGTCGAGGAGTGATTGCAGGATGGTCTGGTCGTCGAGGGAGACGACGGTTCCGCCGGATTCGCGGACGATTTCCAGGATGATGTAGTCGCCGTAGGGTTTGGGGACGCGCAGACCAGCGGCAAAGGTGGCGGCGTTGGCGAAGAACTTGCTGGCCGGCTCGCCCGTCTCCCAGGCGCGGGCTACGGGCGCGCAGCCTGAGGCCTGGACGGCAATCATCTTCGGTCTGTTTTGGGGGGAGCGCTTGCCGGGTTCGACCCAGCCGAGCGCTTCCATCTCCTCGAAGGCCTTCCACATGCCGATGAGGCCGACGCCTCCTCCGGTGGGGTAGAAGACGGCATCGGGATACTCCCATCCGAGCTGCTCGGCCAGCTCGTAGCCCATGGTCTTTTTGCCCTCGACGCGGAAGGGCTCTTTGAGGGTGGAGATGTCGAACCAGACGTCTTCCGGGGCCAGCCGGCCCGCGGCCTGCTCGGCTCTCTGCTCTTTTATGCTCTCGGCGACCATGCGGGCGCAGTCGGAGATGAGACCGTCGACCAAGGTGACATTGGCTCCGTAGGCGACGCCCTCGAGGTAGTTCGCCATGGGGACGTCGCGGGGCATGAAGATGTGGGCTTCGATTCCGGCGGCGGCGGCGTAGGCGGCAAGTGCTCCGGCGGCGTTGCCGGCGGACGGTGCGGCCAGCTTTTTGAGACCGTAGTTGCGGGCCATGGAGACGGCCATGGACATGCCACGCGCTTTGAAGCTGCCGGTGGGGTTGGTGGCCTCTTCTTTGAGGTAGAGGTTGGCGTGGCGGCGGCTGTGGAGCATCGGCGTCCAGCCTTCGCCAAGGGTGACGGGCTCGACGTCAGGCAGGACGGCGGAGTAGCGCCACATGCTCTGGTTGCCTCCGGGGGACGGGCGCGAGGCCGGATTTACCGCGGTCAGGTCATAGCGAACGTAGAGCGAGCCCGCGCAATGAGGGCAGACGGTCTGAGGAGTATCGGCGGTGACGTGCTTGTGGCAGCGGGAGCATTCGAGCGAGGCGATCGGGGGCATGAGAGAAGTTTACCGGGAAGAAAGCCGAGGAGTGATCCTGCCAAGAAGCGTTGGCCCCGCGATTGATTGTCCCCAAGTATTCGCGGAATTTCGCTCGCCGCCCGATGACCGATAAGTGCTACTTCCCCGTTCGAATTAATACCTCCTCGGTGCAATGTTTGGCGTCCCCGAATCACTTTCCGGTTAGCAAGAAGGAGGTTCGCATGAGTACTGTTGCGGACAAAGTCGCAAAACCGGAAAAAACATCGTCGAAGACGATGGATATTCACGGTCTTACAGAGATGCCGGTTCATCACTTGAGAGGGTTCATGCAGTTTATCGCTGAGCACAATCTCTGGGATGAAGTGGAGCAGCATCTCCGGCAGCAGGGATGTAACAAGCTGATGATCAGCTTCGAGCCCATGGGTGCTGTCGGAAGGCTGTTGGAAGAAAAGAAAAAGTCGGGCGCGGTGAAGCAGAAAGTGCAAATCCTGCCGCATTGCGGCTGCAACGGACCGGTGGGCCCGAGACCGGGTCCGGTTACCCCGCCGAGCGGCGGTGGTGGTGGATCGCCCCAGCCCCCGTCGGGCGGCGGTGGAGATGGTGGGCCACCCGATGGTGGAGGCGGAGGCGGACCGGATGGTGGTGGCGGAGGTGGAGATCCTATCCAATAAACTGTGATCAGAACCCCGGCTGAGGGCCTCTCATCCGGGGTTTTCTGCTGCGGCTTTTTCAGTTACATGGAGTTCCGTAGCAGTTTCTGTTGCAAATCCTAAAGCTTGAAGAGCTCGCGGAGGCGCTTGGTCTGGGCGCGGCTGACGGGGATTTCTGTCTGCTTCTTGTCGTCCATGCGGAGCTGGTAGCTGGACTTGAACCAAGGGACCACTTCCTTGATGTGGTTGATGTTGACCACGTAGGACCGATGCGCGCGCCAGAAGACGGATGGATCGAGCAGCTCAAGCAGTTCTTCGAGAGTGCGGCATCGGGATTGGCCTTCGATGGTCTGGGTGGCCACGGAGATAATGCCTTCGTCGATGGAGGCGAAGCAGATGTCCTTCTGATCGATGAGCAGGAGCCTGCTCATCGCCTGGAGGACAATTTTTCCGCTGTGCACGCGCGGATTCTGTTGCTGCTGTTCAATGAGGCGGATAAGTGAGTCGAGTTTGAAGCCTCCGGGGCCGGAGAGCGAGTCTCCTTCGGGTTGCGCGGTCTCCTGCAGGCGGAGCCGGGCGCGCTCGACGGCCTGCAGCACGCGGGCCTTGTCAAAGGGCTTGAGCAGATAGTCGATGGCGTTGACGTCGAAGGCGCGCACCGCGTACTGATCGAAGGCGGTGGCGAAGATGATCTGTGGCAGCCGGTCCTTGTGCTCGATGAGCTGCTTGAGGACGGCGAATCCGTCGAGGCCCGGCATCTGTACATCGAGAAAGACAAGGTCGGGCTGGTACTCGCGGATGAGCTCGACGGCCTCGATGCCGTTTGCACCCTGGGCCACGACTTCGACGCTGCCGGCGTAATCGAGCAGATACTTCAGCTCTTCGCGCGCGAGCTGCTCATCGTCGATGATGAGCGCGGTGATGGGCGGCGCAGAGGTGTGCATGAGTGTGGCCAACGTCTGAGTATAGTCCAGAGCGCGGGCCTCATACCTCAATCCTAAGGAGCCCATATCGGGGGAAAAGCAGGTTCCTTCGACTTCGCTCAGGACAGGCTCTTCGACTTCGTCTGGCGGCTCCGCGCCAGACTTCGCTCAGGATGACATCTGTAGCTCGTGAGGCAGCCTACCGCGTGAAGGCGTGAAGGCGGCTGGGAGGGTGGCTGGCCGTAAGGTCGTGGCCGCAGTGGACGCAGAAGATATCGGTGATGCGCGCGCTACGGTAGCAGTTGCTGCAGCAGGCGGCGACCTGATAGGCGCACTGCGGGCAGTAGTGGTAATTGCCTTCGATGTGGGCTCCGCAGGACGGGCAGCTGGCGGTGATGGGCTGGCGGAGCAGAAAATAGAGCACGGCTCCGATGCCGCCGGGGATGAGAATGCAGACCATCCAGAGGCGGGTGCTCATGCCGCGGCGAGGGGCGTCGTTGCTGATGTAGCCCATCATCAAGACATAGAGCGCGGCGAGGGCTCCCCAGGAGAGATCCAGGTAGAAGCGGAGCGCAAGCGGAACGCTGCTGGGGTGATGGCGGTGTGCGGGAAGGACGATCCAGAAGTAGTACTGGGTGAGGGCGAAGGCCAGGAGGGCTCCGGCGATGGCCCAGCGAGGAATGAGGCGCAGTTCATCGGAAAAGCGCGCTTCATTTTCAGGGCAGCGTTGTGTCGGTTTGCTCATGATCTGCTACTTTGCCGTCACTATTCGGCGGTTATCGCTCACCAGCGTCGCACATGCGGGCAGCTCCCACTCAGGATTCTTCGCCATCCTGCTGCCGCCGGCTTCGCAAATGAACGATGAGCGCCGCGAAGAGAGCGGAGATGAGGGTGGCGATGAGTGACATCGTCATCGCCGGCATGTCCTGGAAGTGCTCGCCGTTGAACAGATCGTCGGCAACGCTCCAGATTGCGGGCGTGAGAAACACGATGAGCGCCACGAAGGCAAGCAGAGCGATGCCGGCATGACGGCGGCGGCGTGTCTCGGCAACGCGCATCTGGTAAGCGGCTGCCATGACGCTGCGGCGAGTGCGCTGCACGACGGCGAGATTGGCCGAGGAGTTGAGACCGGAAAGGGCGTCGATCAACTCGTGATCTATCAACTCGTGGTTTATATGCTGGTCGGGACCGGAGCGGCCGGGCCGATTCGCAGAAGGACGGCTCATCGTGCCTCCTGCTGGCCATTCATTGCGACGACGCGGGGTTTCAGTGCGGCAAGTCCGCGATAAAGGCGCGATTTGACGGTCGAAAGCGGGGCGCGGGTCACCTGAGCGATTTCTTCGAGCGAAAGCTCTTCGTGGAAGCGCAGCACGAGCACTTCGCGGTGCAGCGGATCGAGGGTCAGCAGAGCAGCGGTGACGCGCTGGCCGTTTTCGCGGATCTGATAAAGATCGAAAGGCGTCGGCTCGTCGCTGGGGATCTCATAGGCGCGATCTTCGCCGTCGACTTCGCACATCTCTTCCAGGCTGGCCATGGTGCGCTTGCGGCGCATATCGATCATGAGGTTGCGCGCGATGGTGAAGAGCCACGTGTCGAAGCGGGCGGCGCCGTTGTATTGGGTGCCACGGGTTAGCACGCGCATCCAGGTTTCCTGGAAGAGGTCTTCGGCCAGATCGCGGCTGCCGGTGAGGAAGAGCAAATAGCGGAGGAGGCGGTGCTGGTACTGGATGATGAGCTGGTCGAGGAGTTCGGGGTCGTGCCGCCGGAGTCCTTGGGCGATCGATGCGTTTTCGGCCCGCGATTGCTCAGCGAGGGTCAGCGTTGCCGTGCTCATCTCATTGTCAGAGACGGACCAAAGTCTCCGGAAGACGCTTTTTTCGACGAGATTTTCAAGCTCACGTGAGAGGCTCATACCGAATCCTCGAAACTATGTGGATGAGCAGACGTGAGCTGGGGAGAATAGGTCTGCTAACTCTTCCATTATGATGCGGATGCGTGATCCGCTTCAAGTCCAATTAGACTAGAGGGAATGGAAATTCTGTACGGGCTTCATCCGGTCGAAGAGGCGTTGCGCTCTGGGACACGGAAATTCGACCACGTGTGCGTCGCCCGGGAGAGGCACGATCCGCGGCTGCAGCGGGTGATCGATGCGTGCCGGGAGAATGGTATCCGGGTAAGGACGGAGTCGAAAGATGAGCTGACGCGGCTGGCCAAAACGGCTGGGCATCAGGGCGTGGTGGCGATTGTCCGCGGGCGGGAGTTTCTTGAGCTGGAAGACCTGTTTGAGGGTCCGGAGCCGCGGCTGCTGTTAGCACTGGACGGGATCGAGGACCCGCAAAACCTGGGGGCGTTGCTGCGCACGGCTGACGCGTCGGGCGTGGATGGCGTGGTGGTCACCGAGAGACGGGCTGCTCCGTTGAGCGCGGTCGCGGTAAAGGCGTCGGCGGGAGCGGCGGAGCATGTGCGGATCGCGCGGGTGGTGAATCTGGTGCGCGCGCTGGAGCAGCTCAAGGAGCGAAATATCTGGTGCGTCGGGCTCGACGAGCGGGGCTCGCTGAGTTACGACGAGTACGACTTCACGTCGAATACGGTAATTGTGCTGGGGCGCGAGGGCGAGGGGCTGCACGAACTGGTCCGGCGGAGCTGCGATCACCTGCTGCGGATTCCAATGGCGGGACAGGTGGCGTCGCTGAATGTGTCGGCGGCGGGTGCGGTGGTGATGTTTGAGGCGGCGCGGCAGCGACGGGCAGAGCTGAGTGAAGTTCGTGGTACCGCTGAGGCCAAGGCAGAGTCGCCGCGCAAGGAGAGAAAAGGTTTGGGTTCATGACGATGAAGCAGTGGATCGCCGCGGTTGTTATCTGCGGCGGGTGGTATGGAGCGGCGTTCGGTCAACAACAGGCCGCAAAGCCGGAAACAGGGCAAACGCAGCAGGCGTCTCCAAAGGATCAGCAAGGGGCAGGACAATCTCCGGCAGATCAATATCCGGCAAGCCAGTCTACGGAAAGTCAATCTCCGGCAGGTCAAACAGAAGAGCAGCCGTCGAATCCGAATGCGAAGGTGATTTTTTCGCGATCGGACGAGGATGCGGCTCCGGTTCCGGCGAAGGCCGACGCGACGAAGGCCGAGACGGCGAAGGCCACGGATGCTGAGCGGGCCGCGGTCACGTTTACGGCTTACGACTTCGACATTCATCTTGCACCGCGGGAACACACGCTGGCGGTTCGGGTGCGGCTGGATGTGCGCAACGACGGGGATCAGCCGCTGAAGGTGATTCCGCTGCAGATTTCTTCTTCGCTGCATTGGGAGGGCGTGAGCCTGGACGGCAAGCGGCTGCCGATGGGGCTCGCCATAGTCAACAGCGACGTCGATCATACCGGCCAACTGAATGAGGCGGCCGTTGAGCTGCCGAGTCCGCTGGCGCCGAAGAGCACGCTGCGGCTCGAAGCCGTCTACAGTGGCCCGGTGGAGATCGATGCCAAGCGGTTGCTGCAGCTGGGCACGCCGGACGATGTAGCGGAGCGGTCGGACTGGGACCGCATCTCGGAAGACTTCACCGGGCTGCGCGGCTTCGGGAATGTGGTGTGGTATCCGGTGAGCTCGGTGCCGGCGCTGCTGGGAGATCAGGCGAAGGTCTTCGAGGAGATCGGCACACAGAAGCTGCGGCAGGCTGATGCGATGGTGGCGATGCGGGTGTCGGTGGAGTTTTACGGGGCGGAGCCTTCGCTGGCGATCCTGAACGGCCACGTGGTTGAAATGGAAAAGCCGACGGCGATGCCGACGAATGAGTATCCGGGGACGGTCGCCTGTTCCCTTCCCGCGACAAAACTGGGCTTTGCTGTTCCGACGCTGTTTGTGGCTTCGCGGACACTGCATGAGGGCAGCGGCGTGCGAGTTTACGTTCGCGAAGAGAATGCCGCAAACGCCCAGGGAGTGATGACGGCGGCGACCATGGTTCGGCCGCTTGTCGAACAGTGGCTGGGCTCGAAGCCGAAATCGCCGCTCACGGTGGTCGATCTGCCGGAGGTGGACGATGCAGCGTATGAGCAGGGTAGTGTGCTGTTCATCGGGCTGGCGCCCGATCCGCCGGAGAAACTGGCGGAGACGACCGCACACGCTTTGGCGCACGCCTACTTCCAGTCTCCACGCGAATGGCTCAACGAGGGCGTGGCGAGCTTTATCGGCACGTTGTGGATTGAACGCATGCACAGCCGGGAGATGGCTCTGGAAAAACTGGAAGCCTCGCGCACCGCGCTGGCGTTTGCCGAGCCGGGGAGTCCGGGCACCGGTCCGGGGCAGGACCTAATCCATGCGTCGGATGCAATCTATTACCGGACGAAGGCGACATATGTGTTGTGGATGCTGCGCGACATGGCGGGAGACAAGCCGCTGGCGACTTCACTGCAGGCATACAATCCCGCGGAGGACACGAGCGCCGATTATTTTGAGCATCTGGTCGAACAGGCAAGCGGCAAAGACTTCAAGTGGTTTTTCGACGACTGGGTGTATCGCGACCGCGGACTGCCCGACCTGTCGATCGCGAAAGTTAACTCGAGCATAGCCGCGCATGAAGGACAGTACCTGGTCGCGGTGGACATCCTGAATGATGGTTTTGCCGAAACTGAAGTTCCGGTCACCGTCCGCTCGCATGACAGCACGCTGACGGAGCGGGTGCGTCTACCGGGAAAGACCAGGACGGCGCACCGGATGCTGATCCAGGGCGAGCCGGTTGAGGTGATCGTGAATGACGGCACGGTTCCCGAAGTGCAGTCAGCGATTCACAAACGGACTTTCACAAACACGGACTAGCTCCTGGGCGTCAGTCGCGTTATATGCGCGCGACTATTTCTCGGCGAGGGTAAGAACTTCGCCTCGAAGCGTCCGAACCTGCCACTTCAGTCTGGGAATCCAACCGATCTCCGACAAGCCTGGGCTCTCAAGTCGTCGGGATTGATCAGCAGTGATCGCTCTCAAAACAGATCCGTTTGCGCGCGGTTAGAGATCGACTGTCATAAATGACAGTTCCGAAGGGTCCCAACCGTAAGGTACTCCTCAGTGCACGGTCTTGACCTGGCTCGCCTTCAGTTAGCCAGGTATTCCGCTAAAAGTTCTTAACGTTAATTGAGCATCAGCTACGGATGGCCTCCGCGTGATCAAGAGTCAGTTTGATCGTGGAGATCAATTCACTGCAACTCCTTGCCGGAAGCCTGACCTGGGCCAGCACTTATTTGAGGAGCACGACAATGCAAGAAATAAAGATTGCAAGAAACCTATTTCTCGTAACGGCGGTGCTGGCGGCAATCCTGTTGCCTTATGGCACCGCTGCTGCCCAGAGCCGTCGTATGGCGGCCGTGGCCCCGCGGGCAACAGTGCATGCGCAAACAGCCGGCGCGAAGCAACCTAACATTCTCGTGATCATGGGCGACGACATCGGCATGTGGAACATTGGCGCCTATCACCGCGGAATGATGGCGGGTAAGACGCCGAACCTCGACAAGCTGGCCAAAGAGGGAATGCTGTTCACTGACTATTACGCGGAGGCGAGTTGCACGGCAGGCCGGGCTAACTTCATTACCGGCGAACTGCCGATCCGCACGGGCATGACCACGGTTGGGCAGGCCGGCGCCAAGATCGGAATTCCCGCCCAGGCGGTGACCATAGCCACGATCCTGAAGTCGATGGGCTACGCCACCGGCCAGTTCGGCAAGAACCATCTCGGCGACAGGAATGAGTTCCTTCCCTGTGTTCACGGCTTCGATGAATTCTTCGGCTATCTGTATCACCTGGATGCGATGGAGGACCCGGCGCATCCCAACTATCCGCAGAATCTGCTGAATACCGTCGGCCCGCGCAACATGGTTCACTGCTGGGCCACTGACACGGATGACAAGACCGAAATGGCCCGTTGGGGCCCGATCGGCAAGCAAAAAATAGAGGATGCCGGCACCCTCTATCCCAAGCGGATGGAGACGGTGGACGACGAGATTCGCGACATGTCAATCAATTTCATCGACAAGGCCAAGAAAGACGGTAAGCCGTTCTTCGTGTGGCTCAACCCGACCCGCATGCACATCGTCACTCACCTCTCTCCGAAGTATGAAGCGATGCGGAACTCAGAGAATGGATGGTCGGAAGAAGAAGCCGGCATGGCGCAGTTGGACGACGACGTCGGCCTCGTGATGCAGAAGCTGAAGGATATCGGTGAGGACGAGAACACAATTGTTCTTTTCACCACTGACAACGGCACCGAAGTCTTCACCTGGCCTGATGGCGGTCAAACGCCATTCGCGCAATCCAAAGGAACGGTCCTGGAGGGAGGTTTCCGGGTACCCGCGATCCTTCGCTGGCCGGGTCATGTGCCGGCGGACTCCGTGCAGAACGGCATCTTCTCTGGCCTGGATTGGCTACCCACCTTCGTCGACGCGGCTGGCAATCCGAACATTACCGAAGAGTTGCTGAAGGGCAAGACGATCGGTGACCGGACCTACAAGAATCATCTGGATGGCTACGACCAGATGGCCGCCATCACCGGCAAAGGTCCCTCGGCGCGTCACGAAATCTTCTACCTCGGCGAAAGCACGGTCGGCGCGGTACGTATCGACGATTACAAGTACCGTTTCATTGACCAACCAGAGGGCTGGGTGGGCCAAAAGACCCATCCTGACGTGCCTTACATCACTAACCTGCGTCTGGATCCGTTCGAGCGCACCGGCTGGCCCAACAACGGAACGAAGGACGGTGCCGAACAATACTTCGATTGGTTCAAGTACCAATTCTGGCGCTTCGTTCTCGTCCAACAACTAATGGGTAAGGAAATCCAAACGTTCCTCGAGTATCCGCCGATGCAGCGGGGCGCGAGCTTCAATCTCGACGCAGTTAAAGCGGAGATGGCCACAAGAATGGCCCAGGCGGAGGCGGCAGCCAAAGGCCCCAGCAACTGACGAAAAACGGAGACGATATTCACGGCGGAGATGACGTGTGTTCTGGTGCCCGCAACGTTTCGCCTGCGGAACGTTACCGCTGGGATGCGCGTAGACTTGCCCCAAGATGAACCGTTGCGATGGATCTAAAGCTCGGCGACTAGTTTCGCCGAGCCTTTCCTTGACTGCATTACTGCTCGCTGCCGGGCTGGCTGTCGCGGCAGCGGCACAGACAGCAGTTCTGCATGTTGGCGATGCGCTTCCGTCAGTTTCGGGACAGACGCTTTCGGGTAAACAGCTCACGCTGCCGGCGAACGCGGCCGGGAAGCCTGCTGTGGTGTCGTTTTCGTTCAGCCGGACGGGCGGCAAGGACAGCAGCCAATGGAGCGATCACGTCGAGAAGGACTTCCCCGCCGTCGGGCATCCTTACACGCTGATGATGATCGAGGCGGCTCCGAAGTTTGTGCGCGGGATGATTATCTCCGGCTCAAAAAAGGGAATGTCGCCGGCGGCGCAGGACCGGTGCATTGCGATGGAAAAGGACGAAGACATCTGGAAGCAGCGGATCGGTTTCACGACAGATGACCGGGCGTATGTATTTCTGCTGGGGCCGGATGGGCGGATTCGCTGGAGGAGTTCGGGGGCGTTCTCGGATTCGGATTACGCGAATCTCAAGAAAGAACTGGCACAAATGCAGCCGTGACGGTTACGTATCCGCGCTCCGTATCTGCGCTCATTGCTCCGATGGCGATGACGGCGATGCGACCGCAGGATGCGCGAGTGTGCCGCCGATGCGGAGGGTGACGTCGTCCGCCGCTGGCCAGGAGAGATCGAGGCTGCGATCGAAGGTGATGGTTCCGGTGACGGGGTTGATCTTGTCCACAGCGTCAAATTTAAGAGTCTTGCTGCCGATGGTTCCACTGGCCCGCCAGCGGCTGAAATGCACAGGCGAGAATTTTGCGTTCTGCAGGCTGTTGAGGCTGGCCCTTTCGAGGCCTGCGGAACCTGCTTCGGCGGTCAGTGGCGCGCTTGAGCCGATGGGTCCAATAGCACCGATCGATCCGTGGGACCAATCCCATTGGAAGGCGCCGTGCGCCGAGGCTACGAGATCGGCGGTGGAATATCCCTCGAGGGTAAGGCTGGCCGTGCCATTCGCGCTGCCCGCGCCCCACTTCTCATGAAAGAGCGCGGCCACCTGGGGAACGCTGACGCCGGCCCAGTTCACGTTGAGAGAGTAGACAGGATGGCTTCCGCCGGCTTCCATGCTTCCCGCAAGGTTGACGGAGCCGCCCAGAGCGCCCGCATCGAGCGAGGTGATTTTCACGCTGGTTCCGCGGACGCTGATTGAGCCGCGGGCGTCGTGCAGGGTGAGGCTCGCGAGGTTGAGAGAGCCCACATGAACGACGCCATCGAGCGGAGGCCAGGGCGCGGCTTTGCGCCCCACCTGGGCGAGGATGGCGCTGAGGAGCTCATTGTGACGCCCGGCGCCGATCAGGGCGGACTCAAGTGCGCTCGCATCGACGTTCGGGATATCGAGGTTGAAGGTTGCCGGAGGCGGTTCGGTGTCTCCGCATGTCTCTCCCGCCGGACAGGGGAAGGGATAGGTGAATGATCCGTGTGCGGCGATGCCGTTCACGGTGATGTTGGCGTTGCTCCAGGTGACTTTGCCGGGAGAGAAATTGGCGGTGGCCGAGGCGATCTCGACCGGCTCCGGCAGCCAGCCGAGCCTGGCCTGCGCGTGCTCGATGCGAAGCGAGCCCGCAATCGCGACGGACGGGGGCGGCGGAGCGGCGCTGCTCACTGACGTCGTTCCTTGTCCGGTGAGCCATGGACCGGTGAGGGTAAGGTCGAGGTCGGCTGTCGACGGAGATTCGGCGTCTGCCGGGCTTACGCCGGCCAGCGACGAGCCGAAGACGCTGGAGGATTTGCTCAGAGCCACGAGGCGAGCGAGGTCTGCCTGTCCGGCGAGGCGGAGTGAGAAGCCGGCGGCGGTGAATTGTCCGGAGAGCTCGGGGGGGTTTGGAGCGCCGAGGGCCAGGGGCGCCGGGTTGAGAAGAATTGCCAGGTGGGGTGCGGATTTGGCGGCGGCTCGGGCGTCGGGTTTCGCTGCTTTGTGTCCGGCGTGATGGGGCTGGATGGCGGCCGGGGTAACGAAGCGGAGCGCGGGAAAGGTCAGGGGCTTGTCGACTCCGGGGAAACTGAGGGACAAAGAGTCGACTGCGGCTTCTCCGATGAGAGTGGCGGAGGTGCCGCGGCCTGAGCGTTGGCCGGTGACATAAGTGAAATGCCCGTTGATCAGGCCGCTGGCGTCAAGCGAAGGCGTTACGCCGCGACGCAGCAGCCCCAGGACGCTCACGGCAAAGGCGGCGGGCGTGTGGTTGATCTCCAGGGTGAGATTCGCTTCCGGATGTGCCGGGGATTTGAGTCTCGGCGCTTTGAGTTCACCGGTGAGAAGAAGATGGCCGTCTCCGACGGGCCACAGGCAGGTGAGGTTATCGACCGCCCCAAGGGCTCGGCGGTAAACGGCGCGACAGCGGACATCGACAGGGAGAGGATTGAGCGGAGTGAACTCCTGACGGTGGGCGTCGTCGACACGAAAGCGGGCATCTGTGTCGAGGTTGTTGATATCGCCGGTGAAATCGGCCTCGGCGCGCAAGAGGCCGCGCCAGCCGCTGTCCTCGCCGAAGAGCATGCGGCTCACCTGGCCGAGGGGTGCCTTGTTCCACTCGGCGTGGAGCTTGACGGGAATCTGATCGAGAGCGGCTGCACGGTTAACCGAGCCTTCCACACGGATCAGGCCGGTGTCGGAGAGATCGAGGTCGAGGTCGGTGCGCGCGGGCTGCGCCTCAAAGCGAAGCTGCCACTGGTCGGGCTGGGCGAGCCAGATGGAGAGGTCGGCGTTGAAAAAGGAGAAGGGCTTTTTTTCAGTGCCGCTCTTGAAGTTGATGCGTGCGGAACGGAATTCAATGTAGGGAAAGCGCAGGGCGGCGGTCGCGTGCCGCAGCCCGGTTGGGGCGTTGGGAGTGCGCGCGGCCTGGATAAGCAGCGAGCTGAAATTCCACTCGCCGCGGGAATCGCGGACAAGATTGACGCTGGCGTTGTCGAGGTCGATGCGGCTGACCTCAAGGCGGTCGCGCCAGAGCGAACTGGGGCGCAGAGAGACGGTGACGGATGGAGCGCGCAGGAGGGGTTCTGCGCCGAAGCCGGGGTCTTCCTCGACGACGAAGTCGGTGAGCGCCAGGCCGGGACGAGGCAGGAGCTGGAGCTGAACCGATCCGAGGTGAACGGGACGGCCAAGGCTGCGGCTGAGACTGTCGGCGATGGTGTGGTGGTAGCGATTGATGTTGATCAGCGGAAGGACGATGGTCGCGATCACAACAAGCAATACCAACGCAACCGCGATCCAACGCATTGGACTGCGTTGAGCCGGCGCGATACCCGTAACGGGCTCGCTCATGTTACTTCACCAGGTGAAGGGTTCGACGCCAGCGCGTCAGATCGAAGAAATGCAGAATGATGTGCCCGATGAAGCCGATGCGGTCGGAGATTCCGGTGCGCTCGTACTGGTTTTCGGGCGTGATGAATGACCAGTAGACGAAGAGCGGGCGGCCGACGATGTTCGGGCGCGGCACGAAGCCCCAGTAACGGCTGTCGAGGCTGTTGGGGCGGTTATCGCCCATGGCAAAATACATGCCCGGAGGAACGACGAGATCGCCGTTCTGGATGTGATTGGGGAGATCGAGGGCCCATTCAGCGGTTACGTCACCGAGAGGCGGCGGCGGGACGGAAGGGAAATCGTCGCGGTAGTCGTAGGGCTCGGTGGCTACCTGGGCATAGGGCTCGTTCTGGGCGACGCCGTTGAGGTAGACGGTTCCGTTGACCAGGTGGATGTGGTCGCCGGGAATGCCGATGACGCGCTTTACCAGGTAAAGGTGCTCACCGTTGGCCTCAAGTGTCGGCTTGAAGAAGACAATGATGTCGCCGCGGCGCACATTGCGGTAATGAACGAAGGGCGCCCAGTGCGCTGGCGGCGCGAGGGTGATGCGATCGACCATGACGTGATCGCCGACGAGCAGCGTCTTCTCCATCGAGGAAGACGGGATGGCGAAATTCTGGAAAATGAAGGTGAGGGCGAAGAGCCCGAGCACGAGGACGCCGCAGATGGATGCGAAGGCTTCCAGTGGCGTTTCTTCACTGTGGTGATGGGTTTTGCCCGTTTTCTGGCCGGGTTGTTGCTCGAGCGCTTGCTCCATTGTTCCTGCTTGAATCTCCTGCCCCGGTCAGCGAACGATGCGGAGGATTCGGTCCCACCGCGCGAAGTCCACTACCTTGTTGATCGGGTCGTCGTCGTGTCCGAGTTTACCACTTGAGGTATCGAGAGCGGAGACGTGAGGCAACTCGGGCAGATCGGTAGTCGATGGCTCGCGGAGCGAGAAATAGATGATGAAGGGGCGGCCGACGATGGCGGAGCGGGGCACGAATCCCCAGTAACGGCTGTCGCGGCTGTGATTGCGGTTGTCTCCCATGACGAAGTACTGACCGGCGGGGACGATCAGGTCGCCATCGGTGACGCGGGCGCGCATCTGCACCCACCAGTGAGCGTCGACGCCGGGATCGGTATAGGCGGCGGTCGGAAACTGGTCGCGGAAGCTGTCGTCGTTGGCGGATTCATAAACGGCATAGGACTCGGTGACAGCTTCGCCGTTGCGGTAGAGAACGCCGTCGCGCAGATGGATGCGGTCGCCGGGTATGCCGACTACACGCTTGACGATGTGCTCGGGCGGGTCGAGCGGGAAATGAAAGACAATGATGTCGCCGCGCTGAACGTGGCGATAGGGCAGCAGGAACGACCAGATGCCCGGCGGGCCGTACACGCTCTTATTGACCAGCAGAAAGTCACCGACAAGCAGGGTGCGCTCCATCGATTCCGAGGGGATGCGGAAGGGCTGCAGGATGAAAGTCAGCGCGAAAAGGGCGATCACCAGGATGGTCAGCAGGGAGCGAACGGTTTCGAGCGGTGAGGGGTAAATGAGGTGCTTCGGGGCGTGTCCACGCCGTTCGTGTATGTGCTCGACGGCCGTGAAAGGCTCGACCGGTGCTTCCACCAAATGAGACGCGGGGAAATGAGACCCAGCGACCGGCTCGGGGACGGTCGCTTCCGGATTGTGAAGGCTCTCGGTCATGCTTCGGTGAGGCTCTGCGCAGTCGGGGCCGGGCTGGTCTCGGTTATCGATCGGCGGGGCGATGGCGTCCCGACGGCGTTCTAATTTGATAATCGCTCGCCGGGCGGCCTCCTGCTCGGCTTTTTTCTTGGTGCCGCCGACGCCACGCGCCAAGGGCTTGGATCCGGCGTCGTTTCCGGAAACGAAGACTTCAACCAGAAAACGCTTATGGTGATCGGGACCGCTCTCGGCCTTGACGGAATATTCGGGTTGGCCGCGCTTCTGGGCCTGCAGAATTTCCTGCAGTGCAGATTTGTGGTCTCCAATGCTGCTGCCCCCCAGCATCTTGTCACGCAGACCGGCAGCAATGGGATCGACGACCTCGCGCACGACAAAGGAACGCGCCGCCTCGATTCCGGCGTCGAGATAGAGCGCGCCGATCACGGCTTCGATGCAGTTGGCGAGGAGGGCATTCTTATGGCGGCCTCCGCTGCGTTCTTCTCCGCGGCCGAGGAGCATGTAGTCGCCGAGTTTCAGCCGGCAGGCCACCGAGCCCAGTTGGCGGCGGCTGACCAGTTCCGCGCGCAGCCGGGTCAGCGAGCCTTCATTCAGTTCGGGATAGCGCCTGCACAACGCTTCAGCAACCAGCAGGCCCACGACGGCATCGCCAAGGAACTCAAGCTGTTCGTTGTCGGAGCTGGGATCAGAAGTGTCGATCACGCTCGCCGCCGAGGAACCGCCTGCGGCTTCGGCCGCCTCCGCTCCGGCGAGGCGCTGCTCATAGGCCAGCGAACGATGCGTGAGGGCGCGTGTGAGCAGCTCGGGCTGTGCGAAGCGATGCCCGAGCAGCAATTCGAGTTCAGCGACGCCTGATACCGTTTTCAATTCGCAGGCTTCTCCTCTGCCGCCGCAACATCCTCATTCCATGTTATTGCGGATGTGGCGATGCCGGGGCCGGGGTTTGTGGTTTGGACGGCGGATCTCCGGCATCGTCATCGCTGTCCGGAGCCTGGTGATGCGGCAGGGCAAAGGGCTGCTGAACGCCCTTTTCAGCAGCGGTCCGGGTGTCGGGCTGGGTATCGCGCATGGCAAGCGCGGCTTTGTACTCAACAACCGCTTCGTCGCGCTTGTCCTCAACGTCGAGAATGCGGCCGAGATAGATGTGCGCCCAGGCGAGCATGCGCGGGTCGCTCGACAGCCGGAGGGTCTCGCGGAAGGCGGTTTCAGCCTGGTCAATGTTTCCGGTCATGAGGCTTGATCGGGCGAGAATGAAATTCGCCCGTCCGGCCTCCGCCGTATGCTCCTTGAGCGCGGTTTCCGAGAGACCGGCGGCGCCCTGAGCGTCGCCCTTCTCCAGATCGACTTCAGCCAGATCAAGGCCATGCGGTCTGGAGGGCGCTCGACGAATGACGTCGGATGATCCCTCCTCGACAAAGTGAATACCTTTGAGGTGTCCCACCTCCTGATAAACATCCATACCGTAGACCATCTCTCCGATGCTCTCCTTGAGGCTGGCAGGCGAGCGCTCGAACGGAATCAGCTGGTTGTAGAAATACTGGGTGAGGACGTAGCCCTCGACCATGTCGCGATTGACGAGATCCTGGCGGATTGCCCCGTCTTTCTGGATCGCGGCCTGGCGCTGGCGGTAAACCGGATCGAGTTCACTGCGCGCGATATCGCCGGGGATCTTCGGGATTTCGACGCCGGTCGCCATGGTGCGGGCCTCGATGGCGCGAATCATGCACTCGATCACCAGCGAAACGATGTCGCTGCGATAGACGAAGTCGATGGGCGCGTCGCGAACGGTCTTGAGGAAGGGCAGAAACCGGTCGATCGCGCCAGCGCGCGAGTAGAGCAGAGGCTCGATCTCGTAGTGGAGATAGGTGTGGCGCACCTCCTGCATGTGGATGGTGCCGTTGACCGGCGAGGCGACCACGACGTAATTCGCGCCGTACACGCGGGCGTTGGTTTCCGCGGGCGACAGCATGGGCTCGAGCACGACGAGAAAGCGGCGGTCTTCGTAGTTACTGACCGGCATCTTCAGGTAGATGTTCGTGTCCTGAATCATTTTGGTCAGCGGATCGTGCAGCCGGGAGATCTGCTCGTCGTAGGCGGCGCGGTTCTCCACCCAGATGGCGTGGAGCTGGATGGCCTTGGCGAAGTCGCGCAGCAGCGGCAGCACGTCGACCACCTGAGTTGAATCGGGCGGCAGGTCGGCCATTTCCACGCTGGGGGCAAGCTCGGGCGGAGGCGTGACATAGAGCGCGAGAGAGACGTATTGGGCCAGGTCGCGGGCGGCTTCCGCGAGCCGGTGCTGGTCGATGTATTCGCAGAGATGGAAACGCGCGTCGCGCGCATCGACGGACTGCTGGCTGGCCTGATCCACCTGCTGCCGGATGTGCTCGCGGATGGGATCGGATTCGGCCAGGCCGTTGTCGTATCCGCAGGCGTTGAGGCCGACGGCTATGTCAAACATCGCTTCGCTGGTCTGGAGGCTGATGGATGGTCCTCCGGGCTGAACGAGCGCGGGGGGCTTGGGCGGAGGCGGCATGGCAGGCGCCTGGGGCTGCTGGGACTTGGCCTTTGCGGTCTGTTGAGCAAGCGCAGGACAGGCAAGGGCAAAGGCGACGGCTGCCACCGGGACACAAAATCGAGTGAGGTAACGGGAAAACTGCATAGATCGGGGCGGAAAACTGCATCCAGGGAGATGCCAGCTCACCGATTTGAGTCTATGCGCCGGAAAGTGGAGGGGTCAAACTTCCAAGGCGTTAAACCGGACACGCGTGGTCGCGAGCAATCGGGCAGCGGCAGATGCTAACCTCATTTGTTGACCCTTCGCATGCCTGAACGATTGCAAATCCCTCCGATTTCCTCTCCGATCGTGGAACTCAAGACCGGCTCCGATCCCGGTCATATGACTGGCGGCGCGCGCTTTGTCCGCGCCTGCCTGCGCAAACCAGTCGACCGGACACCGGTCTGGTTTCTGCGCCAGGCCGGACGCTACATGCCGGAGTACCAGGCGGTCCGGCGTCACCACACGCTGCTCGAAATCTGCAAGCAGCCCAAATTAGCGGCGGAAGTCACGATCACCGCTGCGGAAAAGCTGGATGTCGATGCGGCGATCATCTTCGCCGATCTGCTGCTTCCCTTCGAGTGCATGGGGCTGGACTTCGAATTCCAGGCCGGCGAAGGGCCGGTCATCCATAAGCCGGTTCGCACGGTGGAGGATGTTGCCCGCCTGCGCACCGATCGGGCGTCTGAACTCGGCTATGTCGCGGAAGGCATCGCGCGCGTGGTCGCTCATTTCAAGGATCGGCTGGGAATCATCGGTTTCTGCGGTGCGCCGTTCACTCTGGCCAGCTACATGATCGAAGGCGGCGGCTCACGCAACTATGTCCACACCAAGACGCTGATGTATCGCGAGACCGACGCGTGGCGCAGACTCCTGGACAAGCTGGCTGCGGTCCTGCGCGAGTTTGCGCGGCAGCAGGTCGATGCAGGCGCGGATGTGATCCAGGTCTTCGACAGCTGGGCAGGAGCCCTGAGCGTCGAAGATTACCGCGACTTCGTGCTTCCCACGACGAAAGCTCTCATTCGGGATATTCAGGCGATGGGGGTGCCGGTGATCTACTTCGGGGTCGATACGGCAACCCTGCTGCCGGCAATGCGTGAGACTGGCGCCGACGTTCTGGGGCTCGACTGGCGGACACCCCTGGGCGCGACCTGGCGGAGCCTCGACTATAGCTGCGCTGTGCAGGGGAACCTCGACCCCATCACGCTGTTCGCCAAGCCGGAGCTGATCCGGCAGCGGGTGCGGCAGATTCTCGATCAGGCGGGCGGCCGGGCGGGTCACATCTTCAATCTCGGCCACGGTATCGTACCCGCTACTCCAGTTGAAAATGTTCAGGATGTGGTGAGATTCGTCCGCGAGTACGTGCCGGAAACCCGTCATGTCTGAACGCACTGCGGTATTACTGCTGGCTCACGGGACCCCTGAGGCTCTCGACGAGATTCCTGAATACCTGCGGAATATCACCGGCGGACGGTCCCTGCCGGACAGCGTCGTCGAGGAGATTCGCCATCGCTATTCGCTCATTGGCCCCAGCCCGCTCACCGCGCTGACGCTGGAGCAGGGACGCATGCTGTCACAGAAGCTCGGCCTTCCGGTCTACGTCGGCATGCGCAACTGGAAGCCTTACATTGCCGATGTGCTGGCAAAGATGCGCGCAGACGGAATTCAGCGTGCGGTGGCGATATGCCTTGCACCGCAGAATTCACGGACGAGCGTGGGCCTCTACCGCAAAGCAGTCTTCGCGGCGGCGGGCGGGATCGAGATTGAGTTCGTTGAGGGATGGGCGGATCATCCGCTGCTCGCGGACGCCTTCGCCGAGAGGCTGCGTGCGGTGTGGGATCCGTTCAGTGCAGAGACAGGCAAGCCCGTGCCGGTGCTGTTCACGGCACACAGCGTTCCCTGCCGGACGATCCAGACGCCGACGGCGACCGAGGCGGGACCGGGGCCGGATCCTTATCCGATTGAGGCGAAGCGAACCGCAGGGCTGGTTGCCGAGCGGATCGCAGGCTTGACTCTCGATAACTGGTTCTTCGCCTTTCAGAGCCAGGGTATGTCGGGCGGTCCATGGATTGGCCCCACGGTTGAGGACACCCTCACAGCTCTTAGCAAGCAGGGCGTTCGGCAGATCATTGTCGACCCGGTGGGATTTCTCTGTGACCACGTAGAGATTCTGTACGACATCGACATCGGCTTCCGCCAGTTTGCGATCAATCTCGACATGGAATTACGCCGGCCCGAATCGTTGAATGGGTCGCCACTGTTGATCGCCGCGCTGGCGGATGTCGCGCTTAACGCCTTGGCGCGGCTGGCGCAGCCGCAGCAGGAAAGATGATGAAACGCGTCGCTATTATCGGCGGCGGCTTGAGCGGACTGGCTACGGCTTACCAGCTGGCTCAGGAGGGCATCGAGTTCACGCTGTTCGAGGCTTCGGCGAGGTTAGGGGGCATGGTTGAAACTGTCCAAAAAGAAGGATTTGTCATTGAGTGTGGTCCGGACTCATGGGTGACGGAAAAGCCCTGGGCGCGCGAATTGGCGATCGAACTGGGACTGGAGTCCGAGATCATCGGCTCGAATGACCGCTGGCGGCGCACCTACCTGCTCGATGACAAACATCTGGTACCCATGCCTGACGGAATGCGGATGATGGTGCCGACACAATGGGCTCCGGTGCTCAACTCACCGCTATTTACGTGGCAGGCGCGGCTTGCGTATCTGCGCGAACTCCGCCGCGCTGCGGAGTTGAAGGAGTCGCCGCTGACCGAGGGGGTGGACGAATCCGTCGCCAGTTTTGTCCGAAGGCATTTTGGGGACGAGGTCATGGAAACAATCGCCGGCCCGCTGCTGGCGGGGGTCTTCGGCGGCAGTATCGATACTTTGAGCGTGCGGGCGGTGATGCCTGCCTTCGTGAAGCTGGAGCGGGAGCACGGCAGTTTGATCGCTGGACTGCAGCAGAAGCAGGCGACGAGTTCAGATACCGTGTTTACCTCGCTGAAGAGTGGCCTGGAGGGGCTGGTTCATGGGATGACAGAGAAGCTGCCACGTGACGCGGTCCGGCTGGAGCATCAGGTTCGGTCAATCAGGAAAAAAGGCGATCGTTGGGTTATCGATGAGGAGGGGGCTAACACCGTGGACGATGCCGGATATGATGCGCTGGTGTCGGCGACTCCGGCCCACGTTTCGCGGCAGTTGTTGCGCAGCATTCACGAAGAATTTGATTCTCTGCTGGCCATGGACGCGACGTCCGCCATTGTCATCGCGCTGGCTTTTTTGCCGGAGCAGGCAAAACGTCTGAGAGTCCCTCGGGGCTTTGGCTATCTTGTGCCGCAACGAGCAGGTGTGCGGGCGATGGATGAGGATCCGCAATTGCTGGCGTGCACCTTCGTCAACCAGAAGTTCGCGCACCGCACGCCGGAGGGAGCCGTTCTGCTGCGGGCGTTCTTCGGCGGCGACATGGCACCGGCTCTCATGGGTGAAAGTGACGCGGCTCTGGTGTCGCTGGCTGTTCGGCGTTTGTCGCAGGCACTCGGGCCGCTGCCGGAACCTGACATCGCGCTAGTGAGACGATGGCCCTTGTCGTTGCCGCAATATGCTGTTGGGCATCTGGACCGCATGGCCAAGCTGTCAGAACTCACCAGCAGCTTCCCCGCTCTGCACCTGGTCGGCAACGCCTATCACGGAGTCGGACTGCCAGACCTGATACGGCAGGGACGCGAAACTGCCCGCCGCATCGCGCGATCATAACCTTCGAGCGGAAAGATTGATCGCGTCAATGGCAGCAAATTGCCGAAGCTCGCGAAAGAGCGATAGCATCTGACGGGTTATGGAAACCACTCATGTGAATGCAGCGTCCAGCGGTACGTTTGCGCTGGGCGGAGATCTCCACATCCACCGGCTCGGCTTTGGAGCCATGCGGATCACGGGTGAAGGCATCTGGGGCGAGCCTAAAGACCCGGAGCAGGCAAAACAGGTGCTGCGCCGGGCGATCGAGCTCGGAGTGAACTTCATCGACACCGCTGATTCCTATGGCCCCGAGGTAAGCGAGCGGTTGATCGCGGAGGCTCTCTATCCTTATCCCAACAATCTGGTCATCGCCACCAAGGGGGGATTCACGCGGTCGGGGCCGAACCGCTGGGCGGCGGTGGGCCGGCCGGAGTATCTGCGGCAGTGCGTCGAGATGAGCCTGCGGCGGCTCAAGGTGGAACGCATCGAACTGTGGCAATTTCACCGCATCGATCCCAAGGTTCCGGTGGAGGAGTCGCTGGGGGCGATCAAGGAGTTGCAGAAGCAGGGAAAGATCCATCATGTCGGCCTTTCCGAGGTAACGCCGGAGGAGATCGAGCGAGCCGGAAAGGTGCTGCCGATTGTCAGCGTACAGAACCAGTACAACATCAGCGATCGCCGCTATGAGCCGACTCTCGCTTATTGCCAGAAGCACAAGCTGGGATTCATTCCGTGGTTTCCGGTGGCCGCAGGCAAGCTGGCAAAACCGGGCGGACCGCTGGATGCAGCAGCGAAACGGCATCATGCAACCGTGGCGCAGCTCTCCCTGGCGTGGCTGCTCCATCGCTCTCCGGTAATGCTCCCGATTCCAGGCACGTCTTCGGTTGAGCACCTGGAAGAGAACATCGCGGCTGGGGGGGTGCAGTTAAGCGAAGACGAATGGAAGGCGATCGAGGAGCAGGCGAAGAAGTAGCGTTGACCGGCAAAACGACGGGCAGACCCTCGAATGATCTGCCCGTTTTGTATTGCTGAGATACTTATGGGGCGACGATGAGGCCGCAGGCGATGCGATCGCCGGCATTGCCTGACGGGTCGGTCTTCATATCATCGGCCTTGGCATGGATGATGATCGACGTCCCCCCGTTGGCGAAGACGGAGTTCGGGGCAGCGGGGTCGAGAGTCACATCCTTGTTCATGAAGGTCGCCTTAACCGTGCCGTTGGCACCGACGGTCAGGTTCTGGGGCATGTCGCCGTTGTGGTGGCCTTCAGGGTTCTCGTAGCCGTGCTTCTTGCCGGCGGGATTGAAGTGTCCTCCGGCGCTCTTGAAGTCGGGTGGATCGCACTTGGCGTTCTGGTGGATGTGGATGGCGTGCTCGCCCGGCGGCAGGTTCTTGAGGGCAACCTTCAACTCGACACCAGCCTTTTCCTGCTTGAGCACGACGTCTCCGGCATCTTTGCCGTCGGCGGTCTTGAGCATGACCTTGACGGGCTTCGGACCGGCGGCGAACGCGGCCAGCGGCAGGGCTACCATTGCTGACAATGCTGCCATGAGAAGCAACTTCGGGTATGTCTTCATGGGGTTTCCTCGCACGCACAAGGATACTCGAAGAGGCAAAGTTGTGACGTTAATACGGGCAATTTTCCGCACGCGGCGGAGGACGCCTTTTAGGACGGCAGGAAACTGATTTTGGTGGAGCTAGTCGGGCTCGAACCGACGACCTCGTCGTTGCGAACGACGCGCTCTCCCAGCTGAGCTATAGCCCCACGGAGGCGGGAGACACTTTATCGAGTTTATCAGCGGTCGGCCCGGGAGTACAGGGCGGGGCGGTGAGGAACGGGGAGACGGCTTTTCGCAATTGGGCCGGGGTCGCCTTCGGCATCACGCTTTTCTACCTCATTCATATTTTGAGGCTTAATCGCCAGCCTGTCGCAGGCGAGAACGGTTTGCAGGACGTATCGATCAATCGCTGGAATAAAGCCGCTATCCGGCAGTTCTCCTCGGTGTGGGCAGGAACGGCAACACCCGTTCCTTCTGAGGAGAGGGATCGTGAACAAGAGTTCGAAATATGAGATAAGCAACACCGGATCGATGGCGCACACCAGTCCGGAGGGCAACTCCGACGGAATCGACCGGCGCGGATTTCTGAAATGCATGGCATGGGCGGGAACTGGTCTGGTCTGGAGCTTTGCCGGAGGAGTGCCGGTATCGCGCGTTTTCGGCGAGTCGCGTTCTGCGTCGAAGCACATGGACTTCAGCTTCGTACAGATCAGCGACAGCCACATCGGGTTTAACAAGGCGGCCAATACGGATGTGACGGCGACGCTCGGGGCGGCGCTGGACAAGATCAACGGCTATTCCGGTGTTACAGACTTTTTGATTCACACCGGCGACCTTACCCATTCGTCAAAGCCGGCCGAGTTCGACACTCTGGAACAAGTCCTGGCCGGCGCGAAGCGGCAGGTCTTCTATGTGCCGGGCGAACATGACACGTCTGTCGACGACGGCAAGCTGTATCTGGAGCGATACGGTACCGGTTCCAGGGGCAACGGCTGGTATAGCTTCGACCACAAGGGTGTGCATTTCGTTGGACTGGTCAACGTGGTGCAGCTTGAGGGCATGGGCAGATTGGGGCAGCCGCAGCTCGATTGGATCAAGCAGGACCTGAGCGGCCTGAAGAGCAGCACTCCCATCGTGGTCTTTGCGCATATCCCGCTGTGGGCGGTGTATCCCACCTGGGGATGGAGCACGGCGGACAGCGAACAGGCCTTTGCCATGCTGCGGAGGTTTGGCTCGGTCACGGTGCTGAACGGCCATATTCACCAGGTGATGCAGAAGGTTGAGGGGAACGTCTCGTTCCACACGGCGATGTCTACGGCGTTTCCGCAACCCGCTCCCGGCTCCGCGCCGTCACCGGGGCCGATGAAGGTTCCGGCAGAGAAGCTGCGCGACGTGCTGGGCATTACTCATGTCGAGTTCGTGCCGCGGAGCCGTTCGCTGGCGACCGTTGACGCAACGCTGTCCGGAGCTCCGATTGCAGCCGGCGACAGCAAGCAGGAGGCGGAATAGCTCATGACCGTAAGGAGCGTCGCGGTTCCCCTGCTTCAAAGACATGTGACGGTTACATTTTTCGTCTTTTTATCGATTGCCGTCGCCGCTCCGCGGTTGAGCCGTGGGGCGCAAACGGCCAACGCCAACAGCCGGGATCTGACCGATGGCAAACGGCTATTTGAGAAGCGGTGTGGCGGATGCCACGCCCTCGATCAGGACCAGACCGGCCCGCGGCTGCGAACGGTGTATGGACGAAAGGCGGGAAGCGTTCCGACCTTCAGATATTCCGCCGCGCTCAAGTCGGCGAGGTTTACGTGGGACGATGTTCTGCTGGATAAGTGGCTGACCGATCCGGACTCGCTCATTTCGGAGAACGAGATGGACTTTTCGGTTCCCAGGGCTGAGGAGCGTGCAGCCATCATCCGGTTTCTTCGACTATCCTCGGGGAAGCAGGGCCGCGAATAAGAAAGGCATGGGATGAATCCCGAGTTCTTCGAATCGGCGGCGATGCCGCTGTTCGACCAACTTTACAACTTCGCCCACTGGCTGACCGGCGATCGAACCGACGCCGAAGACCTGGTGCAGGAGACCTATGCCAAGGCATTGAAGGGATTCCGCTCGTTTGAGGAAGGAACCAATCTGCGGGCGTGGATGTATCGCATTCTGCGGAATACATTCCTGACTTCGCGAACCGGACTGCGAGCGCAGAACATGGCAGCGCTGGATGACGATGATGACGCGGAGCTGGAGGTGGCGACGTCGCACAGCGTGACGCCTGAAATTCTCCTGTTGCAAAGGGAGAGCGAGCACAAGGTGATGACTGCGCTGGGTTCGATGCCGGTGCATTACCGCGAGATTGTCCTGCTGTGTGAGATCGAGGAGATGTCGTACAAGGAGATCGCACAGGTGCTCGCAATACCCATTGGAACGGTGATGTCGCGGCTGGCGCGGGCGCGAAAGGTGCTGCGCCAGGCATTGACAGCAAAGATCTACGGAAAAGGCAACGAAATGGACTGTGATCAAAACCCCGTCACGCTAGGCTCTTACCTCGACGGCGAACTGCCAGCGGAGCAGGCGGCTTCCGTTCGAGAGCATGTCGGGAGCTGTCCGAAGTGTGCGGCGGCATTGGCAGATCTGGTCATCGTGCGACGGGCGCTGCGTCCGGCGCGGGGGATGTTCACGCCGAGCGGCGAGTTCCGGAGAAGGGTTGAGCGGCAAATCGCAGTTCCCCGGCGACGGCCATTGGGCTGGCGACTAATACCGGCGACGATTCTGGCGGCCGCGGTGCTGCTGGTGGCGGTCGCCTGGACGCTGTATTCGCACCGGCCGGATAACTTTGCCGAGGTCGCCGATATGCATGTGAGCGCGCTGGCCAGCGCAAATCCAGTGGACGTTGTCTCGACAGACCGGCATACGGTGAAGCCGTGGTTTCAGGGGAAAATTCCCTTCTCGTTCAATCTGCCGGAGCTGGCCGGGACGGACTTCAATCTGGTAGGCGGGCGGCTGGTCTATTTCCACCAGAGCCCGGGCGCCCAGCTGATTGTGGCGATGCGCCAGCATAGGATTTCCGTGCTGATCTTTCAGGATTCACCCGAGATGGACCGCGCGTTCGCCGTGCCTGCGGGAGTGCGCCATCGCAATGCCTTCAGCATCGAGACATGGCAATCTCAGGGGCTGCGATTTTTCGTAATCGGCGACGCTGAACCCGCGGGTATCGAGAGGCTCGCGCAGTTGCTGAAGGCGGCTAACTAGGGCATTTCCAGGGTTACTGCGCCCTTAGTGGTTCTTTCCGGGTCGACGCTTCCTGATGGTCGCGTCGACTTTTGGTTCACGGCTTCGGGATACGCGATTCCCTGGAACACGCCCTAATCATCTTCTATGTGAGGGCGGGAGAGAAGCTGGCGCAACTTTGCGGCCATGCCGGCGGCAACTTCTTCAGCCTGGCTGCGGGGAAGATCACCCTGGGCAAGATCGGGCGAGCCGCCTCCGCGCAGACCGTGCGCGGCGAGAGATGAGCGAAGGAAGTCGCCACAGTTGAGGTCGATATCGTGACTGCAGGCGAGAAAGATGCGCGCCGGTTCGGAATCAGCAGCGATGAAGAGCGCTACGGTACGCGGAACCGTCGCGCAGACGCGGGAGGCGAGCAGACGGACATAGTCACGGTCGCGCTCGGCGAAGGTGCGACGGACGAGACGCAGATTGTCCCGGATCATTTCTTCGACGGCGAGGCGGGTCGCGTGATACGTGGCCAGATCCTCGCGCAGCCGCTGGCGATCTTTGGTTGAGGATTTGAACTCGGACTGAAGGCGCTCGATAGCGGCGGGTATGTCGTCGCGGCCAATGGACAGCGCAGCGGCGGCGCGGCCCAGCAGCGTGAAGTCGTGGCGGGCAGCGGTGACGGCGCGCAGGCCGCAGACAAATTCAACCCTCACGCCGCGGCTGACGCGCTCCGTGGAACGCACGAGCAGCGAGCCGATCTGCCCGGTGGACCGGACGTGGGTTCCTCCGCATGCATTGAGGTCATAGTCGGCAATGTCGATGAGGCGGATGGTTCCCTCGCGTTCGGGCAGCTTGCGCAGAGTCCCGTCGGCCAAGAGCTGCTCGGCCTCGTCGCGTGGGACGGTACGAACGGTGACGGGGCGGTCTTCGGCGATGATCTCGTTGGCGATCCGCTCGATGCGCTCGAGACTGTGGTGAGCGATGGGACCGGTGGTGAGATCGATGGTGGAGATGGTCTCGCCGAGATGGAAGGAGACGGTCGGGGCTTCGAGTTCGCGCGCGAAGACGGCCGAAAGAAGATGCTGACCGGAGTGTTGCTGGATGTGGTCGAGGCGGCGGGGCCAGTCGATCGATCCGTGAACTTCTGTGCCGGCGGTCAGAGGTTTGCGGGTGAAGTGCCAGACGTGGCCCGCCTCATCCTCTTCGACGGATTCGATGGGCACTTCAAGGATCGCTCCGTTGCGCGAGGTCGCGGTGAGGATGCCGGTATCGCTGGGCTGGCCCCCGCTGGTGGGATAGAACGCAGTGCGATCGAGGGCGATCTGCCACAAAGAGACACCGCCGCTGCGGGAAGCCTCGCGGATGTCGACAACCCGGGCGCTGAAGTTATTCAGGAAGGAGTCATCGTAATAGAGGCGGTCGTTCACGGGATCAGTCTAACCAAGGAGCCCGAACCGAAGAGGTACAGTATCACGCAACTTGCCGTTACACAATGCGACTTAATTGCTAATCCTTACGGAGGCTGCGACTTCCGCAAGCTATTCGACGGCGCTCCGGCAAGCGATCAGCGCGAGTCCGGCGGCTATCTCGCCTGCTCCGATGGCGCGTGTCATCTGAGGATGATCAGCGAGGTAGCTCATCAGGGACTTCCAACTTTCCGGTCCGGCGTTCCACGTGAGCGCATCGCGCTGCGGGCGAAGGATGGCGACAACGCCATCTCCGATCAACATCATGGCGGCGAGGTACTTCCAGCGTGTCCAGTTCATTCCTGCTCCAGGTTATTGGGATGGGATTTCGGCTCAGGAGTTGCCTGACGGATTTTCGCGGGACGGGGCTAACTTTTTCCCTTGGAACGCGTTTAGGTCTATAAGGATGTCAGGTCAATCTATGCAGCGTTTTCGTCGATTTTCCACCTTCGCTCTGTCCGCGCTGTTGTCTGTAACGCCGTTCGTTGCCAAGGCTCAGCAGGCGGGGCCGACGCCAGCGGCCGCTTCGCAAGCTTATCCGGACGATACCTGGATTCCGCAGGGTATGGAGGCGCTGGCGAGGCGGGCGACTTTCCACACCGACTTTACCTTTGATAAGTCGATGCTGGATATGGCGAACAACTTTGTGGGCGACGAGGAAACGCGGCAGGCGATCGCAAAATTGCGGGGCATCTCGGTGCATAGCTACAAGTTTTCGGCTCCCGGCCTCTATGATCCGGCCGCGCTGGATGCGGTGCGGGCGCAGTACCGCGACCGCGGATGGAAGCACCTGGTGACATCGCAATCGTATGTCGCCACGCCCAGCCAGGCACGCACGGATGTGTGGGTTCGCTTTGAGCACGCCAATGTCGAAGGCATGGTGCTGCTGGTCGCCAATCAGACGAATCTGAACCTGGTGGCGATTAACGGCACGCTCAGCCCCCTCGATCTGCTGCACCTCAGGGGACACTTTGGGATTCCCAGGTTTTCGGGCGATGACCTGGTCGAGTCGAGGAACTGACGGGCCGGCGACTTACTTGAGCTGATTCAGGGCGTCGAGTTCACGGGTGACGATGCGGCGCGGGAGGGGTCCGTAGCCGAGCGCCTCGCATTCCTTCTGTCCTGAAGTGAGCATCCAGCGCAGAAATTGAAGGATGGCCTCGCGCTTGCGGGCGTCGGAGAACTGTGCCGGGATGAGGATCCAGGTGAAGGCGCTGATCGGATAGGCGTCGCGGCCAGGCGCATTCAGGATGGAGAGGCTGGAGTCGCGTGTGCCGGCTACGGCTGCGATGATGCTGTCCAGGCTGGCCTTCACGAACTGTCCGGCGGGGTTGCGCACGGCGGCGTAGTTGAGTTGGTTCTGAATGGCGTAGATGAGCTCGACGTAGCCGATGGAGTTCTGGGTCTGCTGGACGAGGCGAGCAACACCCTCGTTGGTTTCGGCCCCGGTCCCGACCGGCCACTCGATGTGGCCAGCGGCTCCGTAGCGGGTTTTCCAGTCGGGGCTGACGTCGGAAAGAAAGCTCGACCATATATAGGTTGTGCCGCTACCGTCGGAGCGATGGACGACTGCGATTTTGGCGTCGGGCAGGTGGAGGCCCCGGTTCGACTCGTGGATGACGGGATCATTCCACTTGCGGATGACGCCGGAGTAGATGCCGGCCAGCGCCTGTGGGGTCAGGTTCAGGGTTCGACCGCCAAGGGTGGGCAGATTGTAGACGGGGACAACTCCGCCAAGTGTAGTGGGGAATGACAGAAAGGCCGAGGAGTCGGAAGGCGGGATGTCCGAACCGGCAAAGTCGACGGAACCGGCCTTGAGTTTTTCAACACCAGCCTCCGAGCCGATGGGGGCGTAGAGGATTACGGTGCCGGACTGGGTTTGGGCATAAGACTCAAACCATTTGAGATACAGGGGCGCAGGGAGTGTCGAACCGGCGGCCTGGAGAGTGACCGCCACCACGCCGGGCGCGGCGCTCGTGGCCGTGGGATAGGGAATGCCGCTGCGAATTGCGGCGAGCAGGCGCGCGGCCAGCTGGTCGGCGAGGTCGTCGGTGATGCTGGAACTGCGGAAGCTGCGGGGCGTGACCATATAGGACCAGAGTGTCTCGCGGTCGCGGCCGATGAGCTCGGCGGAGAGATGGCCCTGGTAGTCGACGTCCCGGAGGCTGTTGGAGCGCAGGCTGGGAGAGACAGTGCCGGTGACCCAGATGCTGGCAGCTGCATGCAGGACGGCGTCGGCCGCTGCAGGATCAGAGACGATACGCACACTGCCGGAGTGCTCCAGCTGAGCCTTAAGGCGGTTGGCGATCGCGGAGGCGTTGCCGCCGGCCTCCACTGGGGCAATGAAGATGGTGTGAACGGTGCCGAGTTTCTGTGCGCCGGCATCCTGGCAGGGGCAGACAGCGAGAAGCAAGACTGTGAACGTCCACCAAAGAGCAACTTGCCAGGTCGGGGACGCGATGGATCGGCTGCGCCTCATCACAGTAACTAGATTGCTACAGGCCGCCTACTCTTTGCATGAATTCTGAAAATCTTTGAGCCAGAGGTTACCGCCCGATCGATGCGCGATCGACGGCGAGCGATAATTCAGGAATGCCTCCAAGCAAGCCGCGCGTAGCTGATGTCCCCCGCAACCTGAAGCCGTATTTTCTTTGCCTGCTCAAGAAGGGCCCGCGCTGGAATGTGACCGAGGGCCACGAGAGCCTGATGCCGGACTATCTCGCCTATCTGAGGCATGAGACGGAGTCGCGGCGCATTCTATTCGCCGGGCCGATCACGGATGACGGCGAGGTGATCGCTGTTGCGGTCCTGCAGGCACCTGGGGCACAGGAGGCAACGGCGATCGTCAATGGGAATCCAGGAGTGCAGTCGGGGCACTTTGTGGCCGAGCTGCGTCCCTGTTATTTGCCGGCGCTGGATGGGGTGAAGGTGGAATACAACGAGCGAGCGTGAATCACTCGTAGCGCAGGGCCTCCATCGGGTCGATTGCTGCTGCCCGCCTGGCGGGAATATATGCCGCGAGCAGGGCCACGGCGGTGAGGAACAAGGCTGCTCCCGCGTAGATGAACGGATCGGTCGCGCTCACACCGAAGAACTTTCCGCCAAGGCCCATCGCCTCGCTTGCGAAAGAGATTGCGGAGAAGCTTCGCGCGGCGGCAAGCGCCAGAGCGAGTCCGATGGCGAGACCTGCAGCGGTGAGCTTCAGCCCCTGCCACACCATCAGGCGCAGTACGTCGGCCGGACGCGCGCCCAACGCCATTCTGATGCCAATTTCGTGGGTGCGCTGCACGATGGAGTATGCCATCACGCTGTAGAGTCCAACCGCGGCCAGCAGGACAGCGAGCGAGCCGAGAACGCTGAGCAGGCTGGCTGCGACCTTCTGTGGATAGAGCGAGGCGCCGACATATTCCGTCAGGGGCACGGCGTCGAAGACCGAGACATTGGGGTCGATCTCGGCGACTTTCTCGCGAAGAATCGGAAGCGCGACCGAAGGATCGCCCTTGGTTCGCACGTAGAAGGCGAGTTGCATGTCGGCGCGGTAAATCTGCTCAAAGGGCACGTAGAAATAGGGCAGACGGAGATTCGCCCGGATAGTGATACTTGCTGTCTTTCACCTCGCCAACTATGGTGAACCACCGGCCCCAGCCGCTGAACTTTGTGGCCGATAGGATTAGCTCCGGCGAAGAAGCGGCGCGCGAAGGTCTGGTTCACGATCATGACGGAATTTGATTTTTCCTCATCGAGCCGGGTGAAGTCGCGGCCGCCGATCATCGGGATGCGCATGAGGTCGAAGTATCCCGGCGAGACCACGTTGCGAAATATCTTCATGTTTTCGCTGGGGCCCGGCGCGTAGCCCTGTATGGTGAGGTCTTCCCACCAGCTCGGCTCGAATCCCAAGGGCACGCCATCGGAATAAGCGACATCCACGACTCCGGGAGACGATTCCATCTTCTCGCGCAGGCGCCGGCAGAACTCCTTTCGCTGGTCGAGACTGTAGCCGCTGGTGGAGAGATAGAACTGCGAGAGAAGCACGCGGTTGGGGTCGAATCCGGGATCGATGCGCCGCGCTGCTTCGAAGCCGCGCGCGAAGAGGCCCGCACCGATGATGGCAACGAGTGCGAGCGAGACCTCGGCGGCAACCAGGACGGAGCGCAACCGATGAGATCGCACGCTGCCCGTGCCGCTGCGTCCGCCCTCGTTCATGCGCTCGCTTATTCCGGACTGGCCCGATTGCAGCGCAGGCGCGATTCCGGCGAGGCAGGTGACCAGAGCGCAAATTGCGATCGTAAACAGGAGCACGTGACTGTTCACGGTGAAAGGAGCGGCGAGTGAGAGCTGTCCCGGAGGCAGCAGCAGGCTCAATGCCCTGCCCATCCAGTGCGCTGCGGCCAGACCGGCGAAACCGCCGGCAGCAGCCAATACCATGCTGTCGGTGAGCACCTGCCGGGCGAGACGGGCGCGGCTGGCCCCGAGGGCAAGCCGGGTGCTGAACTCCTTCTGGCGCGCGGCGGTGCGCGCGAGCAGAAGGTTGGCAACGTTCGCGCACACGATCAGGAGTAAGAGCACGCACACTCCCATCAGCAGTTTGAGTGGCGCCATGAGCACGCTCTGCGGACCGAAGTGCGATCGCGACATGGGCAGCAGAACAGCGTTCAGTCCCTCGTTGGTATCAGCGTCGGCGACGGCCATGCGGGCGGCCAGGGCGTGGAGCTCCTGCTGCGCCTGCGCGAGGGTTACGCCGGGCTGGAGGCGGGCGATGCCGAGCATGTTGCGGTCCTTGCGGTCGCGCAGCATCCACTCGCCGACGCCGTTGAGCTGGGGCTGCATCATGTACGGAACCCAGAGATCGAGGGCTTCTCCGGCGAGCGATCCATGAAAGTCGGGCGCGGCGACGCCCACGACGGTCAACTCATGCTGATTCACGCGGATTGTCTTGCCGACGATGTCCGGGTCAGCCTGAAGATGCGAGCGCCAGTAGCGGTCGCTGACCACGGCGATGGGATATCCGCCGGGCTTGTCGCCGTATTCAGCGGGCAGGAAGACACGACCCAGCTGCGCCTTTGCTCCGAGCACGGCGAAGAAGTTTCCAGTGACAAGCTCGCCCCATACGCGCTCGGCATGATCCTGCGGGCCGACGCTGAAGGCGGCTGGACGACTCATGGCAACCTCAACCAGCTTCAGGTTGTCGCGGAAGTCGATGTAGTCGGGATAGGAGTTGGTGACGAAGTCGCCACCCGGGGTGGTCGTTTCGAGGGAGACCATGCGGTCGGGGTCCTGCACGCCGGAAAGAGGGTGCAGCAGGATAGCGTCGACCCAGCGGAAGACG
This sequence comes from uncultured Acidobacteriaceae bacterium, assembly GCA_963786085.1. Taxonomy (GTDB): domain Bacteria; phylum Acidobacteriota; class Terriglobia; order Terriglobales; family Acidobacteriaceae; genus Silvibacterium. The sequence goes on from CAWAYO010000068.1 coordinate 115,409, forward strand.
GTCGCGTTGGTCCCGATGCCGATCGCAAGCGTCAAAACGGCGACCAGGGTGAAGCCCGGATTGCGTCTCAACATCCGCAGGCTGTGCAGGATCTCCTGCGCAAAGGCGTTCATATACTCTCCATCTGCCGGAACCTGACGAGCTTAGTGCATGCGGACCTCCAAACGCTGGCCTGCAGAGCATTGAAAGCAAAGCGGTCAGGCATGCGCGTGCATGGGAGCGCGTTCGTTCCTGAACAATTCTGTCCGTAAATGGGCGGAGCTGAGGGGGGTTGCGCCAAAAAAGAAAACGCCCGCACGCGGCGGGCGCTTCATTGGACAGCCGGCACTAGATCGAGCTCATGTTGAGCAGAAACTCGGCGTTGTTGCGGGTCTTGCCAAGCTTCTCGACGAGAACTTCCATCGCTTCGACCGGCGACAGCGGGTTGAGCACCTTGCGCAGGACCCAGATACGGCTGAGGTCTTCCTTGACGATGAGCAGCTCTTCCTTACGGGTTCCGGAACGCTGGATATCGATGGCCGGGAAGACGCGCTTATCGACCAGCTTGCGGTCAAGGATGATTTCCATGTTGCCTGTGCCCTTGAACTCTTCGAAGATGACTTCGTCCATCCGCGAGCCGGTATCGACGAGGGCGGTAGCGATGATGGTCAACGACCCACCTTCTTCGATGTTGCGGGCCGCGCCGAAGAAGCGCTTGGGACGCTGTAGGGCGTTAGAATCGACACCGCCGGAGAGCACTTTTCCTGATGGCGGAACGATGGTGTTGTAGGCGCGGGCGAGACGCGTGATGGAGTCGAGCAGGATGACGACGTCGCGCTTGTGCTCGACCAGACGCTTGGCCTTCTCGATCACCATTTCGGCCACCTGGACGTGGCGGGCGGCGGGCTCATCGAAGGTAGAACTGATGACCTCGCCCTTGACCGAGCGCTGCATGTCGGTGACTTCTTCCGGGCGCTCGTCGATGAGCAGCACGATGAGCACGACATCGGGATGATTGGCGGTGACGGAGTTGGCGATGGACTGCAGCAGCATCGTCTTGCCGGTGCGGGGCGGGGCGACGATCAGCCCACGTTGTCCGCGGCCGACGGGGGTGAGCAGGTCCATGACTCGGCCGCTGATGTTCTCGCGGACGGTCTCCATCTTGATGCGCTCCTGCGGATAGAGCGGCGTGAGGTTGTCGAAGAGGATCTTGTTGCGGGTCTCCTCGGGCGACTCGAAGTTGATCGCCTCGATCTTGACCAGCGCGAAATACTTTTCTCCCTCGTGCGGCGGGCGGACGTTGCCGCTGATGGTATCGCCGGTCTTGAGGTCGAATTTGCGGATCTGCGACGGAGACACGTAGATGTCATCGGGGCCGGGCAGATAGTTGTAGTCGGGTGAACGGAGGAAGCCGTAGCCGTCGGGCAGAATTTCAAGCACGCCCTCAGCGAAAATGTGGCCTTCTTTTTCACTTTGAGCCTGGAGAATCTTGAAGATCAGGTCTTGCTTGCGGAGCCCGCTCGCGCCGGGGATTTCCAGGGTGCGTGCGATACGGCTCAGCTCCGTGATGTTTTTTTCTTTTAATTCGGAGATGGTCATTCTTCACCTGCGGTGGGATGTATGGAGGATGTTAAAGAGGAAGGGGGTTGGAGATGGAGAAGAGCTTCTAGGGAAGGAATTTCACGCGAACTTGTTTCTCAGGACTGTGCGATCTGGGGAAGTTGAGGTGAAGCAGGCCGCGCTTACGCTGCGCGGCGCTGCTCGATGGAGTGCTGTTGGGACACGGCTGCGTGATTCGCAACCGGACTCGTCTCATGGAAGCGAACCAGAACGTCGTTCGTCGTATCCTGGAGGCGCGTATTCGGCTTGTGCAGCTTGCGCGTTGCCTTGGAGGCCAGCTGGCACAACTGATAGCGGTTCTTGACGTGGGCAAGCGCCCCAAATATTAGGTCGGATCTCATTTCTATCTCCTTATCGTCGGCCGTTACCAACCAACCGTTCCTCTGCAGCAACCAGCGTGGATAGGTCAGGTTGCTCCCGGTTGGGTTCCTCTAATGGATTGTTGGGTGGGCCTGTTTGTTATCTGTCTGATTAGACGCGCGAGACAGCGTTACTGGTCAACATTTTTCTTCCTGGCGTATGGCGACCGAGTCGACCTTCCGGTACGCGACGCCTGATGCATTATGCCCTTTGTTTTGAGAATCTTCGCCCACTTACTCTCCATGGAAACTGCTTCAGAGACTCGCCTGGAGTCCTGAAGAGAAGCTCGCATGGTCGGGAACATCTGTGTCGTCGATTGGAGCTACAGACGGCTCAGTCTGGCGGAAAAGTTACATTTCGCAGGGCCGCAGTTGCATCGGCATTGTTGAAGTTAAACCCGTTGCCAGTTCGGGGTCAACCTTTTTTTTCATAGATGTTGGCAGAGAAGATTCCGGAAATGGGAAATTCCGCACAACTCTTCCTTATATATAAGTCGCTTGCTCTGGGTGACTTCCTGTCAGTGGGGAGCTTGAGGAAGGAGCTCGATATTATTTTTCATATAATGACTCTCGGATTAACTGTTGACAAACTCGGATTGTACTATTGTATTAGTACAAATGATTTTCCGAGTCTCTCCAGCGTCAGGTGTTCCCCTTTATCTGCAGATTGAGTCGCAGGTGAAGCACGCGATCGCTGCGGGCGCTGTCCGGCGCGATGACGCGCTTCCTCCGGTTCGAAAGATGGCGGCGGACCTGCGGATCAATCCGAACACGGTGGCGCGGGCGTATCAGAATCTCGAACGCGATGGCGTGATCCGCACCGTACCTGGCGGGGGTTGTTATGTAAACGGCGATTCTCCGGGACTGCTGCATTCGGAAAAGTTGCGCCGCCTGAAACCGCTTGCCCTGCAACTTGCGGTCGAGGCGAGGCAATTGGTGGTGGACCGGAAGGACGCGATCACGTTGGTCGAAGAATCCTTCGCGGAACTGGGAGAACAGCGGTGAGCGTTGGAGAAATGTCATGAGCGAGCTGGTTGTAGAGACACGGTCGCTGGCGAAACACTTCACCGGGCTAGGACAGAAGCCGGTGACAGCCGTCGATGGGCTGAACATGCACATCGAGCGCGGCTCGATTTACGGCTTCGTCGGGCGAAATGGCGCGGGGAAGACAACTACGATTCGTATGCTTGCCGGACTGAACGCTCCGACGGGCGGGTCTGCCCGTGTGCTTGGGCTGGACCCTGGAGCAGGAGCGGATAGGGATTCTGGAACGAACCGGGTTTGTGATCGACCGGACGATGATGCCTTACATGACAGGCAATGACCTGGTGCGCTTCAATCGCGGCTTCTTTGCGCGCTGGTCGGACGCGATGGCGAAGCGTTATGCGGACGCGCTCGAGATTCCGATGGATCGCAAGTTCAAGAAGCTGTCGCAGGGCAACAAGACAAAACTGTCCCTGCTGCTTGCCCTGGCGCAGAATCCGGAGCTGCTGGTGCTGGATGAGCCGACGGCAGGACTCGATCCAGTAGTGACAGATCAACTGGTTCGGGTGCTGGTCGAAGACTTCGCAAACGATGGCCGCACTATCCTGATGTCGTCGCATCACCTGTCGGAGGTCGAGCGGGTCGCGGATTGGGTGGGCATCATCGATCGCGGCAAGCTGCTGCTGGAGGCGCGGCTGGACGATATCCGGGCGAATTACCGACGGGTACGCGCAATTGGGCAGGGTTTGCCGGAGCACGGTCCGGAGATTGTAACCGTTTCGGCGACAGAAGGAGTTTTCGACTATGTGCTCAGTGCGGGAGCGGAGGGGTTTGCGGCCTCGCTGCGCGGGCAGGGCGCAACGATTCTCGATGTAACCCCGATGAATCTTTCGGAGATTTTCCTGGAACTGGTCGGAAAGGAGTCCCATGTACCTGTGGAAGTATTGGCGTGAAAGCCGGATTGTCTTTTGTGTCAGCATGCTTTGCGTGGTCTTGTTTGCCTGGCTCGTTTTCAAAGGAGTCTGGCATATAGGACACGATCCAGGTCACTTTGACAGACCTGACCAGGCGACGATTGCCAAGATACTGATGATGTCTCTGTATCTGCAGGTGCCGGTGTGCGCTTTTCTGGCCTGGGTGATGGGCAGCTTTGGAGTGGGACGAGATCTGGGCGAGGGCAGCGGCTCCTACCTGCTGACTCGGCCACATCGGCGGCGGTGGTTTTTGTGGCACGACTGGGGATTTGGCTTCCTTCAACTGGTGTGGGCGATTGCGTTAGTGAACCTTCTTATCGGATATCTCGTGCACCGCCTAGTCGGCGCCGGAGGCAACCCGTTCGGCGGCTCGGTCATGCTGCGAGACATGGCCTCACCAATACCTGTGACGGAGATCATTGGATTGAACTTCCTGATCATCGTGGTTTTCGCCGGACTCATCTTCGGCGTTACCTACTTCTCAACCATCGCAATGAAGCACGCTCGCGGAGTCATGCTAGGAGCGGGCATCATTCTCGCGTATCTGATTCTGGGAGCCGTGGTACATCATTATTGGCCGGCTATCAAGCTGCCTGACCTGGTTATGCGGGCCTTCCAGACCTCACCCGTGTCGCATGAGCCGGTGAGTCTCTCAAATCAACTGGGCATATCACTTGTGATGAGAGCTGCCGTCATGTTGCTCTTTCCTGTTGCGGCGCAGTTCATTCTGGAGCGCAGCGACGTATAAAGTGCGCTTAAACTTCCAGACCGATGGAGCGCATGAGGAGCAAAGCATTGGTGGTCTGAACGATGCCCGGCGTGAGCTTGTAATCGAAGTGAAGCCTGCCGTCTTCGAATCGGTCTGAAAAGTGAAAGTTCGCGGCAGCAGGGCCGATCCCATCAGCGATCTCGGCCAATGCCAGATCGTGGGTGGTGACCAAACCAATGGCTCCGCGAGAGAGAAGGCTGCGCACGAACGATTCGGTGCCAATGCGCCGGTCGTAGGAGTTGGTTCCGGAAAGCAGCTCATCGAGCAGGAAGAGTACCGGCACACTCCTTTTGGTCAGCTCGTCAATCTGCTTAAGCCGCGATATTTCGGCGTAGAAGCGTGAAAGTCCGCCCTGCAGGGAATCAAGAATGCAGATCGACGCGGTGATCTGCAGGCTGGAGAGCGTCATACTGCGCGCGCATACCGGCGCACCCGCCTGCGCCAGGACTGCGTTAACGCCAACGGCACGAATGAATGTGCTCTTGCCCGCCATATTGGGCCCGCTGATCACCACCAACCGCAGATCACTGCCGAGCCTGACGTCGTTAGGAACGGATTTGTCGCGTGCCAGCAGCGGATGAGCGAGCCCCTGGGCGCTGAGGTATGGGCCGCCTTCAACGAATTGAGGAAATGCATCGGCTGGATGCTCGTAGGCGTAGACGGCCAGCGCGCTCAGCGCTTCCACCTCTCCGGTGACGGCGAGCCATTCCCGGATAGCCTCGCCATGACGTTCGCGCCAGGCCTCGATAGCGGCGATGCAATGCGGAGTCCAGAAGACGAAAGGATCGAAGATTTTTACGAACCAGTTCTCGCGAGAGTCTAACCAGGCAACGCGCATGCTCAACTCATCAATGGCTTTCGATGCTAGCGCACCGGAACGGGCGAGAAGGGTTTGCACTTGGACGAATTTTGGCGCGGCGGCGGACTCGTTCTCGACGAGTTTCAGAAGGGCCGCGAGCAGAACGAGGTCATGCTGTGCTCCGTCGACACCCGCAGCTACGGGATCGAGTTTTGCGCGCCATCGGTAGCTCACACCGAAATTAACGATACTCATCAAAAACGCTATGCCGATCCAGTCCCACTTCCACCAGGCAGCCAGGCTCAGCAACCAGAGGATGGCAAGCGAGAACGCCGTGATACGGATCGACTTGCGGTTGAGGGACCGCGCAGCCTCTGCCCAGCCGATCAGCTTGTCCGGATGAACACCAGCCCTCGCTTCTTCCCCGGCGAGAACGAGCCGCTCGCGAAAGTCGAGCCGCGGCGTCAACTCCTGAATAGCCTGCTGGCGCGCCGCCACTTCGGGGATGGAGGCCGCAGACTGCAGCCACGCGGCCAGAGTTTCCTCGCCGGAGCGCGTGCGGGCGGTGCAGAGAAATTGAAACAGACTGGCTGGCCCGAAAATATCCAGGTCGCGTGCATAGGGATGTGAGGGATCGAGAAAGCGCTCGCCGGTTTCTCCTGTGCCTGCCCAACGATTCTCGATACGGCTAATGCCTTGCTCGTAGTAGGCACGCAGCCGGGAACAGTCGCGCAGACGACGCAAAACACGCTCATGCAACACCGCGAGGACGACAAAGAGCACGACGGGGATGATCAGAAAGAAGATTTTCGTTGCGTGATACTTCACAAGCCAGATGGCCGCGAGAACGATTAGCAGACCAAGGACGAGCTTGGTTACGGCAAAGAGATTGTCGCGCTTGCGGTACCCGACGGTTGAGTTGGCGATTGCTCTCAGGCGTCGGTTGTACTCGGCGGCCGGCGACTCACTCTGCACCCTGCCATTATCTCAGCTAATGCGGGACGTCTGATGACCCGAGAGCCACGAGGAATTACAGCCGAGTTTAGATCAGGACCAGTAACTGCGGTCGAGGGTGCGGTACTGGATGGCCTCGGCGATGTGGGCCACGGTCAGGTTCGGCTGGCCTTCGAGGTCGGCGATGGTGCGGGCGACCTTGAGGATGCGGTCGTGGGCGCGGGCGGTGAATCCCTGCTGCTGCATGGCGCGCTCGAGAAGCTTCTCGGCGTCGGGGCCAAGTTCGCAGAAGGCGCGAATCTGGCGGGTTCCCATCTGCGCGTTGGAGTAAATTTTTTCTTTTGCCTCGGCGAATCGATGCCGCTG
>CAWAYO010000069.1:0-48118 GCA_963786085.1 uncultured Acidobacteriaceae bacterium
AACCCCTGGCCGACTTCGGCGAGCACGCGGCTGCCAATCAGGTGGCCGAACTCGTCATTCACCTGCTTGAAGTAGTCGAGGTCGATGAAGATGAGGCTGAATTGCGATTTGAAGCGCCGGGCGCGCTCGACCTCGTTTTCCATCTGACGGTAGAGGTGGCGGACGTTGAAGAGGCCGGTGGTTTCGTCAGTGATCGTGAGTTCCTGGATACGCTCCATCGCGCGCGCATTTTCAATGGCGATGGCCGCGTAGTCGCAGAGCACATGCAGGAAGGAAATGGTGTAGTCGCTCAGGGTGTCCAGGCGGCAGTTGAGCAGCTCAATGACTCCGAGGGTGCGCAGCTTCGAGCGCAGAGGCATGCAGATCGCTGAGCGTACACGCGAGGGCCTTCCCTGGCCGTTCTTTTCGCCCGCCGTCGAGAACTGCGCGTCGAAGCGCGGGTCCTGGCTTACCTCGGGAACGATCAGGCTCTCCCCGTGGGCCGCCACCCAGCCGGCGAGACCTTTGCCGACGGGGACGCGCAAGCTGGCAAGATCGGCCTCGGTGTGGCCGACGGCGACAGCGTAATAAAGCTCCTTGCGGGGCTCGTCGAGCAGGAGCAGCGTCCAGGTTTCGGGCTTGAAGAACTGCTCCATCTGCTGCATGATGGCGCGCAGAATGGCGTCGCGGTCGAGGGATGAGGTCAGAGCCCGTGCGACGTTGTGGAAGACGAGCAGGTCTCTAAAATTGGGATCGTCGATGATTGGATCGTGCGCAGCCATGGGGTCTTGCTTGCTGATTCTTGCATATTCCGGGTCCCGGTGGCATCGGGCAGAAGTGGTATGGCAAGTCTTGACTCGCGATGCTTTGCCGCCGCCAGTAATCGTCTTGTGGTAGAACGGAAGCGTTCACTACTTAAGCGATTTAGGCATTTTGGGAAATACTCTCCCTTCGGAGGATCGGGCAAGGTCGGCGCTCCCTGTTGGTCGCGTCGACTTTAGGTTCGCGCCATCGGATATACCATTTCCCAAAATGCTTACCGAGGTGCAGCGATGGCGAATGTCAACAATCCCGACCGGCGCGAGTTTCTCAAGAAGTCAGGAGCCGTAACCGCAGCCGTCCTGGCGAGCTCTGCGTTGCCGTCCCGCGCCGCGGAAACCAAGCTGTCACCGCTGCCTTCCAATCCCCGCACGCAGGCGGCGATGCCGACGCGCAACCTGGGCAAGACCGGCTACAAGGTGGGAATCTTCTCGCTGGGTGGTCAGGCTGCGCTGGAGCGGGCCAACAATTTCGATGTTGCCGTGCCGATCATCGACCGCGCGCTGGATCTTGGGGTGAACTACATCGACACGTCGTCGATCTACGGCGGCCCGGAGCGCTGGAGCGAGCAGTATGTCGGTAAGGTGATGAAGCGACGCCGCAACGAGGCGTTCCTGGCCACGAAGACCAAGGAGCGCACGCGCGACGGATCGATGCAGATGATCGAGAAGTCGCTGCAGCTGCTTAATACCGATCATGTTGACCTGTGGCAGCTTCACGATATCGGGACGGCGACGGATGTGAATGAAGTCTTCGCCAAGGGCGGCGCGATGGAAGCGCTGCTCGAGATGAAAGAGCAGAAGGTCGTCCGCTATCTGGGTATCACTGGACATTACCGTCCTGACGCGCTCATGGACTGCATCCACCGGTATCCCTTTGACTGCATTCTGATGGCGATGAACGCGGCTGACTCGCACCACTACAGCTTCGGGGAGCAGCTGTTGCCGCTGGCAGTCGAGAGGCAGATGGGCATCATCGGCATGAAGGTTCCGGCACGGGGACGGCTGCTGGCGTCGTGGACTCCACCGCCGCTCGAGCAGCAGAAGCACATGTGGGAAGGCATGGTGATCGCTACGAGTTCCGGCCCGCTGAAGATGCGGGAGGCGGTCTATTACACGCTCTCGCAGCCGGTCTCCACGATCATCATCGGATGCGATTCGATTGCGCAGCTCGATGAAAATGTCCAGCTGGCGCGGGAATTCACTCCGCTCAATAACCAGCAGCTCGCCGATCTGAGCGCCCGGTCCGAGGTGGTGTCAAAACCGTCGCTCTTCTTCCGCTTCTACGATCGCGCCTAAGCATTTTCGGAACGGGTCTCTCCGGTGGCATAAATTCAAGTCGACGCGACCAGCAGGGAGCGTCGACCGGCGTCGACCTCTTCGAGGACGCAGTATTTCCGAAAATGCATTTAAAAATCCAGCCGCAGGCGGAGATAGAGGATGCGGTTGGCCTGCGAGCTGGAGAACTGCGTTGTGGAGAGATTGGTCGACTCACCGAAGAGCGGCGATCCCAGCACGCCCACCGGCGTCCCGCCATTTACATTGTTGAAGATGTTTTGCGCCTGGATGCCGAGGTTCATCGTGTAGCGCCGGGCGATCGCGGTCCTTGAAGCTTTCTGTCCGGGTGGCACCGCCGTGGGAGCAGGCTGCTCGGCGAGCGCCGGTCCGAAGGCGAAGTTGCGTGTCAGCCCCAGGTTCAGCATGACGAGATCGGGTCCCGTTCCGTAGTTGATGGGGATGATCTTTTGTCCCGGCAACGGATCGGCGTCGAAGGTCCCCCATTTCGTGTGGTAGACGCTGGGCCGGCTCAGGTCGGTGGCAAAGGCGGGGCGGTCGTTGAACTGTGAATCCCCGTTCAGATCCTGTCCCACCGTGATATTAAAGGGCGCGTTTGACTGAGTCACCAGGAACGGGTTGAGCTGCAGCTTCAGCGGCAGCGTGACCAGGCCGCCGAGATAGAATCGGTTGCGGATGTCTTCCGCGGCGCGGCCGTAGTCGACGTGCAGGTTGTACTGGTTGGAAGGGAAGCTGCTGGGTCCGCCGGTATTGCTGTGGCTGTATCCGAAGATGTAGTAGCCGTAGAGCAGTACAGGATTGAAGCGCAGGTGGAAGTTGGTGAAGATGCGGTTGCGCTTGGATGCCCCCAGCGAATCGTATTCGTAGATGTTCTGCAGGGTCCCGAGCGGGCGCACCCCGCTGGTGGGGTCGGCCGGGTTGTAGGTGCCGGGCAAAGGCGCGTTGATGTTGCGGGTCAGAAGCTGATCGACTCCGCGATAGTAGGTGTAGTCAACCGACAGCGTGAGGTGCTTGAAGAATTCCTTGTCGAGGCCGACGCTCTGCTGCACCGTTATCGGGGAGTGCAGAAGCGGGCTGACGCGGTAAATGGTGGGCAGCGTGGCCGGCCCGAGCATGCCGATGGGCGGGACGTTGGGGTAGAAGTCCGGAAAATTGACCACGTATTGCTGCTGCAGCACTCCGTTCTGGCGGCGGGCGTTCAGAACGAGGTCGATGGGAAAGCGATCATAAAATATACCGATGCCGGCGCGCAGCACGGCCTTTGCCGGCCTGTCGCCGCTGGCTCCGATAGCCCAGGCGTAGCTGACGCGAGGCCCAAAGTCGACGTGGTCGGGGATGTCGCTTTGGGTTTCGAAGCGCAGGCCGGGGGTCAGCGTCATATTGGGGGTCATCTTCCATTCGTCCTCGATGTAGACCCCCAGGTCCGCTAAATCGACTCCCACCTCCGGCTTGCCCTGAATGATCGAGAACTGGCTGGCGCCACCCCCCATGGCGCGAATCTGGGCAGGAGTCAGGTGGTCAGCCAGCCCCTGCTGGGTAATCTCGTAGGCGTCGATCGAAGGAAAGATGAATTGGCCGTTGAATCCCGCCGAGGACGAGTTGCCGTCCTGACCATAGCGGAAGCGTGCTCCAATACGCAGCAGATTTGAGCCGAGCAGCACAGAGGTATAGTTCTGCAGCTCGTAGTGGTTCTGTCCGTCGTGAAGCTGGCCAAGGTTGTTGCCGCCGCCGGTGAAAGCCCCCTGTACCAGAACGGTGGGCACGCCGTCGATTGAAACCGAACTGTCATTGGTGCGCATGAACTGGAACCGCGTCTCGTTGATCACGCGCGAGCTGTAGACCTGGGTGTCACTGAACTGGAAGGTCTGGTCGGTGTGACGGGTGTTGATCGCCTGGCTGGCTAGTGAGAGCTGGTTCTGGAGCAAGTTGTCCTGCGTCTGGTGACCGAACTGGTAGCGAAAGCTGATGGTCTGGATCTTGCCCAGCTGGAAGTCGACCCGCGGCCCGGCGTCGACGGACGTCTGTGGACTGGAGATCGTCGCCGTATAGGCGGGGCCGGTTGTCGAGGTAATTGCGTGGATGAAGGACTGGGCGCCGACGGTCTGCTGATCGCCGGTCAGGAACCAGGAGCTTGTCTTGCTCACGGGGCCGCTGATGTCGCCCTCGGAGTAGAAGGAGCCATAAGGAGGCTGCTCCTGTACATAGGGATTGCGCGAATTCAGGGCGGAGTCGTCTCCGAGCAGTGTCAGGGAGCCGTGCAGCGCATCGGTACCCGGCTTGGTGAGGATTTCTACCCGTCCGGACCCGGTAGTGTCGAATTGCGCGGAAAAAGGGTTCTCGTTGACGCGGATCTCCTGGATGGACGATCTGGGGGGCAGACGGCTGGCCGTGAATCCGTCTACGAATAGCTTTGCGCCGGAGTCGCCGCCGGCCATGGCCTGAATCTGAAGCTGCAACTGCTGGGGATCGGGAGAGAGCGCCTCGAGGTCGGAGCCTTTGATGACGATGGCTCCCAGATTTTGGTCGGGGCTGGAATCAAGGATGTCGCCAGTGACAGCAACCTGCTCGCGCTGCACTTCTATTTTCAGAGAAATTGTGAGCCGGAGGGTCTGGCCCGACTGAACGCCGATGCTGCGTTGCTCGGTCCCGAATCCCCTGGCCTGAACGGTGAGGGTGTACCGGCCGGGTGCGACTTTAAGGAAATGGAAGGCCCCCTGCGGGTCGGATGTGACAGTCTGAGGCTGCTGACGTCCGGAGCTAAGGGCAACTTGAGCGGACGGCACCAGCGCTCCGGCTGGATCGGTAATGTTGCCGGCAACGACGCCGGGGTTTACCTGGGCGCAGACGGATCCCCCCGCAAGCAGCAGGATCGCGAGACTCACAATCACTCGGCAAAGTGTGGATCTCAGCGATGGGGTGCAGGGCTTTTGCATGGGGGATTTGAAGCATCACCGGACAAACAGAACAATAGGCGACCCGCCCGCCGCGACGGCAGGCTTATTCATGGTGATTGTTCGCAGTCCGTGGGCAAGAGGAGAATTCGCGCTTCAGCTCCCGGGAGACAGCTTCCCATGGGAAGTTGACACCTTGCTACCGTTGAAACGGCCATGAGTGTCGTGTTCCTCTCTTAGTTGCCTCCGGCTCTCGCTCCCCCCGGTGAGAGATTTCCGATCTTTCTCAAACAATCCTAAGATACCAAAATCCTTCCCGAAACCGAGCGTGGATGTGGGTGTCCAAGGTAACAGAACCCCGGCATAGCACTCTTGTGCTAGTGGGTTGGGAAGGAAGTGGGATTCAAACGAAAAGCGGGATGCGAGAAGCTGTGTGTGTCAAGGGGGTTGCAGTTTGGGGGAACGGTAGCTCCTTGGACACGAAAAGCCTGTCACTAGTGACAGGCTTTTCGTATTTCTGGGCCGATCCGGGGCGGGGCCCGGTTCCCCTTATCCCCCGGTTTTCCTTAGGTAGTAGCGCGCGGTTTGACGGCCAGCATCTGCGCGGGAACCGGCTTACCGTTCGCGTCGGTCAGATTCGGATTGATGGTCTGAGTGTCTTTGAGGGCTACCGGATCGATGAAATGAACCAGATCGTCCCCCGAAGTGCTGACAAAGAACAGCGTCTCATCCGGTGAAAAGACCCCGGCGATCGGTGCCTGGGCCGTTCCGGAAAGCTGCACATTCGTCAGAGTGCCCGGTTGTCCGGCAGTCGCCGAGGGCTGGTAAGCAGGCAACAGACCGGTGGCGGCGGCTGAATTGTAGGTCACGAAGGCGATATTTGAATCGGGCGAGGCGACAACCTGGTCGATCTCCGTGGGACTGATGCCTGCGAGTGGATATTGGTTAAACGTGGGCGTGAGCTGAATACCGGTATTCGTTGCCGGGCAGGGCCCAGTGGGAATGGTTACGTCGATATCAGTGAATCCCTGAGTCAGGCCAGCGCCGAAAATGTGGTTTCCGTCATTGGTGGCGGCGAGATGATCGGTGGCCGCCGCGACTGTGGCCGCCAGAGGATAGTAGATGGGAGGATTCACGGTCGTGTTCGGGCAGAAACCGTGGGCGGTAGTCTGCGTGCCGGTAATGAAGGGTCCGATGCTGGGTACGGTGATGGCCAGGTCGGGTCCGCAGAAGGGATCAAATGTGCCCGTTCCGGCGGCCAGCGGGCTGTTGTTGTTGAGCGTGCAGGCCGGCGTGGGCTCTGTGGTGGAGATGTTGTAGGTGCTCCATCCCGTGTTGGCGTTGTGCACGTAGAGCGTATCCGGGCCAACGATGTACGCGTTCTTGCCGTCGGGTGAGAAAGCAGCGCGTGTTGCCAGTCCGCCGACGCTGGTGTTGGCGCCGTTCGAAACCGTGTAAAGGTAGATCACCTGCCGCAGCTGATCGTTGATCACCACCGTTGAACTGTCCGGGGAGACGGCCAGAACGACGCCGGGCACCGAGGTGTCTTCTTTGCCCAGTGTATTACTGAGAGCGCTGTAGATCATCAGCTCGCGATAGCTGCCGAAGTACAGATTGCTGCCGCCCTGATCGAGCACCATGGAATTTGGCGGGTAGGGGAGCCTGACCGGCGAGCCCGGGGCGCCAGTCGTCAGGTCGATGGCGCTGAAGAACTGCGACTGCGTGGAAGCCATCCACAGATAGTTGCTGCTGCGGCCGGGCGAAGTGACGCTGAGCTTATTGCCGACCACCGGAAGTCCGGTGCCGAAGACGCCGATCTGGCTCACCGGAGCCGAGTTGCATGTGGCAGGCTGGCAAATGCCGGTAATATCGGTCGCGCTGGGAAAGGTTGAGCTGACCTGGCCGGCGGCGCTGACAGCAATTTCCTGCGGCTGGGTGGAGGCGTAGTCGAGCGTGAGGCCGTTCAGGATTTCGTTGTTGACGTCAGTGATGACTGCCGTGATGTTTTGAGGAGAGCTGGGCTTCACGACGGCGCTGTCGCTTCCGTTGATGCTGAGTGCAATGCTCTTCGGCGGACAGGTGTAGAAGTATCCCGCGGCAGAACCGGAGCTGGTCAGCGAAGCGGATGCGTTAATTACGGTCGAGCCGGGCTGGTTGGCGGTCGTGGTTCCATTTACACCCGTGCCGGTGGTGCTGGTGTTGTTGATGGTGACGATGCTGGCGTTGACCGGCGTGTAGGTGATGGTACCGACATAATTAGGCTGACCGTTCACGCCGTTGGGAATCGCGATGCCATTCGGCCCCAATACAGTTGTGAAGTTCGTAAGCAGTGGGCCAGTCTGGTTCTGCGACGTGCAACTGGTTTGCGCATTGGACGATATGGTGATGGCCGTAATCGGAGGATGAACGTACACCGGGACCGGATTGCTGGTTACTCCGGCGCCGCTGGCCGTGAGCTGGGACACGCCGCAACTCGTCGAAGTGCATTGCTCGGTGTTCGCTCCGGCAGGTGGCGTGCAGATGGTGAAATCGGCGATGCCGCCGGGGCTGTTGCGGTTCCAGGTGCCGCCGCAGACCGAGCCGGTGGGAGAGATGTCCGCGAGAAGAAGGTTGCTGCTGCCGTATGTGTACTTGCCGACGCTGGCCGAGGCGCCCTTGCAATTGGTGGCCGTGGGTTGCGCAAGCTGGCCGATCTGTCCCCAAGAAAGAGAAATACCAGTCAGCTTGGGCTCCAGGTCGATCGCGTAAACCGCGTTGGTTTTAACGCCGTAACCCAGACCGTTGCAATACGCCCCAACGTTGGTTGCGCAACCGGAAATCGAAAGGCCTACGGGAAGAGAAAAAAGAAATAACGCAATAAGAGCGAGATACCGCTGCATGAAACCTCCCCGCACGCGCATCGAGTACGCGGGCGGTCTTTCCAGCCAGAAATTGTCAGAGCGTGCTTATGGACAAAGGGCTCGAAGCTTGAGTGTAAAAGGTGAATGAAACGGAGGCAAGGAGGCAGGGTGCAGGGAATGGGGGTTAGGGTGTAGGTGGCAGCAACGCGGTTCGGCGCGGAACTCTGCTATACCCTACACCCTGTCGACTACACCCTGCCTTAGGGCATGTACTCCTCGAACCAAGCCAATGTCCTTTCGAGCACATCGCGGCGGTGAGCCGGATCGACGAAACCATGGCCTTCGTTGGGATAGACGATCAGCTGCGTAGGCACATGCTGGTCGCGCAGCGCGTGCCAGAACTCGAAGGATTGGGGCGCGGGGCATTCGCCGTCGCGGTCGCCGACCACAACCAGCGTCGGCGTCTTGACGCGCTTGATGAAATTGATGGCTGAGCTCTTGGCGTAGACCGCCGGGTCATCGTAGACAGAGGCGCCAAAGAAAGGGATCATCCACTGGTCGATGGAGTTTTCGCCGTAGTAGCTCTGCCAGTCGGAGATTCCGGCCCCGGCTACTGCGGCGCGGAAGCGGTTGGTCTGGGTGACGGCGAACATGGTCATGAATCCGCCATAGCTCCAGCCTGTCAGACCGACCTTCTCCGGGTCTACCGAGAATTTTTTGGTCACCGTGTCGACTCCGGCAAGAATGTCATGCAGATCGCCGTAGCCGAAGTCTTTGCGGTTGGCCTGGGTGAATTTTTCTCCTTCTCCGTAGCTGCCGCGGGGATTGGGCATCAGCACAAAGTAGCCTAGGGCCGAGAACGGAGCCGCTCCGAAGCCGGAGCCGGGCCAGCGCGGCAGCACCGCCGATGATGGTCCGCCGTGGACGTAGACAATAAGCGGATACTTCTTTGCCGGGTCGTAGTCTGCCGGATAGAGCAGCCAGCCCTGCACATCGAAGCCGTCATTCTTCCACTCGACCGATTCTGCCTTGCCCCACGATGGCTTCACGGCGTCGTTATAGTGGGTGATCTGCCTAAGATCCATCAGGCTGCCCGCCCAGACCTCGGGCGGCTGCGAGAACGAGCTGCGGATGAAGGCGATGTTGTTGGTTTTCGAGGTGGAGATGCGCATCTCCAGGCCGCCTGCGCCGACGGAGTCGGGGAGGGTCAGATTGTGGTCCGCGGACTCCTGCTGCGTGTCGATGTCGTAGGCGAACAGATGCGAGGAGCCGCTTTTGAACTCGGCGATGCCCAGCTGATGCTCATCCAGCCATTCGAACCACGAAGGGCTGGCCTTCCTATTGGGAGTGATGTCCTTCGGGTCGCCTCCTGAAGAGGGCAGGACATAGATGTCGCCTCCGGTCGAGCCCTGATCGGACATGAGACCACTGATGAATCCAATCCGCGAGCCGTCGGGAGACCAGCGGGGGACGGCGATCTGCTGTCCGGAGACGGAGCTTCTGCCGCTTGTGGGATCGACAAGGACCTGGGGCTGGCCGCTCAGCGATTGGGTGTACAGCTTGGCGGTCCACCAGTTGTCTTCGCCGGGCGGCGGGGCGGCAATATAGGCGAGTTTTTGCGAGTCAGGTGACCAATCGAACTCGTAGACGTGGAGATTCGCCGGGGTCAACTGGTTGAGATGGCCATCCGTGGGATCGACCGCCGCGACCCGCTGGACCTCAAGGCCTTCCACTCCGATCACACCGGAAGGTGGCTTCATGGCGGCGAGGGCACCCGAGGGCCGCGTAGCTCCTTCTACATATAGGAAGCTGAGCAGCTTGCCGTCGGGCGACCATTGCAGGCTCTTGGCGAAGCCGTTGAGGGTGGCGAGGAGACGGGGAGCCGCGTCTGAGCCGGGATTGGCCAGGAAGATGGCGGGCTTGTGGTCTGGGGTGCAATTCGAGAAGAAGGCAAGCTGTTTCGAGTCGGGCGACCAGGCGAAGCCGCTCTCGCGGCCTTTTTCGTCGCCCTTGCAGGCAGTGATGTGGCGGGGGTGATTCGGGTCAGCTATGGTAGCGATCTCGATCCCACCGGCGTTCCAGGCGATAAGATTGCCGTCCGGAGAGAGGTCAGTCTGCTGAATGGAACGCACCTTCTCCAGCGATTCGATGATCTGGCCGATGCGGGGGTCGTGAGCCAGGGATGCATTGTTCTGCGCGATGGCGGAAACAGCGGTAGAAACAGCGAATATTGCGAGAGCGGCAGCAGCGAAGAGCGGGTTCGCAAGACGGCGGTTGTTCATGGTTAGCGATGCTAGCAGATGGCCGGGTGGCGGGCGGAGGTCAAGATAGCATCAAGCGGGCAGCAAAACGCCGGAGGTATGCCCCCGCGCGAATATTCGACAAAGAATCACCGCATTTATTGACGACCGCCACCCCTCTTGTTATTCTTAAAAGGTTCCACGAGTGTGCTCGCGTTTCCTGTGTGTATCGGGGAATTGAGAGAGGCTCAGTAGTAATCGTCACAGATGGCTCGCGGATGTGGTTGCGGGCTCAGGATTCTGTGAACCCTTGCCGGGCTCGTGCGGCAAGGACTGATCGCATCGGTGCCTGCGACACCCTCCACCTTGGCGGGCTATGCAGGCCGGAACCAGCGAAACGGAGTTGGCTGCTTCCTGAATCCGCTGAAAAGCGGGTTTGAAGGCGCGCTCGACCACCGTCGGGGTTCTCGTCTGGGATTAAGGTAAGGCGGACGCGAAGCAGGGAAGGTTTGCGACTTCGCACGGCGAAACGCCTGAGAGCGTTTCGATCGGCGTGCGAGCGGGGGCTCCTGTGACGCGCCGTGGATTTGAAACGGTTTGGATTGGTAAGGAGTTTGGTTTGCCTACATTCAGTCAGCTGGTAAGGAAGGGTCGTACGGCACCGCGGTACAAGACGGCCTCCCCTGCGCTTCAGGGATCGCCGCAGCGGCGCGGAGTTTGCACGCGCGTTTATACGCAGACGCCCAAGAAGCCGAACTCGGCGCTCCGCAAGGTTGCCCGTGTCCGCCTGACGAACGGCATCGAAGTGACGTCGTACATTCCCGGCGAGGGCCACAACCTGCAGGAGCACTCGATTGTGCTCATCCGCGGCGGCCGTGTGAAGGATCTGCCGGGTGTGCGCTATCACATCGTTCGCGGGACGCTGGACTCAGTGGGCGTGGTCAAGCGTACGCAGAGCCGCTCGAAGTATGGCGCGAAGCGTGCCAAAGCCGGCGCAGCCGCAGGCAAGAAATAAACTCGCCGTTTAGGCGGCGGCTTCGCGTGGCCCTCCCGTGGTCGGATCGGCTTCAAGCAGTCGCAATGATATTTGGTTGAAAACAAGCTTGTTGTTTGAGAGAGATTAGAGATTTATGCCGAGAAAAGGTCATATCGCCAAGCGTGAGGTCGCTGCCGACCCGGTTTACAATTCGACGCTCGTCACCAAGTTCGTCAACTCGATGATGTGGGGCGGCAAGAAGTCGACGGCGCAGGGAATCTTCTACACCGCGATGACGAACCTGGAGCAGAAGGGTGGCGCCGAGGCGCTGACCCTCTTCAAGAAGGCAGTCGAGAACTGCAAGCCGCTGCTCGAGGTCAAGACCCGCCGTGTAGGTGGCGCGAACTACCAGGTGCCGATCGAAGTCAATCCCGAGCGGCGCACTTCGCTCGCCATCCGCTGGCTCGTTTCCTACGGCCGGGCGCGGGGCGAGAAAGGCATGATCGACAAGCTCACGAACGAGCTGCTGGACGCAGCCAACGGCCGTGGCGCAGCGATGAAAAAGAAGGAAGACGTTCATCGCATGGCCGAAGCCAACAAGGCCTTCGCGCACTACCGCTGGTAGAGAAGTAGGCATTAGGGATCAGGGAATAGGGGTTAGAAAAAGCCCGGTTCCAAAAGAACAATGCAGGAAAACGCCGGCCTGGCCGGCGAGAGTTTGAGAGAGACACTGTGCCACGTCAAGTACCGTTAAATCGTTGCCGGAACATCGGAATCATGGCGCACATCGACGCCGGAAAGACGACGACGACCGAGCGCATCCTTTTTTATACGGGCATTACGCACCGTATCGGCGAGGTGCACGAGGGCACGGCGACGATGGACTACATGGAGCAGGAGCAGGAGCGCGGAATCACTATCACCTCCGCTGCGACGACCTGCACCTGGAAAGACATCCGCATCAACATCATCGACACGCCCGGCCACGTGGATTTCACGGCTGAGGTCGAGCGCTCGCTGCGCGTACTCGACGGCGCGGTTGCGCTGTTTGATTCCGTATCCGGTGTGCAGCCGCAGACCGAGACCGTCTGGCGGCAGGGCGATAAGTACAAGGTTCCGCGCATCTGCTTCGTTAACAAGATGGACAAGGCGGGCGCGGACTTTGAGCACGTCATCGAGACCATCCGCAAGCGCCTGGGCGCGCGGCCGGTAGCGATTCAGATTCCCATCGGCGCCGAAGCCAAGTTTCGCGGCGTGGTCGATCTGATTGAGATGCGCGCCATCGTCTGGAACGACGAGACCATGGGCGCGAAATACAGCGTGGAAGAGATTCCCGCCGACCTCATGAAGAAGGCGGAAGCCTTCCGCATGCAGCTGATCGAGACCGTCGCCGAAAACGACGACGATATGCTGCACAAGTTTCTTGAAGGTGAAACCCCGACTCCGGAAGAGTTGAAGAAGGCGCTGCGCAAGGCGACCATCGACATGAAGGTTTTCCCGGTGCTGGCCGGCTCGGCCTTTAAGAACAAGGGCGTCCAGACGCTGCTCGATGCAGTCGTTGACTACCTGCCCAGCCCGCTCGATGTGCCTCCGGTCGAGGGCATCGATCCGGAAGATCCTTCGGTGACTCTGACCCGCGAAGCCAAGGACGATGCTCCGTTTTCGGCGCTGGGTTTCAAGCTGATCAACGATCCCTTCGGCAAGCTAGGCTTCATTCGCGTTTACTCGGGCGTTCTTAAGACCGGAGACACGGTTCTCAATCCGCGCACCCGAAAGACCGAGCGCGTAGGCCGCCTGGTGAAGATGCACGCCAACAAGCGTGAGGACATCACCGAGATCTACGCCGGCGACATCTGCGCCTGCGTGGGCCTCAAGGAATTGAAGACCGGCGACACGCTGTGTTCTCCGCAGCACCCCATCGCGCTGAGCGCGATTGATTTCCCGGAGCCAGTGATCTCGGTTGCTGTCGAACCGAAGACTAAGAGCGATCAGGAGAAGATGGGCCTGGCGCTGGCAAGGCTGGCCGATGAGGATCCGACTTTCAAGGTCCGCACCGATGAAGAGTCCGGCCAGACGATCATCAGCGGCATGGGCGAGCTGCACCTTGAGATTCTGGTCGACCGCATGAAGCGCGAGCACAAGGTCGAGGCCAATGTGGGTGAGCCGCGCGTGGCCTTCCGCGAGACGATCCGCAAGCCCGCCGAAGCGGAAGGCAAGTACATCCGCCAGACGGGTGGTTCGGGCAACTACGGCCACGTCAAGATCAAGGTGGAACCGAACGAGCCGGGCAAGGGCTACGAATTCATCGACGCGATCCGCGGTGGCGTGGTTCCGAAGGAGTACATCAAGCCGACCGAGCAGGGTATTCGGGAAGCGTCGCACAACGGGGTGCTGGCCGGCTACGAGATGGTGGACTTCAAGGTCACCCTCTTCGACGGCAGCTACCACGACGTCGACTCGAATGAAATGGCCTTCAAAATTGCCGGATCGATGGCATTCAAGGAAGCTGCGAAGAAGGCAAGCCCCGTACTGCTTGAGCCGGTGATGGCCGTTGAAGTCACGGTTCCGGAAGAGCATATGGGCACGATCATCGGCGACATCAACTCGCGTCGCGGCCGCATCGAGGGCATGGAGCACTCCGGTGGTTCGCAGGTGATCAAGGCGATGGTGCCGCTCAAGGAGATGTTCGGATACGTCAACGATATCCGCTCGTCGACACAGGGCCGCGCCTCTTACACTATGCAGTTTGCGCGCTACGAAGAGGCTCCGCGCATGATCTCGGAAGAGATCATCAGCCGGAATCAAGGCAAGTAAAACAAGTTTGGATATAGCGGGTCCGAAGGGCCCGGAACATTAGAGCGACACCGAAGGAACGAGAGAGGAACAAGTATGGCGAAGGAGAAATTTGACCGTTCGAAGCCGCACGTGAATGTGGGGACGATCGGGCACATTGATCACGGCAAGACGACGTTGACGGCGGCGATCACCAAGGTGTTGTCGAAGCACAACCCGAAGAACTCGTTTCGCTCGTTTGATTCGATTGACAACGCGCCTGAAGAGCGGGAGCGGGGCATCACGATTGCGACGGCGCACGTCGAGTATGAGACGGCCAAGCGCCACTATGCGCACGTCGACTGCCCGGGCCACGCCGACTACATCAAGAACATGATCACCGGCGCGGCGCAGATGGACGGCGCGATTTTGGTGGTTGCGGCGACTGACGGACCGATGCCGCAGACCAAGGAGCACGTGCTTCTGGCGCGCCAGGTAGGCGTGCCCTACATCGTGGTGTTCCTGAACAAGTGCGATGCGGTTGAGGATCCGGAGCTGACAGATCTGGTGGAGATGGAAGTACGCGAGCTGTTGTCGAAGTACAACTTTCCGGGCGACGATGTGCCGGTGATCCGCGGTTCTGCATTGGGCGGGTTGAACGGCGAGGCGCAGTGGGAAGCGAAGATCGACGAGCTGATGGACGCGGTGGACGCGAACGTTCCTCTGCCGGCGCGTGCGATTGACCAGCCTTTCCTGATGCCGATCGAAGACATCTTCTCGATCTCGGGCCGCGGCACGGTGGTTACGGGCCGTATCGAGCGTGGCAAGGTGAAGGTGGGCGAGGAAGTCGAGATCGTGGGCTTCCGCGAGACGCGCAAGACGGTTGTCACGGGCGTGGAGATGTTCAAGAAGCAGCTGGATGAAGGTCTGGCTGGTGACAATGCTGGTCTTCTGCTGCGCGGCATCCCCAAAGAAGATGTCGAGCGCGGAATGGTGTTGGCGAAGACCGGCTCGATCACGCCGCACACCAAGTTCAAGGGCGAGATCTACGTGCTGTCGAAAGACGAGGGCGGCCGTCATACGCCGTTCTTCAACGGCTACCGTCCGCAGTTCTATTTCCGCACGACGGACGTGACCGGATCGGCGAAGCTTCCTGAAGGCACGGAGATGGTGATGCCGGGCGACAACATTTCGCTGGAGATCGAGCTGCACACTCCGGTGGCCATGGAGAAGGGCCTGCGGTTTGCGATCCGCGAAGGCGGACGCACCGTGGGCGCCGGTACCATCAGCGAGATTATCCAGTAGTTAACGAAGTAATTTCATTCTCCGGAGGGCGCGAGCCTTCCGGAGCAGAAAGATACGAAGCTCATGGTTGGACAAAGAATACGCATCCGGCTGAAGGCCTATGACTACCGGGTCCTCGACACTTCGACGGGCGAGATTGTTGATACCGCGAAGCGTACGGGCGCACAGGTAGCCGGGCCGATTCCGCTGCCGACGGTGAAGAACAAGTATTGCGTGCTGCGTTCGCCGCACGTCGACAAGAAATCGCGCGAGGCCTTTGAGATCCGCACGCACAAGCGGCTGATCGACATCCTCGAGCCCACACAGCAGACAGTGGACGCGCTGATGAAGCTCGATCTGCCCGCCGGTGTGGACGTCGAGATCAAAGCTTTCGAGAAGTAGGACTGGCCGTCCAGGCAAATGCGGCTTCGCCGCCAAAACAAATGCCTTCAGTGACTGCGGAAATCGCGCAGGCATGATGGGGAGAGAATGCAATGGCAGTTACAGGAATTCTGGGCAAGAAGATCGGCATGACGCAGGTATTCGATGAGAAGGGTGAAGTTCACCCTATCACCGTCCTGCAGGCCGGCCCGTGCGTGATTACGCAGCTGAAGACGGCTGCGAAGGACGGCTATGATGCCGCGCAGATCGGCCTGGTCGAGTTCGTCAAGGCTTCGAAGGTGACCAAGCCGCAGGCTGGGCACTTCGCCAAGAACGACGTTCCTCCGGTGCGCATGATCCGCGAGGTTGCGGTCGAGACCGTGACCAAGCCCGCAGCTGAAGGCGAGTCGAACGGCAGCATCAAGGCCGGCGACAAAATCCTGGTCGATATCTTCTCCGACGAGAAGTATGTCGACGTGATCGGCACCAGCAAGGGACGTGGATTTGCGGGCGTCATTCGTCGCCATCACTTCGGCGGCGGCCCCAAGTCGCACGGACACATGTTCCAGGTGCAGGGCTCGATCGGCGCATCGTCGTTTCCGTCTCGCGTGCTGCCAAAGACGCGTATGCCGGGACATATGGGTGTGGATCGGGTAACGGTTCGCAACCTGCGCATTCGCGGCATTGATCTGGACGAGAATCTCCTGATGGTTGAGGGAGCGGTGCCGGGTCCTCGCGATGGATATGTGCTGATCTCGAAGGCCAAGGCTCCGCCGCGCGAGCGTCGTGGTTTTGCCGGTGGTGGCACGGTCGATCCGCTGAAGGCTTCGAAGAAGGCTGCAGGCAAGAAGAAATAGGACTACGCGTCCACCGACACGCGCCTTGCGGCGCATTGAGATGAAGAGCCGGGAATAGGCGTTCCGGCTTGAAAGAGAAGACGATGGCAAACATTGACGTATTAAATCTGAGCGGAGAAAAAGTAGGGTCGCTCGAACTGGCCGATGAAGTCTTCGGCCAGCAGAACGAGGCGCTGCTTTGGGAAGCGGTGAAGCATTACCGCGCCGCGCTGCGCCAGGGAACGGCGGCGACCAAGAATCGCAAGCTGGTCTCCGGCTCGGGCAAGAAGCTCTGGAAGCAGAAGGGCACAGGCCGCGCGCGTGTCGGTTCGGTGCGCTCGCCCCTGTGGCGGCATGGTGGCACGGTTCACGGACCGCAACCCCGCTCCTACGACTACGCGTTTCCGCGCAAGAAGCTCTTGGGCGCGCTGCGTTCGGCGCTGGCCGCCAAGCTGGCTGACGGCAAGCTGATCGTCGTCGACAGCCTGGAGCTGAAGGAGCCCAAGGCGAAGCTGTATCGCCAGGCGTTGAACAAGCTTGAAGCGAAGCGCACCGCGCTGTTGGTCGAGAGCGGCAAGGAAGTCAGCCAGGCGCTGATTCTCGGGTCGCGCAATCTCGAAGGCGTGGAACTGATGCTGAACAGCGAAGTGCATCCTTACGATCTGCTGCGTTACGAGCGTGCGATTTTCTCGCGGCCGGCAATTGAGAGCCTGCAGGAGTCGCTCAAGAAGACAGTTTCGAAGCGCCAGAAGGCGGAGGTGGCCTAAATGCCGACGACATACAACGTAATCCGCCGTCCGCTGATCACCGAAAAGGGCCTCACCGCGAAGGAAGCCGAAGGCACGCTGGTGTTTGAAGTGGCCTCGAAGGCGACCAAGACAGAAGTCAAGCAGGCTGTAGAACTGCTCTTCAAGGTGAAGGTTGCCGGGGTTCGCACCGCGAACCACGTGGGCAAAGAGCGCCGGAGGGGCAAGTTTTCCGGCTATCGTCCTGACTGGAAGAAGGCGTATGTACGCCTGAAGTCGGGCGAGAAGATGCCGGATTATGTGAACAATCTGTAAGGCAGGGCTCAGAGCACAGAGCTCAGCGCACAGAGAAGCAGTGAGAATGGGCCGGGCACACAAGCCGGGCGAACGCGGGTGAAAGCGGCCTGCGGGTAGAGAGAAGACACGATGCCGATTAAGACATATCGACCGATGACGCCGTCGTTGCGGTTCAAGACCACACTGGTCAACGACGATATCACGACGGACAAGCCGTACAAGCCACTGCTGACGATCAAGCAGCGCACCGGCGGCCGCCGCAACTCCGGCGACCTGACTATCCGCCATCACGGCGGCGGTCACAAGCAGAAGCTGCGCCTGATTGACTTCAAGCGCGACAAGTATGGTGTGCCGGGACGCGTAGCCACGATCGAGTACGATCCGAACCGGTCCTCGCGTATTGCCTTGATCAGCTACGCGGACGGTGAGAAGCGTTACATCCTGCAGCCGGTTGGTCTGAAGGTCGGACAGCAGGTGATGAGTGGCCCCGAGGCCGATATTCTTGTCGGCAATGCGCTGCCGCTCAAGAACATTCCTGCCGGCACCACGGTGCATAACGTGGAGCTTCGTCCGGGCAAGGGCGCGCAGATGGTGCGCTCGGCCGGTTCATCGGCGCAGCTGGTTGCCAAGGAAGGCGACTACGCGCTGCTGAAACTGCCCTCCGGCGAGACCCGTAAGGTTCTGGTCGAGTGCATGGCGACGATCGGACAGGTTGGCAACACCGATCACGAAAACGTGTCGATCGGCAAGGCCGGTCGCAACCGCTGGAAGGGCATTCGCCCGACCAACCGCGGTGTCTCGATGAATCCGGTGGATCACCCGCATGGAGGCGGCGAGGGCAAGACCTCGGGCGGACGTCATCCTGTGACCCCCTGGGGCCAGCCGACCCGCGGATACAAGACACGCAACAACAAGCGGACCGATGCATTCATCGTGAGCCGTCGCAAGAAGTAAGTAAGACAGGGAACAGGGATCAGGGATTAGAAAGCCGGATTCCGCAGGCAACAAGCAGGGCGCGTTGGGGCGCAGTTGTTTAGGAGATATATGGCACGGTCGACAAAAAAGGGTCCTTTCATCGACGGGCACCTGATGGTCAAGATCAGCGCGTTGAACCAGGCGAACGACAAGAAGGTCGTGCGCACCTGGTCGCGCCGTTCCACCATCCACCCAGACATGGTGGGTCACACGATTGCGGTGCATAACGGCAAGAAGTTCGTGCCCGTGTATGTGACCGAGAACATGGTAGGCCACAAGCTGGGCGAGTTCGCGGCAACGCGCACCTTCAAGGGACACTCGGCCAAGGCTGCGGAGACTTCGGCGAAGCCGAAGTAAGAAAACGAACGGGTGAATTGCGGAACTCGCGCCGTTCAAGCGTGAGCAAAGCAAGAGGGCGAAGTGATTTATCACGCAGTCCTCGGATAGAGGGATGAAGGCAATGCAAGTGGAGACACGAGAATTCACAGCTCAGGCGCGCTTCCAGCGTGTATCGCCGCAGAAGGCCCGGCTGGTGCTGGATCTGATCAAGGGCCAGAGCGTGGAGCAGGCGCTGAACACGGTCGCCTTCACCAAGAAGGCCGTCGCGCCCATGGTCGAGAAGGTTCTGCGCTCGGCGCTGCAGAACGCCAACTACCTGAGCCAGGAACAGGGGCTCGACGTTGACGTCGATAACCTCTACGTCAAGTCGGCGATCGCCAATGACGGCCCGCGCATGAAGCGCATCCGTCCGGCCCCGATGGGACGCGCGTATCGCTATCAGCGGAGGCTCTCGCACATCACGATCTCGGTTGCGGAGCGCGGTGGCAGCGACCGCTCCAGCCTGGTAACAACGGTCGGTGAAGAAGAGACCGCACCGAAGGCGAAGAAGGCCGCGGCGAAGAAGGCTCCGGCAAAGAAAGCAGCTGCGAAGAAGGCAGTAGCAAAGAAACCGGCAGCGAAGAAGAAGGCTGCGAAGAAGTAGGTTAAGGGCGCAAGGAAGGTTTAGAGGGAATTTATGGGACAGAAAGTCCATCCTTACGGATTTCGGCTCGGCGTGAACAAGCCGTGGCGTTCGCGCTGGTTCGTAGAGCGCGATTACGACAAGCTGCTCATCGAAGATGTGAAGCTGAAGAAGGAGCTCAAGGACAAGCTCAAGGCGGCGGGCGTCAGCTCCGTCGAGATCGAGCGTCCGGGCAACAAGCTGCGTATCATCATCCGCACCGCGCGTCCGGGCATCATCATCGGCCGCAAGGGCGCCGAGATCGACAAGCTCAAGGTCGACCTGCAGAAGCGCACCAATCGCGATGTCTTCATCGACATCCTCGAGGTCAACAAGCCTGAGCTCGACGCTCAGCTGGTTGCAGAGAGCATCGCGCTGCAGCTCGAGAAGCGTGTCGGCTTCCGCCGTGCCATGCGCAAGGCTGTTGACTCAGCTCTCCGCTTCGGCTGCAAGGGAATCAAGGTTCGCGTGTCGGGCCGCCTGAACGGCAATGAAATCGCGCGATCCGAGTGGTATCTGCAGGGCCGTCTGCCGCTGCACACGCTGCGTGCGGATATCGAATACGGCTTTGCCGAGGCGCACACCACGTACGGCATTATCGGCGTCAAGACCTGGATCTATCGCGGCGATATCTACCAGCAGAAGCGGCGTGAGCCGCAGGCCGCGGTCGGGACGTCGGTGTTCTAAAGGCAGCCATTAGCTATTAGGGATTAGCCATTAGCATGGCTGACTGGCCTAAGGTGAGTAGGCTGACAGAGAAGTTTGAACTAATGGCTGTTGGCTAATGGCTGATGGCTGGTTTTCGAGGGTTTCATTATGTTGATGCCAAAGAAGGTCAAGTTTCGCAAGCAGCAGCGCGGCCGCATGCGCGGCAAGGCGTGGCGCGGAAGCGAGCTTTCGTTCGGCGATTTCGGCCTGAAGGTCATGGAGTGCGGTTACATCACCGACCGGCAGATTGAAGCCAGCCGCGTGGCGATGACCCGCTTCATCAAGCGCGGCGGCAAGATCTGGCTGCGTCTCTTCCCGGATAAGCCGGTGACAAAGAAGCCGGCCGAAACCCGTATGGGTAAGGGCAAGGGCGCTCCCGATCACTGGGTCGCGGTGGTTCGTCCGGGTAAAGTGCTCTTCGAGATGGAGGGCGTGAGTGTGGAAATGGCGCAGGAGGCGATGCGCCTGGCTGCGCACAAGCTTCCGCTGAAGACGCGTTTCGTGCAGCGTCACGACGCCAAGGTAGTCACGGCGGCGAAGTAAAAGGTTCAAGGGATCACGGGCGCACGGACTCAGGGCACAGAGGAAGAAGAGATGGAACTGGAAAAGATTCGTAACTTCAGCGATGGCGAGCTGGGCACGGAAGAGAAGAAGGCGGCCGAACAGCTGTTCCGCCTGCGCTTCCAGATGAAGCTCGGCCAGAACGAGGGCGTCAAGAAGCTCCGCGGGCTGAAGAAGGACATTGCGCGCATCAAGACGATTGCCCGCGAGCGCGAGCTCGGCCTCTACGGCGAGAAGCCGCAGGCTGAATCGAGCGCTCCGGCGAAGGCCGCCGCGAAGGCCAAGAAGTCGACCGCGAAAACCGCGGGCGCCAAGACAAGAGCCCAAGACCAAGAGCGCGAAGACCAAGAAGGAGGCTCGCTAAATCATGAGTGAAGCCACACAGACCAGCACCCAGTCGCGCCGCAACGAGAAGGTCGGTCAGGTCGTATCGACCAAGATGCAGAAGACCATCGTTGTCGAAGTGGAGATGCGCAAGGCGCACCCCAAGTACAAGCGCGTTATGAAGACCAACAAGAAGTTCTACGCGCACGACGAGCAGAACACCGCGCGCGTGGGCGACATGGTTCGCATCCGTGAGACGCGTCCGCTGAGCAAGCTGAAGCGCTGGAACCTGGAAGAGATTGTCCGCCGCTCTGCGCTCGCGCAGATTGAAGAAGCGGCCGCCGCCAAGGCCCAGGCGTAAGAAGAGGGATTGAGGAGAGAGCGCTATGGCAGTGCAGATGAGAACCATGCTCGAGGTTGCCGATAACTCCGGCGCCCGTAAGCTGCAGATGATTCTTCCCCTGGGCGGAGCAAGCGGCAAGAAGGCCGGCCTGGGCGATATCGTCACCGCGGCCGTGAAGGAAGCTGCTCCGGACGGGCAGGTCAAGAAGGGCAAGGTCGTCAAGGCCGTCATCGTGCGTACCCGCAAGGAGTATCGCCGCCGTGACGGAACCTACATCCGTTTTGATTCGAACGCCGCTGTGCTGATCAACGAAGCCGGCGAGCCAGTTGGAACGCGCGTCTTCGGGCCGGTCGCCCGCGAACTGCGCGAGAAGAAGTTTCTGAAGATCGTATCGCTCGCTCCCGAAGTTCTGTAACCGGGTTCGAGCCGCAAAGGGAAGATTATGAGTCTGAACATACAGCGTAACGACAAGGTCGCAGTCATCTCCGGCGCCTACCGCGGCAAGCAGGGACGCGTGCTGAGCGTGCTGCCGGACAAGAGCCGCATCCTGGTCGAGCACGTGCGGATGGTGAAGAAGAATGTTCGCCCCAATCCGCAGCGGAATATCAAGGGCGGCATCGCGGAGCAGGAAGCGCCGATTCACATCTCGAACGTCCTGCTGGTATGCCCCGACTGCGGGCCTACCCGCATCGGCCACAGGTTTGAAGGCGACACGAAAGTGCGCGTCTGCAAGAAGTGCGGCAATGTGATTGCCGCGAAGAGCGAAGAAGAAATGAGGACTGGCCGTCCAGGCAGAACGCGCCTTCGGCGCCAAGCCTTGACCAACAACTTGAACACCCTCCGTAACGGTATACGGCGATAGCCACTCCGAGCCCGGAGAGAAAGAACAGAAGACAATGGCAGCAAGACTTAAAGAGAAGTATCACAAGGAAATCAAGCCGGCGCTCCAGAAGGAGCTGGGCCTCGAGAACACGATGGCCGTTCCGCGCCTGGAAAAGATTGTCGTGAACATGGGACTCGGCGAAGCGACGCAGAACTCGAAGATGCTCGACCCGCTGGTCGCCGACCTGGCCGCGATTGCCGGACAGAAGCCGGTCACCACGCGCGCGAAGAAGTCCATCGCCGCCTTCAAGGTTCGCGAGGGCATGCCGATTGGCGCGATGGTCACGCTGCGCGGCGACACGATGTACGAGTTCCTCGATCGCCTGATCGCGATCGCACTGCCTCGCGTGCGCGACTTCCGTGGCGTCTCGACGAAGAGCTTTGACGGCCGCGGCAACTACACGCTCGGCATTCGCGACCAGCTGATCTTCCCGGAGATCGACTACGCGAAGGTCGACAAGCTGAAGGGCATGAACATCACGATCGTGACCACGGCCCAGGACGACAACTCGGCGCGCGCGCTGCTTCGGCAGTTCGGCATGCCGTTCCGCCAGGCCGCATAACGTATCGAGATAAGGACTGAACAGAAGATATGGCAACTACTGCAAAACGAGTCAAGGACGCCCGCAAGCCCAAGTTCAAGAGCCGGCAGCATAATCGCTGCCAGCTGTGCGGACGCCCCCGCGCCTTCCTGCGCAAGTTCGGCGTATGCCGCCTGTGCTTCCGCTCTCTGGCGCTCAAGGGTGAAATCCCCGGCGTCGTCAAGTCGAGCTGGTAGGACTGCGCGTCCGGCGAAACGCGCCCTAACGGGCGCAAACAAGTGTGATCGTGCGGCAACAGCCAACGATCTTAACCATTCCCGCTGGTTCTCTTCCGCGAGGCAGAGCGAACGGGGGATGAAGGAGAAACGATGAGTTTGACCGATCCAGTAGCAGACTTTCTGACCCGCATTCGCAATTCGATCCGCGCGCGTCACCAGAAGCTGGATGTTCCGGCCTCCAAGCTGAAGACCGAAATCGCCCGCATCCTCAAGGAAGAGGGCTACATCGCGAACTACAAGCCGACCGAAGAAAACGGCCGCAACGTTCTGCGCGTGTACCTGAAGTATGGCTCGAACAACGAGGCTGCCATCCGCGACCTCGCCCGTGTTTCCCGTCCCGGCTGCCGCGTTTACGTCGGCCGCGATGAGATCAAGCGCGTGCAGGGCGGACTCGGCATCAGCATCCTCACCACGCCGCGTGGCGTGATGACCGGACGCCAGGCGCGCCGTGAAGGTGTTGGCGGCGAGATCCTCTGCGAAGTCTGGTGAGCACTTCGCGTGTCGGCGGTACGCGCCTTCGGCGCCATTCTTGCCGGGGCAGAAAGCAGTGGCCACGCCGATGGCGTGGATTGAGTTAGGTAGTAGGGCGGAAGATTCGCCCGGGCTGCAGTGGAACGACGGGAAGTCGGGACTCGCAAGCCATAAAGGATTCGAAGTATGTCGCGTATAGGAAAGAAGCCGATTCCGCTGCCGAGTGGAGTGAAGTACACGGTCCAGGGCAACACGGTCGTCGTCGAAGGCCCCAAGGGCAAAGTCGAGCAGGTCATTCCTGCCGGCATCAAGCTCGAGACCAAAGATGGCCAGGTGCATGCCGTCCGCGAGAGCGACTCGCAGGCTGCGGTCCATGGCCTCACGCGGGCGCTCGTCTCGAATGCTATCGAGGGCGTGACCAAGGGCTGGTCGAAGGATCTCGACATTGTCGGTATCGGTTACCGTGCCGAGCTCAAGGGCAAGAACACGGTGGTGTTCACCCTCGGCTTCTCGCACCAGATCGAGTTTCCGCTGCCCACCGGCATCACGGCAGTGATCGACCCGAAGCAGACGCGGGTTACCGTGTCCGGCATCGACCGCCAAAAGGTTGGTCAGGTCGCCGCAGACATGCGCTCGCTGCGCAAGCCCGATCCGTACAAGAACAAGGGCGTGCGCTACTCGGACGAGAAGCTGAAGAAGAAGGTCGGCAAGACCGGAGCGAAGTAATCGCAAGTTGAAACCGAACGGTGCCGCAGGGCGGCTCCGCTGTTAGGAAGGAAGAAAAGATGATTCCGCAGAGGAAAAGAAATGAGATTCGCCAGCGCGTGCATGCGCGCATTCGTACCAAGATGCAGGGCACCACGGAGCGTCCGCGCCTGAACGTTTACCGCTCGCTCAACCACATCTACGTGCAGGTGATCGATGATTCGCAGGGCGTAACCCTGGTGTCGGCCTCTACCGTCTCCGCCAAGGTCAAGACCGGCGGCAATGTCGCCGCGGCCAAGGAGATCGGCAAGCTGGTCGCCGAGCGCGCCAAGGAAAAGGGCATCAAGAAGGTCGTCTTCGATCGCGGCGGATACCTGTATCACGGCCGCATCAAGGCGTTGGCGGATGCCGCTCGCGAAGCGGGTCTCGAGTTTTAAGGAAAAAGCAGGTCCCTCCGCTTCGCGCCATCGGCGCTCCGGTCGGGACGACAGAGGGTTTGAGGAAGGATCGGGTAATGGCAACACTGAAGAAGAAACTGGATGCCGGTCAGTTCAACCTGAAGGATCAGGTCGTCGCGATCAACCGCGTCACCAAGGTCGTCAAGGGCGGCAAAAACATGTCGTTTGCAGCGCTGGTCGTTGTCGGAGATCCCGGCGCGGGCGTGGTTGGATATGGCTCGGGCAAGGCGAAGGAAGTGCCGCAGGCGATCCGCAAGGGCATTGAGTCGGCGAAGAAGAACCTCGTCCGCATCAACCTCACGGAAACCACCATCCCTCACCAGGTGCTGGGCCGCTTCGGCTCGGGACAGGTGATGCTGAAGCCGGCTCCGGAAGGTACGGGCGTGATTGCCGGCGGCGCGGTGCGTGCGGTGATGACCTCGGCGGGCGTGCAGAACGTGCTCACCAAGAGCCTCGGCTCGGCCAACCCGCACAACGTGATCAAGGCCACCTTCGACGCGCTGGTGCAGTTGCGCGACCGCGACGAAGTTGCCGCTCTCCGCGGCAAGCAGGTTCAGGAGCTATAGTCATGGCGGAAACTCAGAAGATCAAGATTCAGTACTTCCGGTCGATGATCCAGGCGCCGGTGAAGCACAAGAGGGTCGTCAAGGGCCTGGGCTTCACGCGGCTGAACCAGATTGTCGAGCGCGAGGATACCCCGTCGATTCGTGGCATGGTGCGGACCATTCCTCACCTCGTCCGAATCGTGAGAGGACAGGTAGAACTAGCCGTTCAGGATACATGCGCCTTCGGCGCCAAATAAATGCGAGTCGGCTGAGCGAAGACTCAGTCGGCGTTAAGCGAGGAAATCATGAACTTATCGAATTTAAGAGCACCGAAGAGCGCCAACCGCAATAAAAAGCGAGTTGGCCGCGGTATGGGCTCCGGCCACGGCAAGACTTCAACCCGCGGACACAAAGGACAGGGCTCCCGTTCCGGTTCGAGCCTGATGCGCGGTTTTGAGGGCGGCCAGATGCCGCTGCACCGCCGCCTCCCCAAGCGCGGATTCACCAACATCTTCCGCACCGAATACACCGTGCTGAACCTCGATCGCCTCGTCGCGCTGGGCGAGAAAGAGCTCACCCTTGAGGCATTCCAGGCCAAGGGCTACCTGAAGAGCCGCGGCGAGCTGCTCAAGATCCTCGGCAACGGCGAGATCACGACCGCGATCACCGTGCACGCGCACAAGTTCTCCAAAGCCGCACAGGAAAAGATCGAAAAGGCCGGCGGCAAGGCAGTTTTGGTCGGCTAAAGTTTCGCGAATGCCTGGCTTCCCGTAAGGGGCCAGGCATTATGATTGGAAGCAGTCCCATGTTTGAGAAATTCGCGAATATCTTCCGCATCCCCGACCTGCGCAAGCGTGTGCTGTTCACCATGGCCATGCTGGCGGTTTACCGGTTGGGTGGCCATATCCCCACGCCTGGTGTAAACACTGCCGCCCTTGAGCAGTTCTTCAATTCGCAGAGCGGATCATCGCTCGGCCTGGTCGACATGTTCAGCGGGGGAAACCTTCGCCGTCTGACCATCTTCGCTTTGGGCATCATGCCCTATATCACGGCCTCGATCATCTTCCAGCTGCTGACGGTTGTGTATGAACCGCTTGCCCGCCTTCAGAAAGAAGGCGAACTGGGACGCCGCAAGATTACCCAATGGACGCGGTACCTGACCGTGATCCTGGGTGTTGTCCAGTCAATGACCATCGCCATCGCGCTTTCGCACGCCTCCGGCGGTATGGTGCTGAATCCCGGTCCCGGATTCATCCTGATGACCGTGCTCACCCTGACCGCGGGCACCGCTTTCATCATGTGGCTGGGTGAACAGATCACCGATCGCGGTATTGGCAACGGAATGAGCTTGCTGATCTTCGCCGGTATCGTCGTCGGTCTGCCGCGCGCCATTGCTGAACTGGTCGACACGGCCAAAACCGAGAAATTCGGAGCGTTCACAGTTCCAGCGCTTATTCTGCTGGTCGCCTGCATGGTCGCCGTCGTCGCCTTCATCGTTTTCGTGGAGCGCAGCGAACGCCGCATCCCGGTGCAGTACGCCAAGCGCATCGTTGGACGCCGCCTGATGGGCGGCCAGTCGACCCACCTGCCGCTCAAGGTCAACTCCGGCGGCGTGATGCCCGTGATCTTTGCGGCCTCCGTGTTGTCGGCTCCGCTGCTGTTTTCGCAGGCAGCGATTGTGCGGAACAGCGCCGGCCTGACTCGCATCTTCGAAGCGCTGCGTCCCGGTGAGCCCTGGTACGAGCTCATTTACATGGGCGCGATCATCTTCTTCGCCTACTTCTATATCTCGATCGTCTTCCGTCCGGACGACATCGCCGACAACATGCGCAAGTACGGCGGTTTCATCCCCGGCATCCGGCCCGGTCGCCGCACCTCGGACTTTATCAACGACATTCTGACCCGCATTACGCTGGTCGGTGCGCTTTATCTGATCATCATCTCGATCATCCCGCAATTGCTGATCAGCGGTATCCACCTGAACCATTTGCCGCTCATCGGAGGATTCTTCGAGCATCTGCCGCTCTGGGTGACGAACGGTCTCGGCTTCAACTTCTACTTCGGCGGAACCTCGCTGCTCATTGTCGTCGGCGTCGCGATGGATACCGTCAACCAGGTGGAATCGCAGCTCATCATGCGCCACTACGAGGGCTTTTCGCCCCGCAGCGGACGCATCCGCGGAAGGCGGGCCTGGTAAGTGGCCTTGTCTGCCGTTGATTCTCAGTCTGGAACTCAGAAAAGCCTGAAGTTTACCCCCGGCCCGATTCTTCTTCTCGGAGCACCCGGCGTCGGTAAAGGCACACAGGCCAAGGAGTTAGTGGCCGCCTGGGGGATTCCGCAGATCTCTACCGGTGATTTGCTGCGCTCCAATGTCAGCCGGGGCACTGCTCTAGGGAAGCAGGCCAAGGAGGTCATGGACCGCGGCGAGCTGGTCTCAGACGACCTGGTGAACGAGATGGTTGCCGAGCGGCTGAAGGAGCCGGATACGGCGGCAGGATACATCTTGGACGGCTTTCCCCGCACGCTGAATCAGGCCGATTGGCTGGACCAGTATCTTGGGGCAATCCCGGGCTCGCTGTCAGTGATTGCTGTCAGTATCGAAGTCAGTTATAATCAATTACTGCGCCGTATTACCGGCCGGCGCATCTGTCCAGTCTGCAAGACGAGCTATAACATCTACTTGCAGCCACCCAAGGTCGATGAGCTTTGCGACCTCGACGGTACGCCCCTGACGCGGCGTTCAGACGACACCGAGGAAGTCTTCGAGGAGCGCATGCGTGCCTATAGCTCGCTGACGGCTCCGGTCGTGGAGCATTATCGCGCGTTCGGTCGTTTCGAGCAGGTGAATGGAGAGCAGTCGGTGAGCGCAGTGACGGCCGAAGTGATGAAGGCTGTTCTGCGGTTGAGGAGCTAGTAGTCCGATGCCGATCATGATCAAGACGCCGCTGGAGATCGAAAAGATGCGGCGAAGCGGCCAAGTGGTTCGCGAAGTGCTCGAGCACGTCCGGCAGTTTGTGAAGCCGGGAGCCTCGACACAGGATCTCGAGAATGCGGCCGCGGGGAAGATCAAGGAGCTGGGCGCGAAGCCGGCATTCAAGGGATACCGTGGATTCCCTTGTGTGCTGTGCACGTCGGTAAATGAAGAAGTGGTCCACGGAATTCCGTCGGCCAGCCGAGTGCTGCGCGACGGAGACATTGTTTCGATCGACACCGGTGTGATTCTCGACGGCTACTACGGCGATTCGGCGATTACGGTTGCGGTAGGCGAGAAGGTTTCCCCACGCACGAAGCGCCTGCTGGAAGTCACTCAGGCATCGCTCAAGCGCGGCATCGAGGCCATCAAGCCGGGAGCGACGTTGGGTGATGTCGGAGCAGCGGTGCAGGAAGTTGTGGAAGCCGAAGGCTTCAGCGTGGTTCGCGAGTTCGTAGGACACGGCATCGGCACGCGGCTGCATGAAGACCCGCAGGTTCCCAATTACGGACGCCGCGGTCAGGGCCAGAAGCTGCGCGAAGGCATGGTGATTGCAATCGAGCCGATGGTCAATGCCGGCAAGCCGGACGTTCAGGTGCTGAGCGACGGCTGGACGGCGGTAACACAGGATGGAAGTTTGAGCGCGCATTTCGAGCATACGGTCGCGGTGACCGCCGAAGGCGCAACAATTTTGACGCAGTAGTTGTTTCAAGCAGAGCCGGACATGAGCAGCCGGCGGAATTGGAAAAGGTTTGTCGAAGGAAGACGCGATTGAGGTAATGGCAGTGGTCCTGGAGACGCTGCCGAACGCCATGTTCAAGGTGGAACTCGAGAACAAGCACCAGGTACTGGCGCATGTCTCAGGCCGCATGCGGAAGAATTTTATCCGCATTCTTCCCGGCGACCGTGTGGCGATTGAATTGAGCCCGTATGACCTTACTCGCGGGCGAATCGTCTACCGGTACAAGTAAGGATTAACCGGCAGGGATTGGGGATTAGTTATGAAGGTTCGTGCATCGGTAAAGAAGATTTGTGACAAGTGCAAGGTCATCCACCGCCGTGGTGTGGTGCGCGTGATCTGCGAAAACCAGAAGCACAAGCAGCGCCAGGGCTAAAACAGGACTCAGCGTTCAGGGCTCAGGGCTCAGTAAGTCATGCGGAGACCTTGAGACTGGAGGTTGGGACCTGGGAACTGGAGATCGAAGAGACGAGTCAGGCCCACAAAGGCAGGGGCTAGTTAGCCGTAGAAAGGCTTGCGATGAACCCCGACTCAATCACCGCCGGAATCGAATCCGGCATAACCGCTCCCGGCGGCGAGGCTTCCGAGAGCAACCAAGAAGGACATAAGCATGGCACGTATAGCTGGCGTCGATCTGCCCCGCCAAAAGCAGGCTCGGATCGCGCTCACTTACATCTTCGGGATCGGCAACCCGCGTGCGCTGCGCATCCTTGGGGCCGCGAATGTTGACCCATTCAAGAAGGTCCAGGATCTCGGCGAAGACGAGGTGAACCGCATCCGTCAGGTCATCGAGAATGAGGGTGATGTTGAAGGCGACCTCCGCAAGGATGTCAGCATGCACATCAAGCGCCTCATTGACATTCAGTCCTACCGCGGACTACGGCATCGCCGCGGCCTTCCCACGCGCGGACAGCGTACGCACACCAACGCGCGTACCCGCAAGGGACCGCGTAGGGGCACGGTAGCAGGCAAGAAGAAAGCGACGGCGAAGACCTAATGGCAAAAGCACAGCAGGGCGCTGCCGGAAAGGCCGCCAAAAACAAGAAGTTCAAGAAGCGCGAACGCAAGAATGTCCCCTACGGTCTGGTGTACATTCAGGCGTCGTTCAACAACACCATCGTGACCATCACCGACGGCAAGGGCGACACGATTTCCTGGAAGAGCTCCGGTTCGCTCGGCTTCCGCGGGTCGCGTAAGGGCACCCCGTTTGCCGCGCAGCAGGCGGCCATCAACGCCGCCAATCAGGCGCGCGATCATGGACTGCGCTCGGTCGATGTGCGGGTCAGCGGTCCGGGTTCGGGCCGTGAGTCGGCTGTGCGTGCGCTGGCTGCCGCCGGCATCGAGGTACGGTCCATCCGCGACATCACCCCGATTCCGCACAATGGCTGCCGTCCGCCCAAGCGCCGCCGCGTGTAAGTGAGATTATCAGGATTCGCCGGTTGGCGGTCCCTGGTGGAAGAGCAGTTGGCTGGTAACTGGAGACCGTCGGGGGTGTCTTTGCACTGAAAAACTGAATAAAACTAACAGATGGACCGGGACGAAGGATTGCCATCCGTAAACCGGTCGGCCTCTGAAGAACAATGTCCGGATGAAACCCGGACCAGGAGATTGAATTGGCACGTTACACAGGACCAGTCTGCCGCCTTTGCCGCCGCGAGGGCATTAAGCTTTTTCTCAAGGGCCCAAAGTGCTTCACCGACAAGTGCCCGATTGAGAAGCGCAACTTCGCCCCCGGCCAGCACGGCCGCGATCGCAAGGCGAAGATCGTCGGCTACGGCCTGCAGCTTCGCGAGAAGCAGAAGGCAAAGCGCATTTACTTCACCCTCGAAGGGCAGTTCCGCGAGTATTACGAGAAGGCGTCGCGCTCCAAGGGCGTAACCGGTCTGCGGCTCCTCCAGCAGCTCGAGTGCCGTCTGGACAACGTCGCCTTCCGGCTTGGCTTTGCCGGCTCGCGCCGTCAGGCTCGCCAGATCGTCCGCCACGGACACGTCGAGGTGAACGGCCGCAAGGTGAACATTCCTTCCTTCCAGATCAGCATCGGCGACGAGATCAAGGTTCGTCCGAACAGCCAGAAGCTGCTCGTGGTTGAGTCTGCGAGCGAGTTTGCGAGCCATCAGCCGGCTCCGGCATGGCTTTCGGTCGATCACGCGAACCACACTGGTAAGGTGCTGGCGCTGCCGAAGCGCGAAGACGTCAACCTGCCGGTCAACGAGCAGCTGATCGTCGAGTTGTACAGCAAGTAGGATTTGCGTTCCAGCCGTTGCGCGTCAAGAGGCGCGCCTCGGTCGGGATAGCAAGGTTGTTAGTAGCAGCAAGTGCAGTTTGGCCCGAAGGGCAATTGCCTGGACGGCCAGTCTCCGCGAAAGCGGTCAAATCAACGAATGGAGCAAACAGCGCAGCCGTTGCAGAATGCTTCGCGGCGTTCGCTGCGCATGAGAGGCGAATCGATATGCTTTGGAGAGGATTTCAAAAACCCAAGCGTCTGGCAGTAGATGCGGAGACGCTCACAGAAAAATACGGGAAGTTCAGCGCCCAGCCCTTTGAGCGCGGCTTCGGAACCACCATCGGCAATGCGCTGCGGCGCACGCTGCTGTCTTCGATCGAAGGCGCGGCGGTCACTGCGGTCAAGATCGAAGGCGTTCTGCACGAGTTCCAGTCCATCACTGGAGTCGTCGAGGACGCGACCGACATCATTCTCAACCTGAAGCAGATCCCCTTCAAGTTGAACGGCGAGGGTCCCAAGGCGCTGTACCTGCGTGCCGACCAGCCGGGTGTGGTCACTTCGGGCATGATCGAAGCCGATGGAGACGTCGAAATCCTCGATAAGGACGTCTATATCGCCACCGTCAGCGAAAGCGGGAAGCTGGACATGGAAATGCGCCTCAAGCGCGGCCGCGGCTATATCTCCGCTGACAAGAACTTTGACTCCGACCTGGGCATCGGCTTCATTCCGGTCGACTCGGTCCACTCGCCGGTGCGCAAGGTGAACTACACCGTCGACGCCGCGCGTCTTGGCCAGATCACCGACTACGATCGGCTGACGCTGGAAGTCTGGACCAATGGTTCGGTGCTTCCTGCCGACGCGGTTGGCCTCGCTGCAAAGCTGCTCAAGGATCACATGAGCATCTTCATCAACTTCGAGGAAGAGATCGAAGCCGAGAGCCACAGCGAAGAAGGCCGCATGCAGTTGCGCAACGAGAACCTGAACCGCTCGGTCGAAGAGCTGGAGCTCAGCGTGCGCAGCTACAACTGCCTGAAGAACGCCAACATCCAGACCATCGGCGAGCTGGTGCAGAAGACAGAAGCCGAGATGCTCAAGACCAAGAACTTCGGCCGCAAGTCGCTGAACGAGATCAAGGAAATCCTCGCGCAGATGGGCCTGTCGCTGGGCATGAAGATCGACGAGCACGGCAACGCCGTTCCCGGACCGACAAGCGTGCTTCCGGCTGCAACCCTGGCCGCGAGCTACGGCTCCTTCGACGACGAGGAAGACGACGAACTCGACGACCTCGCGCTGCAGAACGAAACAGAGAACTTTTAACGGCAGGGATCAGGGCACAGGGATCAGGGGTTAGAAAACCTGATCCCAACTTCCCTCCGAAAATTTCAGATAGAGAGATTTGCCATGCGTCATCGCAATGCAGGATACAAACTCGGACGGAACACCAGCCATCGCCGCGCTCTGCTACGGAACCTGGTGACCTCGATTTTCCTCGAGGACCGCGTCCATACGACCGTTACCAAGGCCAAGGCCGTGCGTCCGCACGTCGAAAAGCTGATCACCCTGGGCAAGAAGGGCGACGTGCACTCCCGGCGTCAGGCGCTCGCTTTCCTGCAGACCCGCGAAGCCGTGACACGTCTCTTTGACACCGTCGCGCCCCGCTACGGTGACCGCAACGGCGGCTACCTCCGCATCGTCCGCACTGGCTTCCAGAAGGGCGACGGAGCCGAGAAGGCCTTCATCGAGCTGCTCGGAGCCGAGCAGGTTCTCGACGAGAAGCGCCAGAAGCGTGCCGATGCTCGCGCCAAGCGTCGCGAGGAGCTGCAGAAGCAGCTTGCCGAGCAGGAATCGGCCGAAGGCGGCGAAGAGCCCAAGGCGTAGCCTCCAAACAGTCCAGCCAGCGAGCGCATTCTTCTGGGTGCGCTCGTTGTTTTTCTGGCCGTTCAGCCTTGATCCTGTTATCTTTATGGCCTGCCCCCGCACACTTCAGGCCATGCCCAAGTCAAACCTGCGACACAGACTCCTTTCGGAATTCAACCTGCTGCACTTCCAGCTCATTCTGCTGGCTGTTACCGTGTGTGTGGATGTCGTCATGCGGATATTGCATGTCCCAACGAACATCCTGGCAACCCTGGTTAATACCTTTGTAACGGGCAATGTGGCTATTTGTCTGATCCTTCTCAGCCGCCCTCTGTTCATCGGTCGCAAGTCACCGTGGAACTGGATTGGTTACATTCCCACGCTGCTTTGCATCGGATTTATCGCGAGCGCCGCGGCGGAGATCCCCACCTATTTGCTCTTCGCTCATCACTCGACTACCTTCTTCCGCTCCGTTCTGCTTGATGAGCCTTTCGGGATAGTCGTCACACTGATAGTGGGAATTCTTTATTTTGCCTTCGATCAGTCGCGCTCTAGTCTGCTCGCACGCAATAGTCAGCTTCAGAGCCAGGTCCAGCTTGGCCTGATGGAAAGGCAAACACACCAGTCCGACCTGCAACAGGCACACGATATCCAGGTCCATCTGTTGCCGCGCGAGACACCACAGATCCCCGGTTATCAGATCGCATGCGCGTGGCAGCCGGCGCGCAGCGTGAGCGGCGATTACTTCGACGTGCTGGTTCTTTCGCCGGACAAGCTTGGCCTCTGCATTGCAGACGTCGCCGGTAAAGGTATGGCGGCGGCACTGCTCATGGCGAACCTGCAGGCTTCGGTCAAGGCTTTCACGCAGGACGGCGGAAGTAACCGTCTGTCGAATCGGCCGCCGAACTGTGTGCCAAGCTCAACACTGCACTCTCCAATAACATTGCGCCCGGCCGCTTTGTCACTTTGTTCTATGGAATTCTTGACAGCCAGAGCCGTGTCTTCAAATACGAGAATGCCGGCCACTGCCTGCCTCTGCTTGTTCACGCCGACGGCTCCATCGATTTCCTCCCAGCGTATAGCGGCGTGCTCGGCCTCTTCTCTCATTGGACTTACAGTGATCGCCAGGTGCAGCTGGTATCGCGGGATGTGCTCGTGCTAATGACAGACGGAGTTCTTGAGGCCGCGAATGACAAGGAAGAAGAATTCGGCTATCAGCGACTGATCGCGTCCGTGCTGGCCAGCCGCGACGAGGGCGTCCACGCCATCCGGCAGCGGATTCTTTCGGATGTAACTGCGTTTTGCTCGAACCAGTTCCAGGACGATGCGTCTCTGATCGTCGTTACCGTGGATTAGATTCGTAAGCATGCCGGAACTTATTTCGGCTGCACCGGCACCGAATCCTTGATTGCGAAATCCTTGGTATGCGCCGGCACTGTAACCTTTTGCCCTCCGGCCAGATAATGCGCGATCACTTCCGGGCGCGCCCAGTCAAGTGTCCAGCCATCTTCGATAGCGACTGCCGTGTATTGTCCGGGAACCACCCGGCTCATTTGAAAGCTGCCGTCTGAATCGCTCTGGTCGCGACGGAACATCTCTCGTTCGACTGCGGGATTGGGCACCAGCAGAATCATCACTCCGGCCGCAGGTTTGCCGTCGCGCATGGCAAATCCAGTCACCGTTGCCGAGCCGTCGGCAATCGTTGCAGAGATCGCGACCGGCGCGCTGCCTACCTTGATCATGTTTCCTTCCACGGCCGCTCCCGTCGCCGTGAGATGGGTCACGGCGAGCGAGCTATCCGCGGCAGTCACCCACACTTCGTAATTGCCTGGAGGCAGGCCATGCATGGAGAAGGTCCCATCCGGGCCTACGCGATCGCCACCGCCAACCCGTCCTTCGGAAGAGCGCAGCGAAACCGTCACGCGGTCGGGTATCTGCTCTCCCCCCGCCATCGCCACCTTGCCGGATACATCCGCCATGCCCGTCGACTGGGACAAATCGATCTTCGCGTCGCTCGATGCGTCGACGCTGGCGGAGTGGCTCGAGTCGCCGCCGCCCCGCATCTCGACCGAATAATGCCCTGGAGCGACGCCGTTGAACTCCACTGTCGTCTGG
This sequence comes from uncultured Acidobacteriaceae bacterium, assembly GCA_963786085.1. Classification (GTDB taxonomy): domain Bacteria; phylum Acidobacteriota; class Terriglobia; order Terriglobales; family Acidobacteriaceae; genus Silvibacterium. Next base: position 35,055 of record CAWAYO010000069.1, read on the forward strand.
CCGTCGCTCGTACGTTCCTGCCCGCGCCAACTGTAGGACATGGCCGGCTGCGCTGGTTCGCTCAGGCCGAAGAAGTCCTGCGAAAGCTGAGGCATGGCGAAACCGCGCCCTTCGGGCGAAGGCACCTGCACCGAAAGGTGAACGGCGGGTACCGCATGCAGGTTAAAGTTCACGGTTACCTGGTCGCCTGCCTTCACCGGGATCGGCGTTGCCGAATCCGAGTCCGTCACATCTGCATAGAACGTGGTCGGGTAGGCGACGTCGAGCGACGAATGTTGATCGTCGGCAACCACATTTCCCTGCGCGTCGCGTTTCGGTTGAGGACGCGTTGCATACCACGGGTTGGCATTGACCGCGACATAGTAGTTCCCGGCCTCCAGGCGCGCGAACTCGTAGGTTCCTGTGTCGTCGGTCATCGCCACTCCGGCGCGAACGATATTCCCCAGGCCGGTACGAAGATTCTGCCGATACAGCGAAACCCTCGCCTGCTGTACCGGATCGCCGGCCTCATCGGTCACCGATCCTTTGATGACGGCGCGCGGAGAGAGGCGAAAGACCAATCCGTCGCTTTTTAGCCCGTCGCCCGTAACGATCGCCGTCGAATACCCTTCGTGCTCGTCATAGGCCGCTCCGATGTAGCCGCGCCGTGAAGCAGCAAGAGAGTACTTGCCCTTCGCCAGGTGCTCAAAGGTGAAGTGCCCGTCTTCGCCGGTCGTGGTTTCAGCCACGAGCGTATCCACCGTCGGGAGGTGCAGGCTCACCTCTGCCCGGTCGAGGGGTTGACCGGTTACGGCATTTACCACCACCCCACTGATGGTGTATTGGCCTGAATTCCGCGGTGCGGAGCGCGCGGGGGCCTGACCGCCAGCCAGTGGGGCTGCGATCAACGCGAGCACGAGCAGCACTCGTTTCATCACTCAGCATCCGTGTTGCCGGTGTGGACCACTTCAACCTGTACGTTGCCCGTTCCGTTCGCCTCCACAGTGGTGGTCGCTCCCATACCGGAGAATTTTGCCAAGCCGTCGGAGGTGTGGAAATCAATCTCCTGCGGAGCGTCGAAGGCAATCACGCGATAGGAGCCCGGCGCGAGTCCCGAGATCGTTACTTGCCCCGATCCCTGCATGCCGCTCATTCTGATTGACCCGGAAGACGGAAATAACGGGATGGCGTACACGTAGATCTGGCGCTGCTCCCCAGTGGTTGTTGCAGCGGCAGCAGCGCTGGCCGGATCTCCAACCAACTGCGCGGAAATAGTTCCGGAATCGTCGCGTAGCGTCACTTCGATCGGGGCGGAACTGCCGCCCGTTCCCACCGTCAGCGGGTCTCGCGCAAGATCTACTCCGCCGCTGCTGATAGAGCTCACGTATCCCTCAAACGGAGACGCCTCGACCCAATACCGTCCCGGGGTGACATTTTCGATTTCGAAGGATCCATCGTTTGCGCCGTCCGCTGGGTGCAGTCCACCCAGCGCCCCCATCTGCCCGAAAATCTCATCTACCGGTATCAACGATATATTCAGCCCCGCACTCGGGTTGTTATCGGATGCGCCGTCTGAAGAGACCAGGCCGCCGGTGTTGGTGTTCGCCGTGAAGGTCTTCCGCACCGTGACAGGGATTGCATGCAAGGGCACCAGTGTCATGGTCAGTCCCGATACAGGTGCTCCCGCGACGGTGAAATCTACCCGCCCGTACAGCTGGTCTTCTCTCCTCCTGCGTCCTTCGATGTAATAGCTCCCGTTGGGCAGATTGACCTCTGCGGTTCCCTGTTCCGCATTCGAGCGCACCGGAAGTCCCATCTGGCGTCCGCTCCGGTCGTGAACCTGGAGGTTCAGTCCGCCTTCTCGGTCTGCAATCGCCACGGTTACGTGATAAAACTGCTGCCGCGTCAGCACGAAATCCGCCCGCCCCTGCTGCCCTGCGGCCAGTGTCAGCATGCCAGCCGAGCCAATGTCGGCGACGCCCGGATAGTAAACGGCAGGAAAGCCATAAATCGGTGCGCCGCGAGATTCAGGTCCTTCGCCGTCTCTGGTAGGTTGCGTGTAGACCAGATAATCTCCCGGCTGCAGCCCGGCGATGCGGAAGACGCCTTCGCTGTTGGTCCTCGCGGTATTCTCCATCATCCACTGCTGGTGTCCATTGACCACCCGCCTGCGGTATGCCATTACCCGGATGTTGTCCGCCTGATCCGACGTCGACAGCGTTACCTGACCGGTGATCAGCACCTCGGGAGTCAGAGTGAAGGTCAGCGACGGCATGCCTGGGCCCACGCGAATGGCGTGGTTCGAGGCTCGCCCGCGACCGCCGTATCCCGGCCGCTTCACCGAAACCTGTATCAGGCCTTCCGGCAGGCTGAATTCGAAGTGCCCGTCATTGTCGGTGAGAACGGCGTTATCATGCACGTCCACCAGCGCCCGGGCGATCGGCTGGTGAGTCACGCTGTTGAGAACCACTCCTTTGACGTCGTAGAGACCAGCAGCTTCGTTTGCGTCTTCCTGCGCGGCGCATGGTCTGGCAACGAACACCAGCGCGACGAACGCCATCACGCACCCCATTACAAAGGCACGCGGGGTCAGACTCCGATTCAGCGAAATGAGCACGGGAGAAGACCTGTTGTCGCCATTTTCAGCGATACCCAGCGAAGAAACAAACCGTTTCCAGGTATTTCATCTTTCCGCAAAGGTTTGACTTCGGGCTGGCCGCCCGGGTGAGCCTTGACTGACGAGTATTCTCTTTGAGTCAATCGCACGCCAGCAGTAGCTCGTCGTTGGCGTCGAAGTTGTCCGTTGTCGAAGCGCTCGCCGCGACCGGTCCTGCCTCGAAGAAGCGCTCGACTGCATCCAGCACCGCCTCGCCGGTTTTAGATTCGTAGATAGACTTGCGCAGCGCAGCGCCGCCGGGCACGCCATGGGTGAACCACGACGCAAACTGCTTCATCTTCCCCTGCGCTTCGGGATACTCCGCCTCGATCAGCATCTCGAAGTACGTCCGGATCATGCGATAGCGGTCGAGATCGGTCGGCTGGTCATAGCGGCCGGTTGCGGTGTACTGCGCGATCTGCCGGAAGATCCACGGATTCGCTGGAGCTGCACGCCCGATCATCACCGCGTCGCACCCGGTCTCGCCGACCAGCGCGCAGGCGTCTTCCGGGCTGCGCACATCGCCATTGCCAATCACGGGAATCTTCACCGCGTCCTTGACTGCGGCGATCCACTCCCAGCGCGCCTGACCCGCATAGCCCTGCTCGCGCGTCCGCGCATGCAGCGCGACGGCGTTTAATCCGGACTCCTCGGCGAGCCGCGCCAGGTCTACGCAGACGATCTGGCTGTCGTTCCAGCCCAGGCGAAACTTGACGGTAAAGGGAATACGCACCGCCGCGCGCACCGCTTCGAAGATTTTTCCGATCAACGGCAGATCGCGCAGGAGGCCGCTGCCCCCGTTGCAAGACACGACTCGCTTCGCCGGGCACCCAAGATTCAGGTCGACCATGTCGAAGCCTGTGTCCTCCACGATCTTCGCGGCCTCGGACAGCGTCGCCGGGTTCGATCCGAACAACTGCGCCGAGATCGGATGCTCATCGTCGTAGAACGTCAGATACCGCTTGCGCTTCGACTCCCGCATGCGTGCCAGGCCATCGGCGGAGGTGAACTCCGTCATGATGAGCCCGCAGCCGGATTGCTGATTCGTGACTTCGGCCTCAATTGAAGCACCGGAGTCAGCCTGTGCGCTAGCGCCTGCGGCGGGGTTCGAAAGAAAGACGCTGGCGTTACGGATGAATCGCCGGAAGACGGTGTCCGTGACTCCGGCCATGGGGGCGAGCACGGTGGCCGGAGCGACCCTCACGCCACCGATCTCGACCGCCGCTGGAACCCGCGCGTTATCAGGCATCACGTGTTCGACCGGATTGTCCCAGTTCTTCTTCATCGAGGCTTGTTTGATGCACCAAAACGAAAGCCCCCGCGTCGCGGAGGCTTCGTCGATCGGGCTGCTGATCTGACCGGCAGTTACTTGGCTGCCGTCTCCGCCTTGGCGTACTTGCGGCGGAAGCGCTCGACGCGTCCGGCCGTGTCGACAAGCTTCTGCTTGCCGGTGAAGAACGGGTGACAGCTCGAGCAGATTTCCGTGTGGATGTCGCCCTTGTGGGTCGAGCGCGTGGGAAAGCTCGAGCCACAGGCGCACATAACCCTGATTTCGTTGTAGTTTGGATGAATCCCTGTCTTAGGCATAGCTGGTCTGGAACCTTTCCTGCAATCCTTTTATTTTAAGCGGATTTCGTGTGTTTTGCAACGCGCCGGAGGCCGTCGCTCGACATCCCCCGCTTGCCGTGTTTTAGTGGAATCGCTCTGCAATCTGATGATGCCGGGAAGACGTTAAAATGATTCGTTCAGGAGTTGCTCTCGCTGTCTGTGTAATTGCCCCCATCGCTCTCGCCCAAACCACAGCCCAGACCGCTCCGCAGACCGACACCAGCTACATCGACTCCAACGGCACTGCGCATATTACCCGCGTCATCCCAGTGCCGAATACCATCAGCCCCGAGGCGCAGGCCGTGCTCGCGCGACCTGCCTCTGACGCCGCTCATCCTGAAAGCCTTGCCGATCGCCGCGCGCATACCGACGCCTGGCAGGCCCGCGCCGGAGCCGCCTCCAAGGCCGTCTATCCGGTAAGTCTCGCTAACGACAGAATCGCCGGGGTTCCGGTGCTGATTGTGACGCCGCTCACCGTCGGACCGGGTAAGAGCGACCGCGTCCTTATCTGCGTGCACGGTGGAGGATTCAACTCCGACTCCGGCTCGCTGACGGAAAGCATCCCAATCGCAAACCTCACCCAGACCAAGGTCGTCTCCGTGCTCTATCGCCTGGCGCCCGAGCATCCCTTTCCGGCAGATGTCGAGGACACCGTCGCCGTCTACAAAGAACTGCTGAAGACCTACAAGCCGCAGAACATCGCGCTCTACGGCACCTCTGCGGGAGCGATTCTCACCGCCGAGACGACCGTGAAACTACGTCAGCTTGGCCTTCCGCTCCCCGGAGCCCTCGGCGTCTTCTCCGGACTCGGCGATTTCAGCCGCCTGGGTGACTCGTGGGCTATGTACGCGCTCAACGGACTATCGGGCCACCTCGACCCGCCCAATACCGGCACTCATGACACCGAATACGTCGGCTCGACCGACCTCAAAGATCCCGTACTCTCACCGATCTACGCCGACGTGAAGGGCTTCCCGCCTACCCTGTTCATCACCAGCGGGCGCGATGCGCTCCTCAGCGGCACCACCATCCTGCATCGCCACTTCCTCGCCGCCGGAGTCGACGCTCAGCTCGTCGTCTTCGAAGCCCTGCCGCACGCCTTCTGGAACGACGTCAACCTTCCCGAATCGCGCGAGGCCTACGGAATCATGGCGAATTTCTTCGATACTCACCTGGGCAAGTGAGACAGTTTTCGAATTTACAAATCTTCAGGGTTGAGTCCGGCATGTTTGGCGATGCGGGAGAGCATCTTTGGCCCTATCTCTTCAGAGTCGCGGAAGGCCCAGATGTAGTTGGATAGCCCGGACAAATAAGCTTCAGATGCGAGCCAACCTGACCCGCTTCCGTCCAACCGATCTTCTTGAGGGCTTTCAAAACAATACGAGCGCGGGTCGAAGGCCAGATGCTCACGCGCCAGCGAACTCGATGCTGGCCTTCAGAGACTCATGCTGGCTTTCCAGGCGATCCGCCAGTGCCCTCAACGCGATTGCTTCCACTGCTGCCAACGCCTCTTCCCTTGTGGCTCCATAGGCCATCGATCCGGGAAGGTTGACGATCTCTGCGATCCAGCGCCCGTGGTCTTCACGATCAAATTCCACTTCAAATCGCATGACTGCTCCGTATCAGAATTCTACACACCTGCCTCTTTTTCCACGCGCATCAACTCGGGACTTAGCTGCGATACTGTTCAAAGACTCCTTCATGCCTCAACCCTGTCCGAGATGCGATGGAATGGGGATGCGCGTCATCTGCCGTCCCGATGGCACGCGCGCCGCCGAACCCTGTGACTGCCGGTTCGAGCACCGTATCGCCATGCTGGTGCAGCGCGCAGCGATCCCGAAGCGTTATCAGCACTGCTCCTTTGACAGCTACGAGCCGCGTTTCACCGGAGCAGATTCCTCGCTCTCGACCGGCCACATGACGGCGCGCCGGTTCGTTGACGGGTACCCGGTGACCACCGAAGGCCACGGCCTGCTCCTCACCGGATCCATCGGCGTCGGCAAAACGCATCTGGCTGTCGGCATCCTGCAATCGCTCATCGTCGAGAAAGGCGTGCGCGGACTCTTCTGCGATTACCGCGAGCTGCTCAAGGAGATTCAGCACTCCTACAATCCACAGGTGCTCACCACCGAACTCGATATTTTGCGCCCGGTCTTCGAGGCCGAGGTCCTCGTTCTCGACGAGCTCGGCGCGTCCAAACCCACCGAGTGGGTGTGGGACACTGTCGCCCACATTCTCAACACGCGCTACAACGACAAGCGGACGACCATCATTACCACCAACTATCCCGACCAGCCTCCCGGCGGAGGCCCCGCAACCGCGCCCCAACGCGCCATGCGCGAGGAAACTCTCGGCGACCGCATCGGCGAGCGCATGCGCTCCCGCCTTGCCGAGATGTGTGTAGTGATCGAGATGCGCGGCGCCGACTTCCGGCAGCGCGCACGCAGGGCAAGATTTGGTTGATAGATGCGCCGAATCCTTTACCACCTATGTGCTATGTTCCCGTGCATGCGTGCCTGCTAATTTCTTGCTATAACTCCTAATTCAACTTAAGAAGGTCGCTTTGTTTAGAAGATTAACTGCGTCAGGAATAGCAATGTTCCTGGCCTATGGACCTGCATGTTTTGGTGCTCAACAGGTCTCATCTGCGCTTGGACAGATCGTCAATCACCACATCAAACCCAATCCACACCCGAACGTGCTGCGTCGCAGGCTCCGCAAGCTCCAAAGCCCAATACTCTGCTGGACGGTACTCCAGTGAAGCTTCGACTTGGCCGGACCATATCTTCCGCCGATGCGAAGGCCGGCGATGAAGTTGATTTTGAGGTCTTGGAGGATGTCAAAGTCAATGACACGGTTGTGATTGCCAAGGGAGGGTTGGCGATGGCAACAGTTACGGATTCTGAGCACAAGAAGAGCATGGGTCGCGCGGGGAAACTCAACGTCAACATCGACAGTGTTCGCCTGGTAGACCAGGAGAAGGCAGCTCTGACGGCGACGGAAGGCGGAAAAGGAGGCGGGCATGTCGGGGCGATGACTGGAGCAATGGTTGCAACCAGCATTGTCTTCTTCCCCGCAGCTCCTCTTTTCCTGTTCATCCATGGGAAAGACAGCACAATTCCGAAGGGAACTGAAGTAACGGCGTATGTTAACGGCGACATGACGCTCGACATGGTCAGGTTCAGTCCGGCAGGCAGCGCGCCCGGAAATATGGTCGCTTCGCTTTCTGTTGTCTCTGTCGACGCTAATCAGTCGAACTGCGATATCGAAGTCGATGGAAGCTTCGTTGGGAATACGCCGTCGCAACTGTCGCTCGTGCCCGGAAAGCACGAGATCACAGTTAAGAAGAAGGGTTACGCGGATTGGACGCGCTCCGTGATGGTGTCAGGATCAGGCATTCATTTGAACGCCGAGCTCGAGGCTCAGACAGGCGCTCCCGTAGCTGCTACTCCTGTGCCTCCTGCGTCCTCGACTTCAGCTCTCAAGAATTGAGGACTCATGCCAGCGGTTAGTCGCTAACCGCTGATTCCTATCCCTCACTCCATCACCACTTCCGCCTCGGTCTTGCCGGTTGTGGTGAGCACAATGGCGGCAGCGATAATCAGCACTCCGCCTAGCCACGCATCCGGACCGAGCCGGTCGCCAAGCAGAACCACGCCGAGAAGTGAGCCCATCGCCGGCTCGATGTTCAGAAACACGCCTGCGCGCGATGCCGGCACATGGTGGATGCCCCAGTTCCACAAGAGCATCGTCAACGCGGTGCACAGCAGGCCGCTGGCCGCTGATGCAACCCACACCTGCGTGCTCAGTCCGTGCACCGGAGGAGGTCCGCTCGTCGCCAACACCCACACCACCAGCATGACGGTTCCACTAAGAACGCCGTAAGCCGTCACTACCAGCGGAGAATGCCCCTGCATCAGGTGCCGGTTCAGCAGGATCCAGCCCAAGGCCAGAACGAGCGACACCACCACCAGCAGATCGCCCTTGAGCGATGGCCCTCCAGGTCCGGCCTGCGAATGCGTGCTGCTCAGCGTAATCAGCGTGACGCCGCAGGTGGATCCCGCGAGCGCCAGCCAACCCGTCCAGCCCAGCCGCTCATGCGTGAAGATGGTTGCACCGATGGCCAGTATCACCGGCATCGTGCCCACCATGAGCGCGGCGTGGCTCACCGTCGTCAGGGACAGCGCATAGAACTGGATCATGTACTGCACCGGAATCCCCAGAAACGACGCCGTCAGCAGCAGCATCCATTCGCGGCGGTTGAGCCTGGGCCGGCGCAGGACCGGCAGCAGCCCGACACAGGCGAAGAGGAACCGGTAGAGCACCATGTGCCCGACGCTCAACTCGGTGAGCGCGATCTTGCCGAAGTAAAAGCCTGTACCCCAGAGAGTTCCCGCGAGCGCACATGCTCCGTAGCCCAGAGCTGTCCTGGACGGTGCGGATAGCTGTGCCGTGCTCGAGGCCATTCTTCTAGCCTCGCACATTCGCGTGGCAACTTCCGTCCTCAGCGATAGACGACGCAGCCTCTCGCTTCGAGGTCGTCAATCCAGCCCGGCCAAGGCAGCGAAGTAACCCAGCGGAGGTCCAGTTTTTCGAGCTTCGGCAGGGAAGCGATCGTTTCGGGCAGCGAAGTAAGAGGGTTACCGCGCAGGTCGATCTGCCGCAGCTCCGGCAGCTTTCCGATGCACGCGGGAAGGGTAGGGAGCCGGTTATTGCGGAGATGAAGCTCGCGCAGGTTACGCAAATCTGCGATGCATTCGGGAAGCGTCTCGATCTGATTGTCCGTAATCCGCAGCTCGACAAGCCCCGCCATTCGGCAGACTGCCTCCGGGAATTCAGAGAGCACGTTCTCGCTCAGATTGAGATAGCGCAGCTTTTTCAGCTGCTCCATCGATTTGGGTATCGAGCTAAGCCGGTTATCGTGCAGATAGAGAAAGCCGCTGAGTCCGGTCAGATCTCCGAGGGTGTCGGGCAGCTGCGAAAGCTGGTTATGCCCGAGATCCAGCGTCCGCAGCCTCTGCAATCCCCCGATCCGGTCCGATATTTCCGTCAACTTATTGTCGGCGAGGATCAGCGTCTCAAGCTCAGTTCGCTCCCAGACCCAATCGGGAACATGCCCCAGCCGTTTTTTCCAGAGATTCAGCTCGACAGTCGCAGGCATGACCGTCATGCTATCGCGCTTGTTCCCTGCCACCAAAAGACAATCCGCTTTGACCAGCACAAATCCCATTTGCACGGTACACGCTCCGGCGAGGACAATGCACTTGATGGTCCTGCCCGGCCAATCCGTACGGCCATTGTGTCTGGCGCTGGTAATTGCGGTGACCGCACTGGCCTTTGCAGGTGATTCGAAACATAAGCCCGATCCGGGACCGCCGCCGAACGTGCGCATTGAGGTCGCCCCGCTTGGGTACGTCGCACCCAGCCGCGCATATCTGAGCTATCGTTATTCCACCGCCACTCTGGATTTCATCGACAACGATCATCTGCTCTTCACCTTCCGCGATGCCGGATTGATGCATCGCGTTCCCGGCGATCCGACCGACGATGAAGATCAGGTCATCCTCGCCATGGTGCTCGACATCTCGACCGGCAAGCCCGTCGAGCAGAACCAGTGGCGCATGCACGACCGCCAGCGGTACCTGTGGCCTCTCCACGACGGACAGTTCCTGGTGCGCCAGAGGAATTCGCTCTACCTCACCGACCGTCACCTGGAGCTGCGTCCCTACCTGCAATTCGATAATCCGCTGCAGGCCGTCGAGATCGGCCCCGACCGCAAGCTGATGGTGGTGGAGGTGCAGAAGATCGTTGCTCCCGACCCCGATCCGCCCAACGCAGTGGACGCCAGTCCTCTGTTTGGCCCCTCGCCGCCACGTCGCAAGAGGACCACCGTGATTGTGCTTCGACCCGGCGAACACACAGCTCTTGCGCAAACTGAAGCGCGCTCCTCGATCGATCTGCCGCTGGTCGAAAACGGCTTTCTCAGCCTGCTCGAAGGCAAGGACCCGAGCAAGTGGGTCATCCGAAGAGAGGCATTGCACGGCGATCCGCAGATCCTCACCGAGGTCAAGTCGTCGTGCGCGCCCGTTCTCATTACCGTGAGTGACCAGGTCACACTCGCCGTCGGCTGCCCGCCCAAAGGAGGCAGCGACCACATGGTGAGCGCCATCTCGCTCAGCGGGCAACTGCTCTGGCAGGACAAGTGGAAGCAGCGCTACGTCTGGCCGACCTTCAGTTACGCAGAAGACGGGAGCCGCTTCGCATTCGGGTCTCTCGAAGTAAATCGCGACGTCGGCTTCATGGATTACTTTGGCGAAGACGATGTGATCGCGCAGATGGTCGGAGTCTTTGACACCAAATCCGGAAAGCTCGAACTGGCAAAGGCGGCTAGACCCGTATTGAGCGCCGGCCACAACTATGCGCTGTCAACTGACGGACGTCGCTTTGCCATTCTCCGCGAGGGGGCCATCGAGATTTACGATCTGCCGCCGGTGCCGGTTGATCCGGTAGCAACCGCTCCGCCTGCCGGTAATTCCACCGCGCTGGCGAAATGATCTGGCCAGCTACGCCGGCAACTTTTGCGCTTCAGGATATTGATGTTGCTCGCGTCCGACCGCTCCGTCGTACATCGTTGTGGTCTTGAAGCGCTCGAAACGGCCGTCCGCGGCCCATAGCTCGCAGCGATCTTCGAGCGCGTGCCGTTCCTCGGCTGTCATCGGTTTGAAATTCGAAGCGATGGCCAGATTCTGTTCGAGCACGATTTCCGAATCGACACCGCAGATCGTCGTCGCAACCGGCAGGCTCATCGCGTAGCGCAGGCCCTCTTCCGGCGTGATGCCGCCATGCGTCACCATTTCGCCTGATCCGCCCAGGCTCTTCATGCCGAGAACCGCAATCCCGCGCCGGTTGGCTTCCGGCAGCACATGCTGCTGAAAGCTGCGGAAGCGCGCGTCGAAGCAGTTCAAGGGCATCTGGATCGTGTCGAAAGGGAAGTCGTGGGAGAGCATCTTCAGGTGGATCGCGGGGTCCTTGTGCCCGGTGAAGCCGACCCAGCGCACCTTGCCGTCTTTCTTCGCCTGCTCCAGCGCCTCGATCGCGCCGTCCGGTCGAAAGATCAGGTCAGGATCGTTGTAGTAGACAACCTCGTGGATCTGCCACACATCCAGGTGATCCGTCTTAAGACGGCGCAGCGACTGCTCCAGTTGTTCCATCGCCACCTTCTTGTCACGCCCATGCGAGCAGACCTTGGTCATCAGGATCACTTTGTCGCGCTTGCCCTGCAATGCGATCCCCAGGCGCTCTTCGGATTCGCCTTCGTGGTATTCCCAGGCGTTGTCGAAGAAGTTCACTCCGGCGTCGATGGCTTTGGAGACAATCGTGTTCGTTTCCTGCTGATCTTTGGTTGAGCCGAGATGAAAGCCGCCCAGCCCGAAGATCGATACTTGCTCTCCAGTGCGCCCGAAGGCGCGGCGAGGAACGGCGAAGGTCGAACTCTGATCGTTACCTGGTTCTGTGACATCGATGCCTCCTGCGCATTGGCCGGATGGTGCGTGGCAAGCGTACCCGCTCCGGCGAGAACCGCCGACTTCAAGAAGGTGCGACGGGAAGGTTCTGTCTCCGGGGTCGTCATCACTTACCCCGCCTGCACCGCGGGATACGGCTTGCCGCTGTTCTCTGTGGCCCTGAGCATTTCCTTTACCTCAATGGATTGGTCGTCGAGCGGGTAGTCGTGCGCAAGCCGCGCCTCGGGGTTATCGAACTTCAGTGACATTTTGTAGAGCTCGAATCGGCCGTCGCCGGCCACCATCCTGCAGCGGTCGCGCAGCGCCTGCATCTCCGTCTGCGACAGCGGCTGAAAGCCCTGCGCGACCTTGAGGTTCTGCTCAAGAATTTCCGGCTTTTCCATGCCCGTGATCGTTGTCGTAACCGGCAGGCTCATCGCGTAGCTCAGCGCCTCTTCCGCGCTTAACATGCCTTTCTTTACCGATTCGCCGTGTCCGACGATCGGCTTCATGCCCAGTGCGGCGATGCCGCGCCTGTTCAGCTCCGGCAGAACCTGCTGCTCGAAGCTGCGGAAGTCGCGTCGAAGGGATTCAGCGGCATCTGCACCGAATCCCACTCGAAGCCGCAGTTCAGCATCTTGAGATGAATCTCCGGCCGCTTATGCCCCGTGAACCCGACGAACCTTACCTTGCCCTGTTCTTTTGCCTTGCGGAGAGCCTCCGCTGCGCCGTTGGGACGGATGAACAGATCTGGATCGTTCTCGAATGAAACGCCGTGAATCTGCCACAGATCGAGGTGATCGGTCTGCAGGCGATGCAGCGACTCCTCAAGCATGCGCGTGGCCAGTAAGCCCTCCCGGCCGTGGGTGCAGACCTTGGTCATCAGGAACACCTTTGTCCCGCTTGCCTTTGAGCCCCATGCCCATCCAGTTCTCTGACTTGCCACGGTTGTACTCCCAGCAGTTGTCGAAAAAGGTGATTCCGCCATCGATGGCGCCATGCACGATGCGGATCGCCGTCTTCAAGTCTTCTGCCTGTCCCAGGTGATGCCCGCCCAGGCCCAGGGCGGAAACCTTGACGTCGCTATGCCGGCCAAAAGGCCGCAGGGGGATGGAGTTGGTTGGCATCCTGCTTAGCCTCGCTTTCAAACTAGGATGCAGTGAAGGCGAACTAGCAAAAATTCAGTTCGACTCGGCCCGTCTCAGAGTTAATTTCCCATACCGAGTGCAACGCAGCATTCATCCCTTCGGGTGTTTGACCCCGTCCCCCGCAGACAATAAAATTAAAAAGGAATAACCTTACCCTAACAGTCAATGTTG
>CAWAYO010000070.1:0-14585 GCA_963786085.1 uncultured Acidobacteriaceae bacterium
AGTAAGTATTAACCAGCAGCGATTGGGGAATAGTTATGAAGGTTCGTGCATCGGTAAAGAAGATTTGTGACAAGTGCAAGGTCATCCACCGCCGTGGCGTGGTGCGCGTGATCTGCGAGAACCAGAAGCACAAGCAGCGTCAGGGCTAAACAGGGCTCAGCGTTCAGGGCTCAGGGCTCAGTAAGTCATGTGGAGGCCTTGGGAGTTGGAGCTTGAAGAAACGAGTCAGCCACAAAGGCAGGGGCTAGTTAGCCGCAGAAAGGCTTGCGATGAACCCCGACTCAATCACCGCCGGAATCGAATCCGGCATAACCGCTCCCGGCGGCGAAGCTTCCGAGAGCAACCAAGAAGGACATTAGCATGGCACGTATAGCTGGCGTCGATCTGCCCCGCCAAAAGCAGGCTCGGATCGCGCTCACTTACATCTACGGGATCGGCAACCCGCGTGCGCTGCGCATCCTTGGGGCCGCGAATGTTGACCCATTCAAGAAGGTCCAGGATCTCGGCGAAGACGAGGTGAACCGCATCCGTCAGGTTATCGAGAATGAGGGCGATGTCGAAGGCGACCTCCGCAAGGATGTCAGCATGCACATCAAGCGCCTCATCGACATTCAGTCCTACCGTGGACTGCGTCACCGCCGTGGCCTTCCCACGCGCGGACAGCGCACGCACACCAACGCGCGTACCCGCAAGGGACCGCGTAGGGGCACGGTAGCAGGCAAGAAGAAAGCGACGGCGAAGACCTAATGGCAAAAGCACAGCAGGGCGCTGCCGGAAAGGCCGCCAAAAACAAGAAGTTCAAGAAGCGCGAACGCAAGAATGTTCCCTACGGTCTGGTGTACATTCAGGCGTCGTTCAACAACACCATCGTGACCATCACCGACGGCAAGGGCGACACGATTTCCTGGAAGAGCTCGGGTTCGCTCGGCTTCCGCGGGTCGCGTAAAGGCACTCCGTTTGCTGCGCAGCAGGCGGCCATCAACGCCGCCAATCAGGCGCGCGATCATGGTCTGCGCTCGGTCGACGTGCGCGTCAGCGGTCCGGGTTCGGGCCGTGAGTCGGCTGTGCGTGCGCTGGCTGCCGCCGGTATCGAGGTGCGATCCATCCGCGACATCACCCCGATTCCGCACAACGGCTGCCGTCCGCCCAAGCGCCGCCGCGTGTAAAAGCAGCCATTTAGCCATTAGCCATTAGGGATTAGCCAGTAGTTGTCCGGTGCCCTGCTGGAATGATGCTGTGGAAAGTTGTAAGATAGCTGGATGGAGCCGCTTCGGGCGGCTCGTCCTTTGCACTGATAAACAGGCAAGGATAGGACAACCAAGGGCTAATCGCTATTGGCTGTCTTCGGACCGGGACGAAGCGCTTGCCAGCGCGTAAACCGGTCGGCCTCTGAAGAACATGTCCGGATAAAACCCGGACCAGGAGATTGAATTGGCACGTTACACAGGACCAGTATGCCGCCTTTGCCGCCGCGAAGGCATTAAGCTTTTTCTCAAGGGCCCAAAGTGCTTCACCGACAAGTGCCCGATTGAGAAGCGCAACTTTGCCCCCGGCCAGCACGGCCGTGATCGCAAGGCGAAGATCGTCGGCTACGGCCTGCAGCTTCGCGAGAAGCAGAAGGCAAAGCGCATTTACTTCACCCTCGAAGGCCAGTTCCGCGAGTATTACGAGAAGGCTTCGCGCTCCAAGGGCGTAACCGGTCTGCGGCTCCTGCAACAGCTCGAGTGCCGTCTGGACAACGTTGCCTTCCGGCTTGGCTTTGCCGGCTCGCGCCGTCAGGCGCGCCAGATCGTCCGCCACGGACACGTGGAGGTGAACGGCCGCAAGGTGAACATTCCGTCCTTCCAGATCAGCATCGGTGATGAAATCAAGGTCCGTCCCAACAGCCAGAAGCTGGTCGTGGTTGAGAGCGCGAGCGAGTTCGCGAGTCATCAGCCAGCTCCGGCGTGGCTCTCGGTCGATCACGCGAACCACTCCGGCAAGGTGTTGGCGCTGCCGAAGCGCGAAGACGTCAACCTGCCGGTCAACGAGCAGCTGATCGTCGAGCTTTACAGCAAGTAAGACTGCGCGTCGAGCGGTATGCGCTTCGAGCCGGTCATTCAAAGTTTGATGATTCCGGCATTCTTCTGAGTGCCGGAGTCTCAAGTAGCAAGTGAGAGCAGTTAAATCTTAACGAGTAGGAGCAACAGGCGCAGCCGTTGCAGAATGCTTCGCGGCGTTCGCTGCGCATGAGAGGCGAATCGATATGCTTTGGAGAGGATTTCAAAAACCCAAGCGTCTGGCAGTAGATGCGGAGACGCTTACAGAGAAATACGGGAAGTTCAGCGCCCAACCTTTTGAGCGCGGCTTCGGAACCACCATCGGCAATGCGCTGCGGCGCACGCTGCTTTCTTCGATCGAAGGCGCGGCGGTCACTGCGGTCAAGATCGAAGGCGTTCTGCACGAGTTCCAGTCCATCACTGGAGTCGTCGAGGACGCGACCGACATCATCCTCAACCTGAAGCAGATCCCCTTCAAGTTGAACGGCGAGGGTCCCAAGGCGCTGTACCTGCGGGCCGACCAGCCGGGTGTGGTCACTTCGGGCATGATCGAAGCCGATGGAGACGTCGAAATCCTCGATAAGGACGTCTATATCGCTACCGTCAGCGAAAGCGGGAAGCTGGACATGGAAATGCGCCTCAAGCGCGGCCGCGGCTATATCTCCGCCGACAAGAACTTTGACTCCGACCTCGGCATCGGCTTCATTCCGGTCGACTCGGTCCACTCGCCTGTACGTAAGGTGAACTACACCGTCGACGCAGCTCGTCTCGGTCAGATCACCGACTACGATCGGCTGACGCTGGAAGTCTGGACCAATGGTTCGGTACTTCCTGCCGACGCTGTGGGCCTCGCGGCGAAGCTGCTCAAGGACCACATGAGCATCTTCATCAACTTCGAGGAAGAGATCGAAGCCGAGAGCCACACTGAAGAAGGCCGTATGCAGTTGCGCAACGAGAACCTGAACCGCTCGGTCGAAGAGCTGGAGCTCAGCGTGCGCAGCTACAACTGCCTGAAGAACGCCAACATCCAGACCATCGGCGAGCTGGTGCAGAAGACAGAAGCCGAAATGCTCAAGACCAAGAACTTCGGCCGCAAGTCGCTGAACGAGATCAAGGAAATCCTCGCGCAGATGGGCCTGTCGCTGGGCATGAAGATCGACGAGCACGGCAACGCCGTTCCCGGACCGACCAGCGTGCTTCCGGCTGCAACCCTGGCCGCGAGCTACGGCTCCTTCGACGACGAGGAAGACGACGAGCTCGACGACCTCGCGCTGCAGAACGAAACAGAGAACTTTTAACGGCAGGGATCAGGGCACAGGGATCAGGGGTTAGAAAACCTGATCCCAACTTCCCTCCGAAAATTTCAGATAGAGAGATTTGTCATGCGTCATCGCAATGCAGGATACAAACTCGGACGCAACACCAGCCATCGCCGCGCTCTGCTGCGCAACCTGGTCACCTCGATTTTCCTCGAGGACCGCGTCCACACGACCGTTACCAAGGCCAAGGCCGTGCGTCCGCACGTTGAAAAGCTGATCACCCTGGGCAAGAAGGGCGACGTGCACTCCCGGCGTCAGGCGCTTGCTTTCCTGCAGACCCGCGAAGCCGTGACGCGTCTCTTTGACACCGTCGCGCCCCGCTACGGCGACCGCAATGGCGGCTACCTCCGCATCGTCCGCACTGGCTTCCAGAAGGGCGACGGAGCCGAAAAGGCCTTCATCGAGCTGCTCGGAGCCGAGCAGGTTCTCGACGAGAAGCGCCAGAAGCGTGCCGATGCTCGCGCCAAGCGTCGCGAGGAATTGCAGAAGCAGCTTGCCGAGCAGGAATCGGCCGAAGGCGGCGAAGAGCCCAAGGCCTAGCCTCCAGACAGTCCAGCCGGCCATCTTTGCATCTAGGGCGCATCCTTCGGGTGCGCTCGTTGTTTTTCTGGCCCAATCCTCGTCGTCCTGCTATCTTGGGCCTTCCCCATTCGTTTCGGCCATGCCCAACTCCAAGTTGCGCCACAAATTGCTGTCGGACTTCAGTCTGCTGCACTTCCAGCTCATTCTGCTGGCTGTGACTGTGTGTGTGGATGTCGTCATGCGGATATTGCATGTCCCAACGAACATCCTGGCAACCCTGGTCAATACCTTTGTAACGGGCAACGTGGCTATTTGTCTGATCCTTCTCAGCCGCCCTCTGTTCGTGGGCCGCCAGTCACCGTGGAACTGGATTGGTTACATTCCCACGCTGCTTTGCATCGGATTTGTCGCGAGCGCGGCGGCGGAGATTCCCACCTTTTTGCTCTTCGGCCATCACTCGACTAACTACTTCCGCTCCGTTCTGATTGATGAGCCTTTCGGGATAATCGTCACACTGATAGTCGGAATCCTTTATTTTGCCTTCGATCAGTCGCGCTCTAGTCTGCTGGCACGCAATAGTCAGCTTCAGAGCCAGGTCCAGCTTGGCCTCATGGAAAGGCAGACACACCAGTCCGACCTCCAGCAGGCGCACGACATCCAGGTGCATCTGCTGCCACGCGAGACACCGCAAATCCCCAGTTATCAGATCGCATGCGCGTGGCAGCCGGCGCGCAGCGTAAGCGGCGATTACTTCGACGTGCTAGTTCTTTCGCAGGAGAAGCTTGGTCTCTGCATTGCCGACGTCGCCGGTAAAGGTATGGCGGCGGCGCTGCTGATGGCGAACCTTCAGGCATCGGTGAAGGCTTTCACGCAGGACGGCGGCAATAACCCGTCGATCGAATCACCCGCCGAGCTGTGCGCTAAGCTCAACACTGCGCTCTCCAACAACATTGCGCCAGGCCGCTTCGTCACTTTGTTCTACGGAATTCTTGACAGCCAGAGCCGTGCCTTCAAATACGAGAATGGCGGCCACTGTCTACCTCTGCTTGTTCACGCCGACGGCTCCATCGATTTCCTCCCAGCGTATAGCGGTGTGCTTGGCCTCTTCTCTCATTGGACTTACAGCGATCGCGAGGTGCAGCTGGCGTCGCGGGATGTGCTCGTGCTAATGACAGACGGAGTTCTTGAGGCCGCGAATGACAAGGAAGAGGAATTCGGCTATCAGCGACTGATTGCGTCCGTGCTGGCCAGCCGCGATCAGGGCGTCCACGCCATCCGGCAACGGATTCTTTCGGATGTAACTGCGTTTTGCTCGGACCATTTCCAAGACGATGCGTCACTGATTGTCGTTACCGTAGATTAGATTCGTAACCGTGTCAGAGCCTATTTCGGCTGCACCGGCACCGAATCCTTGATCGCGAAATCCTTGGTGTGGGCTGGCACCGTGACCTTTTGCCCTCCAGCGAGATAATGCGCGATCACTTCCGGGCGCGCCCAGTCGAGCGTCCAGCCGTCTTCGATAGCGACCACTGTGTATTGCCCGGGAACCACCCGGGTCAACTGAAAGCTGCCGTCTGAATCGCTCTGGTCGCGACGGAACATCTCCCGTTCGACTGCGGGATTGGGCACCAGTAGAATCATCACACCGGCCGCGGGTTTGCCGTCGCGCATGGCAAATCCAGTCACCGTTGCCGAGCCGTCGGCAATCGTTGCAGAGATCGCGACCGGCGCGCTGCCTATTTTGATCACGTTTCCTTCCGCGGTCGCCCCCGTCGCCGTTAGATGGGTCACAGCGAGCGAGCTATCCGCGGCAGTCACCCACACTTCGTAATTGCCTGGAGGCAGGCCATGCACGGAGAAAGTCCCATCCGGGCCTACGCGATCGCCACCGCCAACCCGTCCTTCGGAAGAGCGCAGCGAAATCGTCAGGCGGTCGGGGATCGGCTCTCCCCCGGCCATCGCCACTTTGCCGGACACATCCGCCATGCCCGTCGATTGCGACAAATCGATCTTTGCGTCGCTTGATGCGTCGATGCTGGCGGCGTGGCTCGAGTCGCCCCCGCCCCGCATCTCGACCGAATAATGCCCTGGAGCGACGCCGTTGAATTCCACCGTGGTCTGGCCATCGCTTGAACGCTCCTGCCCGCGCCAACTGTAGGACATGGAAGGCTGCGCAGGCTCCGTCATGCCGAAGACGTCCTGAGAGAGTTGAGGCATGGCGAAACCGCGCCCTTCGGGCGAAGGCACCTGAACCGAAAGATGAACGGCGGGCACGGCATGCAGGTTAAAGTTCACGGTTACCTGGTCGCCGGCCTTCACCGGGATCGGCGTCGCCGAATCCGAGTCCGTCACATCTGCGTAGAACGTGGTTGGGTAGGCGACGTCGAGCGACGAATGCTGGTCATCGGTAATCACATTTCCCTGCGCATCGCGTTTCGGTTGCGGGCGAGTCGCGTACCACGGATTCGCATTGACCGCGACATAGTAATTCCCGGCCTCCAGGCGCGCGAACTCGTAGGCTCCTGTGTCATCCGTCATCGACACGCCGGCGCGAATGATGTTTCCGAGACCGGTACGCAGATTCTGTCGATACAGCGAAACCCTTGCCTGCTGTACCGGATCGCCGGCCTCATCGGTCACCGATCCTCTAATCACGGCCCGCGGAGAAAGGCGGAAGACCAGTCCGTCGCTCTTTAAACCGTCGCCTGTCACGATCGCCGTCGAATACCCTTCGTGCTCGTCATAGGCCGCTCCGATGTAGCCGCGCCGTGAAGCAGTAAGAGAGTATTTGCCCTTCGCCAGGTGCTCAAAGGTGAAGTGCCCGTCTTCGCGGGTCGAGGTCTCAGCCACGAGCGTATCCACCATCGGGAGGTGTAGGCTCACATCCGCGCGGTCGAGGGGTTGACCGGTTACGGCATTCACCATGACCCCGCTGATGGTGTATTGGCCTGAATTCCGAGGTGCGGAGCGTGCGGGAGCCTGCGCCCCTGCCAGCGGGGCTGCGATCAACGCAAGCAGAAACAGCACTCGTTTCATCACTCAGCATCCGTGTTGCCGGTGTGGACTATTTCAACCTGCACGTTGGCTGTTCCGTTCGCCTCCACAGTGGTGGTCGCTCCCATACCGGAGAATTTTGCCAGGCCGTCAGAGGTGTGGAAATCAATTTCCTGCGGAGCGTCGAAGGCGATTACGCGATAGGAGCCCGGCGCGAGTCCCGAGATCGTCGCCTGCCCCGATCCCAGCATGCCGCTCATTCTGATTGACCCGGAAGACGGAAATAACGGGATGGCGTACACGTAGATCTGGTGCTGCTCGCCAGTGGTTGTGGCAGTGGCCGTGGCGCCGGCTGGATCTCCTGTCAACTGCGCAGAAATAGTTCCGGAGTCGTCGCGTAGCGTCACTTCGATGGGGGCGGAACTGCCGCCCGTTCCTACCGTCAGTGGGTCTCGCGCAAGATCGACTCCGCCACTGGTGATAGAGCTTACGTATCCCTCAAACGGAGACGCCTCGACCCAATAGCGCCCCGGGGTGACATTCTCGATCTCGAAGGATCCATCGTTCGCGCCGTCCGCTGGGTGCAGTCCACCCAGCCCCCCCATCTGCCCGAAAAACTCATCGACCGGTATCAGCGATATATTCAGCCCTGCACTCTGGTTGTTATCGGATGTGCCGTCTGCGGAGACCAGGGCGCCGGTGTTCGTGTTCGCCGTGAATGTCTTCCGCACCGTGACAGGGATTGCATGCAGGGGCACCAGTGTCATGGTCAGTCCCGATACAGGCGCTCCGGCGACGGTGAAATCTACCCGCCCATAGAGCTGGTCTTCTCTCCGCCTGCGTCCTTCGATGTAATAGCTCCCGTTGGGCAGACTGACCTCTGCGGTTCCCTGTTCCGCATTCCAGCGCACCGGAAGTCCCATCTGGCGTCCACTTCTGTCGTGAACCTGGAGGTTCAGTCCGCCTTCCCGGTCTGCAATCGCCACGGTTACGTGATAAAACTGCTGCCGCGTGAGGACGAAATCCGCTCGCCCCTGCTGCCCTGCGGCCAATGTCAGCATACCCGCCGAGGCAATGTCCGCGACTCCCGGATAGTAAACGGCAGGAAAGCCATAAATCGCTGCGCCGCGAGATTGAGGTCCTTCGCCGTCTCTGGTAGGTTGCGTGTAGACCAGATAATCTCCTGGCTGGAGCCCGGCGATGCGGAAGACACCTTCGCTGTTTGTCCTCGCGGTATTCTCCATCATCCACTGCTGGTGCCCGTTGACCACACGCCTGCGGTACGCCATTACCCGGATGTTGTCCGCCTGATCCGACGTCGACAGCGTTACCTGACCGGTGATCAGCACCTCGGGAGTCAGCGTGAAGGTCAGCGACGGCATGTTTGGCCCCACGCGGATGGTGTGGTTCGAAGCTCGCCCGCGGGCGCCGTATCCCGGCCGCTTCACCGAAATCTGCACCATGCCTTCCGGCAGGCTGAATTCGAAGTGGCCATCATTGTCGGTGAGCACGGCGTTACCCTGTACGTCCACCAGCGCCCGCGCGATCGGCTGGTGAGTCACGCTGTTGAGAACCACCCCTTTGACATCGTAGAGACCGGCAGTTTCGTTTGCGTCTTCCTGTGCGGTGCATGATCCGGCGACGAACACCAGCGCGACGAGCGCCATCACGCACCCCAGCATAAAGGCACGCGGCGTCCGACTCCGTTTCAGCGAAATGAGCACGGGAGAAGACCTGTTGTCGCCATTTTCAGCGATACCCAGCGAAGAAACAAACCGTTTCCAGGTATTTCATCTTTCCGCAAAGGTTTGACTTCGGGCTGGGCGCCCGGGTGAGCCTTGACTGACGAGTATTCTCTTTGACTCAATCGCAGGCCAGCAGCAGCTCGTCGTTGGCGTCGAAGTTGTCCGTCGCCGAAGCGCTCGCCGCGACCGGTCCTGCCTCGAAGAAGCGCTCGACTGCGCCCAGCACCGCGTCGCCGGTTTTAGATTCATAGATAGACTTGCGCAGGGCAGCGCCTCCCGGCACGCCGTGCGTGAACCACGACGCAAACTGCTTCATCTTGCCCTGGGCTTCGGGATATTCCGCCTCGATCAGCATCTCGAAGTACGTTCGGATCATGCGATAGCGGTCAAGATCGGTCGGCTGGTCATAGCGGCCGGTCGCCGTGTACTGGGCGATCTGCCGGAAAATCCATGGATTCGCTGGAGCTGCGCGCCCGATCATCACCGCATCGCAGCCGGTCTCGGCAACCAGCGCACAGGCGTCTTCCGGGCTGCGCACATCGCCGTTGCCAATTACGGGAATCTTCACCACGTCCTTTACCGCAGCGATCCACTCCCATCGGGCCTGACCTGCATAGCCCTGCTCGCGCGTCCGCGCATGCAGCGCGACGGCGTTTAATCCGGACTCCTCCGCAAGCCGTGCCAGGTCCACGCAGACAATCTGGCTGTCGTTCCAGCCCAGGCGAAACTTGACGGTAAAGGGAATACGCACCGCCGCGCGCACTGCTGCGAAGATGTTTCCGATCAATGGCAGATCGCGCAGCAGGCCGCTGCCGCCATTGCACGAGACAACACGCTTGGCCGGACACCCAAGGTTCAGATCGACCATGTCAAAGCCGGTGTCCTCCACGATCTTCGCGGCATCCGCCAGCGTAGCCGGATTTGATCCGAACAGCTGCGCCGAGATCGGATGCTCATCGTCGTAGAAAGTCAGATACCGCTTGCGCTTCGACTCCCGCATGCGCGCCAGGCCATCGGCGGACGTAAACTCCGTCATGATGAGCCCGCAGCCCGACTGCTGGTTTGTGACTTCGGCCTCGACCGAAGCGACAGCATCTGCGCCCGCAGTGAAAACACTGGCGTTGCGGATGAATCGCCGGAAGACGGTGTCTGTGACTCCGGCCATGGGGGCAAGCACCGTCGCCGGAGCGACCGTCACGCCGCCGATCCCGACCGACGCTGGTACCCGCGCGCTCTCGGGCATCGCGTGTTCGATCGGATTGTCCCAGTTCTTCTTCATCAAAGCTCGTTATGAGGGCTCGTCTGATGCACCAAAACGAAAGCCCCCGCTTTGCGGAGGCTTCGTCGATCGGGCTTCTGATCTGACCGGCAGTTACTTGGCTGCCGTCTCCGCCTTGGCGTACTTGCGGCGGAAGCGCTCGACGCGTCCGGCCGTATCGACAAGCTTCTGCTTGCCGGTGAAGAACGGGTGACAGCTCGAGCAGATTTCCGTATGGATGTCGCCCTTGTGGGTCGAGCGCGTGACAAAACTCGAGCCGCAGGCGCACATAACCCTGATTTCGTTGTAGTTTGGATGAATTCCTGTCTTAGGCATAGCTTCATGGAACCTTTCCTGCAATCCTTTTATTTTAAGCGGATTTCGTGCGTTTTGCAACGCGCCGGAGGCCGTCGCTCGACATCTCCCGCCTGCCGTGTTTTAGTGGAATCGCACTGCAATCTGATGCTGGGAAACGCTAAATGATTCGTTCTGGAGTTGCTCTCGCTGTCTGTGTAATTGCCCCCATAGCCCTCGCCCAAACCACAGCCCAGACCGCCCCGCAGACCGACACCAGCTACATTGACTCCAACGGCACCGCGCACATCACGCGCGTCATCCCCGTTCCGAAAACCATCAGCCCCGAGGCGCAGGCCGTCCTCGCCCGACCTGCATCCGATGCCGCTCATCCTGAAAGCCTCGCCGACCGCCGGGCTCACACCGACGCCTGGCAGGCCCGCGCCGGAGCCGCATCCAAGGCCGTCTATCGGGTAAATATCGCTAACGACAAAATCGCCGGCGTCCCGGTGCTGATCGTGACGCCGCTCACCATCGGACCGGGCAAGAGCGACCGCATCCTCCTCTGCATGCACGGCGGCGGGTTTAACTCCGACTCCGGATCGCTGACGGAAAGCATCCCGATCGCGAACCTCACCCAGACCAAGGTCGTCTCCGTGCTCTATCGCCTGGCGCCCGAGCATCCCTTTCCGGCAGATGTCGAGGACGCCGTCGCCGTCTACAAAGAACTGCTCAAGACCTACAAGCCGCAGAACATCGCGCTCTACGGCACCTCTGCGGGAGCAATTCTCACCGCGGAGACGACCGTGAAGCTACGCCAGCTTGGCATGCCGCTTCCCGGAGCTCTCGGCATCTTCTCCGGAACTGGCGACTTCAGCCGCCTGGGCGACTCGTGGGCAATGTACGCGCTCAACGGATTATCGGGCCACCTCGATCCGCCCGATCCCGCCACCCACGACACCGAATACGTTGGCTCGACCGACCTCAAAGATCCGGTCCTCTCGCCGATCTTTGCGGACGTGAAAGGCTTCCCTCCGACGCTCTTCATCACCAGCGGACGCGACCTGCTCCTGAGCGGCACCACCATCCTGCACCGGCACTTTCTCGCCGCCGGAGTCGACGCCCAACTCGTCGTCTTCGAAGCCTTACCGCACGCCTTCTGGAACGACGTCAACCTGCCTGAGTCCCGGGAGGCGTATGGCATCATGGCGAAGTTCTTCGATACGAAGCTCGGGAAGTAACGAGAGCCTGGACTTTACAGGTCTTCAGGCTTGAGTCCGGTGTGTTTCGCGACGCGGGAGAGCATCTTCGGACCGATCTCTTCAGAGTCGCGGAAGGCCAGATGTAGTTAGGATAGCCCGGACGAACAAGCTTCAGATGCGAGCCGACCTGACCCGCTTCCGTCCAGCCGATTTTCTTTAGGGCTTTCAAAACGATCCGAGCGCGGGTCGAAGGCCAGATACTCACGCGCCAGCGAACTCGATGCTGGCTTTTAGAGACTCGTGCTGGCTTTCCAGGCGATCCGCCAATGCCCTCAACGCGATGGCTTCCGCTGCTGCCAACGCCTCTTCCCTTGTGGATCCATAAGCCATCGCTCCGGGAAGATTGACAATCT
The DNA here is from genome assembly GCA_963786085.1 of uncultured Acidobacteriaceae bacterium. GTDB lineage: Bacteria > Acidobacteriota > Terriglobia > Terriglobales > Acidobacteriaceae > Silvibacterium. The sequence continues at coordinate 11,787 of CAWAYO010000070.1, forward strand.
CTGCGATCCAGCGCCCGTCGTCTTCACGATCAAATTCCACTTCAAATCGCATGACTGTTCCGTATCAGAATTCTACACACCTGCCTCTTTTTCCACGCGCACCAACTCGGGAATTAGCTGCGATACTTTTCAAAGACTCCTTCATGCCTCCGCCCTGCCCGATATGCGACGGAATGGGGATGCGCGTCATCCGCCGTCCCGATGGCACGCGTGCCGCCGAGCCCTGCGACTGCCGCTTTGAGCAGCGCATCGCCCGGCTGCTGGAAATGGCCTCGATTCCTCGCCGCTACCAGCACTGCTCCTTCGAGAGCTACGAGCCGCGATTCACCGGCGCCGATCAGTCGCTCGGCACGGCCCACATGACGGCGCGCCGGTTCGTTGACGGATATCCGGTAACTACGGAAGGGCACGGGCTGCTGCTGACGGGGTCCATCGGCGTCGGCAAAACGCACCTCGCCGTCGGCATCCTGCAATCGCTCGTCATCGAGAAAGGCGTGCGCGGACTCTTCTGCGACTATCGCGAGCTGCTCAAGGAGATTCAGCACTCCTACAATCCGCAGGTGCTCACCACCGAACTCGATATCCTGCGTCCGGTCTTCGAGGCCGAGGTTCTCGTCCTCGATGAGCTCGGCGCGTCCAAACCCACTGAGTGGGTCTGGGACACTGTCGCGCATATTCTCAACACCCGCTACAACGACAAGCGGACGACCATCATCACCACCAATTATCCTGACCAGGCCCCCGGCGGCGGCCCCGCAACCGCGCCCCAGCGAGCCATGCGCGAGGAAACACTGGGCGACCGCATCGGCGAGCGCATGCGTTCCCGCCTTGCCGAGATGTGTGTGGTGATCGAGATGCGTGGAGCCGACTTCCGGCAGCGCGCCCGCCGGGCAAGATTCGGCTGAATAGATCCCGCGCCGCGGTGCCACTTATGTGCTATGTTGCCGCGCCGCGCCGCCTGCTAACTTTTCTCTGCAATCCCTAAATTCATTCTTAGAAGGTCACCTTGCTTAGAAGACTAACTGCGTCAGGGGTGGCGTTGCTCCTGACTTACGCACCCGCATGCTCTGGTGCACAACAGGTCTCACCTGCACCTGGACAGAACGTAACACCGGCACAAACCCAGGGCGCATCTGAACATGCTCCGTCTCAGGCCTCGCAGCCTCCCAAGGCCAATACGTTGCTAGACGGTACTCCAGTGAAGCTTCGTCTTGGCCGCACCATATCTTCCGCCGATGCGAAGGCCGGCGATGAAGTTGACTTTGAAGTCTTGGAGGATGTCAAAGTCAATGACACGGTTGTGATCGCCAAGGGAGGATTGGCGATGGCAACAGTTACGGATTCTGAGCACAAGAAGAGCATGGGTCGTGCCGGAAAACTCAACGTCAACATCGACAGTGTTCGTCTGGTAGACCAGGAGAAGGCAGCTCTGACGGCGACGGAAGGCGGAAAAGGAGGCGGGCATGTCGGGGCGATGACTGGAGCAATGGTTGCAACCAGCATTGTCTTTTTCCCCGCTGCTCCTCTTTTCCTCTTCATCCATGGGAAAGACATCACAATTCCGAAGGGAACTGAAGTAACGGCGTATGTTAACGGCGACATGACGCTCGACATGGCCAGGTTCAGTCCGGCAGGCAGCGCGCCTGGCAATATGGTGGCTTCGCTTTCTGTTGTCTCTGTCGACGCTAATCAGTCGAACTGCGATATCGAAGTCGATGGAAGCTTCGTTGGGAATACGCCGTCGCAACTGTCGCTCGTGCCCGGAAAGCACGAGATCACAGTTAAGAAGAAGGGTTACGCGGATTGGACGCGCTCCGTGATGGTGTCAGGATCAGGCATTCATTTGAACGCCGAGCTTGAGGCTCAGACAGGCGCTCCCGTAGCTGCTACTCCTGTGCCTCCTGCGTCCTCGACTTCAGCTCTCAAGAATTGAGGACTCATGCCAGCGGTTAGTCACTAACCGCTGGTTCCACCCCCTCACTCCATTACCACTTCCGCCTCGGTCTTGCCCGTCGTGGTGAGCACGATGGCCGCGGCGATAATCAGCACTCCGCCTACCCACGCGTCCGGACCGAGCCGGTCGCCGAGCAGCACCACGCCGAGAAGTGAGCCCATCGCCGGCTCGATGTTCAGAAACACGCCTGCCCGCGACGCCGGCACATGGTGAATGCCCCAGTTCCACAGGAGCATCGTCGATGCCGTGCACAGCAGGCCGCTGGCCGCTGACGCAAACCACACCTGCGTACTCAGTCCGTGCACCGGAGGAGGCCCGCTTGTTGCCAACACCCACACCACCAGCATGACTGTCCCGCTGAGCACGCCGTAGGCCGTCACAACTACCGGAGAGTGCCCCTGCATCAGGTGCCGGTTCAGCAGGATCCAGCCCAAGGCCAGAACGAGCGACACCACCACCAGCAGATCGCCCTTGAGCGATGGCCCTCCAGGTCCCGCCTGCGCATGCGTGCTGCTGAGAGTGATCAACGTTACGCCGCAGGTCGATCCCGCAAGCGCCAGCCATCCCGTCCAGCCCAGCCGCTCATGAGTGAAGATGGTCGCACCGATGGCCAGGATCACCGGCATCGTGCCCACCATGAGCGCGGCGTGGCTCACCGTCGTAAGCGACAGCGCATAGAACTGGATCATGTACTGCACCGGAATCCCCAGAAACGAGGCCGTGAGCAGCAGCATCCATTCGCGGCGGTTGAGCCGGGGCCGGCGCAGGACCGGCAGAAGCCCGACACACGCGAACAGAAACCGGTAGAGCACCATGTGCCCGACACTCAACTCGGTGAGCGCGAT
>CAWAYO010000071.1:0-46473 GCA_963786085.1 uncultured Acidobacteriaceae bacterium
GCGTAACCGGGAAGTTGAAATCCGCGGCCGCCGCCGCTCCATCCTTCAACGCGAGATGTGCCAGCCCGCGTAGATACGCCCCGATACCGAGAATGTCATAGTCCGCCGCCGGAGCAAGGTCGGTAAGCGCATCCTGCGGACGGTTCCGGCCGAGGTCAATGACAGCGTCGATGTCTGGCAGGAAGACGTGGTTGATGATGGTGTCCTGCGGAAAATCCCTGGCCAGCGACTGCCGTATTTCCATCGCCCGAGCAGGCTGCCCGCACAATGCAAAGGCGATCGCCGCACTTCCCTGCATCGTCCGCTCGTGGTCCAGTTGCAGAGCGCGATCCAGCCGCGGCACCGCATCATCGCACGAACCAACCAGTGCACGATCCAGCGTCTCCTGGACAATGACAGTCGCAGTCGCATTCACCAGCTTCTGATCCGTCATGCGTGTTACGGCCATCTGCCAGTCCTTGGCGGCGTCCGAGAATCGCCCTTCGTTTTCGTGGATCAGCGCCATCTGCGAGTTGAGGATGAAGCCGTCCGGCTCGCCGTGCGCCCAATCCAGCTGTCGCTGCACCGAGTCCTGATCGCCCATCAGATATGCCGTGTAGATCCACATGCCGCGCACCGAAGCATCGTCGGCAAGTTTCAGCGTCTCCGCTTTAATCAAAGACTGCTTTCGCCTCCTGAAAGCGGTTGAGTGCCGTCAACGAGAGAATGGCGTTCGGAATCGCAGGACCGTACCCCGGATTCAGCTTCAGGGTCTGCTTGACCTCCTCGTACGCCCTGTCGAACTGGCCCAGCGTCAGATATGCGACTGAGAGCTGGCTGGGAACCGCCGGATCGTTGGGATAGGTCTCGCGGTAAAGCCGCAGAGTCTCGATGGCATCAGGCAGGTCTCCGGTGACATTCAGGTAATACCGGGCACGAATGAAGAGCCGTTCGCGTTGCGATACTTTGTCCGACAACTGGAACGCGCGGGTAATCGCCGCGTTTCCTTGCGTTTCATCACCCAGTGCGACGTAAGCCACGCCCAGGTTCGCGTATGCCATGGCGAAGTTGGGATCGAGCTCGATGGCCCGCTTGTAGAACGTGATGCTCTCCTTGAAGTTGGCCTGTGCGTGCTGCTGCTGTCCCAATGCGTAAGCGCGAAAAGCCTCCAGCGACGGAGTCGTAGCCTCATTGCGTGGCACGTCGAGCTTCTTAATCGACGCCAGCGATTCGCCGAGATTCTTCCGCAGCTCGTCAGAGGCGTCGCGCAGGGCGTCGAGAACCTTGTCTTTGCCGTCCGCCTGCTTTTCCGCGCGGGCCAGCACATCTCCCGTTGCGGCGTTAACCGCTTCGAGAGTGATCAGGTACTGATTCCCGATGCTGGCAATCGTCCCGTTGATCACCGCCTTGTCGCCCTCGCGCTCCGCAATATCGCGGGCGACAGCCGGGGTAATCGCCGCGTCCGCCGGCTTGCCGAGATAAGGCAGGTTCTCCCGCAGATGCGATTCGCTGACCACGTTCAGGAACGGTGATTGCTGAAGCCGGGCCGTCAGGGCCTGCTTCAGAGCAAAGTCAAAGCTGGGGTCGCCCGTCCGGTTGGTAAATTCAGACACGATGATCGAATCGGCCTGACCCAGCGGCGGTGGCTTGGTCGTCGTCCTCCACCAGCGCCAGCCGAAGAACGCTCCCATGCCCAGCAGCACAACCACCAGAGAAGTGGTCAGCCAGCGCCAGGTGTCTCTACGCCGTTTTACTAGTCCGAGTGTCCCCACCGAGATAGCTCCCCCGGTCAGAGCCAGCAGTTCGAGTCGCACCCGTTCAAGATCGGCAAGCAGCTCCGCGGCCGAGCTGTACCGCTGCTCCTTATCCTTGGCCAATGCCTTCTGAATCACCCGATCCAGTTCCTTCGGAAACTGAGGCACCCTCTTGCGGATGGGCTCCGGTTCTCGTACCAGCAGGCCGGCTATGATGTCAGCAACCGATTGGCCAAAGAACGGCGAAGAGCCGGTCGCCATTTCGTACATGACAACGCCGGCGGAAAACACATCGGCGCGGCCGTCGAGCTCCTCTCCGCGCGCCTGCTCCGGAGCCATGTAGGCCACCGTGCCCACCGTCGACCCTGTAGTGGTGAGTGTCCCCATGCCGTCCAGGCCCGTCAGGTTGCCCATCGAGTTGGTGGCAGAGGCATCGCCTGCCAGCAATGAGCGCTTCGCCAGACCGAAGTCCAGCACCTTCAGAACCCCGCTTCCCTGCCCGCGGCGAACGACGAACAGGTTCGCCGGCTTTATGTCCCGGTGCAGAATGCCATGCCGGTGCGCTTCGACCAGGGCGGAAGCAAGCTGAATGCTGTAGTCGAGAACCTGATCGACCGGCAGCGGAAGCGCATGGATGATCTGCTTGAGGGTCTGTCCCTCGAGCAGCTCCATCACCAGGTATGGCCGCCCGTCCTTCTCGCCAACGTCGTAGATCGTGCAGATGTTCGGATGATTCAGCGCCGATGAAGACCGGGCTTCACGCAGAAACCGCTCATGCGTCGCCGTGATTGGCGTCGCAGAGGATGAGAGGTAGCTGTCGGCGATGACCTTGAGCGCAACATCGCGACTCAGCCGCGTATCGTGAGCGCGATACACGATCCCCATGCCGCCGTGGCCGATCTCCTCGATGATTTCGTAGGGCCCGAATCTGGTGAACGTCTGCATGCGTTGAACGCTTGGGGGTGAGCCAAGTTTACCTGCTTCAGATGCTTGCGCCTATGAAGATATCCGCTCGGTAAACTCATCTGTTATGGCGCGCCACCCATAAAAACACGACGGCCTCCCTTTCACGGGAGGCCGTCGCTTCCGGACTAGAGAGTGGTAGTCTGCTTCGTCGCCATTGTGAGCTGCTGCACCTTGCTGTGTTTTGTCGAGTAGGTGAAGTAGATCACCAGCCCAATGATCAGCCACGCAATCGCCACGATCCACGTGATCAGAGGCAGGTTCAGCATCAGGTAGAAGGCGCTGAGGACGCCCAGAATCGGCACCAGCGGCACCAGCGGCGTGCGAAAAGGGCGCTCCAGGTCGGGATGACGAACTCGAAGAATCCACACACCGGCCGACACAATGGCGAATGCCAGCAGCGTTCCCATATTCACGAGCGCAGCCAGCTTGGCGATGGGCAGCAGCGCGGGCAGAAACGCTACGATCGTGCCGACGACGATATTCGAGATCCACGGGGTGCGGAACTTCGGATGAATTTCGCTGGCCCACTTCGGCAGCAGCCCATCCCGCGACATCGAGAAGAAGACACGCGACTGGCCGAGCAACATTACCAGCATTACCGTTCCCAGCCCGAAAACAGCGCCTATCTTCACCAGCAGGCTGCCCCATGCAACACCGGTCGCATCGATGCCGACCGCTACCGGCTCCGCTACATTGAGCTCGGTATAGGGGACCAGACCCGTTAGGGTAAGCGAAACAAGAATGTATAGGATGGTGCAGACCACCAGCGAGCCGAGGATGCCGATCGGCATATCCCGCTGCGGATTTCTTGCCTCCTGCGCGGCTGTCGAGACGGCGTCAAAGCCGATATAGGCAAAGAAGACAAACGAGGCCCCGGCGACGATCCCTTGAATTCCAAAGGCTCCCGGACCCTGGTGCGGCGGGATGAACGGATGCCAGTTCGCCTTGAGCAACTCCGGATGATGAATCAGATGGTTGATGCCCAGCACCAGGAAGATGCCTACAACCCCTAACTTCACCATGACAATCGCGGAGTTAAGATTGGCGGATTCCTTGATTCCTATCACCAGGACCGTGGTCACAGCCAGAATCACCAGGAAGGCGATTACGTTGAAGATCCCCACGACGTGAGTCAGACCCACCGTCGATACGCCCATCGGCAGCGAAGCCAGCGGCTCCCACTTACTGTGATAGAGATACAGGTCGTTGCCGTAGGTCGTCGTGAAGCGCGCCAGCGACGGAGACGGTATAAGCCTGAGTTGTTCGAGCAGGCTCAACAGATAGCCCGACCACCCGGAGGCAACAGTCGCCGCGCCAAAGGCGTATTCGAGCACCAGGTCCCAGCCGATAATCCAGGCCACCAGCTCGCCCAGCGTGGCGTAGCCATAGGTGTAGGCCGATCCCGCGATCGGAATAATGGAGGCAAACTCTGCGTAGCACAATCCGGCGAACGCGCAGGTGATTCCGGCGACAACGAAGCTCAGCGCGATAGCAGGTCCGGCGTGGAGGGCGGCGGCCTGACCGGTGAGCACAAAAATGCCGGCGCCGATGATGGCTCCGATGCCGAGCGTAATGAGATTGACCGGCCCCAGAGACCGCTTGAGTGTGTGCTCCCCTTCCTCACTTGATTCCTGCTTCAGAAGCGAGAGCGGCTTGACCGCCAACAATTTAGCCATTTAAAAGGCTGTTCCTCCAAAATTCAGTCCGGCGACTGCGCCGTTCCCAGGCGTGACCACAACATATAGACCGGAACGCCCACCAGAACGATAAACAGGCCCGGCCACGTGTACTGGGGCTTGTAACGCAATAGTACGATACATATCCACGCCGCCATCACTATATAAACCGCAGGCAACACAGGATAGCCCAGCGCCCGGTAAGGTCTTTCCGCATCAGGACGCCGCAGCCGCAGCACGAACAGGCTGCCGATGGTCAGGATGTAAAAGACCAACGCCGCGAACATCGTGTAATCGAGCAGCTGGCTGTACGACCCCGAAAGACATAGGAAGCAGGTCCAGACCGCCTGCACCACCAGCGACACCACAGGGGTGCTGAACCTAGGATGCAGTTGTCCCGCGGCCTTGAAGAACAGCCCGTCGCGGCTCATCGCGTAGTAAACGCGGGCGCCGGCAAGTGTCAGCCCGTTGACGCATCCGAAGGTTGAAACCAGAATCGCCGCAGCCATCAGGTAGGCTCCGCGCGCGGAAAAGACCTCCTGGAGCACCGCCGTTGCCACCCGATCCTCCGAGGCGTACTGGATGCCGCGCGCAAAGATCGTCGCGCCATGCGGATCGCCGTGCAGCGGCAACGCCATCAGGTAAACAAAATTCGACAGAATATAGAGCGTCAGCACCAGGCCGGTGCCGATCGCCAGCGACAATGGCAGGTTCCGGCGCGGATTGCGCACCTCTCCGGCGGTGAAAGTCACATTGTTCCAGGCATCGGCCGAGAACAGCGACCCGGTCTGGACAACCGCCAGGATCGTAAACAGCCCCACCATGGCGATCGACCCGCCAACCCCCACCTCGACCGCATGCAGCGTCGAGAACGAAGCTCCATTCCAGAAGTTCGCGCCAAAGTTCGCGTGGATGGCATCGGCATTCCGCCCTATCAGAAACCCGAAGATCACCAGTCCCAGCAGCGCAGCCGCTTTTGCCGTGGTGAACACATTCTGGACCAGAGCCCCCAGCCGTACTCCGAACACATTAATAAAGGTCAGCAAAACCACCACGGCAATACCGGCGAGGTTTGCAGAATTCACCCCAATATCCATATTCCCCAGCAGCATCGGACCCACCCGCCACGCCGGCACGTGGCCGATATGCCACAGCCAGTGCGACGTCGAAACGCCCGGAAAGAAAACGCCAAGGAATTTGCCAAACGCCACGGCGACAGCCGCAATGGTGCCCGTCTGGATCACCAGGAACAGGGTCCACCCATAGAGAAAGCCCCACATCGGCCCCAGCGCCTCGCGCAGATATACATACTGTCCGCCGGCCCGTGGCATCATCGCGGCGAGTTCCCCGTAGCTCAGCGCGCCGATCATCGTCATCGCCGCGGTTATCAGCCACGCGGCAATCAGGAGTGCCGGCGAGCCTACGTTCCGGCTGATGTCCGCAGGCACAATGAAGATGCCCGAGCCGATCATCGATCCAACAACGATGGCGGTGGCGCTGAAGAGACCGAGTCCCTGCACCAGGTGCGTGCCCGCGGGGGACGCCGGCTTTTGGGTAGTTGGGCTGCTGATGGGCACTTCAGTTTGTTCTACCGGAAAACTGTGCCTTGCGCCATACGCTTCTCTCCGGGACCATGCTCCGGCGCAGCCATGAGCCTGCTGATCCGCGCGCTACTCGGTCTTCATCCGCTCTTTCAGGCTCTTGGCGAGTCTTTCCACCTCAGCCGCCTTCTTCACAACAGCGAGCGAAAGTGTGTTCTTGCTGCTCTTGGCCACCTCAGCCTGCAGCTCCTGCGCCAGCTGATACAGTCTGTTCGTATCGGCCACAATCTGCGCCTGGCGCTCCTCGGCAGGAGTCATCGGCTTCGGTGCCGCCCCATCCGCCTTGGCAGCTGGAGTCTCCGGCTTCTGCGCAGCAGGCGTCGTGATCGATGTAGCGTCGCTTTGTGGAGGAGCGGGCGATGTCTGCGATGAATCTCCGGGCGCTTGTTGTGTCCACACCGGCAGAGCGCAAAGCACCAGAACAGCAATGACTACAGAGAAGAACTGCTTTCGTGGGCTGCGAGCTTTACAGGAGTCGGAAATCACCGGAGTCGCCACTGGATCACCTTACTGCATCTGCATATTTTCTTTCACGCTTTCGGCCAGCTTTCAATCTGCGCGGGCTTCGCCGCATCAAAAGCATCGTCCCCCGTTATGCATCCGTTTCACTCTAAGGTCGTGCAATAAGGAGTGGCAAGAGGCCGCATCAACGACGGCTCTGATACACGCGCAGAAACTCCGCGGCCGCACGAAGAGGATCGGCCACGCCAAAGACGCCCGAGATCACGGCAACAGAATCGGCCCCCGCCGCCCACACCTCAGCCGCATTTGCGAGCGTGATGCCGCCGATGGCCACGACCGGCTTCTCCGTCAGCCGCCGCGCCAGTCGCACCCCATCCAGCCCGACCACCTGGTCAGGGTTCTCCTTCGAAGCCGTCGCAAAGACCGGACCAATAGCAATGTAGTCCACCGACTCGAGCGCAGCCGCCCGAAGCTGCGTTTCGTTGTGCGTCGAAATGCCGACGATTACATCCGGTCCAAGCAACGCGCGCGCCTCGCCGGGCGACATGTCGGTCTGACCGAGATGCACGCCCGCGAATCCGGCCTCCGCCGCCAGATCGACATAGTCATTCAGGATCAGCCTGAGGCTTGCCGGCGCCGCGGTCCGCATAATCTCGACATCGCATAATATGTCGGCATCGCTCCCCTGCTTATTCCGGTATTGCAGTATCCCGACGCCGGCTTCTGCGAGGCCCGTCACCAGCCCCGCCAGAAATCTCGCCTCGGCTCTCATCAGGAGGCAGAAAAGCAGAGTCGAGGATCGGATATAGCGGAGGAAGTCTCACACTGCTCAGTGTAGTCCGCGAGCCTTCCCCTACTGCGATGCCTACGATTCATCCGCCGACGGCCCGTAACAACCCGGAATCGGAACTCCCAGCAGCCGGAGATACACCCCAAGCTGAGCCCGGTGATGAACCATGTGGTTGACCACCCATTTGCGATACACATCGATGCGTGGCTCGTCGATCATCGCCTGCCCATTCCACTCAAACCTCCAGTTCCTCGCCATGGCTTCGTCGCTGGTGGCGGCGAGAGCGGCACGCGCTTCTGTCAGGTCAGCGTCAAACCGGGCCAGCATCTGTTCGTGAGTCTTATCCTTCCACGCGCCCATCATCTTTCCGCCATCGTCGTCGGTAAATGTCAGCACATCTTTAGTCAGCGTGTCCCGGCACCAGCTCGGAAAATCCGAGACGTGCCATGCCAACCGCCCCAGCTCCATCGATTTTTCGTGCGGTTTCCATGTCATCTTGTCATCCGGCACAAGAGCGATGAACTTCCGTGTGTTTCCGTACTCCACATCGAATTCCGGCAGCAACTGCTCGGCGATCGTTTTTTCAGCAACAGGCATAAGAGTCCTCCTTGGGACCGCAACAGCATAGCAACGGGACAACACGGCAATCGTCAATTTCTCGACCATAGTGGCCAGTTACTGTCCTCGATACGTTTCCCGCCCGACCGGAAAAACCGACATCGGAGATTCACGACACCGCACACCAGCCCGGGGAACGAATTGCCCGCATTCAACGTAGCCATATTCAAGCTTCGCTCTGACCCGCAGCACCCACATAGCCCCGGAGGCCGACCCAATGGCAATGTTCACCGATCAATTCAGACAGGTTCTCCGCCGACTGGGCCGCGCGCCGTTGTTTACGGCTATCACGCTTCTCACCCTGGCCATAGGCGTCGGAGCAAACACCGTGATTTTCAGCGTGATTGAGGGCGTGCTCCTCAAGCCGTTGCCCTATCCGCATCCTGAGCAGCTGATCGGCGTATGGCATACCGCACTGGGCATCAATATCAAAGACCTCAACATGTCCCCGTCGATCTATTTCATCGACCGTGAGCAGAACACGACGCTCCAGGACATCGGCGTCTACGATAGCGATTCCTTCGACGTAACCGGCGCCGGCGAGCCTGAGCACGTGCGCGGTCTCGACGTCACCGACGGTACGTTGCCGCTCCTCGGCGTGGTCCCTGCCGTCGGCCGCCTCTTCACGCGTTCCGACGATTCGCCCGGCGCCCGGCAACCGTTCTGCTTTCCTACGGGTACTGGCAGAAGAAGTTCGGCGGCGACCGCTCGGTTATCGGCCGCTCGATCACCGTCGACGGCAAGCCGCGCCAGATCATCGGCGTGCTCCCTCAGGGATTTCACTTCCTCGATTGGCAGGATGCCGCGATCGTCGCGCCCTTCCAATGGGACCGCGGCAAGGTAAAACTTGGCAACTTCAGTCAGCGCGCCCTCGCACGAATGAAGCCCGGCGTCACCATCGAGCAAGCCAGCGCCGACATGGGACGCCTGCTCCCTGTCGTCTGGCGCAGCTTTCCCGCGCCCGAAGGCTTCAGCGTCAGCCTTTTTGAGAAGGCGCGCATCGCCCCCAACTTGCGGCCTCTGAAGCAGGATGTCGTCGGAGACATTGGCAAGGTCCTCTGGGTATTGATGGGCTCGATCGGGCTGGTGCTGCTCGTCGCCTGCGCCAACGTGGCCAACCTGCTGCTCGTGCGCGTGGAGGGCCGCCGTCAGGAGCTCGCCATCCGCTCCGCTCTCGGCGCAGGCTGGGGCCGCATCGCCGGCGAATTGCTCTTTGAAAGCATCGCGCTTGGCGTGGCCGGAAGCCTGATCGGCCTGGCTCTGGCCTACGCGACGCTGCGCGTGCTGGTAGCTGCCGCTCCCACCGGGTTGCCGCGCATCCACGAAATCGGCATCGACCCGCTCGTGCTTCTCTTCACGCTTGGTCTCGCGCTCTTCACCAGCCTGCTGATCGGCTCCATCCCCGTCATCAAATACGCCGGCCCGAGCCTCAACAGCGGCCTGCGCGAAGGAGGACGCGCCCTCAGCCAGAGCCGCGAACGCCATCGCGCACGCAAGGCGCTCGTGATCGTGCAGGTCTCGCTGGCCCTGGTCCTTCTCATTTGCTCCGGCCTCATGATCCGCACCTTCCGTGCGTTGATGCACGTCTCTCCCGGCTTCGACTCAGCCGGACACCATCCAGACCTTCCGCTTCTATATCCTCTGACACGCAGATCCCGGACAAAGACCGCGACCGCATCGCGCAAATGCAGCAGGCAATTCTCGACAAGCTTTCGTCGATCCCCGGCGTCTCTTCTGCCGCCTTCACCACCGCCGTACCCCTTGATGGGTATGACTCGAACGACATCCTCTACGCGCAGGACCACATGCAGAACGAGGGCGAGCTGCCCCCCATCCGCCGCTTCAAGTTCGTCTCACCCGGCGAGTTCGCAACCCTGGGTACCAAGCTCCTTGCCGGCCGCGATCTCACCTGGACCGACATCTATCAGAAGCGTCCCGTCGCCATCATTTCCGAGAACTTCGCCCGCGAATACTGGCACAACGCGAACGGCGCGATCGGCAAGCGAATCCGGGTGGCCAGCAACGACGACTGGCGGGAGATCATCGGTGTAGCTCAGGACGTTCACGACAACGGGGTCGATCAATCCGCGCCCAGCACCGTCTACTGGCCGATCATGCAGGACAACTTCGAAGGCCAGAAACAGATGATCCGGCGCGGCGTTGCCTTCATCATCCGCAGCCCGCGCGCCGGATCGCACGCCTTCATCAACGAGGTTCAACAGAAGGTCTGGTCGGTCAATCCCGACGTTCCTCTGGCGGAGATGACGACGCTCGGCACCCTTTATACAAAGTCCATGGCCCGCACCTCGTTCACGCTGGTAATGCTCTCCGTCGCCGGAGGCATGGCCCTGCTCCTCGGCATCATCGGAATCTACGGCGTGATTTCCTACTCCGTCTCGCAGCGCACCCGCGAGATCGGCATACGCATGGCGCTGGGCGCGCAGCGTCCGGCTCTTACCGCTCATGTTCGTGCGCCAGGGATTGTTGCTGACCGGCATAGGCCTGGCCTGCGGCCTGGTCGTCGCGTTCATAACCATGCGCCTGATGTCCTCGCTGCTATTCAACGTAAGCCCGGTCGATCCGCTCACCTACATCAGCATCACCGTTTGCGTCTTGGCGACGGCGTATCTTGCCTGCTACCTGCCCGCGCGGCGCGCCGCCACCGTCGACCCGGTAAATGCCCTGCGAGCGGAGTAATGGCGATTCTGTATTCCGCTTTAAATCAATGGCTTACGAGGAACGTCTATCCAATAAATCCCCTTCGTAGCCTGAGACAGAAAATCTCATCGTTTTCTGCTGCGCCCCGACGCTCCGATTCAATGGCATGCGCCCTCCGGCTTTGTTATTCTTGACCCTGGCTTCCATGGGCGTTTTGTTTGCGGTTTTCGTTTTAAGCCTCGTGGCGCTTATCTGGACGGTTATTGCGCTGAGGCGCCATATACACAACCACGATGTGCGCGGCAGCGAGCCCCTCAGTCTGGAGGGCGCCAAGCACGACGACCCACTCAAGAATCTCGATTAACCGTACCGGGGAGGGCAGGAATGGATCAGGCGCAAGTTGCGGTTTCTACAGGTGTTGCACGTCCGACGGCAATATCGTCCGGAGTTTCCCGTGGTGCAGCGGTACTCCTCGGCAGTTTGCTCGTCGCGGTCTGTGCCCACGTCTCTATACCGCTGCTCTTCACGCCGGTACCCATTACGCTCCAGACATTTGCCGTCCTGCTGCTGGGTCTCTGGATGACGCCGGCGACGGCATTCGCAGCGCTCGTCCTCTACCTCGTTGAAGGAGCTGCCGGACTTCCCGTCTTCAGCCCGCACGGCCCCGGAGGGCTCTTGCAGGTTTTAGGCCCGACCGGTGGTTACCTGCTCTCTTACCCCTTTGCTGCTGCTCTCACCAGCTTGATTGCACGCCGCATCGGCCGCGCCAGCTTCACCTCCTATGCCTTCTCGGCTGCGCTGGGCAGCCTGCTGATTCTGGCGCTTGGCGCATCCTGGTTCGCGGTGGTGGCTCATCAGCCTGCGGGCACAGCCCTAGCCATGACCGTATGGCCCTTCCTTCCGGGAGATGCCTTGAAGACTTTGCCGCGGCTGCGTTAGCGCTGGGATACACCCGGCTTCGCAATCGATTTCGCGGCCCTTCGGCCAGCCTCACCGAGGGGGCGGGTCGTTAGGCGCATTGGAACAACCCTGCCTCCGAGTTCATCCGGCTCCGGCTTGCCTCTTTCGTTGAAAGGACTAGATACCCGCAGTGAGCGCAACACCTTCCGTCCCCGTTGATACACAGGCGCCTTCATCCCAAGTGCGCGAAATTACCATTGCCCACAGCCCCGATTCCGACGACGCCTTCATGTTTTATGGCCTTGCCACCAACAAGGTTCGGGTTCCGGGCTTCAAGTTCACCCATTCCCTTACCGACATCGAAACGTTGAACCAGAAGGCCATTCGCGAAGCTTTCTATGACGTGACCGCGATTTCCTTCCACGCCTACCCCTACCTTCAGGACAACTACGCTCTGATGGCCTGCGGAGGCTCGGTCGGCGAAGGCTATGGCCCGATGATCGTGGCCAGCCGGCGCTTTACCCTCGACAGCATCCGCGGCATTCGGATTGCCGTCCCCGGCACGCTGACCACTGCCTACCTCACCCTCAAGCTCTTTGCGCCTGAGATCGAAACTGTCGTCGTGCCCTTCGATCGCATCATTCCCGAGGTACAGGCCGGCAACTTCGAGGCCGGTCTCATCATTCACGAAGGTCAGCTCACCTACGCACAGAGCGGCCTCAACAAGGTTCTCGACCTGGGCCAATGGTGGCGTGAGGAAACCGGGCTACCCCTGCCCCTGGGCGGCAACGCGATCCGGCGCTCACTGGGCGAGGACACCATGCGCATCGTAACCCAGGCGCTGCGTGACAGCATCCAGCATGGACTCGATCACCGTGAGGAAGCCCTCACTTACGCGATGCAGTTCGCCCGCGACCTCGACCAGGTTCTGGCCAACAAGTTCGTCGGCATGTACGTGAACGAACGCACCCTGAATTACGGAGAAGACGGCCGCGAAGCCATTCGCAAGCTGCTCGCCCTGGGTCACGAGCGCGGCATCATCCCCCATCCGGTAAAGGTCGACTTCGTCGACTGAAATACGGAGCCGGACAAGAACAGAATCAGAAAGGCCCGGTTGCTCATGCAGCCGGGCCTTTGCTTTACGGGGAGGGCGGAGGTCCGCGGGAAACTCTAAGTGCCGGTACCGCGGATGACCACTTCCGCAGTGCGGACGAGAATCTTCAGATCGAGCCAGAAGCTCCAGTTCTCGACATAAGCCGTATCCAGGGCAATGTATTTCGCGAAAGAAGAATCCTGCCGTGCCTGAACCTGCCATAGACCGGTGAGTCCGGGCAGCACCTCCAGGCGACGGAAGTGCTCCAGTTCGTATTTTTCCACCTCGCTGGCAATGGGCGGGCGCGGACCCACGATGCTCATCTCGCCGCGCAGGACGTTGAAGAATTGCGGCAGTTCATCCAGGCTGTATTTGCGGAGCAGACGCCCTACCCGGGTGACGCGCGGATCGTTGCTTACCTTGAAAAGAATGCCGTCGCGTTCGTTCATCGCGGCCAGATTCTTCTTCAGTTTCTCCGCGTCTTTCACCATGGTGCGGAATTTGAAGCAGGGGAAGACGCGGCCGCGTTTGCCGATGCGTTCGGAGACAAAGAACGTCGGACCCGGGCTATCCAGCCGGATCAGGATCGCAATCGCCAGCATGAGGGGGAAGACTGCTGTCAGAGCGAGCAGCGAAAGCGCAATGTCGACAATCCGCTTGAGGATAAGCGCCACGGTGCGCGGATCGCGCCGATGCAGGGATACGACCGGAAACACGCCCAGATACTCAATCGGAGTGTCGGCAGTGAGCTCGCCGTAATAACCGGAGATGGAGCGAATGTCGACATCGAGTTCGCGCGCCTCTTCAACCAGGCGGATCGCATCTTCAATCGCGCATGGTTCGGCGATCACGAGCTCGTCTATAAAGTGCAGGCGGGTAAGTTGGCGGATGCGATCAATCCCGCCAAGGATCTGGTTCTCCGGCACCTCGCGGCTTGAGGTGCAGCCGGGAGAAAGCAGGAACCCGCGTAGTCTGTATCCCAGCCTGTAGTCTTTGGCGATGTGCTGACCCAGGGCATAGCTCAAATGATTTGTGCCCAGTATGACAACATTTCGCGTTTCAAGGCCGCGTTCATATTGGCGATAGCGCGCCAGTCTCCAGACCACACGGCGAATGGACAACGAGACGATCGTGGCGAGGATCAGCAGCACGACGAGAGCTCGCGAAATGCCGAAGCTGTTCGTCATGTAAAGACCGCCGCACAACAGCAGCCCCGCATTCAGGCATGCCTGCACAGTGAGCCGCAGCTCGTGAGCTCCGGTGGCCAGCGGGATAGGCGAATAGAGACCGTAACGGCGCGCAACCAGAGCGTACGCAAATACAAACCAGGCGAGATAAACCAGGCTGAGTGGAGTGCTGGTTAGGTCGTGGAAGACGCCTGAGAATCGAGTTGCCTTGTCAAAAAGGATGGCGCGCAACACCAGCGCGGCGCCGAACGCCAGCAGGATCGCGATGCCGTCGTTCAGCATCATGATCAACGACGTAACCATCGACGGTCCGACAAAGCTCGTGCGAGACCGCGTTCGCACCGGAAAGCCGGTAGCGGGTTGATCCGCGGCACTCGTCTTTCGAATGAATTCCGAAGTAGCCATCACCGTCCCAAAAAACTGCAAGCAGGAAACTATCGAACATCCTGGCGCACTTCCGGCATCATCAACGACGTGCTACAGGTGAGGATTGAAATGTGACAAGAGACCTGAACTGAGCCTCTAAAAACTACTGGGGAAAGACCCCGCCAAACGCTTTAGTTTCTGTACTAAGGACAAGCCTAAGGTAACTTGCGGAGGTTCATCTTGGGCCCACGCGAATGCATCGGACCCGGTTTAATAATCACTATACCATGACTAAGATTTGCGAATTGTGTCTGGCCGGTAACAGCCAGATAAATTGGTGATTCGCCGCTCGCATGTCGTGGAACTCTGTGCATTCACTACGCCCCTTGTTCTTTGTGTTCATGCACCAAGGTTCACAACCAGATCGGCAACGGTGACCTGCTCTACCAGCGGCCCAATAAAGGACATTTGAACCCGCACCCAGAACACAGATCGTCTTTATCTGTGTTGAGAAGCAGAACCCATCACTGCCGATGCCCGAGTAATCGTAATTTAAAAATAAATTGTTACCGTAGCTGTGTCAAATAGAATATCGGCTGTCTTTTCAACTCTTTCCTTTAAAAACACCTGACTGCGGATCGAGTTGCGCACCGCCGGAATTTTCTTTTCCACACCCTTTTTCCTGTCTAACTAGTTTGAACTAGATAACTTCCCTTCGACTAAGCTCCCTGGGCTAGACTGGCCATACATGCCCGCAGATTTTCGCCATTTGATCGCCGAACTTATCGACCGGGAGGCGCGCCCCGTCGACAAGTATGGGCACCAGCCCCGCCTCTACTCCCTCACACGCGCCATCGGAGAAGACCTGACCTACGATCACGACATCGTCTACGCCGCAGCCTGGCTCCACGACATCGGTGTATTCGTCGGCAACCGGCCCGAAGACCCCGATCAGCTGAGCCGTTGGGACCATGTGACATATGCCTGCAATCGCGCGACCACCATCCTGCACGAGACAGGATTTCCGCCGGAAAAAATACCCGCCGTCCTGGACGCGATACGCACACATCAGCCCCACGACGATCCGCAGACCCTCGAAGCCGTCATCCTGCGCGACGCCGACATCCTGGAGCAACTCGGCGGAATCGGCATCCTGCGGGCAGTTTCAAAAGTTGGCCGCGACACTCGTTATGCGCGCTTCAGCGAGATAACTCCCGTCCTGCGCAAGGCAGTCACCGAGCTTCCGTCGAAACTGCGGCTCGAGCGGGCTCGCGAACTCGCCGCCCCAAAGATCCGCCTGCTCACCGAGTTCCTCGCGGGTGTCGATGCGGAATCAGCCGATGCACTGTTCTAGCCTGCGCCACGCGCTATAGTAACCAGAACAGGAGCAAGAAGCAGGTGGAAGAATTTTCGAGAATCAAGCGGCTGCCAGCCTATGTTTTCAACATCACCAGCGAGCTGAAAGCGGCAGCCAGGCGGCGCGGCGAAGACATTATCGACTTCGGCATGGGCAATCCCGACGGTGCCACACCGTCGCATATCGTCGAGAAGATGATTGAGGCGGCTCGCAAGCCCGACACCCACCGCTACTCGCTCTCGCGCGGGATTCCTCGACTGCGGAGGGCAATCACCAACTGGTACGAGCGCCGCTATAACATCGACCTCGACCCTGAGACCGAAGCGATCGTGACCATCGGATCGAAGGAGGGCATCGCCCACCTCTGCCTCGCGACACTCGATCAAGGCGATGTCGTTCTGGTGCCTAACCCCAGCTATCCGATCCACATTTACGGCCCCGTCATCGCCGGCGCGAACATTCGCAGCATCGCAATTCACAACACCGACAGCTTCCTGGCCGAACTTGAAGAGACCATTCCACTCACGTATCCGCGGCCGAAAATGCTGATCCTGAATTTTCCGGCGAATCCCACAACGCAGTGCGTCGATCTGACATTCTTCGAGCGCGTCGTCGAGCTGTGCCGGCAACATCAGATCTATCTCGTCCACGATCTCGCCTACGCCGACATCGTCTTCGACGGATTCCGCGCCCCTTCCATCCTCGAAATTCCCGGAGCCCTCGAAATCGCCGTGGAATTCTTCACTCTCTCCAAGAGCTACAACATGCCCGGATGGCGTGTAGGCTTCATGGTCGGCAATAAGACGCTCGTCGCCGCCCTGGCGCGTCTCAAGAGCTACTTCGATTACGGCACATTCACTCCCATTCAGGTTGCGTCCATCCTGGCCCTTGAAGGACCGCAGGAATGCGTAACCGACATCTGCGACAACTACCGCAGACGCCGCGACGTTCTTGTGCAGGGCTTAAACAAGCTGGGATGGCAGGTAAGCCTGCCCAAGGCAACCATGTTTGTCTGGGCACCGATACCGGAGCCATACAAACACCTCGGATCGCTTGAGTTTTCGACCCTCCTGCTCAAGGAGGCGAAAGTTGCGGTCAGCCCGGGCATCGGCTTCGGCGAATACGGAGACGGTCACGTGCGCTTCTCGCTGATCGAAAACGAGGAACGCACCCGGCAGGCATTGCGTTGCATGCGTCAGATGTTCCAGCGGTCCGGTGCAGGACTGCAGGCAGCTGCTCGCTAGTCTCCTGAGTCAATGATTTCTGCGTATAAGATGTGGGTGAGTGCGCGGCGAGAGTAGAGGTAGCGAGTCGAGTCGATGGAGGCCGAGGAATCTGAGTCTGCGTGGCTAGGTCCATCGAAAGGGTTCGGGCTGTTGAGTTGTGTGGCAGCGATGCAATCTCGCGGAGCGCTCGTTTCGAGTGGCCTGCACGCTGGCGCGTGAACCGCGCTTAGAGTGTGCCGGTGTGTAAGCAGTGCGAACCGGCGTTACACGAGGTTGAGCCAGGAGGCATGCGTGGGAGTTGAAGTGCAGGTGCATACCGTGATCTTTATAGTGTAGCCACTGGCGGACTGGCGCTGATCTTGTGTGTGCCGGAGTTGTCCAGCACCAGATCGGATGTCGAGAAGATCGGCAGGAACGGCGGTGTCGATTTTCTTCAGGAAGTCGAGGAACTCCACCGAACGATGGCGTCGATAGCACTTGCCAAGAACGTTGCCGGTCGCGATATCCAGAGCGGCAAACAGGCTGGTGACGCCATGTCATCTTGTAGTCGATGCGTGCGCCGCTCCCGTTGTCCGGAACCCGCATGGGCAGCACAGGCTGGGTACGGCTGAGTCGCCTGGATCTGCGACTTGCTGATCCACGCACAACACCAGCGACATGATGGGGTGGATCGAGATAGAGCCCAACAATATCCCGCACTGTTGTGCGTGGATCAGCAATGCAGATCAGTCGATAGCTGAAAGCTCTCTGTGCGATGCGGGCTTCAGTCCAAAGGCAGCGCCAGATGCGGCTGATGGTGGACATGGCTTAGAGCCGGTTTGCCGCTTGGACATCGCGACGGCATGCGGCTTGGACAAGTGCTGTCGACTCCTCGTTCGGTGGAGTCTTCGACTTCCAGCGTAAGCCGCACCACCTGCTCGATCTTCTCGTCACCGATCATCACGCTGGCGCTCGCCGGACGCGGCTCATCGCCCAGCCCCGCCACTCCCTCAGGCTATAAAGCGGTTGCGCCAGAGACCAACTGTAAATCCTGTCGTGCGCAACTTCGCTGCTACCGCCGCGTTGCTTGCTCCACCCGCACACTCTACACAACGGCAGACGGGCGCGGAAGGCCACCGAACGAGCAGGAACTGCGAGACTGCGACCGCGAACTCATGCGCTCCAACTAAGCGAGCTCTTTGCCCTGGGCTTACCACCAGCTCATGCTTCTTCGGCCGTCCACGACGAGACTCCATGCCTCACCATAGAACGCCTACCCATACTATATGCAACCTACTTGTGACTCAGGAGACTAGCAATGACTTAATGAATCGCGGGCGCGGTTGCCTTCTCGATGAGCTTGGTCGTGCTGAAGCCCTCCACCGTAGGAACGATCTTCACGCGTCCTCCCCACGAACGGACTTCTTTCGCGCCTACAACCGTATCTTCGTTGTAGTCGCCGCCCTTCACGATCACGTCAGGACGCAACGATTCGATCAACTCGAGCGGCGTTGGCGTATCGAAGACAACCACCGCGTCCACCGCAGCCAGGGCAGCCAGCACGTATGCCCGCTCGCGCTGCCCTACCATCGGCCGCGTGGGACCCTTCAAGTTGCTCACCGATGAATCGCTATTGATGCCGACGATGAGCCGGTCGCCCTGATTGCGCGCGCTCTCGAGCAGGGTGATGTGACCGATGTGCAGCAGGTCGAAGCATCCATTTGTGAACACAATGCTCTCGCCATTCGAGCGCCATGCCGAGACGCGCGTCTTCAGTCGGTCCAACGCCAGCACCTTCTCCTGCGCCTGCAACTCTACTTGAGGCATAAGACTCGTCAGCAGCTCATCGCGCATGACCGGCACCGTGCCGACTTTGCTCACAACAATGCCGGCAGCAACATTCGCCAGAGGAACTGCGGCCTCGATCTCCAGCCCGCTGGCCAGCGCCAACGCCAGCGTCGCAATCACCGTATCGCCTGCGCCGGAGACATCGAACACCTGGCGTGCAACTGCGGGGGATACAGTCTTCTCATTAGGTTTGAGCACAGCAATGCCCTTTTCGCTGAGCGTGACTGTCAGATACTCAAGATCAAGTTCCGATGCCATCGCCTGGCCCGCGCTCAAAATCGCCCCCAGCTCTTTCGAAGCCATGTTCGTCGCAACGGAAAGCTCGTGCAGGTTCGGGCAAATCGTCGTGGCGTGGCGATATCGCGCGAAGCTCCGCTGCTTTGGGTCGACCAGTACCGGAATTACCTTCGTGCGCGCCTTCTGTATCAGTCGCTGGCACACATCTTCGGAGAGAACGCCCTTGGCGTAATCCGACAGCACCAGCGCGTCGGCAGACGGAATAGCCGCCTCGACCTTGGCGATCAGATCTTCATACGCTGCTGCCGGAAAGCCGTCCGTAGTCTCCGTATCGAGGCGCAACATCTGCTGTTTGCCGCCCACGATCCTAAGCTTGGTGGTGGTCGGGTGATTGTCGACCGGTGTCAGCTCCGCGTCAACTCCCGCGCGGTCCAGGCAATCTTCCAGAGATGCGCGATCCGCATCCTGTCCGCAAAATCCAAAGAGGGTCGCCTTCGCGCCAAGTCCCGAAACGTTCATCGCGACGTTGGCCGCGCCGCCCGGCTGTTCGCTGCGGTGGATCGCTCGCACTATGGGCACCGGCGCCTCCGGAGACACGCGCTCCACGTCGCCCCAGATGTACCGGTCGAGCATCACATCGCCAACCACCAGAACGCGAGTATTGCCCCACTCGCCTTCGATCAGCTGCATTACGCGGTGCAGATCCTGGATCATCGCGACAATGTTTCACTTTCTTGAGGTTGGTCCTGGCAAAAACTCAGCTCTACCGAATCGCAGAGCATGTGGCCGCACAGTATGTGCGCCTCCTGCACCCGTGCCGTATCCTTCGACGCAATGCACACCGTCGCGTCGGCGATGCCTGCTGCTGCGCCGCCACCCGCTCCGGTAAACGCCACAGTGAACGCTCCCAGTTCGCGCGCCTTTCGCAACGCGGAGCAAACATTCTTGCTGTTCCCCGACGTTGAAATCCCGATCACAACATCACCTTCGTTGCACAGAGCTTCCACCTGGCGCTGAAATACGTCGTCGTAGCCGTAGTCGTTGGCAATCGCGGTCAGGATCGAGGTATCCGTCGTGAGAGCGATTGCCGGCAGGCCGCGCCGCTCGCGCCGGAACCGGCCTACAAACTCGGCCGCCAGATGCTGCGCATCGGCCGCGCTTCCTCCGTTGCCAAACAGCAGTATCTTTCCGCCATCCATCATGGCCCGGGTCATCTCATCCGCAATCTTTTCGAGAATCGGCAGTTGGGCAGGCAAAGTCTCGATGACAGCCATATGGTCGGCTAACGCCTGGTGAAAAATCTTCGTGGGCTTCGGGGGATTCGGCATTTATTCTCCAAGCGGATTGGCTGCGGTTATCTCGCGAACGAACGGGAAGAAACAACTTCCCGTTATCATATTAATTAACTACTCATGTCTTCTCATAGCTCGGCCGCCTTCGCGAACGTTCAATATGTGTTTCTCGATCGCGATGGTGTTATCAACCGCAAGCTGCCCGAGGGCGAATATGTAAGTGCGTGGCATCACTTCCATCTCCTTCCCGGAGCCGAAGAGGCAATCGCCGCACTCAATCGATCAGGGCGTGTTGTCATCGTCATCACCAACCAGCGCGGAGTCGCACTTGGCCGCTACACAGAATCCGACGTCAGAGCGGTCCACAATGAACTACAGCGAAATTTGAGTCGATCCGGCGCACACGTTGACGCCTTTTACTTCTGTCCGCACGACAAGAACGAGTGCAACTGCCGCAAACCGAAGACCGGATTATTCGAGCAGGCGTTACTCGACTTCCCTGAAGCCTCGGGAAAAAACAGCATCGTGATTGGCGACTCTCTTTCCGACATTGAGGCGGCACGCAACTTCGGAGCTCCAAGCATCTTCATTGAAGGCGATCCTCAGCTTCAGAAAGCTGGCGCGGAAAAGGCACGTGCGCTGGCCGATGCCTCTTCCGGATCATTGTCTGAAGCCGTGACCCAATTCCTCCGCTGATTTCAGACTGCGACAACATCCGCGGTTTCGAACGTTTCGCGAATTCCCTCTTCGAGCTGTGTAAACTCGAGATCGCATCCCAGTTCGCGCAAGCCCGTCAGGTCTGCCTCAGTAAAGTGCTGGTATCTCGCATTCAGGTCGGCAGGAAAGGGCATGTAGTCGATTTCCGCGCGCCCATGGACTGACATGAGCGCCTTCGCGACCTCATTGAAGGTCCGCGCGCGACCCGAACCGGCATTGACGACTCCCTGATATGTCACGACTGTCTCGCTCGCAGCCGGTGCGTATGGCCCGGTCTGAGTGAAGAACATATTCAGCCTCGCCAGATCGCGTACATACACAAAGTCTCGGCGCTGCTCGCCGCTCCCGTATCCGCCCGACCCCTCGAAGAGCTTCACCTTCCCGTACTCCAGGATCTGCTTGGCGAAATGCTGAATCACCGAAGACATGCGGCCTTTGTGCTGCTCGCGCGGCCCATACACATTGAAGTAACGCAGGCCCACAACCGTCGACTCGAGACGCCCCTGCGCCAGTTCATTCCGCACATAGTGATCAAAAGCCAACTTGGAAAAGCCGTAAATGTTTAAAGGCTTTTCATTCTCCAGCACCGGAGTAAAGTGGCCGGGCCCGCTCAATCCGTACACTGCAGCAGTCGAGGCATAGACGAGGGGCACTCCCTGTTGCGACGCGTACTGCAGCACCACCTTGGAATAGGTGAAGTTATTGTCCATCATGTACACGCCGTCATCGACCAGCGTGTTTGAGCACGCGCCCTGATGAAAGATCGCGTTCACCCGTGGAATCCCCAGCGCGCCCTGCTCCAGCGCCCGCCGAAATTCCTTCTTGTCCATGTAATCGACGAATCTGGCTCCATGCAGATTGAAGAGCTTCTTCGAATCAGCGAAGTTGTCAACGACAAGAATGTCGGTGATGCCATGAAGATTCAGTTCATGCACGAGGTTGCTGCCGATAAATCCCGCTCCGCCGGTGACAATGTACATTGATCGATTCCTTTATCTATCTTCTATGCGAACGTCGATTCGCTTGCTCTTTGCCGGTTACGCCACGCTTCAAGACTCGCCGCCAGCATGTCCTCGATCGTGATTGACGTTAGACACTTCTTCTTCTGCTCGATGCAGGTCTCGAGGTTGCATCCTGCACAATCCACGTTACGGTAGAGGATCCGGTGTCCTGTGCCGTGCGGAAACCAGATACCCGGCTTCGTGCGCGCAGCAAACGCAATCACGCAAGGCACTCCCGCCGAAGCCGCAAAATGCATCGGACCGCTGTCGGGTCCGAGGAACAACTCTGCTTTGCGCAATACAGCCGCCGTTTCCCGCGGTGCAAGCTCGCCGCAAAGGTCTACCGTTTTGCCCTGCCATCTCGCGGCCAGAAGTTCACTGACCTCCCGGTCTTCATTTGCTCCCACCAGAACCAGACTATGCCCAGGAAACTTCCGGCTGAGTTCTGCCATGAGCGCACACCAGTTCTCTGTGCCCCAGTCCTTGGCCTGAACCTTGGTCCCGGGACCGCACGCGATGAACGGCTGTCCACCCGTGGGCTGCAGCGCCGCTTCGGCCCGTCCCAATTCCGCCGCGGTCAGGCGGAGATCCCACGCAGCCGGCTCGTTCAGATCGATCGCACCCAGTTCGCTCACGCAGCGCGCCAGCCTCGCGGCCTCGCTTTCCCACAGAGTCTCGTTCACCTGCAGATTGATAGCGCGATCTCCCAGCGGCAGACCGACAATCTTACTGATCCCGCAAGCTCTGAAGAACCGCTGATCCCGCAGTACCACCTTCTCTCCGCGCGGCTTCGTCAGATAAACCAGAACCTGCGGGCGGAAACGCCGTATCTGGAACCATAGCCGAGCCAGCGTTTTCACGCTTCGCGTGCCTTTCGGATAATCCAGGTATCCATCGACAAGCCCCGAATCGCCAATAATTGCCGACGAGGCAGGCGCCTTGGCGTGAACTGGAACATTGGTCAGCATCAAGCGACGCGCGTTCGGAAAAGTGCGCGCTACCAGATGCAATGCAGGCAGTACTACAACCGTATCGCCCAGACTTCCCAAGCGATAAATCAGTACTCGTTCAACCTTGCTTGGATCGATCCCTGCTGGCTTCATTTCGGGGGATTCCAGTTGAATCCTGTTTCACTCCTTAACGTTAGCGGCCGCCAATTTATGAGCTGCAGCCAACTTATCAGCTGTAGGTAGACTGGCAAACGATGCCGCACCTACCCGTGCACGACGCACTCACGAAACCCGCTAAGCCTCTCCGCCTACGGGAGACGATGCACCACAGCGTCTCGCGTCTGATGAGATATCGGACGGCCAACGCTGAGGTAGGTATAACCACGTTCAACCATCTGAGCTGGATCGTAAAGATTTCGGCCGTCGATTACGATCGGGTAACGCAGTGTGTAGTGCAGGCGATCGAGATCGAGTTCGCCGAACTCCTGCCAGTCGCTGAGGATCACCAGCGCGTCCGCATCTTGTGCCGCAACGTACGGATCATCGACATAGCGCATCCGTTCAGACTCCGGGATGACCTCCTTCGCCCGCTCCGTTGCCGCCGGATCGAACGCAGTCACGGTGGAACCTTCTTTCAAAAGTTGTTCGACGATATCGAGCGCCGGTGAATCGCGAATGTCGTCGGTCCCACCCTTGAACGAGAGCCCCAGCACACCGATGCGTTTGCCACGGAAGGTCCACAGCGCGGAGCGCACCTTTTGGAAGAATCGCTTCTTCTGCTCATCGTTGATGCTCTCGACCTCCTTCAACAGACTGAAGTCGACGCCCAGTTGTTCTGCGACGTAACGAAATGCCGCAACGTCCTTGGGAAAGCACGACCCGCCATAACCAATACCAGCGCGGAGAAATTTAGGTCCGATGCGGCCATCCATACCCATGCCGCGCGAAACCTGTTCCACATCGGCATCCACCGCTTCGCAGATATTGGCAACCACGTTGATGAAAGAAATCTTCATCGCGAGGAACGCGTTCGACGCGTGCTTGATAAGTTCGGCGGCCTTCGTCGAAGTGAGCAGAATTGGCGGAGGATTGTTCTCACCGCAGCATCCCGGAACAGCGTGCGGCAAGCGATAATAGTCACCCGACGTCAACGGCTCATAGATCGCGCTGAGCAACTTGCCCGCTCGCTCGCTTTCCGCGCCAATCACAATACGGTCGGCGTGCAGAAAATCGACCACCGCAGTGCCTTCGCGAAGAAATTCCGGGTTCGACGCAATATCGAAATTCTCTCGCGGCACCCCATTGCGCTCGATTACCCGACGAATCCATTCGTTCGTGTAGACCGGCACCGTGCTCTTCTCCACGATGACCTTGTAATCTTCGATGGAGCGGGCAATCTCGCTTGCCACCGCGTCCACATACGAGAGATCTGCACTTCCGGTCTTGCTTTGCGGGGTGCCGACTGCAATGAAAATGACCTGCGACTGCCGCGCGGCGGCACCAAGATCGGTGGTGAACTCCACTTTGTTCTCACGATTGCGGGCAAGCAGTTCCGGAAGATAATCCTCATGAATCGGAACTCCGCCCTCGCGCAGTAACTTAACCTTCGCTTCGTCGTTGTCGACGCAGATAACACGATGCCCAATCTCTGCAAAGCACGCAGCCGCCACAAGGCCTACATACCCTGAACCGACGACTGCGATGGAAACTGGTTGGCTCATAAACTCCTCGCAAAGCAATTAAGAAGCGTAGCCTTCCTGACACGGTTGGCGCGATAGAAACTATGTGCTATAAGGACACGCGGAACAATTGTCGCCATTCAGGAAGCTTGGGAACGTTCTACAGCGTATGCGGTTGGATGCAAACGCAGGGGATAAGGCCGTGTCCGTGCGGAACTGTTCTTAGAATCGCCAAACACGCTCAGGTTGTCAATACATTGACACCCCTCGGATACCCGTGCACGGGTGTTATTCTGAAAATAAGTTTCGCGCGCAGCCGACTCTTCACCCTCTTGATCATGGAGTTATCCCCCACGCATGAGCGCGGTGAGCGATTTGTCGCCAATTGGCAGTTCCGAGCCGGTACCGTCACCCAGAAAGCGGCGCATCCTGTATTTGGGTAATCCGAAGCCGGGACAAACCTCTTTCTATAGAATCGCAGGTCTTCGCCGTCTCGATCAAGAGGTGACGGTGTTCGACACTGCAGCTCAGACCGCCCGCTCTGCGTGGATGAAAAGGCTGCAGCGCCGCTTCCCTGTCGGACCTCTCGTCGCAAAGGTCAATCAGGAACTCCTGGCTGCGGTAAAGGCCTCCAGGCCCGACGTTGTTTTCTTTGATAAGCCGATCCACCACACCGCAGACGTGATCGAGGAGATCAAACAGACGGGCGCTCACACCGTCAACTACAACCAGGATGCCCCTTTCGGACCCCGGAAGGATGGATGCTGGCACCAGTACTACAAAGTCTTCCGACTCTTTGATCTGCATTGCCTGTTTCGCGAAGCTGACGTGGTTCGATACAAACAGTGGGGGCTGAACTACATCAAGACAATGTTCAGCTTTGAACCTTCCGTGCAGTTTCCTCCTTCGAAAGAATGGTCCGACAGCGACCGCACCCGGCAGGTTTCATACATCGGGAGCCCTTTGGAAGAGCGGCCACAGTTTCTGACCGAGCTGGCGGAAAAGAGGGGCATTCCGGTCGTCATTGCCGGACCGCGGTGGAACAAATTCCTGTCTCCGGAGCGGTACGCCAGGTATGTATCTCACGGCTTTCTCGCGGACGACCAGTATCGGGAAAATATCTGGAGATCCAGAATCAATCTCGGCTTCATCAGCCATCTGAACGAAGACGACATCGGACACAAATGCGTTGAGATCGCAGCTTGCGGACAATTCCTGCTGGCCGTGCGCTCCAGCGGCCATCAGGAGCATTTCGAAGAAGACCGTGAAGCGGTCTTCTTCTCGTCCGTCGAAGAGTGTGCCGACAAGGCTCGCTTCTATCTCGATCGGCCCGACCTGCGAGAGGCCATCGGTCGCCGGGCCAGGGAGCGGGCGGTTCGCTCCGGATACGACAACGACACGCAACTGGCGCGGATTCTGAACAAGCTCGATGGTAAGGACTGAATCCGCGCGATCGGAGGTGTAAGTGGCAGGCGAAGTGGAACTCCTCAAGCGCATCTATGCCCGTTTCAACGCCCGCGACATGGAGACGGTCCTTGCCGCCATGCACAACGACGTTGCCTGGGCGAATGGAATGGAAGGAGGCCACGTTCACGGACGCGAAGGCGTGCGCAGCTACTGGACCCGCCAGTGGGCGATGATCGATCCGCACGTCGAGCCGGTCGGCTTCTCCATCGGCCCGGCGCAGGAAGTCATCGTAGACGTCCACCAGGTCGTGCATGACCTCGAAGGCAAGCTTCTGCTTGATCAGATGGTCGTGCATATTTTCCGGTTCGAAGATGGCCTGATCAAGCGGTTCGATATCGGCGAAAGTAACTAATCCTGACACTCTCGCATTCAATAAATGAACGGAATGAGCTTCCGGGTCCGCGCGGCATAGCGCATGAACTCTTCACCATAGTGTTGCTCGAGGTGCGCGTCCAGCATGGGGATATTGGCGAAGACGAAGCCAAGAAACATTAAGGCGGGGACGATGCCGGTGATCCACCGGCCGCAGATGAGGCATAGGCCGGAAAACGAGAGCAGGTCGCCAAGATAGTTGGGATGGCGCGTGTATTGGAAAAGCCCGCCTGTGTAAAGATGGCCACGGTTTTCCGGTCGCCGCTTCCAGACGTTGCGCTGGTGCTCGGCCCACGTGTTCATCCATGAACCGACGAGAAAAAGGACAACACCAGCCCACGTCGCGGCGGTGAAGGGTGCTGCATTGAGTCCGCCATAAATAGCAAATAGAAGGTAGATGCAGAGCAGCCAGGGCGCGATCAGGAGGACTTCGCTCCAACGCATACCCCTCTTTAGGAAGGTGAAGGTAGTGAGCAGCATGCGAAGGAAATAGATGGTGAGTGCAGCTGCCAGGCAAATGCACCGCAGGACGTTGCCGCGATGCCAGTTGCGGCCGAACCATGCACCTATAATCGGAAGCCCGGATCCGAGAAGAATCCAGCCTGCGAGCACGACGCTGGCAGCGACGAGAACGGCGAAGGTGATTCGCTGGGGGAGCGTGCGATCGTAGAAGTCGTACACTCCGGGCTTGCGCACCTTCGTCACGATGCCTTCATTTTAAGATCGAAAACCAAAGGCCCGCTCTGGGCGGGCCTTGTTTCGCGCAAAGCGCCATTGCTTCAATGGCCAGTCTCTACACGCCGATGACGGCGCACAGCTCCTTCACCGCCTCGGCGCTCTTCCTGAGCGCAGCGTCTTCTTCGGGGGTCAGCTTGATCTCGATAATCTGTTCAAGGCCACGTGCGCCGAGCTTGCACGGAACACCCACGTAGTAGCCATTGATCCCGTACTCGCCCTCGAGATACACCGCACAGGGCACGATCTTCTTCTTGTCTTTGAGGATCGCTTCGACCATCTCCACAGCCGCCGCCGACGGCGCGTAGTACGCGCTGCCCGTCTTGAGATGCTTGACGATCTCCGCCCCGCCATCGCGAGTCCGCTGCACAATGGCATCGAGGCGCGACTTCTCGATCAGCTCGGTGATGGGGATGCCGGCGACGGTCGAGTAGCGCGGAAGCGGAACCATGGTGTCTCCGTGACCGCCAAGCACAAAGGCGGTGACGTTCTCGACCGAGACGTTCAGTTCCTCAGCGATAAACGTCCGGAAGCGTGCCGAATCCAGAATGCCGGCCATCCCGATCACGCGCTCGCGGTTGAACTTCGACTGGCGATAAGCGGCCTGCGCCATCGCATCCAGTGGATTCGACACGATGATGAGGATGGTATCCGGCGAGTTCGCCACGACCTTGCCGACCACATCCGACATGATCTTGTAGTTGGTCTGTAGAAGGTCGTCGCGGCTCATGCCCGGCTTGCGCGGAATACCGGCGGTGATGACTACGATGTCGGAATTGGCGGTCTCCGCATAATCATTGGTGCCGATTATGTGCGAATCGCGCTTCTCGATGGGCATCGCCTCGAGCAGGTCGAGCCCTTTGCCCTGAGGAATGCCCTCAACGACATCGACGAGGACGACGTCGGCGAGTTCCTTGGCGGCGATCCAGTGGGCGGCAGTGGCTCCCACGTTGCCGGCTCCGACGATAGTGACTTTCTTACGCATTTAATTTAGCTCCTCACTGTTAGGGAGTAGTGATTAGCGATTAGCAAAAACACGCTCGGAATTTCTTCTAATCCCTAATCCCTGTTCCCCAATCCCTGCTGTTACATGTTTTCGATCATTCTCGTAGCGAACTCGCTCGTCTTAACCTTGGTCGTACCCTGCATCTGGCGCTCGAAATCGTAAGTGACGTACTTCTGTTGAATCGTCTTCTCCATCGACGATTCAATCAGCTTCGCGGCTTCTTTCCAGCCCAGAAATTCGAACATCATCACTCCCGACAGCATCACCGATCCCGGATTGATCACGTCCTTGTCGGCGTACTTTGGAGCGGTGCCGTGCGTGGCTTCGAATACCGCGTAGCCATCTCCGATGTTCGCTCCCGGCGCGATACCCAGCCCTCCCACCTGCGCAGCGCAGGCGTCGGAGATATAGTCCCCGTTGAGGTTCGGGCAGGCCAGAATCGAGTACTCCTCGGGACGAATGATCACCTGCTGGAAAATCGAGTCGGCAATGCGGTCGTTGATTAGTACCTTCTTCTTCCATTGGCCGTTGCCATGCGATTTGCCGATGGTGTCGAGCACGTGCTTCACCTCGGCGTACAGCTCTTTCCGAAAATCTTCCGACCCGAACTCGAGACCCGGCTCGATCAGCGCGGCGTTCTCTTCAACCGTGAGTTTAGGATTAGCCTCAACGTTGCCCAGTATCCAGCTCTCGCGCTCCGTCACAACCTTGTCGCGGAATTCTTCAACGGCAAGCTCGTATCCCCACTCGCGGAATGCGCCTTCGGTGAACTTCTGAATGTTTCCCTTGTGCACCAGCGTCACCGACTTGCGTCCGTATTCAAGCGCGTACTCAATCGCCCGGCGCACCAGGCGCTTGGTTCCGAAAATGGAGATCGGCTTGATCCCAACGCCCGAATCGGTGCGGATCTTCTTTTTGCCGCCCTTCAGCATGTCGTCATTCAGAAACTTGATGAGCTTCTCCGCCTCGGGAGTGCCCTGGCGAAATTCGATGCCCGCGTAAACGTCTTCGGTGTTCTCGCGAAAGATCACCACGTCGAGCTTCTCCGGATGCTTCACCGGGCTGGGCACGCCCGCGTAGTACTTCACCGGCCGGACACAGGAGTACAAATCGAGAATCTGCCGCAGCGCCACATTCAGCGAGCGAATACCACCCCCCACCGGAGTCGTCAGCGGCCCTTTGATCGAAACCCGCAGATCGCGCGCCGCGTTGACCGTCTCATCCGGCAGCCACGTCTTGAATTCGCGAAAGGCCTTTTCCCCCGCGTAAACTTCGAACCACTTCACCGAGCGTTTGCCGCCATATGCCATCTCTACCGCCGCATCAAAAACTCTCTGAGACGCGCGCCAGATGTCGCGCCCCGTGCCGTCGCCTTCAATAAAAGGGATGATGGGATGGTCGGGAATCGTGAATTTTCCATCGGCATACTGAATCGGCTCGCCGCCGGTCGGCAGCGGCAATCCGTTATAGCTCGTCTGCATGTAGTGGATGTCCTTCGATGAATGCGGGATTAGAGCAACATCCAAACTTATCATCCTGCAAATACGACCGGCAAACAGGACTGGCCGTCCAGGCATACGCGGCTTCGCCGCAAGAAAGTCGCGCTTAGCAACTGCGGCTTATGATGGACGTATGCTCATTCGTCCCGTTGTTCGTGTTGTAAAGCTCTTTGTTCTGGTGTTCGGCTGCTCTATGGTATTCGCGCAGGCACAACAACCCGTCCGCGTCGCGATCGTCGGTCTCGAACACGGACACGTCTCCGGATTCCTCCACGCGTTTCCGCTGCAGCACGAAGTAGAGCTGGTTGCCATCGTCGATCCCGACGCGGCATTGCGCGCGAAGTACGAACAGGAGTTCCATCTCGATCACGGACTGCTTTTTTCGAACCTCGACGAAGCAATCGCGGCAAAGCATCCGCAGGCGCTCCTGGTCTACACGCCCATCGGCGAGCATCGACAGGTAATCGAGGCGGCCGCCACCCGCGGTCTCGACGTGATGGTCGAGAAGCCGCTCACCCTGTCCCTCGACGACGCCCTCGCGATCCGCAAAGCCGCTCGCGAACACCACATCCAGGTGCTGGTCAACTACGAAACCACCTGGTACTCGAGCAATCGCGCCGTCTACGAGATGGTGCAGCAGGACAAGCTCGGCCAAATACGCAAAGTCGTCGTGCACGACGGGCATCAGGGACCGCAGGAGATCGGCGTCCAGCCTGAATTTCTGAAGTGGCTCACCGATCCGGCCGAGAACGGCGCCGGCGCACTCTACGACTTCGGCTGCTACGGAGCCGACCTGATGACCTGGCTCATGCACGGCGAAGCTCCGCTGAGCGTGACAGCCGTCGCCCAGACCGACAAGCCCGACAAGTATCCGCACGTCGATGACGACGCCACCATCATCCTCCGCTACCCGCACGCGCAGGCAGTGCTAATGCCGTCGTGGAACTGGCCTTTCTCGCGCAAGGACATGGAAGTCTACGGCACAAAGGGCTATGCCATTGCGGTGAACCCGACCCAGGTGCGAACACGATTCAGTGAGCACGCTCCCGAGGAGACCGCAACCGCCCCGCCGCTCGCCCCGCCCCAGGACACTTCGCTGCACTACCTCGCCGCCGTCCTACGTGGAGACCTGAAGCCGCAAGGCGATCTAACCGCACTCGACACCAACATGGTCGTCATGCAGATTCTCGATGCCGCGCGTGAATCCGCAAAAACAGGCAGGACGGTGGATCTGAAGCCACTGCCGCAGTGAGCTGACGCCTAATGGAACACGACCGTTAACACGCTTTATATGTTATACTTGCCATGTGGACAAGACCATCCGGAAAATCACTGATCGGCGACAGCAGCGGATGGAGTCCTATCGTTACTGGCAAAGCCTGCCCGTGGGAGATAGGCTTTCCGCTGTGTGCGACGCGAGTGTGGCCGCTTACGCCTTCAAAGGGATGCGACTGGATGCTGCAGAAGGATTTGAAAGAACTATTACTCGCGTTCAACGAGCACGGCGTTGAATATCTGGTTGTAGGCGGCTACGCCGTTGGCGTTCACTCCGAACCGCGGGCTACCAAAGACCTTGATATCTTCATCCGACCGGACCTGAAAAATAGTGAGGCTGTTTTTCGTGCATTGAAAGCCTACGGTGCGCCTCTCGACGGCCTATCTGCCAGCGATTTCCGAAACGAACCTGGAGCTGTCTTTCAGATAGGCCTTCCTCCGTTTCGCATCGATATTCTTCAAGCTATCGACGGCGTGGCATTTGATGACGCGTGGAGTGCGCGGGTCGAAGGCTTTGTAGAGGGTGAAGTTCCGGCTCACGTTATCTCAAGAGAGCATCTGATTCAAAATAAGCTGGCGTCCGGGCGCCCTCAGGACCTGGCCGATGTAAGTGCGATGAGAGAAGCAAACCCAGAGTAGGTAGTGCCGCAAAGGAATAAGATTAAGAAATGCGCAGACCTCTTAACGCTCTTGCCCTGCCGTTTCTGCTTGCCGTCTGCGCGGTCCATCCGATACTCGCCCAGCAGTACTCCGCCGACAAACCCCTCGGCTCAACCGCCCAGAAAACTCCCGCTTATCTCAAGAACGCCGGCATCGATCAGCGCCTCAACTCTGCTCTTCCGCTGAACGATCATTTTCGTGACGAAGCCGGACAG
The DNA here is from genome assembly GCA_963786085.1 of uncultured Acidobacteriaceae bacterium. Taxonomy (GTDB): domain Bacteria; phylum Acidobacteriota; class Terriglobia; order Terriglobales; family Acidobacteriaceae; genus Silvibacterium. Next base: position 31,566 of record CAWAYO010000071.1, read on the forward strand.
GACGTCGCGCTCGGCAAGTATTTCGGCCAGCGTCCCGTCGTGATGGCCCTCGTCTACTTCAAGTGCGGAATGCTCTGCCCCCAGGTACTGCACGGTCTGGCGGAAGTCCTGCCGAAGACCGGCTTTCATGTGGGCAACCAGTACGATGTCGTAGTCGCCAGCATCGATCCCTCGGACACCCCGCCCGACGCCGTCGAGGCTAAGCAGCATTTTGTCTCGATGCTCGGACCCGATACCGCGAGTCACGTGCATTTCCTCACCGGACAGCAGCAGTCCATCACCGATCTCTCCCAGGCCACCGGCTTTCACTACGTGCGCGTGCCCGGCCCCGACGGCAAGATGGATCAGTTTGCGCATTCCAGCGTGATCATGATCGCCACGCCCGACGGCCGCATGTCGAAGTACCTTTCCGGCATCGAATATCAGCCACGCGATGTGCGGCTCGCATTGATCCAAGCCAGCGACCGCAAAATCGGTTCGCTCAGCGACATGGTGCTGCTCTATTGCTGCAATTACTCACCCAGCCAGGGCCGCTACACCGTCGCCATACTCCGCGTCATGAGCATCGCCGCCATGGGCTCCCTCGGCGCCCTCGTTTTAATTCTCTATCTACTCAACAAAAAGCCGAAGCACGCCACCACCTGACTCTGACGCATCCCAACACCCTGTTACCCTGTTAAGAACAGAATCAACTGAGCTTATTTCTGCTCCGCGTGCGCGCGGAAGGCGATTGGAATTGTCTTGCCCGAGCAATCCACATTAGAGCTGCCGAAGCAAGAGTTGCCTGAACAGCCCATAGACATTCATGACTGGAGGCCGAGCCACAATCCCTGGGCTGTGGCCCTCACCGTCACGCTGGCCACATTCATGGAGGTCCTGGATACCTCCATCGCCAATGTCGCGCTGCCCCACATGGCCGGATCGCTCGGCGCCAGTCCTGAAGAAGCAACCTGGGTGCTCACCAGCTATCTCGTCTCGAGCGCGATCATTCTGCCCATCTCCGGATGGCTGATGGCGCGCATGGGGCGCAAGCGCTTTTACATGAGCTGCGTGGTCATGTTCACCGCATGCTCTCTGCTGTGCGGCGTCGCGCCCTCGCTGCCGTTTCTCATCTTCGCTCGCATCCTCCAAGGACTCGGCGGCGGCGGCCTCGCCCCCAGCGAGCAGGCCATCCTCGCCGACTCCTTCCCGGTCGCGAAGCGCGGCCAGGCCTTCGCGGTCTATGGAATGGCCGTCGTATGCGCGCCCGCCATCGGCCCAACCCTCGGCGGATGGATCACCGACAACTTCAACTGGCACTGGATCTTCTTCATCAACCTCCCGGTGGGACTGCTTTCGCTCTGGCTCAGCCAGCGCATGGTCGAAGATCCGCCCTATCTGAAAGTGCAAAAGAACGCGCCCGGCAAGATCGACACCATGGGCCTCGGCCTGGTAGCGGTGGGCGTCGGCTGTCTCGAATTCGTGCTCGACAAGGGACAGGAGAAGGACTGGTTCGGCGACCCGAAGATCACCGCGTTCGCCATCCTCGCCGCCTCCGCGCTGGCCTTGTTCGTCTGGTGGGAGTGGCGCCATCCCGATCCCATCGTCGATCTGAAGCTGCTCAAGAACCGCAACTTCGGCACTGCCGTCTTCCTGCAGTTTGTGTTGGGTATGGTGCTCTTCGGTTCGACAGTGTTGATACCGCAGTTTCTGCAATTGCTGATGGGATACACCGCGGAGAGGGCCGGCATGGCGCTCTCTCCCGGCGCGGTCGTGCTGATGATCATGATGCCCATCGCCGGGCGCCTCGTATCCAAAATGGATGCCCGCCTGCTCGTCTCGATCGCCTACTTCATCACCGCGGCCGGGCTCTATAACCTCACGCGTCTCGATCTCGACGTGAGCTTCAGCACCATTGTGCTTTGGCGCGCCTTGCAGGTAGCCGGCCTCGCGTTTGTCTTCATTCCCATCAGCACGCTGAACTACGTCGGCGTTCCGCGCGATAAGAACAACCAGATCTCCAGCTTCTCCAACTTCGCCCGCAACCTTGGCGGCTCGGTCGGCACAGCCATGCTGACCACATTTCTGCAGCGGACGCAGCAGACCCACCAGCAAAGCCTGGCCGCGCATGTCGTTCCTGGCACCCCCGCTTATTCATTCTTCATGGACGCAACCAAAGGCGCCCTGATGAAGCTCGGACACAGCGCCGACGCAGCCTCACAGATGGCCACCGGACAGGCCTACCAGATCATGCTGCGGCAGGCTTCAATGCTCAGCTATCAGAACGCCTTCTGGTGCCTGAGCGTCATCATCGCCTGCCTCATTCCGCTGCCGTTCATCATGCGCAAGCCGCCCAGGATCACCGGCACTCCCAAAGAAGCCATGGGCCACTGAGCCCCAATCAATTCGGCGACTTTTCATCGTTCTCGGGCATCTAGAATGTGATACTTGTCTTGCCATTGCTGCCCTTTGGCGCAGCGTGACGGAGGGACTGAAATTGGGCAAGAGCATGGTCCCCAAACGGCTGTTTTTCACCAAAGGGGTGGGAAAGCACAAGGAACGCCTGACCTCCTTCGAGCTCGCGCTTCGCGACGCAGGGATCGCTGCACAGAACCTCGTGCGAGTCTCTTCGATCTTTCCGCCGCAGGCCAAGCTGATTCCGCGCAAGGAGGGGCTGAAGTACCTGTCGCCCGGTGAGGTGGTATTCGCAGTTGTGGCGGAAAATGCCACTCACGAGCCTCATCGCCTGATGGCATCGAGTATCGGCGTGGCAATTCCGGCAGATCGGAACGCCTACGGCTACCTGAGCGAGCACCATAGCTTTGGACAGACCGAAGAACAGGCGGGCGAGTACGCCGAAGAGCTGGCTGCTGAGATGCTGGCGACCACGCTCGATGTGGACTTCGATCCCGACAAGAGTTGGGACGAGAAGAAAGAGATTTACCGCATTTCGAACAAGATCGTGCGCACTACGAATGTGACTCAGTCGGCGATCGGGGACAAACGCGGGTTGTGGACGACAACGATCGCGGCGGCAATATTGATCTTCGACTGAGCCGACGGCGAAACCAGAGAAAATGGGCGCTCTAGCTTCGCGCCGTTTATGTGTCTTAATGCTTCATTGCAAAGATTGTGAGAATGAATATGCCGACAAATTTGAACTACCGAGTGGGCCTCGTGCAGATGAGCTGCGGGCCTGATCCCGACGCGAACCTCGACAAGGCGGCCGACCGCGTCCGCGAAGCCGCCCGCGAAGGCGCAGAGGTCATCTGCCTGCCCGAGCTTTTCCGCGCACAGTATTTCTGCCAGCGCGAAGACATCGCCCTCTTCGATCTCGCCGAGCCCATCCCCGGACCCAGCACCGAGCGTCTGGGAGCCGTTGCCCGCGAAGAGAAAGTCGTTGTTATCGCTTCCCTCTTCGAGCGGCGCGCCGCCGGCCTCTATCACAACACCGCCGCCGTCCTGCACAAGGACGGAACCCTCGCCGGGCTCTATCGCAAGATGCACATCCCCGACGATCCTCTCTATTACGAGAAGTTCTATTTCACGCCCGGCGACCTCGGCTTCAAGGCCTTCGACACCGCCGTCGGCAAAATCGGCACGCTCGTCTGCTGGGACCAGTGGTACCCCGAAGGCGCACGCCTGACCGCTCTCCAAGGCGCGAACCTGCTCTTCTACCCGACCGCGATCGGATGGCATCCGGCTGAAAAAGAAGAGGTCGGCGAAGCCCAGTACAGCGCGTGGCAGACCATTCAGCGCGCGCATGCCATTGCCAACGGCGTGTACGTCGCTGCCGTCAATCGCGTGGGCATGGAGCACGGCGACATTCGCGGCAATCGCGTCGAAGGTCCGGGTCTCGAGTTCTGGGGCGGATCATTCCTCGCCGACCCGTTCGGCCGCGTGATCGCCAGGGCGTCGCACGACAAGGAAGAGATCCTGATCGGAGAGATCGACCTGCGCGTCCTCGAAGACACGCGCCGCAACTGGCCGTTCCTGCGCGACCGCCGCATCGATGCCTACCAGCCCATCGTTCACCGCTTCCTTGACGAGCCCTGGAGCAAAGGCAGGGACGAAGGCAAATGACCGCGCCACGCCATCCCGAGGGCACGCCAAAAGACCTCGGCTTTCGCATGCCCGCCGAATGGGCGGAGCACGCCGCGACCTGGATCGCGTGGCCGCACAACTCTGAAGACTGGCCGGGCAAATTCCAGACCATACCCTGGGTCTACGCCGATATCGTCCGCCATCTCTCGGCTGTCGAGGAGGTTCACATCCTCGTCAATGACGCGGCCGCCGAGAAACGCGCGCGCAACACGCTTGCCCGCACTCGAGCCAATCTCCATCGCGTGCATTTTCATCACTGGCCCACCAATCGCGTGTGGACGCGGGATTCGGGCCCGATCTTCGTCAGGAACGCCCAGGGCCAGACGGCTATCACCAATTGGAAATTCAACGCCTGGGCCAAGTACGACAACTGGCAACTCGACGATCAGGTCCCGACCCACGTCGCCGGCCTGCTGCAACTGCCGGAATGGACACCGACAATCCACCAGCATCGCGTGGTCCTCGAAGGCGGCTCCATCGACACCAATGGCGCCGGTGTTCTGCTCACGACCGAGGAGTGCCTGCTGAGCGAGGTACAACAGCGCAATCCCGGCCTGAGCCGCGCCGATCTCGAGTCCGTCTTCCGCGACTACCTCGGTATCGAGCAGGTGATCTGGCTCAATCGCGGCATCGCCGGCGACGACACGCACGGCCACGTCGACGACATCACCCGCTTTGTCGCGCAGAACCGGATCGTTACCGTGACGGAATCGAATCGCGACGACGAGAACCACGATCCCCTCGCCGAAAACCTCGATCGCCTCCGCTCCGCCAGAAATGCCGATGGCATGCCCTTCGAAATTATCGAGCTGCCCATGCCGGCGCCGGTCTTTTTCCACGGACGCCGCCTGCCCGCCAGCTACGGCAACTTTTACATTGCCAACGGACTGGTGCTTGTGCCAACCTTCAACGATCCGAACGACCGCAAGGCCCTGAACTTGCTGGCAGAAATCTTCCCCGACCGCAAAGTTACGGGGATACATTGTGGTGACTTTATCTGGGGGCTGGGCGCGCTGCACTGCATGACGCAACAGCAACCGGTGTAGCGTGGAGCCCTTTCAATGCCGACGAATGATCTGGAGTGGCTGGACAACTGGTACCAGCAGCAATGCAATGGCGTGTGGGAGCATCGCCAGGGCATGCGCCTTGAGCCTCTTGAAAGTCCCAAGGTCCTCGACAATCCGACCGTCGAGAAACCCGGCTGGCTGCTGACCATCAACCTCGCCGGAACCTCGGCAGTGAACGCCCGGCCGCAGCAGTGGCGCCTCGACACACGGGGCGGAGGCTGGCTGGCCTGCTCCATCGCCGGCGAATGCTTCGAAGGATCGGGCGATCCGCGTAAGCTGGAGCAGATCATCGGCGTCTTCCGGCGGTGGGTCGAGGCCGGACCGTAAGACAGCACAAGACATGAACGCAGACATAGCGCATATGCGCGAGGCCCTCGCCGAAGCGCAGGCCGCCGCCGATGCCGGCGAAGTTCCCATCGGAGCCGTCGCCGTCCTCGACGGCGAAATCGTCGGGCGCGGGCAGAATCGTGTTCTACGCGACACCGACCCGACCGCTCACGCCGAGATCGTCGCCATGCGCGCCGCCGCGCGCGCTGTTGGAAATTATCGCCTGCTCGAATGCGAGCTCTTCGTCACGCTGGAGCCCTGCGCCATGTGTGCCGGAGCGATGATTCACGCGCGGCTCAAGCGCCTTGTCTACGGAGCCAGCGATCCCAAGGCCGGCGCGGCAGGTTCCGTTCTGCAGGTTCTCAACCATCCGCGCTTGAATCACCAGATGGCCGTAACCGCCGGCGTACTCGAAGAGGAATGCGGCGGGCTGCTCCGTGAATTCTTCCGGCAACGCCGACTCGATAACCACGATCTAGTGCCGGGTGAGCGACGTAATCAGCTCCGCAAACTGCCCGTAATCGCGCACCAGCGCATCGCGTTGGCCGGTTTCGTAGTCGGCGTAGTCAAAGCCGGGGCTGACGCGTGCATCCAAGCAGCGCAACCTGCCCTCCCGGAACCAGCCGGGATCCCTGCCACACATTTTTCTCAACTATGAGCTGCGGATGCTGACCTTTCGCGAGATCATTCCCCAGAACAACCGTCCGTCCCGATCCGTCCGGCAGCAACTGCAGCATCTCCACCGGATCACCGTAATAGAAGTGAAAAATCTCGTCCGATGCGAGCCGGTGCATCTCTGAAAACGTCTCCGGCTCGAGCAGGTAATAGATGCATGTCCCCGCGGCGCGCTCGCCCGAATACCGTGCGGGCAGGTCCGCGTGCGGAATCGTCTCCTCCGATCGCCAAGTCTGGATAAACCAGCCGCCCTCACACGGATGAGGCGCAAGGTTGAGCAGCTTCTTGATCTCGTCTGCAGTCATGCTCGCATCATAAGGGAGCCGGCCGATCCCCGGGAACCCCACCGCACTGCGGTGTCTATTCAGGCAGGTGTCTCGCTCTCTCAACTTTTCGCTTGGGAGAGGCCCATGTTCGAAGACAGTCTGGTTGAATCCACGGGACGCATCCGCACCCGCAGCAAATGGTTCGCGATCGGCTCGTTTCTTCTGCAGGCAGCGCTGCTGACGGCGCTTATCCTGATTCCCTTCTTTTATCCCGCAGCATTGCCAAAGCAGGCGTTGACCATGATGCTCGTTGCGCCTCCGCCGCCTCCCACGCGACCTGACCTTCCCACTCACGCCGCAACCTCCCGCACCGCCAGTCCGGCTCCGTTGGACGCTCTCACCGCCCCACCGGTCATTCCCCGCCATGCGGCAATGGTCGACGACCGGCCGCCGGGCCCCATTGACATCAGCCGCGGAGACACCGGACCGGGCCGGGGAGTAATCGACGTGCTCCAAGGACTGGGCACTCCACCTCCGCCTCTACTCATCAAACCCGAGCCAAAGCCCCGTCCCGGCCCGGTGCGCATCTCCGCCGGGATCGCAGCCGGTCGCTTGATCGCACCCATCCGGCCCGTCTATCCCGCCATCGCCCGCGAGGCACGCATCCAGGGAATCGTCGTGGTGGAAGCGACTATCTCCACGCAGGGACTGGTGGAACATGCCCGCTTGGTCAGCGGTCCGCCCATACTGGCCGCCGCGGCATTGAACGCCATCGCGCAGGCGCGCTACGAGCCCTTCAAGCTGAACGGAGACCCCGTCGAGGTGGAAACCACTATCAACGTGATCTTCAGGCTCGAATAAGCGGGCCTCCCACCGAATAAGCACCAGACCGACGCTTTCGGGGCAACCGTCCGGGCGGTCTTGGCATTTATGATCTTTGGGATGGAAATCACCGTCTACTCCGCGTCGTGGTGCCGCGACTGTCGCGAGGCAAAGCGCTTCCTGGAGAAGCACGGCCTCTCCTACACCGAGGTCGACATCGAATCGACACCGGGCGCCGCAGCCGAACTGCTCCGGCACGTGGGCAAGCGCGCTATCCCGCAGTTCGTCATCGACGGTGAATGGGTGCAGCCCTACCGCCCCGGCCGCGGCTTTCTTTACGAAGAAATGGCCGAACGGCTAGGCCTCGTCCCCCGCACCTCGCTCCGCAATCCATAACAACGTGCCCATCAGGAAGTCTGTTCAATCGAGGTTTCCGCCTGCCGATTCGCCGGACCGGAAAACGGCAGCCTGCGCACACGTTCGCGTACGCTTTCCCGCTGCCATGAACGATTGCGCGCCTGCAGCATGTCCTGCAGCGTGATTCTTCCCATCGTCTTCGAAGTCCCCGGCTCTCTCACGTAGGCTTCAAAGACATGGGCCGCCGCCATGCGCTCAACTACCGAGCGCAGCGTCTCGTCGGGCTGCGCCACCTGTGCATCTGCTGCGGCGTCTCCAGCCCACATATCCGCAGCATCGCCCGCGCTCATCGACATCACCTGCGACACCGTCATCGCTTCCAGCGGATCCACCGAATATTCGCGGCTCAGGTGATGCCCTCTGCGGCTCAGTCTCTCCGTCAGGATCGACCTCCGTTGCAGCAGCACCGTAAGGCCGTGTGCAGCGAACGAAGCCGCAAGCAAGGGCAGAATCAGGCTGTAGTTGTGGGTCAGTTCCATGGCCAGCACCGTTGCGGTCAGCGGACAGCCAATCGCGCCCGAAAGCACACCCGCCATGCCCACCAGCGCCCATCCGCCGGTCCCCAGCGCCGGCAGCCCCGGCGTAAGCAGCGCACCCAGCGCGCCGCCGATCATCAGCAGCGGCGCAAGAATTCCTCCCGATGTTCCCGACCCTAGGGAGAAGGACCAGATAATGCTCTTCACGATCAAGCACGCCGAGAATCAGATGCCACGTCGTATCGCCGCCAATCAGCGAAGCAATCACGTCATACCCCGTGCCCAGGGCCCGTGGAAAGATAAGGCCACCCACGCCAATCACCAGCCCGCCGATCGCCGGCCACCACATCCAGTGAACCGGCAGATGATTCTCGAAGAGGTCTTCACTCGCGTATACTGCGCGGCTCAGCAGCAGGGCCAGTGCACCCGCAATCACGCCCACCGCCAGCGCCGCTATCACCGAGCGCGGACCGAGGCTGCCCGCAATTGCCGGCATGGGAAATAACGGACCGGGCCCCAGGAAGAACCGCCGCAGTGCCCCCGCAGTCGTCGCCGCCACCGCCACCGGAACCAGCGAGCGCGGCCGCCATTCGAACAGCAGCAGCTCGACAGCCAGCAGAATCGCAGCCAGCGGCGTAGAGAAGACCCCCGCCATACCCGCCGCGGCTCCTGCCACCAGCAGCGTCGAACGCTCAGCGTCGCTCAGGCGAAACATCTGCGCGAAGAGAGACCCGACCGAGCCCGCCGTCATGATGATCGGACCTTCGGCGCCGAACGGCCCGCCCGACCCGATGGCAATCGCCGCCGAAAGAGGCTTGAAGAAGGCTACCCGTGCGTCAACCTTCGCGCCGTGAATCAGGATCGCTTCAATGGCTTCCGGCATGCCGTGGCCACGGATCTTGTCCGAGCCATAACGCGCCATCAGCCCGATCAGGATTCCACCCACAATCGGCACGAAAACCGCCAGCCAGTGCAGATGATTCGCAGCCGGCGACACGAACTGCCACCCGAAGCGATGGAAGTAAAACAGGTTGGTCGCCGCATAAATCAGGTGCAGCAGGAAATAAGCCAGCACCGCGCCGGCCAGCCCCAACACCAGGGCCAGCGCACTCAGAATGATCATGCGCGAATCCGCGTTGAAGTCGCGAAGCTGCGAACGAACGGCGGAGCTCGATTCGGCCGGCATCTTCAAGATGCCTTCCTCGCGTTGCCACGCGACGACTCAGCCTTCATCAGCAGCACGCGCCGCAGTGCCCGAATCAGCTCAGGCCCCGCCTGCTCCAGTTCCTCGAGATGATAGGCAGCCAGCGACGCCATCACGCCCTCACCCTCCGCCGTCAGGCGCAGAAGAATGCGGCGGTGATCCGTCGGGTCCGGTGTCCGCCGCAGAAATCCCTGCTCGATCGTGCGGTCCACCAGCTCGACAGCGCTATTGTGCTTGAGCAGCATGCGCGCCGCCACCTGCGCAATGGTGGGTTCAAGCTCATCCGGCATGCCGCTGACGCACTGCAGCAGCTGATACTGCTGCGGCCGCAGGCCTGCCTCTTCGGCGGCCACATTGCTGAAGTGCAGAAAACGACGCAGCTGAAAGCGAAATTCGGCGAGACGCTGGAAGTCGGCGCGGCTAAAGTCGCCCGCGCCCTTCCGTGCGGATGGCGACGACGACCGTTCGGTAATGGAATCCATACTTCCATCGTAACACGATATATCGTATTACGATAGAATCTTCGGCACTCGGACGGCTCTACTCCGCCGCCGACGCGCCAGCCGGTAAATCCGCTCCCGGATCGGCGAGAATAGCCCGAGCGTCGGCCTCATCTTCCGAAGCAACCTGCAATTGCAGCGGGCCCAGTCCGGGTTCGAGGATGCGGGCGTTTTCGCCGGAAAGAAATGTTTCGATGCCCGCAGACTGCAGGCGAAGCCGGGCCATCTCGGCCTCGAGCGGCTCGGTAAAACTTGCGACTGTAATGACGTCTGACATGAGGTCCTTTCTCTGTAACAACCATTCTAAGATGCGCAAACGATAGAATAGTAAGTCCGTCACAAGAGGGAGATTTCTTCATTGATTGCACGCTACACCCGCCCGAAGATGGGCCAGATCTGGAGCGACGAAAACAAATACCGCATGTGGCTGGAGGTCGAGGCCGCCGCCAGCGAAACTCTGGCCGAAGACGGGATCGTTCCGAGAGAAGCCGCAAAGGCCATCCGTGAGCGCGGAGCCATCGATGTAGCGCGCATCAACGAGATCGAGGCCGAAGTTCGCCACGACGTCATTGCCTTCACCACTGCCGTCGCGGAAAAAGTAGGGCCCGAGTCGCGCTGGCTGCATTACGGACTCACCTCGACCGACGTGGTCGACACCGCGCAGGCTCTGCAGCTCAAGGCCGCGTCCGCCATCCTGCGCGAAGACCTGCTGCGCATCATCGAAGTGCTCCGCAAGCGAGCCCTCGAGTTCAAGCACACCCCCATCATCGGCCGCACCCACGGCGTCCACGCCGAGCCCACCACCTTCGGGCTCAAGCTGCTCAACTGGTATGCCGAGATGCAACGCAACCTCGCTCGTCTCGACGCGGCCGCGGAGCAGATTCGCATAGGCAAGCTCTCCGGAGCCGTCGGCACCTTCGGGCATCTCAAGCCTGAACATGAAGAGCGCATCTGCGCAAAGCTCGGACTGAAGCCTGCTCCCGTCGCAACGCAGGTCGTTCAGCGCGACCGGCACGCGCATTACATCTCCACGCTGGCCATCATCACCGCTACGCTCGACAAGATCGCCACCGAGATCCGCCACCTGCAGCGCACCGAAGTCCGCGAAGCCGAAGAGTATTTCTCCGAGAAGCAGAAGGGCTCATCTGCCATGCCGCACAAGCGCAATCCCATCACCTGCGAGCAGATCAGCGGCCTCGCGCGCGTCGTTCGCTCCAATGCCCAGACCGCCTACGAAAACGTAGCCCTGTGGCACGAGCGCGACATCTCGCATTCTTCCGCCGAGCGCGTCATCTTCCCTGATTCGACCATCCTCACCGACTACCTGCTCGCCAAAACCGCAAACCTCATCGAGACAATGTTCGTCTACCCGGCGCGCATGCTCAAAAATCTCGAGAGCACCGGCGGCCTCATCTTCAGTGGACAGTTGCTGCTCGACCTCGCCGAAGCGGGAATGCTCCGCGAAGAGGCCTACCGTCTCGTCCAGAAGCACGCCATGAACGCCTGGCAGAATGACCTCGTCTTCCGCGATCTCGTCTCCCACGACCCCGAAATCACCAGCAGACTTACTCCCGAGAAACTGGCCCGCACCTTCGATCTCAACCGCCAGCTCGGTAACGTCGACGCCATATTCAACCGCGTTCTGAACGAGGCGTAGCCGATGATACGGACAAAACTCCTTATCGTCGTCGCCATCGCGTGCTCTGCTATCTCTGCCCGCGCCCAGCGCGACGTGCCAATACCTGCGCGCTGCACACCGCAGGTCAATCAGAAGCTTTATGATCTGCTGAGCTCCGGCCAGCACAGCACCGTCGACAACGTGATGGTTTGCGGCATCACCCTCAGCTCCTCGCGCACGCAGCGCGGAGGGCCGCACGGCAGCCATCAGATCCTGCCGCTGCGCGTCACCATGCCCAATGGCGACGTCCGGCCCGTGGAAGTCATCACCAACGACGACCTCGACGGAGTCGTCACCGCTCCGGTCAACGCATCGGTCTTCGCCTATGGCCAGGCATTCTTTCCTTCAGGCGGAAAATTCGCCGCCGGCGTCCACGACGTTCACTGCTCCACGCATCGCGGAGCCGACAACGGCTGGGTAGTCGTCAACGGCGTCAAGCATCCGGCCAGCTGCAACCGTTACTAGCCTCTCTCGCCGGCTTGATTTGCAACTCACACTGCGCAGAATTCGTCGCGCGAGACATGATCTCTGACAAGCAAATGACGCCTGCCTGGCATCCCGCCGTCGCTCCTCAGGTCTAATCATCAATAACCGAAAGTGAAGTAACCGTTCCCCAACAGCGTGCGCCGCAACCACGGCGCACGCCCTGCTCTGAAACGGCCCCTTGGGCAACGATTTCAACTCCCGATAAACCATCTCCCCGAAGAATCCATTGCCGCGACAGCGTCTACGGTGTTTCACTTTGGACGGTAAGGAGTTTCGGCGTGACTATCTTCACCCCGAGCAACATCGCGGCTCTCATCATTGCTTCCAGCTTCGCCGCCGGACTCAATGTCTATGCGACCGTGCTGACCCTGGGTCTCCTGGCCCGTTTGCATGGCGTAGTGCTGCCCCCGGGCCTTGAGATTCTCGGCAATTGGTGGGTCATCGCCGTCAGCGGCATCATGTTCGCGCTCGAATTCGTCGCCGACAAAATTCCCGCATTCGACATGATCTGGAACGCCCTCCACACCTTCATCCGGCTGCCGGTTGCCGCCCTGCTCGCCTACCAGGCCAGCGCGCAGCTTTCACCCCAGATGCAGCTTCTTGCCGCCGTCGCCGGTGGCGCCATCGCCCTGGTCTCACACGGATCGAAGACCGCGGTGCGCGCCGCAGTCACCGCCAGCCCCGAGCCGTTCCCCAACATCGCTCTCAGCACCAGCGAAGACGTGCTGGCCGTCGGCATCACCTGGCTGACCACGAAGCATCCGTGGATTGCGGCCGCCATCGCTTCGACTCTGATCCTTTTGGCCATCCTGGCAGCGCGATGGATCGTGCGGCTTCTTCGCAGGCTGTGGCAGAAACCGCCTGCCCCCGCAACCACCACATCCAGCTGATAACCAAAAGTGAGAAGATCATCTTTGCACCAGCGGTTACAAATGCCCAACCAGACCATGCACCTTACTGTCGCCCAGCACCTTACCGTAGCGATGACCGGAGCAAGCGGCGCCACCTTCGGCCAGGAGTTGCTCCGCGCGCTCGAGGCCGATGCGCGCATCGAGCAGGTCCACTTCATCCCCTCGGAAAATTCTCTGCGCGTCGTGGCCGAGGAGCTCGAACTCAGCGGGCGCAACCGTCTCCTTGAAAAGCTCCTCGGAAGCGAATCAAAGAAGATTCGCCAGCTTTCCGAAAACGACATCGGCGCTCCCATCGCCAGCGGCAGCTATCCCTCCAATGGAATGATTGTGCTGCCATGCAGCGCCGGCACACTGGCCGGAATCGCCAACGGCCTCGCCGAGAATCTCATCGAGCGCGCCGCGGACGTCTGCCTCAAGGAGCGCCGCCCGCTGGTGCTCTGCGTGCGCGAGACGCCCTTCAACAAAATCCATCTGCGCAATATGACCCTCGCCGCCGACGCGGGCGCGACCATCTTCCCCGTCATCCCCGCCTTCTACAACAAGCCGGTGGACTCAACAGAAATGGCGCGGCAATTCGTCTATCGCGTGCTCGCCCACATCGGATTGCCGCAGAACAGCGCTTATGTGTGGAAGGGCGGAGAATACGCCCTATTTCCCCGCCGGAATTTCCTTGATCTGTGCCGCCATCGGCGGATCAGCTTTCAGAAACGCCAGCGTATTCGGCCCGACGCGGTCGCTGCATTCGCGTGCCGCGAGATGTCCGCACCCGTCGTAAATCTCCAGTACCGATTGCGGTATCTGCGCGTGGAAGGCATAAGCCAGCGAAACCGGTGTGAGCTGATCCTGCTTGCCCCACGCGATCAGCACCGGCATCTTCAGCGCGCCGAGCTTGCCGTCAACCACATCCGCACCCGTCAGCATTGACTCCATGCTCCGCTGAATAACCCACCCATTGCGCCGCACCAGGCGCAGGATGTCCCGCTGCATCAGCGTGGGTATGTGCGGACCCCGCCCCGGAGACAGCAGATCGTTCAGCGCCGTCAACGCCGCCGGATTGTCCGGCCAGAACAGCGATGCCTTGAACGGCAGATCGAACCGCAGTCCCGCGCTATCGTAGATCGCCAGCCGCCTGACCCGCTCCGGCTCATCGAGAGCCACGCGAATCGCTACCCATCCGCCCATCGACCATCCACCAAGATCAGTCTGAGCGAGATTTTGTGTCGCGATGAACTTCTCGACGAGGCCCGCTTCCTGCGGAATGGAATACGCGGCATCCCTGGGCCGTGCCGAGCGTCCATACCCAAGCATGTCGATCGCATAGATGTGTCTGCCGCCCTTCACCAGCTGCGGCATCAGGTTGGCCCAGTCTTCGGCCCTGCTGCCCAGCCCATGAATCAGCACGATGGGCGGCCCCGAGCCGCCTTCGAAGTAATGAATCCGGTACCCGTCGATATTCCTGTAGTGGCTGCTGATGCCCTCGAAGCTCAACTTCACCTGCAGCACCGTGAGCAGCAATTCCAGCGGGCGCAGGCAGGCGAAAAGAATCAGCCCGACAACGAAGCAGATCACCACCAGCAGGGCTTCGCCGGCGCGACATTCCTCTCGCCCGGTGGCGTGCGGCAGGGCCGGGGCGGCGGCATGGCGACAACCTTGGGAGAATCGCTCACGGTGCTCCGCTTAGATGATCCGCTGAATTGACTCTGCCGTTCTCGTGATTCCGCCGCTCGATGCGTGGCCGCCAATGAAAACGAACACGATGGGAGCGAACCCGCAAAACACTCGGCCCGTAAAACACTTGGGATGAGAAGTATTGTATCCCGGCCCGTTTCTACGCCGACGCCGACCGGCCATCTGAAAAGCCTTGCGGATCACCTGCTCGGTGAACAACGCGATCGGCCCCAGTTCCTTCAGCGTTGCCCAGCGCGCATCGATAGCTCGGTCGCGCACGCCAGCGTGCCTCCGGTCACGCGGCAAAGGAAATCCACCAGCACGTAGT
>CAWAYO010000072.1:0-31150 GCA_963786085.1 uncultured Acidobacteriaceae bacterium
CGCGATGGTTTTCCGTACCGGCGACCTCGTCCGCGCCCTGAGCCACCGTGAACTGGAGTTCATGGGGAGACTCGATCACCAGGTGAAATTGCGCGGATACCGCATCGAGTTGGCGGAGATCGAGTCGGCGCTGCGCAGCCATGCCGCAATCGAGAATGCGGCGGTCATTCTGCGCGAAGATGTCCCGGGCGAGCCCCGGCTGGTCGCGTATGTCACGCTTGCGCACGGAAATTCCGTCGAGCCGAACGATCTCAAAAAGTATGCCGGCAGCCAGCTGCCCGAGTACATGCTGCCCGCGCGCATTGTCACAATGGATGCTTTGCCGCTCACCTCGAGCGGCAAAATCGACCGCCGTTCGCTGCCCTTGCCGGAAAGCATCTCCGGCCAGATCCGGGCGACTGCGGCGGGTGTGGCGCCCACGAGCGAGATCGAGTCAAGGCTGCTGGCTATCTTCCAGGAGGTGCTCGGCGAACCCTCCATCGGTGTCACCGACAGCTTTTTCGACTACGGAGGATACTCGCTGCTCACCGCGAGGCTCTTCTCGCGGATTTACCGCGCGCTTGGGCAGAAATTGCCGATCAGCCTTCTTTTCGATGCACCAACTGTGCGGAGCCTGGCACAGATCATCCAGAATGACAAACCGCTGCCGATTGTCGTGCCTATCCGGAAGGAGGGCAGAGCCGCGCCCCTGTTCGTCATTCACTCCTATTTGATTTATGAGGCATTGAACAAGGCGATCGAGGAAGACAGGCCCATCTTCGGAGTCCGCGAACTGGACGACAACAAGCCCTTGGGCTCGCTCGAGCAGCGGGCCGCCATTTACGCTCAGGAGATAAGCCGAATTTACCCGCAGGGACCGCTCAGCCTCGCGGGGTGGTGTCTCGCCGGCTCGCTGACTGTCGAGGTGGCGCGAATTCTGCGCGACCAGGGGCGAATCGTTGCCATGGTTGCGCTGTTCGATGCGGAGCGGCCTGGCTACAAGCCACGCATCGAAACCGGAGGCAGCCTCTTCAAGGCCAGACTGCTCAGCTTCACCAGATTTCACTCCGACCGCATGCGCGAGCTCGACTGGCCGGAGCGAGTGCGTTACCTCTCCGCGCAGTCCGTGCACCGCTGGGACGACATCGTTGAGGCCTCTTCCGTATGGCGCCGTACAGCGTTTCGCTGGACGCAGCAAAAGCTGGGATTCATCTTTCCGAAGTCGGTGCGCGAACACCTGGAGCGTCTTGGAGCGGACGACCTGCGGCCGACTGCGCTGCAGTCCTATCCCGGCAAGATCGTGCTCTTCCGCGCCTCGGACGTGGTACAGATCTCAGGCACCGAGCCGTCACTGGGCTGGAACACGGTCGCGAAGGACGGCGTAGTCGTCGAGTTCGCTCCGGGCGATCACGAGTCGATGTTTCGCGAGCCTCACCTGCCCAAGTTCGGCAAGATGCTGGAACGCGTGCTTCGCGAGGGCGAAGCCTCGTGTGGAGGCACGGCCCCGATCCGGGCCGGAGCCTGAAATCTCTCCTTCGATGATCAGGCAGCAGCGGGCTTAACGCTTGCGGGCAGCCGCTTCATTCGCATCCACGAATGACACCGATCTTTCGATGACGTCGTCGTTCGGGCCCTCCGTCAAACGGTGGTCGTCGCCTGCCTCGAGAGCATCTCGCCCATAAAAGTCGTCCTCGTCGGGAGATTGTATGTCCACGTGCACGGCGCTGGTGGCGGCCTCCCACGTGCTCATGCCTCCCATGACCAGCAGCAGCGGCAGGATCATCGCATTGTTCAGCAGATTGTCGATGGCAGTCATGAGGATGACAGCCACAAATGCATGGCGAAGGTTGAGGTCTTCTATGTCGGAGCGGGCCAGGGGAAACCAGACCACGCGGACGACAGGTATCAGTTGAAGGGCCTCAAGCGCGATCAGGCCGAAGAGCCCGTACATGCCGAAGGCGAGCAGCCACAGTCCGGACGGCCGCAGTCCGGTATTCCGCCACCAGTCCCATTGGCCGGAACCCAAGATGGGCTCCTCGAGCGCCAGATCGACGGTGCGCTCGTCGTGCTCCAGGCGCAGTGCGAGCGAGCCGCGGTGGATTCGTTTGAGAAACTCAGTCGCCGCATGAACCGTGTGGTTGCGCCGCATCAGCGTGCGCACCGAGACAGCATTGGTCAGGCGCAGCCCGGCGAAGAGGAGAATCCCCATGACCAGCAGGATGGCGGTTACGCGAGGAAAATACCGGCGGCTAACGAAGACAAAGGGAAGCAGCGCGACCAGCAGAACGATGGAGCCGCCGGATTGGCAGAGCAAGGTCGCGCCGCACAGTATGACGGCCGTCCAAACTGTGGGAATGCCGAGAATGCGGTCTACGCTGCGGCGAAGCCATAGCCACACGGCGATCAGCGCCGAGGTCGCCATCCAGATGCCGAGTTGCGTGCCGGTTTCGAGCAGGCCGATTGGGCGGTATCCGAGGTAGCGCTGAGTTCTCACCCAGCGATAAGGCTGGTATCCATAGAGATGGGCATAGATCTGCGGGCCGGCGAAGACCTCGAAGAGGCAGATGGGGACGTAGAGCAGTCCGGCGATAACGAAGGCTTTGGCCGCAAGGCGCAGCGATGCGGTGTCGGAAAAGTAGAGCCGGCCCAGCACCCAGGACACGCCCCAGGCAAGCAGCTGATAAATCTCGCCGACGAGGGCCTCGCCGAAAAAATCAGGATTGGCAATGCCGGAGAGCAGCGGGACGATGCACCACATCAGCATGGGAAGGTCCCAGAAGGTAAGCCTGAAGCTGCGGAAGATCTGCCGGTCGAAGAGCAGCACACCGAGAAGCCCGCTCAGGCCGGTGACGGTGGCTTTGGTAAGAAAGTACTCGGTATGCAGCCCGTTGCCGAGTATCCAGAACGGCGAAGGCTCCCCCGAGAACCTGGCTATGGGCAGCAGCGCCCAGCCGCCAAGAAAATTCATGAGAATGGCAACACGAATGGGATATCGCCTGAAGAGGACAAGCGACACCGGTATCCACGCGAGAAACGCCAGCAAAGGGGGGAGAATCACTTTGGGCCCTCGTTCAGTAAACCTACTATAAGGGAATGGCTTATGGACATACGAACGGCGGCTGAGTGGCTCAATCCAGTAAAGGCCGGCGGAATGGCCACTTACCTTCTTGCGTCCGTCGCTTGCGGGGTGACTGCGGTCAAGACCGTGAATCCGCGCATCTCGCGTCTTGCGGTTGTCCTCGGGCTGATCCAGGCGGTGTTGCTGCTGGATATCGGCTTCGACTGGAGATGGAGGCTCTACGCCTGGCTGCGCAGCCAGGCGGAGTCTCATCACTGGTATGAGCAGCGCCACTGGCCGCAGATCATCGTGCTCGCGACTCTGGCGGCAGCTTTGGCCGCCGCGATGGCAGCCGCACGGCGACGGTTCCGGTCCTCACCAGGCGCGGCTCTGGCGATTCAAGGAACCCTGCTGTCGATGGGCTGCTGGATGACGGAGGTCATCTCGCTGCATGCGACCGACTCGATTCTGTATCACCGTGTCGGACTGTTGATGATCATCAGTTTTGTCTGGCTGCTGACCTGTGCGATGACCATCGCCGGCATCCTCAAAGCAGGATTCGGACGTGCGCAGACAGCCGGACCCGCTGGCATGGTGTAAGCAGTCACAGACAGGGATCGAGCCTGATCGCGCCCTGAGATTAAGCCCGCCTCAGATCTGTTCGATCTTCACGCTTCCGTCGCTGGTGTGAATGGACAGCGGAGTTCCGCCGCCGTTCAGCTTGCCATGCAGCTGGTGGCCGTCTCCGCCCTTGCTCTCGTAGTGGTCCATGGTGATGGGAAGAGTGCAGTCCACGTGACCGTCGCTGGTGTGGACGTCGAGATCGGCCGCAAAGCCCTGCGGTACGCGAACCGTCACCGGGCCGTCCGACGCTTGGATGGACGACGCTTCGGACAACTTGGTGCCTTCCCTCAGGCTCACTTCCAGATGGCCGTCGCTGGTGTGCAGCATCAGCGCATTGAAGGTTTCGTCGACGGTGAGGCTGCCGTCGCTGGTCCGCGCCTCAATCGCGCCGGTGGAGTTGGTGATGTTCACGTGCCCGTCACTCGATTTCACTCGCAGCTTGCCGGACACATGATCGACCGTGACGTCGCCATCACTGGTCGTGAGGCCCAGGTCGCCATTGAGTCCGGCGAGTTGAAGGGCGCCGTCGGAAGTCCTCGCCTCGAGAGTCAGGTCCGCGGGCGTTTCCACCGTCACCTTTGTTGACGACTTGTGCCAGTTGACGTGGAACACCCCGATCTGCGGTTTTTCCTTGAATAGAAAATGAACCTGATCCCCAGTCTGGCTCTCTTCCAGACGGTACTCGCTGAGCTTGATTCCCACGGTTTCTATATGAATGCGGACTTCGCGGCAGCTTCCGCACGAGGAGATCTGCACTCCCGCATCGCCGGTCTCAAGGTTGAGCGTCGGCTTTCCGGTTACCGGATAATTCTTTGACCAAGAGTGGTCGGCATCCTGCGCCAGGCCTGGCAGTATGGAAAGGGCAGCCAGACTTCCCGCTGCCAGGGCCATCTTCATCTTCATGGCAGCGACATACGGAAGTGCTGTCAAAAAGGTTCCATCAGGCCACGCGTTGCCGTCGCCCGGCTGCCGAACGGGCGCAGACCTGGGCCAGCATCTCGCGGAGACGGAAGGCTTTATCGAGCTGTTTGTCCACCAGCATCTGGTGCCGCCGGCGGTGTTCCGGATTGGTCAGCTTGTCCAGTGCCCGTTCGTCCCGAGCGGCGTCGCGCTCCAGTTCCAGGATTCTGGCCTCGATGGCCGAACGGAAGCGCGGACTCACCTGTATGGGCTCCCGCATGAAATCTGGTGTCATAAATCCTCGCTTTTGACCCACGGCTCTCGAGGTCTAAAGTTCTCCGCTGCTTTGCCGATCATAACGACAGGCACCCCACCGCGCGATACCACGCCGGTACCCATCACCCAAACTTTGGGTATGCGCCTGCCCCATTTTGGGACAGGGTCGAAATTCTGCCTCTCTCTTTACAGCTCCATCGACTTTTCAGTCACCATCGACCGCGCCCTCGCCAGGAAATCCGCGAGCGGCATCGAACCCTGGTCGCCCTTGCCTCGCGTGCGCACGCTCACGGCGTTCGCCTCGGCTTCCTTGTCGCCCATGACCAGCACATACGGGACCTTCTGCATCGTGAAGTCGCGGATCTTTGCGTTCATCTTCTCGTTGCGGCTGTCCAGCTCCACGCGCAAACCGCCAGTTTGTAACTCCCGCTGAACTTTTTCCGCGTATGCCTGGTGCCGTTCGCTGATCGGCACCAGCCCCACCTGCACCGGAGCCAGCCACAGCGGAAACGCTCCCGCGTAGTGCTCGATCAGATAGGCAACCATCCGCTCCATCGTGCTGACGATAGCGCGGTGAATCATCACCGGCCGGTGCAGCTTTCCATCGGCCCCCGTGTAATGCAGGTCGAACTGGTTGGGCAGGTGAAAGTCCACCTGGATCGTCGAGTAAGTCTCCTCGTGTCCCATCACATCGGCCAGCTGAATATCGAGCTTCGGCCCGTAAAACGCCGCTTCCCCGCGGCCCTCCTTGTAAGGCAGCCCCAGCCCATCGAGCGCTTCGCGCAGCACGCGTTCGCCGAGCGCCCACATCTCGTCGTTGTCGACGTACTTTTCCTTGTTCGCCGGATCGCGCAGCGACAGCCGATAGCTGTAGTTCGTAATGCCCAGATCGCGATACGCCCGCTCGACCAGCTGCATCACCTTCGAGAATTCTTCCTTGATCTGCTCAGGCGTGCAGAAAATGTGCGCATCGTTGAGCGTCATGCAGCGGACACGGCTCAGCCCGCTCAACACTCCCGATCGCTCATAGCGATACATCGTTCCCAACTCAGCCAGCTTGACGGGCAGTTCCCGATAACTGCGCGGCTTCGACTCGTAGACGAGAATGTGGTGCGGGCAATTCATCGGCCTGAGCACCATCTGCTCGGTCTCGAGGTCCATCGGGGGAAACATATCCTCGTGGTAGTGCGCCCAGTGCCCCGACCGAATATAGAGGTCCACCTTCGCCAGGCTCGGCGTGTATACGTGCTGATATCCGACCTCGCGCTCCCGCTCCAGAATGTACTCTTCGAGAATCCTCCGGATGGTCGCGCCCTTCGGAAGCCACAATGGCAAACCGGACCCTACGTCTTCGCTTACTGTAAACAGCTCAAGCTGCTTGCCCAGCACGCGATGGTCCCGCCGTTTCGCCTCCTCGATCCGCTCGAGATAATCGTCGAGGTCCTTCCTGGAGAAAAATGCCGTGCCGTAAATGCGCTGCAGCTGCGGATTCTTCTCGTCGCCCAGCCAGTATGCGCCCGACATGCTCATCACCTTGAAGGCCTTCACCCGTCCCGTCGAAGGCACATGCGGTCCGCGGCAGAAATCCACGAAAGCGCCGTTGCGATAGAGCGAGATTGCCTCTCCATCGCGCGTGAAGCGCTCGACGAAGTGAACCTTCATGAAGTCGTTCTCCGCCCTGAAGTGCGCCAGCCCCTGCTCGCGCGGCTCCCATTCGCGAACGAACTTCTCATCGCGCGCGACCACTTCCGCCATCTTCGCTTCAATCGCCTTCAGGTCCTCGGGCGTAAACGCAGTCGGCCGGTAAAAGTCGTAAAAGAATCCCGATTCCGTCGCCGGACCATGCCCCAGCTTGGTCTCCGGAAATAGCTCCAGCACCGCCGTCGCCAGCACGTGCGCGGCAGAGTGGCGTACCACGGGCAGTGCGTCCGGGTTCTTCTCGGTCAGCAACTGCAGAGAGACATCTTCCTGGAGCGGCGCGCTCAGGTCCACCAGCCGCTCCGCGTGCGGATCCTCTGTCGCATACATCGCAGTTTCTTCGGTTGTGGAGGCCGCGCTGTGCCCGTCCCGCGCCGGTTGGATGCGGGCCACCACCGCGGCCGCCGCGAGGCGCGGCGAAATCGACTCTGCTACCTGGAAGGGGGTTACACCCGCGGCAAATTCCTTCACCGTGCCGTCGGGCAGCTTCACCTGGATCGAACGATCGGAATTACTCATAAAGTCGAATCAACTTCCGCAATCTTGTTGAGACTGTTTGCTTCTCTTCAGGATATGGTCTTAGGAGAATTGCGTCGAGCGCACCTGCTCCGCATCTAATTTGACGAGGAGCCAGATGGCAACAGCAAGCGAGCCAAGACCTCATCCCACGCTGGCGCTCATCGGCTGGCTGGCGCTGTGTTTCGCAGCCGGCATCGTTGGTTCCATCTTCGCCGCCCGCGCAATTCCCACCTGGTACGCGGGGCTGGTCAAACCGCCGTTCAATCCGCCGAATCAGGTCTTCGGTCCCGTGTGGACCATTCTTTACACGCTCATGGCAGTGGCCGCGTGGATCGTCTGGAAGACGCGCCCCAGCACCTGCCGCCGACGCGGCCTGCGGCTCTTTCTGGTACAGCTTGGCCTGAACCTTCTCTGGACGTGGATCTTCTTCGGCACCCACCAGATCCTTACCGCTTTCGTTGACCTGGCCGCGCTCTGGGCCGCCATCCTGCTCACCCTCCTCACCTTCAAAAAGATGAGCACCACCGCCGCGTGGCTCATGGTTCCCTATCTGGCCTGGGTGACATTCGCCGGCTATTTGAATATCGCCATCTGGCACCTGAACTAGTCATCGTCCGCTATCTCCAGCCAACAAAGCGTTAGGTGTCGGTGTAGCTGCGAATTAGACGAAAATTTGACGAGCCCACTGGCACAAATCCGAACCTGTCTCCGCTTTACAAGATGAAGGCAATACCAACCGCCTTCAACTAAGGAGACTTGTCATGAAGCGAATTACATTGACCGCGCTTTTTACCCTTGCAGTTCTCATCACCGCGGCCCTTGTCCCAGGGACAGGAGCCATGGCGCAGGGTCACGCCGTACGCGCGACCGTGCCCTTCGACTTCACCGTAGGTGACAAACTGCTCCCCGCCGGAACCTATGAGATATGGTCGCCATCGACGGGCACGATCGAGGTTCAGAACCGCGACAAGCACGTCGCGATGTTGACCACGACCACCTATGACAGCCACGAATCCCGCAACAGCACGCTGGTCTTCGATAAGTATGGCAACCAGTACTTCCTCAGCGAGATTCTCTGCGCCTCGGCGTCGATCAATGCCAGCCTGCCTCCGACGAAGTCCGAAAAGCACGCACGCATGCAGCAGGCCGCACTGCACAACGCAAGCCAGGTGTTTGTAGCTGTGAAGTAACTGAAAATAACCGAGTCGTCAATAACTAACCGGAGACGAAAGTCTCCGGGTTTTGTCTCCCTGAAAGTCACAATCGCCGCTTGCCCACTTGGGAGAGTTAGCCAGATTTCACTGAGATCTCCAAAATCCGACAAGTCCTCTCGCCAATCGAGGTCTCGCAAACCGCTAAAATCCTTAGCACGACCTAGGCCGTGCCCTGAGTCCGAACACGCCCGACTACTATGAGGATCCTATGCCGATTACACACTCCCCGTTCAGGCAATGATATACATGCGCGGGATTGCTTTTTGGCGTTGTTGTAGGGGAGGTATTGATATAGATTTTGGAGATATGTTCGCAGATATCTTTATCACCACTCGGTTGGGGTGACTGTGAGCAAGTTGGATCCATATATCGTTTGATGAAGGTAACTCCATCTTCGTCCGATTGTCCGTCCTTAAACGGATAAAATTGACCGGGGCCAGACTCCCCAGTCAAAGATACGCCGCTTTTCCCGCCGCAATTTGTTTCTGCAACGATTCTAATTCCGTTCGGGCCTTCGGTCCCATCAGGTTTGCGACCAAATAAATCTATTTGCCATGATCCAGCGAGGCTTAGCTGTATTTGTTCCACCGTAGGTGGTGATGTGACTGGTACCGCGGTCACATTCTTCAACTGTATCGAGGTCGGGGTCAACTGCGTACAGGGTGCTGGAGTCGCTGACGAATCAGTTGTCCAAAGATTTTCGCTACGGAAGGTCATCGCACCGCCGCGTACTTTCAGAGGTGAACTAACAGTGCTGGTACTTGGCGCGATATCTCTCACAAAGGGGACGGCGTCTTCACAGAACGTGGCATCGTTCAGACATTTTTCGTTAATTGCCTGCAAGACAACCGGAAGGACCGGACGAATATCCCTCAAAGCGGGGTCGTTATCAACTTTTACCTTAAGCGCGTTCTCCGCTCCTTTTAGGGCCGCATCATTCACTGATTCTTCTGGTGGCGTCCGTTTACATCCGAGTCCAAACACGGCCAGGAAGCTCAAAATGCTTGCCGCAAAGATCGTAACTTTTCTTGAGTTACTCATCTGATAATGCCCCTGTCAAGCTGATCGTAACTTGGCTAATTCCAGAAGGATGACTTGATGATCGGGCCGCGTAGCGTATAGGTGAAATGTTGGGGGACTCCAAGTCTGCTCGAACCCCGTAACTATGTCAAGAGACTTTTTCGCACTTGCCAAGGAATCTGCAGTATTTCCCGAAGCCTTGCATGCTTTAGCTACATAGTAAAGGCTCAACCATTCAGATTCTTTCTGCCCTTTACGGGAGAAATACCGGTCAGCCGCCTCAGCCATCTGTAAAGCTTGATCAGGGACATGTGCTTGAAGATCTACAGCGGCCAGCGCCATGCTCGCTTCCGCAACCAATTCCTCATCTGATTGCTGACGAGCGAGGGAAAGCAACTGTTGGGCGTCTCTTTGGGCTTGTCTTATCTGTCCCAGCTCCGCTTCGGACATTGTCGCAACTCGCTCCAATTCGGCAATCTGCCTCGCTGGCATGTCGCGAAAGCTGGCTAGGGCGTGGCGCGACAAGCTCAGGGCTTCAGGATAGCGCCGCTGGCTGAGCCGCATTTGGGCATGGATAGTCTCTGAACTAGAAGCAATATCTGATCTCGCCGCCGACGGCGCTGGGATTGATTCGAGCATCTCCTCCGCCTCACTGTAACGCCCAAGCCGCCAGAGGACATCGGCGCAATGCACCTCCTGATAGGCTACGTTCAGACTGATCAAACGGCTGGCTTTGAGCGCTTCCTCGAAGTGAGTCAATGCGTCGGGAAATTTCTCCAGACCAAGAAGAATCCTTCCGACCGATTCTTCCGCAATCTCAATCGATGCGGGGTCATTCCACCTCCGAGCAATCTGGAGCGACTCATTCGCGGACTGCAAGGCCTGAGTTGTGTCGCCCTTGCCTTCTTCTCCCCGAATAATCAGTTCAGACGCCCCCGCGGCCAGGCTCATAAAGGCGAAGCTCTCGTAATATTTAAGCGCCTCGCGAGCGAGAGGAATCGACTCATCCCATCTTCCTTGCTGATCGCGAATGCTGGCCAGGCCAAACTCAGCATTTGCCTCCAGCTTGGGGTGCTGATTCTTATTCGCGAGGCTCCGTGCCTGCTGGAACGATCGTTCCGCGTCGGCGAAATCTTCCTTGCCAAAATAGGCAGTACCGAGTCGATTCAGCCCGTCCGTAGCCCAATACTCAATCTCGTTCTCGCGGGCAAGTTGGATCTCTTCGTTTGCGCGGTCGATAGCCTTGTCATCATTGCCCGCATCGTCTTCAGCACCACTCATCTGTGCGAGGGTGCGCACCTGAAGCTGAAAGTTACCATTGTCTCGGGCGATTTGGCGGGAAGTCTCGAGAAACGACCTCGCCTGTGCCGAATCACCGCGCACATTTGCAGCGTATCCTCGCTGATACGCCACTTCTGCGCGCCCCTCCCAGTTGCTTTCGGCCGCGTAGAGCAAATCGGCCTTCTGGAATGCGGCTTCTCCTCCCTCCTTATCCATCTGCCGACTCTTCAAAATGCCCAGATGCACAAAGGGAGCCGGATTCTCCGGGGTCAAGCTGGCCGCGTGTTCGTAACTTTGCACTGCGTCCTTAAGGTCGCCAATTTTTTCGTATGCTCTGCCGAGGTCGAGATAGCCGTATGCCCTCTGGTCATCGGGGAGGTTATGCAAAATGTCCTTATATCGCTCGACCGCTCCAGGGAAATCCTGCGTCAGTGTGGTGCGAACCGCCTCAATATACTCGCGGTCCAGGTCAGGCAGGGTGCCCTCATCATCCGGAACCGAAGCAGAAAGCATTTCTTTCTGAGCAGGACCTGTGTAATCGAGTTCCTGCCAGGCCTCGGCCAGACGGGCGTGCGCCAGCAGATACTTTTTGTAATGCTGGACTGCCATTCGCAGGTCCCCAATAGCCTGAAGATAGGTTCCTTCGCGCAAGGCGGCGAGCCCCCGGTCGTACCATGTCTTCGCATCGAGAGGGGGTGGATGATAGCGGCTAGACCGATACACGATGTAACCAATCCCCGAGCCGATCACGACAACGATGAGAACAGCCATCCCTACCAGCCGCCTCCTCGGAACCGGTGCAATTTCTTCGCGCAGCCTGGAAACAGAAACAGGACTGCTCTTCAGCGCTTCCGCCACCTCGTTTACCGACCTATATCGCTTCTTCGGGTCGAACTCGAGACAGCGGCAGACGATCTCGTCGCAGCGGTGCGGCAGGCCTTTCTGAATAGACGACGGAACGGGTGGGCGCTGGCCTCTTCGGATGGCGGCCTGGAGAATCGTGCCTGACGGGAAGGGATGCCTGCCGGTAGCCAGTTCATACATCACCACGCCGAGGGCGAAGATGTCCGCAGCCGGGGTCAGCGGATCGCCGGCAAACTGCTCCGGGGCCATGTAGTCGATGGTGCCGGCCACACCTTGTTCTGTCGATACGTCGGTCTCCGTCTCCGACGTTGCGCTTCTCACCTCATGCGCCAGCCCGAAGTCCATGACCACGGCACTAACCGTCCCATTGCGGTTCGCGAGCATGACGTTCCGGCTCTTCAGGTCGCGGTGAATGATTCCTGCCTCGTGCATCACCCGCAGCCCTTCGCAGATCTCGAGCGCGATAGTTTTCACCTCGCGCCAAGGCAGCGGTCCCGACTCGCGAATCTTGTCCGCGAGTGTTACGCCTTCGAGATACTCCATCGTCAGGAATGCCGTCCGCTCTGCGGAATCTGTCGGGGGATGAAAGGCATGAATGCGGCAGACATGCGGCCCGCTGATTCTTTGCGCCAGCAGCACTTCCTTCTTGAAGTGCGCCAGCGTCCGGGGATTGCTCGCGATCTCCGGACGGATTGTCTTCAGCGCGATGCGGTGGCCTAGTTCCAGATCGATAGCCTCGTACACATCTCCCATGCCGCCGCTTCCGATCAGGCGAACGATTCTGAATTGGTTTGAAACCAGCTCGGCTTCTGCAAACGCGGGCTTTGCCGAAGAGAACAGGCTGTGAAAATCCACAAGCGGCCCATCACCCTTACTGATCGAGTCCTGGTTGGCACGCAATAGGCGGAACAGCGCGTCCCGCAGTTCAAGGTCATCCCCGCAGACCTCATCGATGTACTGGGCACGCTGTTCTGGCGACTGCTGCATGGCGCCGCCGAACAGCGGCTTCAGTCGCTCCCACCCTTCAGGCGTTTCCCAAAACTCCGGGGTCACGGATTTTTCGACATTTGGAGCTTTAGCCATGCGCGCGCCATCTCCCAGTCGCGTTTCACTGTCCGGTCGGAGGCATCAAGAACGTGAGCGATCTCCGCGAAGGTCATCCCTCCGAAGAAATGCAGCTCCACCACGCGGGCTTGCCGCTCATCGAGCTTCGCCAGAGCCTCCAGAGCCTCGTGCAGCGCCAGTACATCGACCGAGTT
The DNA here is from genome assembly GCA_963786085.1 of uncultured Acidobacteriaceae bacterium. GTDB lineage: Bacteria > Acidobacteriota > Terriglobia > Terriglobales > Acidobacteriaceae > Silvibacterium. Next base: position 12,693 of record CAWAYO010000072.1, read on the forward strand.
GTCCTCTGTTGAAACCAGCCGCTCGTCGAGCGTCACCTGGTGCTGGATCCCTCCGCGCTTGGCCGCCTTGCGCGCCCGCGCGTGATCCACGAGGATGTGATGCATCAGGTGCGCCGCCGTGGCGAAGAAATGCGCGCGGTTCTGCCATGACACTCCCGGCTCGTTCATCAGCCGCATGTAGGCTTCGTTGACCAGAGCCGTCGGTTGCAGGGTATGGTTCGCCCGCTCGGCTCGCATGTATTTGCGGGCCAGACGTCGCAGTTCGCCGTAAACCTGGGCCAACAGCTCGGACTCGGCCTGCCGGTTTCCGTGGCTCACTTCGACGAGTAGTTGACTGATCGAATGATCGGGGTGGGGGGCCGGCGATCTGTCCATGCCTGTAACCCTCGTGTGCCGAGGATTATAGCGCGGATTTGTTCCGGCTCCGCCGCGAATCTCACGGTTCCTGCAGCGCTGTCTCGCGCGCTGCACGGATCAGCCTGGAGGTGGGATTCGCTGCCATTCCGACGTCGCTGCTACCGGTTCACAAAATCGAAAACTTCCCGGGACATCGTATCAGCGGCCGCCCGCCGGTCCACCCGTGAGTTCCTCGCCGGAGAGTTCAGCCTGACGTATGCCGTGGCTCGCATGCCGTGCGCTTTGCGCGTCGATGTGAATCCACTCGTGAATGGCAATGCGTGAGATGGCCCGCGCCATGGCCTCTCTCCGCTGGTCGTCGTTCATGCCAAGGGTGGTGGGATTCAGGAACTGCGCGACCCGGTCACAGCTGATGTACACAAACGGCTGGATCTCACCGGATACATCGAGCACCCATCCCAGGGGCCCGCGCGTCACTGAACGCTCCGCCTGCTCCACCACATCACAGCGCCCGATCAGATGCACCTCGATTAACTTTCCAAACTCCTGCCCCTCAGCCACGCTGCTGCCGCGAATCGCCTCCACATCCGTGGGCAGCGGATAATCGCTTGCCTCTCGAACTACCTCATTGTGGAAGGCATCCACCAGGGACGGCCACACCGAAGCCTCGACTCCGGGATCGGCGTAGAACACCACTGCGGTCTCGATCTCGTTCGAGCCTTGTGCTGCCGCTCCCCGAGGGGCGACCAGAACGGGAAACACCAGCAGTAAAGAGACAATGTTGACCCTGGTTGCAAATCCAGTCCAGCACCAACGCAATTTCACATCGAAGAGTCTCACCCCGTTCACCCGCATGTGTCCAACTAATTCTTATCGGCCAGATAAAAATAATTGATGACAGTGTAAGCGGGGGAGATGCCGGCTGGCGTGGAATTTTCATCAAAAGATCTGCAACATTCAGGGGATATCTGCTCGGTGGCGAAGAGCCGCCTTCGGGTCCATTTGCCAAAAAGAAAAGGGCGGACGGAGTCTCCTCCGCCCGCCCCGGGATTCGCTTTTCTTGCTGAGCTACTTCGCCGGTTCCACCGCTCCCGGGAAGACTCCGGGCAGGGGCTTGGTCTGCTGCTGGCGCAGTTCCGGATGCGGCAGCGGCTTGCGCGGCAGCATCTGGTCGCGCATGGCCGTGTCGTAGACGAAGATCGCCTCGACCACCGCCGCCTGCTTCAGATCGCCCGGCTGCAGCCGCTCGTAAACGTCCTGGTTGGAGTGGTGGGTGCGGCTCTCATAATCCAGAGGATCCTGGATGAACTGGAAGCCCGGAATCCCGACCGCGTCGAACGACAGGTGATCGGTTCCGCCCGTATTCCGCATGGTGATTGTGGTTACGCCGAGATCCTTCAACGGAGCCATCCATTGCTGGAAAATCGGCACAACCGCTGCGTTTTCCTGGGTATAGATGCCGCGAATTTTGCCCGACCCGTTGTCCACGTTGAAGTATCCGGAAATCAGTTTCTGTTCCGGCTTCAGGTCCAGCGGACCGGTCGCGCGCATAAACTCCGGCAGAGCCTGCTGGTCGGGTGTCGTCAACGGAGCCGCGTAGCCGAAGTGCTCCTTCACGTATCCGCGTGATCCGAAGAGCCCCTGCTCCTCGCCCGTCCACAGTGCAATGCGGATCGTTCGGCGCGGCTGGACGTTGAGCGCTTTCAGGATGCGCATCACCTCCATGGCCACGATCGTTCCCGCCCCGTTGTCGGTCGCGCCGGTACCGGCGATCCAGCTGTCGAGGTGGCCACCTACCATCACCACCTGATCTTTCAGGTTAGGATCGGTCCCGGGAATCTCGGCGATGGTGTCGTATCCATGCTCGTGATCCCCGGTGAACTTCGTCTCCACATCCATCTCAATCGTTACCGGAACATCCGCCTGCAGCAGCCGGTAGACGCGGCCATAGCTCTCGATGGCCATCACCACCACCGGAATTTTGACTGCCGACTCCCGCTTATAAGGGGTGCGCCCCAGCGCCGCGCCGTTGTCGTCGAAAATCGTCCCGCCGGACCCGCCGCCATTCTTCGCGTCGCGGCTGGGCCGGATCACTGCCGCCGCTTTCTCATCGGCCAGGAACTGGGCAATTTTGTCGACCATGCGATAGCGCTGCATATAGGCGCGCAGCCGCGCCTGCATGTCTGCCCCGGCGCGGTCGCTCACCGGATATTCCGCCAGTTCCTCAAGCTCCTTGTCGGTGTAGCGCTCAAACAGCGCCTTGTCGACGGGAGGCACCTCGCGCATCTCGCCCAGCAGCACAATCTTGCCCGCCAGCTTGCCCTTGTACTGTTCGAAATCCTTGTCATCCTGGATGTTCACCCATACCGCGTCTCCGCTCACCGGCCCGTTTGTCGCCGGGGACCACGGCGTCGCCTGGGCGATGAATACAGCCGTGTCCGGCGAGGTCATCCGCACCCAGGTGTTGAGCTGCTGCCACCCCATTCCGAACTCGCCCCAGTCGTCGAGATGAGCATTCACGCAGCCCATCGCGGTGAGCTGGTCGCGCGTCCATGCGTTGGCCTTCGCCAGGTTCGGAGAGCCGGTCAGTCTCGGTCCGATGGCATCGGCCAGCGCGGAACCATACTCCATGATGTGGGAGTGCTGCAGGCCTTCTTCGCGAATGCGCGCATACATGCCGTAGTCGATGTTCTCGACCGCGGGCTGGGGCTGCTCCCATGCCGGAACGTCCGCTTCAGGCGCTTTTGTTTTCTTGTCGGATTTGTCAGCCGCAAAGACGGGAATGGCCGCCGCCAGCAGCAGACAGGTGAGTGGACGGAGTACTCGCGTACGCATTTAGTTGGGGTTACCTCCTGAAAAATCACGGGAAACGGGAGAATACCACGATCGTGCACGTCCGGAAGACTCAAGAATCCGTGTGAGCCGCGCTATTGCCTTCCAAAGTTCTTCCAGAGAATTGCCGCGAGCACCGACAGAACTGATCCCAGCCGCAGCAGAAACACCAGGGCGCTCCCCTCATTCGGATGTGACAGGCTCAGGACGAACATAGAGGTCCCGCCCTGAACGATGAAGAACACCGCAAAGGCCAGGAACAACGTGTCCTGGGTATCGCGCCAGAACCGCAGGAAAAACAGCGCCGCCACCAGCGACGCGGCTACGATAAACCCCAGCAGAAAAACATCCGCCATGGGATGGGTCATCGGCGTCATTGGCTCTCCCAGATGAGTCCGTAGAGCAGGAGCCCCATGGCAAGCGCTGCGGAAGCCAGCCGGTAAGTGAACAGGTCCGTCTGCGGAAACAGCAACAGGTCGGCCACCACCAGCAGGTTAGAAACCGTCAGTCCAGCGAAGCACAATCCGCTCCACAGCAGGAGCCGCCTGCGTACCTTGACGAAGGCGCGCAGCAGCAGGATTGCGCAGAGCAGCGTTGTGAGGCAGGTAAGAATGTAAAGAGCGGGTGTCATTCCTCCGGCTCCTTTTTGAAGCGAAAGGCCCGTGCGAACTCGCGCACTGGAGAAGATGCCTTGGCATGAATCATCGTTGAAATTCTTACCAGATCGCGGCGATAAGCCTCATCCACCTGCCGCATCATCTCGTCCTTTTCGCTTGAACCCATGGAGTAGGAGTACTTGGGCGGCGAGCCCTGCGATTCGGTTATGAATTGCAGGCGCACCAGGTCCCGCAGCAGGTCGCCCACTTTCTCCTTTGGGACGTAAAGACGGGATGCAACTTCGTCGCGCGTCCATCCGACAGGACGGCTGTTCCAGAGAAGCATAAGCGCCTCCAGATGCGGAACACTGTCGATGTACTTCAGGATGAACTCATAGGGATCCATCCCGTTCTGAAGATTCGGAGTCATTACCGGGTCACGACTGTCAGGGGATAATGATCGCGATGACTTTGCGCTGATTTTGGTTGCCTGACCAATATAGCCGAACGCTCCCGCATGTTCGATGATCGGACTTCTCCGTCGCCTGTATTCGGCCTCTCGTCTGAATCCCCCTTGCATTTCTTTCCTGTAGTAGCATCAGGCATCGCGAATTGCTGAATCGCCGATGCACGCTACAGATACGGAACCATCACAGTTACGTAAATTCTTCCGCATCTGCGGACAGCTGCTCATCTACGCGGTCCTGCTGGTCTTCGAGCTCTGGGCTGTCGCCGCGCTGCACTTCGACGTGCGCATCGCGTGGCTTCGAATCCCCTGCATCATCGTCTATCTGCTTGCCCTGGTCGCAGTCTTCGTGTTGATCAAGACTTTCTGGAGACGCATCCTCGCCTTGTTTGCCTGCTCGGTGATCGTCATGCTCTGGTGGTTTTCGCTCAAGCCCTCCAACAACGAAAACTGGCAGGCGGACGTCTCGCGCACGGCTTACGCCGAGGTCCAGGGAAACCTTGTGACGATTCACAACCTGCGCAACTGCTACTATCGCGCCGAATTCGACTACACCTGCCAGTGGGAGACAAAACAGGTCAACCTGAATGACATTCGCGGCCTCGATCTATTTCTCGACTACTGGGGCTCGCCCTGGATCGCCCACACCATCCTCAGCTTCGACTTTGGCAACGGCGTTCACGTCCCGTTCTCCATCGAAGCCCGCAAGCAGGTTGGCCAGAGCTACTCCGCCATTCGCGGATTCTTCCGCCAGTTCACGCTCATCTCCGTCATCAGCACCGAGCGCGACGTTGTCCGCCTGCGCACCAACTACCGCAAGGACGAGGATCTATACCTCTACCACACCACTGCGACCGTGCCCTTCGCGCGCGAGCTGTTTCTGGACTACATCGGCCTGGCGAACGACCTCCACGACCACCCGCGCTGGTACAACGCGCTCACCGGCAATTGCACCACGCAGATCTTCGACCTGAAGGCGATGGATGCTCAGCCCTTCAAGCTTGCCGTGCTCTTGAATGGCAAGGGAGATCAGATGGAATACAGCCAGGGAAATCTGGCCACCGACGGCCTGTCCTTCGATGAGCTAAAGGTGCGCGCCTACATTAATCCCGCGGCCAAAGCTGCCGATGATGACCCCGACTTCTCCGCGCGCATCCGCGCCAATCGCCCCGGATTTGGGACGCAGCAATGAGCGACTGCGCACCGTCCAACGCTAATGGCTAATGGCTAATGGCTAATGGCTAATGGCTAATGGCTAATGGCTAATGGCTAATGGCTAATGGCTAATGGCTAAATCAGCGCCGTCCCCGCGATCCCTTCCAGCACCTTCAGCGGAGAAGTCTCGGGCGCAACCAGCGCGTCGGGTTCTACTAATAACGTCTGCTCGAGCGCATACTGCCCGGCCAGCACCGCATGCGGAACCGTATCCGTATAGACCATCCAGCTCGAGCCAGCCGGAAACTGCCACGGATACTTTGCGCACTCGGCCTGGAAGCGCGCATTCTCTTTCAGAAAGTTGTGGAAGCGGATCATGAAGTCGTCATACGGCGCGCGTTTGATCGACGGAATGGCCGCGCCCAGGCCCACAGTACGCCCCAGCCCCTTCGCGGCGCGGCTTAGCCCATTGTCCGGTTCGGGACGAATCACCTTCGGCGCAAATTCCTTCACCACCGTCGCAAACGGATCGCCTACCACCCAGTCCCGCGTGCGCGTGGGATGAATATTGTTGAAGAAGCGCAGAATCCTTGCCCCGTAGGTCGGTCGCGTCGGAAACGCATCCGTATGCAGCAGATCATTGCGCTTGCGCAGCGCGAGATCGCGTCCCTGCTCTTCCTGCGGGCGAAAGCTGGCATAATCCAGCCGCCACTTCGCCCGATAGGGCGACAGAAACCCGGTCAGAAATTCGACTACATGCTTCGAATACGCACGCATGATGGATTGCAGACGCGCCACCGCTGCTGCGTCTGCAGTCTTTGTGTCTACGCCGCTCAATTTGTCGATATTTGGTTTATAGGCGATATTCTTATGCAGCGAGCTGTCCGTCTGCTGCTGTCCGAGCAGAAAGGCCAGATCATCGGGAGGTATCGCAACCGGCGTCTCGGGAAAATACAGGATGTCTCCGGCCTCAAGCTGCGTGCACCAGCCCCGCGCCTGCCGGTCAGCTACCGGCCGTCTCAGTTCATCGCAAGAAATGGTGACCAGGCCCACAGCTTCGCTCCAATTGAAATCGAAACCTCGAGGGGCGCCAGTCCCCGAGAAAAATTATCTCCCGGCAACTTTACGCCGCACCCAGAGCCCCAGCAGCACCACGAGCGCAAAGCCTAAAGCTATCAGCCCCGCGGGAAGGGCGAAGTAACGATAGCTATTCGCCATATCTACTGCGTGGTGCCCGGCCGAGTTATAAAACAGCAAGCCGAAAATCGCCCCGAAACACGTCGCGAAGAAGACCAGAAACCCGAAGGCGAACGCCATCAGCAGGCTCGTAAACAGGCCAAGTTGCCCTAGCGGGATCCCGAAAATCCTGCCCGGCTGCCTGCCCGAACCGCTCCGTTCCGAAAGCCTTCCCGACGAACTCATTGCGCGAACCGCCATATTCCATCCCTGCGCGGCCCAGACTTCACAGCCGCCTCAGCTAGAATACAAGTTTATGGTTGATGCCGCCCAGACGCCCCTGCTCACTGCCGCCCAGGTAGCGCAGGAGGCACCCGTCCAACAAGCCTCGAACGGCATTTTCTACTCCAGCTTCGGAGAGACCCAGATCTCCCCCGAAGACCTCGAGCGCATCGTGCACGCTGTGCCCGCAACCATCGCCGCCGCCCTCACCCGCCGCGCCTGGTACTTTGTGCCGCTGGCCATCGGCGAAGAGGATGAGACCTCGATCGCCCCGGCCTACAACATCGATCTCGGCGACCGCGCCGTCTGCCATCGCAACGTCAGCTTCGGGTCTTCGGAGTCTACATTTATCTCTACCCGGCTCATGCAGGACCGCTTTGCCCTGGCCTTCGAATTCTTCATCAACGTCGGCCATCAGTTCGTCGACGCCGTCGGCGTACCGGCCAGCTTCTCCGATCTCGCATGGTCGCAGGCCAAGGCCGATGTCCGCGGCGAAACCAGCCAGGACGCCTGGGAGAACCGCCGCCGCGCCCGCGAACGCGCCCAGTCCCGCACTCACGATGCCCACGGACCCGAACTCGTTCCCGACCAAAGCCGGGAGCACGTCGACGAAAAGGCCAAATCCGCCTACTTCGACGCCGCCTTTTCCGACTCCCTCGCTATCTATATGCTGGCTCTTACCATCGACTTCGACTACACGGAATTGCGCGAGCGTGAATACCCGCTGCTGGCCGCGCCGGCGCTTGCCGAGCGGCTCCGCCACGTCGCCGGGTTGTTTCCGGCCAATGCCGGTTACGAATTCGAGATCCGTTACCGGCGAAGAGGATAGCTGCCGCGCGGCTGCGGCGCAAAGTTCCGCAAGCCTGTTCCCTGATCCCTGTTCCCTGTACCCTGCTTTTATGATCGCCCACCTGCGCGGACGCCTCTTCTCCAAACAACCCGGTCAGGCCATCGTCGAAGCCGGAGGTGTCGGCTACGACGTCGTCATCAGCATCCCCACCTTCACGGCCTTACCCGCCGAAGGCGCCGAGGTTTCCCTCTACATTCACACCCAGGTTCGCGAAGACATCCTCGCTCTCTACGGATTCCTCGATCGCAACGAGAAGCGACTGTTCGAGCGCCTGATCACCGTCACCGGAGTCGGCCCCAAGCTGGCCGTCACCATCCTTAGCGGACTCAACCCCGAGCGCACCGTCGCCGCCATTCGCGCCCAGGACCACGCCACCCTCACCCACATTCCCGGAGTCGGCAAGAAGCTCGCCGAGCGTTTAGTTGTTGAACTAAAAGACAAACTCGAAGATATGGCCGTCGCTCCCGCAGTCGTCTCCGCCGGGCCCGCCGCCGAGGACGTCCTCTCCGCGCTCACCAACCTCGGCTACCAGCGCCCCGCCGCGCAGAAAGCCATCGAATCCGCCGTCGAAAAGGACAAGTCTCTCGGCCACGACTTCGACCCCCTCTTCCGCGCCGCCCTCAAAGTGATCCGCTGAGGAGTTGACAGATGTCAGTCCGCGGCATGAGGCTCTTCCTGAGCCCTGAGCCCTGAGCCCTGAGCCCTGAGCCCTGAGCCCTGAGCCCTGAGCCCTGAGCCCTGAGCCCTGAGCCCATTGGACTCTTGCTAATTCCCGTATCCCGGCAGTATCATCCTCTCCCCGAGGTCACCCTCATGAGCGAATTGACCACTCCAATCAACGCCGTTCTCAGGCGCAAGGCCGGAGCAGTCTGGTCTACGCAGCCCGATGCCACCGTCTACCAGGCCATCGAGATGATGGCGGAAAGGCAGGTGGGCGCGCTTCCCGTTATGGAGGCCGGCAAATTACTGGGCATCATCTCCGAGCGCGACTACGCCCGCAAAATCATCCTGATGGGTCGCTCCTCGAAGGAAACCGCGGTCGCCGAGATCATGAGCAGTCCCGTGATCTCTGTCTCGCCGCGTCACACCATCGAAGAGTGCATGCGCATCATCACCGAGAACCGCGTGCGGCACCTTCCCGTGATGGAAGGCGGCGAAATGGTCGGCATGATCTCCATTGGCGACCTGGTGAACTGGATCATCAACGAGCAGCAGGAGACGATCCGCCACCTCGAAGCCTACATCTCCGGAGTCGCGAGCTAGCCCGAACCCCGTCCCGCCGCGACTGGCGCCGGAAAATTGCATGGTCCCGCTTCACCGGCTGCGTGTATACTCGCCGCCGGCCGGTATCCGAGCGCGGAAATCCGGTTGAAAGGGGGCTAGCCATGCCCAGTTATCTTCTCCAGGTTTCCTATAGCGCCGAAGCATGGGCCGCTATGATCAAACGTCCTCACGACCGCATTGAGGCCGTGCGCAAAACCATCCAGAAGCTCGGCGGCAACATTACTGGCGGCTGGCTGTCGTTCGGCGACTACGATATCGTTGCGCTCCTCGAGATGCCCGACAACACCAGCGCGGCTGCTTTCGCCATGGCCGCCGCTGCCGGCGGAGCCTGCAAGAGCGTAAAGACCACGCCGCTGCTCAGCATCGAAGAAGCAACTGCAGCGATGAAGAAGGCAGGAGCTTCGGGCTACAAACCGGCCACCGCCAAAAAGTAGACGTGGCCAGCGCTCTCACTCGTAGCGGATCGCCTTCACCGGATCGAGCGCCGCGGCTCTGTGTGCCGGAATCCAGCAGGCCAGCAGGCCGACGATCGCCAGCAGCGAAGCCACGACCACGAAGATAAGCGGGTCAGATCGGAGAGACTCCGATGGGCAGGTTGGCCATCACGACGCGCCGCCGGCACCCCTGCGGCCAGGCCCAGCCCGAGGCCCGCCCGATCTGCCACAAGTCCACGCCGCATCACCAGCGCCACGATATTACGAGCGTTCGCTCCCAGCGCCATGCGCACGCCGATTTCCTGCGTGCGGCTGTTGGTCGCCTGTGCCAGCACTGCGTAGATTCCCACCGCCGCCATCATCAGCGCAATCACGGCAAATCCCGAGAAAATCTTGCTGAAGAGATGGAGAAACCACTCATCATGCTGAATCGCCTGCGGCAGCGTGTACACATCGCGCAGGGGCAGGTCCTCGTCCAGGCTCTGCACAGCGGCGCGCACTGCGGCGATCGGATTGTTGCTTGACCGGATCAGCAGCGCCATGCCGTTCCAGCCCTCTTGCCGCAGAGGAATGAACATCAGCGGGTCCGGCGATTTCTCGTTCAGCTCCTGCACCATATTTGCCGACACCCCGACCACCGTGATCCAGTCGCCCGGCTTGTTTTGTCATCGTACAAACGGAAACGCTTCCCGATCGCCGACTGGCCCGGCCAGAAGTGCTCCGCGCATTGCCGCGTAAGCAATTGCTGCTTTGTGATTCGCCGTGCCGTCGATTTCGTTGAAGTCGCGGCCGAGCAGGATCGGCAGATTGATCGCGTCGAAATATCCCGGAGACTTGAACGACAAACGAAACTGAGGGCCGATGCGCCGGGTCGTTCACCGCCGATGCTCCATCTCGATGTCGCGTGACGCCGCCCCAGGCCGGGAAGGCTCGATGTCAGGGCCACGTGGGTCACGCCGGGAAGCGCCTTCAGGCGCGGCAGCAGCTGATCGTAGAACCGCTGCCGCGCATCGGCGTCTTTGTAGTGCTCCTCGGGAAAATCGATTCGCGCCGTCGTGATCTGGTCCGCCGGCACTGACTGGTTCGCCGACGAGGGCCTGCATCAGGCTGCGAACAAACACGCCGGCGCCCGTGAGCAGCACCAACGTCAGCGCAAACTGGAAGACGACCAGCAGGCTAGCCAGCCCGCCGCCGCGGTGGCGGCCCGCGCTGCGTGCGCCGTCCTTCAGAACTTCGTTCACGTCCACACGCGAGAAGCGCAGCGCCGGAGCGATGCCGAAGAGCAGTCCGCTGAAGATGCACAAGCGCGGCAAAGTAGCCGAACACCGTGTAGTTCATCGTGAACTCGATCCAGTAAGGCTTGCCCACATTCTGCGTGGTCAAGTCGAACCAGTGAACCCCCAGCCACGCCAGCGCCAGCCCGAACACGCCGCCCAGCGTGCTCAGCATCACGCTCTCAATCAGCAGCTGCCGCACCACTCGCCACCGCGAAGCGCCCAGCGCCGAGCGGATCGACATCTCCCGCTGCCGCAACATCGCGCGGCTCAGCATCATGTTGGCCACATTCGCGCAGGCGATCAGCAGCACAAAGCCTACAGCCGCCATCATCAGCAGAAAGATCAGCCGGATATTTCCGCCGTTGTAGCGGTCGTGGAAGGTCTCGACCGAGATGCCGACATCTTTGTCCTCCGGATACTGCGCCGCCAGCCGGCTGCGCAATGCCGCTCATCTCCACGTTTGCCTGCAGGAGTCCCGACACCCGGCTTGAGCATCCCGAAGAGCGCCAGCGGCCGGTTCGTGCGCTTCTCCATGTCTGGCGTCGGAACCAGCGACTCCCACATATCCACGTTGGCCGGAAACTTGAAGCCCTTTGGCATTACCCCGACAATGGTCGCCGGCTTCTCGTTGATGCGCACCTGCCGCCCGAGCACGTTCGGCGAGCCGGCATAGCGTTCCTGCCAGACGCCGTAGCCGATCACCACCACCGGCGCCGCGCCCGGCTTGTCGTCGCCGGGGAGAAATCCGCGCCCCAGGACCGGCCGGATGTGCAGCATCTCGAAGAATCCCGAGGACGCCTGCTCCATCCGGTATGCCTGCGGAGGAATGCCGGTTTCGCTCAATGTGCCGTCTTCATCGGTGGCCGCCTCCAGCGCCGCCAGCGATGAGTTCTGCGCGCGGTAGTCGCGAAAATCCGGATACGACACGCGCATCGTGTTGTTGTCGCGCTGCGTAAGGTTGCTGTTGCGAATTGACACCAGCTGCGCGCCGCCCGGCACCGGCACCGGTTTGAACAGCACGGCGTTGACCAGCGTAAAGACCATCGTGTTGAGGCCGATGCCCAGCGCCAGCGTCGCCACCACGGCCGCAGAAAACAGGCGATGAGACAGGATCATCCGCAGCGCAAACCGCAGGTCGTGTGCCATATGAGCCCCGATACGGGGAGCCCAGCGACGGTTCCAGCTATTTAGGGGTTGCATCGTGTTTTGTGACAACGGATTGGCTAGTGCCGCCCGCCCAGCCTCAGGCGGCCCGAATCGAGCCGCCCGGGTGTTGCATCTATAGTGAACCCCTTCAAGGAGCAGGCGGGCCCGAATGAACGAGTTTTTCACCACTCTCAGCTCTCCCGATCTCGACTCCAGCGGATCTGCTCCCTTCGACTACGAGCACCACGACGACGAATTCCTCGACGCTTACTCGCGCGCCGTCACCGCGGCCGTCGACCGGGTCAGCCCGGCCGTCGTCAAGATCGACGTGAGCAGCGGCCAGCCCCGTGGCGGCGGATCAGGGTCAGGATTCGTCTTCACGCCCGACGGCCTGGTGCTCACCAACAGCCACGTCGTACACGGCTCGAAGAGCATCACCCTGACTTTCCTTGACGGAGTCACCGCCAACGCTATGCTCATCGGCGACGATCCGGACACCGACATCGCCGTCCTGCGGACCGATCATCTCCTCGCACCCACTGCCGCGCTCGGAAACTCCAAAGACCTGCGCGTCGGCCAGCTGGCCATCGCCGTCGGCAATCCCTTCGGCTTCCAGTTCACCGTCACCGCCGGTGTCGTCAGCGCACTCGGCCGCAGCATGCAGGGTTCCTCGGGTCGCATGATGGAGGAGATAATCCAGACCGACGCAGCCCTCAACCCCGGCAATTCCGGAGGGCCGCTGGTCGATTCAGCCGGCCGCGTCATCGGCGTCAACACCGCCACCATCATGGGCGCGCAGGGGCTCTGCTTCGCCATCGGCATCGACACGGCAAAATACATCGCCAGCCAGATCCTGCAGCACGGCCGCGTGCGCCGCAGCTGGATCGGTATCGCCGCGCAGAATGTTCCCTCTGCCCCGCCGCGTCGTCTACGAATACAAATTGGCGGCATCCTCGGGAGTGATGGCCACCAGCCTCGATCCCGACGGCCCTGCCGCCCGCGCCGGCATGCGCGACGGAGACATCATCCTCAGCTTCGCCAGCGAAAGTATCGCCGCCATCAACGAGCTGCACAAGGTGCTCACCTCTGAGCGCGTGGGACGGCCATATCCGGTGCTCGTGCTACGCGGCGTATCGCTGGTCGATCTGACGGTAATTCCTGCCGCCCGGCCGGAGTGACGTTGCTTCTTGACCCTGTAACCGTGCTGTTGCAATTCGCGGGCTCCGTGATAGGGTTGAGAGCACCGAATATGCCTGAGCTTTCGGGGCCCTTGTGCCCCACCCGCAATTGCTGTGTCCCCAAAATAGCTGTTCTTGAGATCACATTGACTGCCCTGCTTTGCGGCGTGCCGGCCATTGCCGCGCACGCCCAACAGGCAGGCGGCGCAGCTGTCGTGGTCGAGCCCGGCGCACCAGGAACCCCCAGCAAAACGCTGCCGCCATCCACGTCCGCCATCGCTCCGCGCGCCTCGCAGGCCGACATCGACTTCATGCAGGGCATGATCATGCATCACAGCCAGGCCGTCGAGATGACCGCCTTGATTCCGTCGCACACCGAGGACAAAGATGTACGCGCCATCGGGGCGCGCATCAGCCGCTCGCAGTCCGACGAGATCAACTTCATGAAGCGCTGGCTGGTGGCCCGCGGCCAGTCCACCTCGATGGCCATGCCCGGCATGCCCGACATGAATAAGAACGGCGGCTCGATGCTCATGCCCGGGATGCTGACGCCGCAGCAGATGGAGGCCTTGCGCAACGCGCGAGGCGCGGAGTTCGACCGTCTCTTCCTCACCGGCATGATTCAGCACCACGGTGGCGCGCTGGTGATGGTGAAGGATCTCTTCGATTCTCCCGGCGCCGGCCAGGACGCCGACCTCTTCGACTTTGCCACCGATGTCGACAGCGGGCAGCGGGCCGAGATCAGAATCATGCAAAACATGTTGAAGGAGAAACAATGAACCCTTTGCGGGCTCTCGCGTTTCGTTTGGCCGGCACAGTCGTAGCCATGGCCGTGATCTGTTCCACCAGCGGCATTTTGCAGGCGCAGTCCTCCGCGGCCCCGGCTGCTCCCGCTGCCAAGGCAGCTCCCGCCGAAGAGGACCCGTTCGCGCCGCAGCCTCCGACTCCGCTGCCGCCGGGCATGACCGGTTCGAACCCGAACGACCCGCGCGCCAGCCTGAAGCCCGGCTTTTACGACGCCGGCGAGACAGCAATGGGCATCGAGCACGTCACCTTCCTCAAGAAGCCTCAGACCTTCCAGCTTTCGGCCACTGATCCCGACGATCCGGTCGTCCAGAAAACGCTGGGCACCCTCGGCATCGGCGCCATGGTAAACAAGATCCCCAAGCCGATGCAGCTGGTCATCGCCGGACTGGCCTTCGCCAACTCCGATTTCGCCTTCCAGGGGGATCACCTCTTCCAGGGCAATTTCTATGGCGTGAATTTCTACGACATTTCCAACCCGGCCAAGGTCTCGCTGGTCACTTCGCTGGTGTGTCCCGGTGGTCAGGGCGATGTCTCGGTCTACGGCAACCTCCTCTTCATGTCGGTCGAAATGCCCAACGGACGCCTCGACTGCGGCACCCAGGGCTTCCCGCCTCCGCCTCCGCCTGAGCCGGGACACGAGCACGAGCGCCACCTGCCGCCCGCCAGCCCGGAGCGCTTCCGCGGGGTTCGCATCTTCGATATCTCGGACATCAAGAACCCGAAACAGGTCGCCGCCGTCCAGACCTGCCGCGGATCGCACACGCACACGCTGGTCGTCGATCCCAATGACAAGGACAACGTCTATATCTATGTCTCGGGAACGTCGTTCGTGCGGCAGTCCGAAGAACTGGCCGGCTGTTCAGGTGGAACCCCCGACAAAGACCCGAATACCGCGCTCTTCCGCATCGACGTGATCAAAGTCCCGCTCGCCGCGCCGCAGGAAGCGAAGATCGTCTCCAGCCCGCGCGTCTTCATCGATCCCCGCACCGGTGCCATCAACGGACTCAACAACGGCGGCAGCCACGACAAGGGAGCCGAGAAGCCGGCCGACACCAACCAGTGCCACGACATCACCGTGTATTCGGCCATCGGCCTCGCCGCCGGAGCCTGCTCCGGAAACGGCATTCTGCTCGACATCAAGGATCCCGTACATCCCAAGCGTGTCGACGCCGTCAACGACCCCAACTACTCCTACTGGCACTCTGCTTCATTCTCGAATGACGGAACCAAGGTGGTCTTCACCGACGAGTGGGGCGGAGGCCTGCAGCCGCGCTGCCGTCCGACCGATCCCAACAAGTGGGGAGCCGACGCCATCTTCAACCTCAAGGGCGACAAGCTCTCCTTCGCCAGCTACTACAAGATGCCCGCCGCCCAGGGCCCAACGGAAAACTGCGTTGCTCATAACGGATCGCTCGTTCCCGTCCCCGGCCGCGACATCGAAGTGCAGGCCTGGTATCAGGGCGGCATCTCCGTCATGGACTTCACCGACGCGTCACATCCCTACGAGATCGCCTATTTCGACCGCGGAGCCATCGACCCCAAAAACCTCATTCTCGGCGGCGACTGGTCGGCGTACTGGTACAACGGCTACATCTACGGGTCGGAGATCGCCCGCGGCCTTGATGTCTTCAAACTGGTGCCAACGAAGAACCTGACTCAGAACGAAATCGACGCCGCCAACCTGATCAAGTTCACCGAGCTCAATGTGCAGAACCAGCCGAAGATCACCTGGCCATCTCACCTGATCGTCGCCAAGGCATACCTCGATCAGCTGAGCCGTTCGCAGGGGCTGCCCGCAAAACAGATCGCAGGCTTGAACAAGGCGATCGCCCGCGCGCAGAAGTCGAATCTCGGAAAGAAGGATGTCGCCAAGCTCAACGCGATGGCGCCATCTGTGGAGACAGCCTCAGCGTCAGCCAAAACCCCGGCCGACGCCAACCGCCTCCACGCACTGGCGCAGATTCTTCAGGCTCCGACCGCGTAGATGTTCGCGGATAATCACGAAAACACCGGAGCAATCCGGTGCTTTCTTTTTGCGTTCGTAGCCCGTTATCTGATTGCATTTCCAACTCACCTTGTAATCCTGACGGAAGGCGAAGAGCAAGCAAAAACTGTTGCGGTGATCCTGGCCAGCTATGACGGCGCCTCATCGATCAACATGAAGCGTGATCCCGAGAGCGATGCAAGTCTGTTTATGAGTGATGCTGCGACGGCCTATGCAGTGCTGGCACTGGAGAAGGCACGATAGCGCCGTGGTCCTTGCCTTGTAGCCCCCAAACGTCAGCACGAGCGCGGACTCTCACTACTCCACCGGATACGGTCCATGCGCGAACACCTCATCGTGGTAGCCCTTCGAACCAACCGCCCGCGCCAGCGGACTCCTGAAGTCAACGCCGGCTCTCAGACTCTCGATCACCGACCTGAAGTCGTATCGCGGCTGCCAGCCAAGCTCCCTGCGTGCGCGCTCGTTCACATACACCCGGTCTATCCCCGGAAACATCTTCCAGTCGCGCTCCTGATACACCGCCTCATATCCCGGAACCCGCTCGCCCACCACCTCCGGCGCATCACGCCGCAGACGCTCAAGGTCCTCCCGCCGTAACGGTGTCGTCGCGCTGACGATATATTTGCGAAATCCCAGCTCCTGAGTCAGATCCGGCGCCCGCTCCCCAGCCAGCAGGTGCGCGCTCACCACATCTTCAATATCCACGCGCCTGTAGAGATACTCGTTCGCCTTCACATTTTCATCAGAGAAATCGTCCCGCACCGCCTTGTTGTCGTCTTCTTCGGGAAAAAACCGCGACGTCCTCAGCACCACACACGCCAGACCCTGATTTCGCCAGAACAGCTGGCACAGATCCTCGGCCGCGCTCTTCGTCACGCCGTAGATGTTCCTCGGCACCGGCGTCACAACTTCCGTGATCCACGCCGCTGGAGACCCCGCCGGAGGAATCAGCGCATCTCCAAACACGCTCGTCGTGCTCGTGTAGACAAACGACCGCACGCCCTCGCACGCGGCGGCTTCCAGCAGATTCAGAGTCCCGGTGATATTCGTCTCGACGAACTCCTGCCGGCTGTGCGTCGCCACGTGCGGCTTGTGAAGTGTAGCCGCGTGGAACACCACTTGAACCCCGCGCATCGAGCTCTCCGCAACCGCCCGCTCGCTGATCGACCCGACCACCGTCGTATACGGCGATTCGGCGATATCCAGCCCCACCGTCTCATGGCCCGCAGCCCGCAACGTACGAGCCAGGGCCTCGCCCAAGTGACCGGCACTGCCCGTAACCAGGAATTTCATAGCGCGTCTTTTTCCGTGCGTCCTTTCGCCATCATAATATTGGGCTAATCCCCCTAAAAACGCCCCTCAAGGCTCCTCGTGCTCATAAACGCAGTGCTGTGGCACAATGTTGAGGCACTGATGTCGGCGGTCCTGGACGTATCCTGCCCTCCCAGGTCGTACATGGGTGCAGGCTTCATTCCCCCGAAACTCTCTTCTGGAGATCCGGCTTTGGCCATCAACTCCTCCACCGCGTTCCTCAGCTACAGCCGGATTGACTCCGACTTTGCCCTTAAACTTGCCGAAGACCTGCAGACCGCCGGTGCCAGTGTCTGGCTCGATCAGATCGAACTCGAGCCGGGAAGGCCCTGGGATATTGAAATCCAGCGCGCCCTCATGGCCTGCAATCGCATGCTGGTGGTTCTCTCACCCGCCTCCGTTAACTCCACCAATGTGCTCGACGAGGTCTCTTTCGCGCTCAAGAAGCAGAAGACCGTTATCCCGGTCCTCTACCAGGATTGCGAAATCCCCCTTCGCCTTGACCGCCTCCAGTACGTCAACCTCATCAACTACGACCGCGGGATGAGGATCCTCCTGAAGTCTCTCGCCGAACGCGGCGTGACACCCCCGGCTCCGGTCGTCCCAATCCCCGTAGTTTCAGCTCCGGAGGTGCCGGCTCGCCCTACCTCCGACTTTTCAGCCGTTCAGCCAAGTGCGCACCCGCAACCCCAGGCAGCGCCGGTGACCGACGACCCCGGTGCACGGCGAAATATCATTCGCGATCTCGATGCCATACTCAATGCCGGGCGACTCACTCAACCCGTGCCCCCACCCCCGCCGCCCCAGCCCAAGCCCGATGCTGGCATCCTCGACGAACTATCCAGACTTATCTCCAGATCAGGACACTGAGAGGACCGAGACTAGATGGACACTATCGAACCACTGACCATGCCGCTGATCGAGCGGGCCCTCAAGGCCGGCACCTACAACTACATGACCGACAGCGATGGCGACTACCGCATCAACTACGACACTGAAACCTCGCTCGGCCACCTGAATCTTGTAGTTTCCATCGGCGGCGAGAGGAAAGATCTCTTCAGGATCTATGGATGGTTCGACCATAAGATTCCCGAAGCCCGTCTATCTCAGGCCATCTACTTCTGCAACCAGTACCATCGCAACTATCTCTTTCCCACCGTCTACGTTGTCATCGCGGAAGAAGACGGCATCCGGAAGGGCCGCTTCTGGGTGCAGCAGACATTCGACCTTGAAAAGGGAATCCACCAGGACGGCCTGCTCAATTTCACGCGGATGTTCGTCGGCGGCTGCATCAGCTTCCAC
>CAWAYO010000073.1:0-28979 GCA_963786085.1 uncultured Acidobacteriaceae bacterium
TTCGCCTTCCGCCGTCAGGCGCAGAAGAATGCGGCGGTGATCCGTCGGGTCCGGCGTCCGCCGTAGCAATCCCTGCTCGATCGTGCGGTCCACCAGCTCGACCGCGCTGTTGTGCTTGAGCAGCATGCGCGCCGCCACCTGCGCAATGGTAGGTTCAAGCTCATCCGGCATGCCGCTGACGCACTGCAGCAGCTGATACTGCTGCGGGCGGGGGCCTGCCTCCTCGGCGGCCACATTGCTGAAGTGCAGAAAGCGACGCAGCTGAAAGCGAAACTCGGCGAGACGCTGAAGTCGGCGCGGCCAAAGTCGCCCTCGCCCTTCCGGGAGGATGGCGACGACGACCGTTCGGTAACGGAATCCATAACCCCATCGTAACACGATATATCGTATTACGATAGAATTTCAGCACTCGGACGGCCTTATTCCGCCGCTGACGCGCCAGCCGGTATATCAGTTCCCGGATCGGCGAAAATAGCCCGGGCGTCGGCCTCATCTTCCGAAGCAACCTGCAATTGCAGCGGGCCCAGTCCCGGTTCGAGGATGCGGGCATTTTCGCCGGAAAGAAATGTTTCGATACCGGCAGACTGCAGGCGAAGCCGGGCCATCTCCGCCTCGAGCGGCTCGGTAAAGCTTGCGACTGTAATAACGTCTGACATGAGGTCCTTTCTCTGTAACAACCATTCTAAGATGCGCAAACGATAGAATGGTAAGTCCGGCACAAGAGGAGATTTCTTCATTGATTGCACGCTACACCCGCCCGAAGATGGGCCAGATCTGGAGCGACGAAAACAAATACCGCATGTGGCTGGAGGTCGAGGCCGCCGCCAGCGAAACTCTGGCCGAAGACGGGATCGTTCCGAGAGAAGCCGCAAAGGCCATCCGTGAGCGCGGAGCCATCGATGTAGCGCGCATCAACGAGATCGAGGCCGAAGTTCGCCACGACGTCATTGCCTTCACCACTGCTGTGGCGGAAAAAGTAGGGCCCGAGTCGCGCTGGCTGCATTACGGACTCACCTCGACCGACGTCGTCGACACCGCCCAGGCTCTGCAGCTCAAGGCAGCATCCGCCATCCTGCGCGAAGACCTGCTGCGCCTCATCGAAGTGCTCCGCAAGCGGGCCCTCGAGTTCAAACACACCCCCATCATCGGCCGCACCCACGGCGTCCACGCCGAGCCCACCACCTTCGGGCTCAAGCTGCTCAACTGGTATGCCGAGATGCAACGCAACCTCGCTCGTCTCGACGCGGCCGCGGAGCAGATTCGCATAGGCAAGCTCTCCGGAGCGGTCGGCACCTTCGGGCATCTCAAGCCTGAACATGAAGAGCGCATCTGCGCAAAGCTCGGACTGAAGCCTGCTCCTGTCGCGACGCAGGTCGTTCAGCGCGACCGGCACGCGCATTACATCTCCACGCTGGCCATCATCACCGCTACGCTCGACAAGATCGCCACCGAGATCCGCCACCTGCAGCGCACCGAAGTCCGCGAGGCCGAAGAGTATTTCTCCGAGAAGCAGAAGGGCTCATCGGCCATGCCGCACAAGCGCAATCCCATCACCTGCGAACAGATCAGCGGCCTCGCGCGCGTCGTGCGCTCCAATGCCCAGACCGCCTACGAAAACGTAGCCCTGTGGCACGAGCGCGACATCTCGCATTCTTCCGCCGAGCGCGTCATCTTCCCTGATTCGACCATCCTCACCGACTACCTGCTCGCCAAAACCGCAAACCTCATCGAGACAATGTTCGTCTACCCGGCGCGCATGCTCAAAAATCTCGAGAGCACCGGCGGCCTCATCTTCAGCGGACAGTTGCTGCTCGACCTCGCCGAAGCGGGAATGCTCCGCGAAGAGGCCTACCGTCTCGTCCAGAAACATGCCATGAACGCCTGGCAGAATGACCTCGTCTTCCGCGATCTCGTCTCCCATGACTCCGAAATCACCAGCAGACTGACTCCCGAGAAACTGGCCCGCACCTTCGACCTCAACCGCCAGCTCGGCAACGTCGACGCCATATTCAACCGCGTTCTGAACGAGGCGTAGCCGATGATACGGACAAAACTCCTTATCGTCGTCGCCATCGCCTGCTCTGCTCTGTCTGCCCGCGCCCAGCGCGACGTGCCTGTACCTGCGCGCTGCACACCGCAGGTCAATCAGAAACTCTATGAACTGCTGAGCTCCGGCCAGCACAGCACCGTCGACAACGTGATGGTTTGCGGCATCACCCTCAGCTCTTCGCGCACGCAGCGCGGAGGCCCGCACGGCAGCCATCAGATCCTGCCGTTGCGCGTCACCATGCCCAATGGCGACGTCCGGCCCGTGGAAGTCATCACCAACGACGACCTCGACGGAGTCGTCACCGCCCCGGTGAACGCCTCGGTCTTCGCCTATGGCCAGGCATTCTTTCCTTCAGGCGGAAAATTCGCCGCCGGCGTCCACGACGTTCACTGCTCCACGCATCGCGGAGCCGACAACGGCTGGGTAGTCGTCAACGGCGTCAAGCATCCGGCCAGCTGCAACCGTTACTAGCCTCTCTCGCCGGCTTGATTTGCAACTCACACTGCGCAGAATTCGTCGCGCGAGACAGATTTCTGACAGGCAAATGACGCCTGCCTGGCATCCCGCCGTCGCTCCTCAGGTCTAATCATCAATAACCGAAAGTGAAGTAACCGTTCCCCAACTGCGTGCGCCGCAACCACGGCGCACGCCCTGGTCTGAAACCGCCCCTTGGGCGACAATTTCAACTCCCGATAAACCATCTCCTTTTAAGAATCCATTGCCGCGACAGCGTCTACGGTGTTTCACTTTGGACGGGAAGGAGTTTCGGCGTGACGATCTTCACCCCGAGCAACATCGCGGCTCTCATCATTGCTTCCAGCTTCGCCGCCGGACTCAATGTCTATGCGACCGTGCTGACCCTGGGTCTCCTGGCCCGTTTGCATGGCGTAGTGCTGCCCCCGGGCCTTGAGATTCTCGGCAATTGGTGGGTCATCGCCGTCAGCGGCATCATGTTCGCGCTCGAATTCGTCGCCGACAAAATCCCCGCATTCGACATGATCTGGAACGCCCTGCACACCTTCATCCGGCTGCCGGTTGCCGCCCTGCTCGCCTACCAGGCCAGCGCGCAGCTTTCACCCCAGATGCAGCTTCTCGCCGCCGTCGCCGGTGGCGCCATCGCCCTGGTCTCACACGGATCGAAGACCGCGGTGCGCGCCGCAGTCACCGCCAGCCCCGAGCCGTTCTCCAACATCGCTCTCAGCACCAGCGAAGACGTGCTGGCCGTCGGCATCACCTGGCTGACCACGAAGCATCCGTGGATTGCGGCCGCCATCGCTTCGACTCTGATCCTTTTGGCCATCCTGGCAGCGCGATGGATCGTACGGCTTCTTCGCAGGCTGTGGCAGAAACCGCCTGCCCCCGCAACCACTGCGTCCAGCTGATAACCAAAAGTGAGAAGATCATCTTTGCACCAGCGGTTACAAATGCCCAACCAGACCATGCACCTTACTGTCGCCCAGCACCTTACCGTAGCGATGACCGGAGCAAGCGGCGCCACCTTCGGCCAGGAGTTGCTCCGCGCGCTCGAGGCCGATGCGCGCATCGAGCAGGTCCACTTCATCCCCTCGGAAAATTCTCTGCGCGTCGTGGCCGAGGAGCTCGAACTCAGCGGGCGCAACCGTCTCCTTGAAAAGCTCCTCGGAAGCGAATCAAAGAAGATTCGCCAGCTTTCCGAAAACGACATCGGCGCTCCCATCGCCAGCGGCAGCTATCCCTCCAATGGAATGATTGTGCTGCCATGCAGCGCCGGCACACTGGCCGGAATCGCCAACGGCCTCGCCGAGAATCTCATCGAGCGCGCCGCGGACGTCTGCCTCAAGGAGCGCCGCCCGCTGGTGCTCTGCGTGCGCGAGACGCCCTTCAACAAAATCCATCTGCGCAATATGACCCTCGCCGCCGACGCGGGCGCGACCATCTTCCCCGTCATCCCCGCCTTCTACAACAAGCCGGTGGACTCAACAGAAATGGCGCGGCAATTCGTCTATCGCGTGCTCGCCCACATCGGATTGCCGCAGAACACCGCTTATGTGTGGAAGGGCGGAGAATAAGCCCTATTTCCCCGCCGGAATTTCCTTGATCTGTGCCGCCATCGGCGGATCAGCCTTCAGAAACGCCAGCGTATTCGGCCCGACGCGGTCGCTGCATTCGCGTGCCGCGAGATGTCCGCACCCGTCGTAAATCTCCAGTACCGATTGCGGTATCTGCGCGTGGAAGGCATAAGCCAGCGAAACCGGTGTGAGCTGATCCTGCTTGCCCCACGCGATCAGCACCGGCATCTTCAGCGCGCCGAGCTTGCCGTCAACCACATCCGCACCCGTCAGCATTGACTCCATGCTCCGCTGAATAACCCACCCATTGCGCCGCACCAGGCGCAGGATGTCCCGCTGCATCAGCGTGGGTATGTGCGGACCCCGCCCCGGAGACAGCAGATCGTTCAGCGCCGTCAACGCCGCCGGATTGTCCGGCCAGAACAGCGATGCCTTGAACGGCAGATCGAACCGCAGTCCCGCGCTATCGTAGATCGCCAGCCGCCTGACCCGCTCCGGCTCATCGAGAGCCACGCGAATCGCTACCCATCCGCCCATCGACCATCCACCAAGATCAGTCTGAGCGAGATTTTGTGTCGCGATGAACTTCTCGACGAGGCCCGCTTCCTGCGGAATGGAATACGCGGCATCCCTGGGCCGTGCCGAGCGTCCATACCCAAGCATGTCGATCGCATAGATGTGTCTGCCGCCCTTCACCAGCTGCGGCATCAGGTTGGCCCAGTCTTCGGCCCTGCTGCCCAGCCCATGAATCAGCACGATGGGCGGCCCCGAGCCGCCTTCGAAGTAATGAATCCGGTACCCGTCGATATTCCTGTAGTGGCTGCTGATGCCCTCGAAGCTCAACTTCACCTGCAGCACCGTGAGCAGCAATTCCAGCGGGCGCAGGCAGGCGAAAAGAATCAGCCCAACAACGAAGCAGATCACCACCAGCAGGGCTCTCGTCCGCGCGGAGCTCCTCTCGCTCGGTGGCGTGCGGTAGGGCCGGGGCGGCGGCATGGCAACAACCTTGGGAGAATCGCTCACGGTGCTCCTCTTAGATGATCTGCTGAATCGACTCTGCCGTTCTCGTTATTCCGCTGCTCGATGCGTGGCCGCCAATGAAAACGAACACGATGGAAGCGAACCCGCAAAACACTCGGCCCGTAAAACACTTGGGATGAGAAGTATTGTATCCCGGCCTGCTTCTACGCCGACTGCAGCCCGGCCATCTGAAAAGCCTTGCGGATCACTTGCTCGGTGAACAACGCGATCGGCCCCAGCTCTTCCAGCGTTGCCCAGCGCGCATCGATAGCATCGGTCGCGCACGCCAGCGTGCCGCCGGTCACGCGGCAAAGGTAATCCACCAGCACGTAGTGGTACTGGACGCGCCCCTCCGCATCGCGCGAAATGCGGTCGAACACCTCAATAGTCGAGATCGGCTCGATGCTCAGCCCCGTCTCTTCGAGCACCTCGCGGCAGACGCCTTCTTCCAGTGTTTCGCCCAGCTCGAGCGCGCCTCCCGGCAGCGACCACTCGCCCTTGAGCGGCACCTGCCCGCGCTTGATCAACAACACGCGGCCCTCCTCGATGATCACCGCTCCAACGCCGATGATCGGCCGTTCCGGATATTCGCGCGACATGAAAGCCCAGAAATTAAAAACCAGACATTAGAGCTTGATCGGCTTGCCGTACTCGCCTTCAAAGACCGTGGTCGCCATGCTGAACCGGCCGCCATCGAACTTGTCCGCGCCGCTCAGGTGCCCCACTGCCAGCAGTGCCACCACGTGATAGCTCAGAGGAAGCTTCAGCACCTCGCGTACCTTCTCCTGCTCAAAGCCTTCCATCGGAGCCGTGTCGTAGCCCAGTACTTCAGCCATCAGCATCATGCTGGTAAACGCGATCATCACATGCTTGTTGAGCCAGGCCGTCAGGTTGGGATGATTCGAAAGGTAGTTGGGAATATTCTGCCGCGCCTGCTCCGCATAATTTTCCGGCATGCCGCCTTCGCAGCCCATGCGCAGCATCTCTTCCAGATCGCCCGTGCGCCAGCCGTCCGCATCACCACAGGCCACAATCACCGCCGAAGCTTCTTCCACCTTGGCCTGATTGAAGCTGGCCCAGCGCAGCTTGCGCCGCTGCTCCGGCGTGCGCACCACAATAAAGCGCCACGGCTGCATGTTGTATCCGCTGGGAGCCTTCAGGCCGGCTTCGATAATTTTCTTCAGGTCTTCGTTGGGGATGGGCGATCCGTCGAAACTGGCTGTGGCGCGGCGTTGGGCAATTGCCTGGCTCAGCGTTTTTTCCGTCAGGTTGGGCATACGAACCGCATTTTCCCTTTCGAAGTTTGATGCTTGTGTATCTCGCTTGTCTTTAGAAGCATGGGGGCCGCTGAGGATCTTACTGAATCTGGTTCATCGGGAGTTCGATCGCATACGGGTTCTGGTTCTCAGCGTGAGCGTAAACCCAAAGTCCGTGAAAGCCCTGCCGCAGCTCGGGATATTGGGCGAGCATCGCCTTCATCAACTCCACAATTTCTGTGTGCGTTGCGACCGGATTTGAGACGTCCTTCGTCTGATAGTTAATCACGAGATCCAGGCCGCCCGAAAAGGTGTCCGTTCGCATGCTGGTGATGTTAAAGCTCTGTCCTCCAGCCTTCAGAACCATCGGGTTCGCACCCGGCATCTCCGGAGGCCGCACCAGTTGCGTCTCCTTCTCCAGCTTCTCCAGGTTCGGGCTCGACATAAAATCGACCGGGTTCAGAAGAAACGCAGCCGTCTGATAGTAGAAGTACGCATTCCAGTCCTGCTTCTTCTGCGCGTAATTGCGCGCCGTCGTCCAGTACCACACCCCGTCATGCCCCGCCGCGGTCATCGGCCGCGTGAAAAACCCTGCCAGTTTCCAGCCTGCCTCGCCCGGACCATCACTTTGCAGCAGCAGCGAAATCTGCTGCGGATGTTCGACTCCCGTCGCACGCATGATCACCAGCGCATAGTTGGCCGGTGGCAGTTGGGGAATCGTAATCGTCACGATCAGCGCCGAACCGGGCACCGAGCAGAAGAACTGCGTGTCCTGTGTGCCCTTCAGGTCAGAGGCCTTGAGCGAGTAGATGCCGTTAATGGTCAACGCCGCCGCCTGAATCTGGGGAGAGACTGCCTGAATGCTGGCCGCGACCGGGTCGAACTGCGCAGCCACCGCGGCGATCGTCGACTGGCGCACGCCGTTCACGTTCGCCGCCTGAATTTCGCCTCCCAGCGCTCGCGCCGCCTGTACGATCGGGTCGCGCTCCGCCGCCGTCATCTGGCTTTCCGTGCTGCAGCTGACGGCCCGCGCCAGCGGAGCACCCGCCACCAATGACAGCAGGGCGAAGAAAATCGGCTGACGCAACCGGCGCAGCGGCGGAAAACCTTGAAAGATCAAAACGAATCGCATAGGGCGAAAATGAGCCGCAAAAAGTCGCGAGCAAACCGAAACCACTGCTAGTCTAGTACAGAGAGAGGTTTCAGGCGGAAAGCCCGCGAGCCACGATCCCATGACCCCAATGAATCATCGCGGAATAAGGGCTGTTTTCTTGTCCGGTTGCACCCTGTTGGCGCTCTCCACGCCGGTATTTTCCCAGGTAGCCGGGCCGATGGGCACCTATACCCCGCCGCGGCATCACCATCTGCAGGGCTCTGAAACCCGCGCCGAGCAGCCATCGCCTTCCGCACCAGCAGTAGCCGTCCCTGCGCCCACACCGGAGACACCCCCGGTTAACGTCGCCTCCGCTGCTGCTCCGCCTTCTTTGCTCGACAAGCCCGCTGAGCCGCCCAGGATCGACCTTGCCCCCGGCCGTCTCACCATTCACGCCGACAACTCCAGCCTCGCCGACATCCTCCACCGCCTCACCAGCGACAGCGGCATGACCGTCGACGGTCTGGGCGGAGATCAGCGCATCTTCGGCAGCTACGGCCCGGGCGATCCGCAGGAGGTGCTTTCGACCCTGCTCGACGGTTCCGGATACAACGTGGTGATGGTCGGCCGCACCGAAACCGGAACTCCCCGGCAGATTTCCTTGACGCCGCGTGGTGCGGCAGTACCCAGCAGCGGACCCAGCCGCCCCCAGCAGGTCGCCCAGGACGAAGACAACGACGACGAGGCTCAGCAGCCGATCGAGCCACCCGGCGCCCCGCAACCGCCGGAGGAAACACCGCACCAGCCGAACAGCGGCGTGCGCACTCCGCAGCAGATGCTCCAGGAGATGCAGCAGATGCGCCAGCAACAGCAGTTGCAGCAGCAACAGCAGCTGCAATCAGCTCCTCCTCAGCAGCAATAAGCTCTCCGGGCAGGTTCCGCGCCGCCGTTATCGGTTATTTGCAGCAGCCCCCGCTGAACGAACGCAGGTTGCTCATTGAGTCAGGGGTGTACAGGTTCGGCGATATCATTCTTCTCCGGAACCCCGCCGGCGCAGGTTCCAGAGGAATTCGTTTCGTCGACGGATACGACGGTCAATATGCAAATTTCATGCTTCTGCTTGATAGGTTTCCCATCTCTCGGGCCGGTCAGGCCCGTGTCGACCATCCGAGTAATCTGAAACCGATCCCCGGTCTTGATGCCGGACTTCGTGCCCTGGTCAATAAAGGTGCTTCCGTTCGCGACTCCCGCCACCACAGGCGGATCTGACTTGACGGGCACAGACTGAATGGCTCCGGTGATCTTGGCAGCCAGGTCGTTTGTGAGGGAATCTGTAGCCTTGGTCCACATTTCGGTCCAGGTTCCCAGCAAGTCCCCACCGGTCGTTTTCAGGACGGGCCATCTCTTGATTTCGCCTGCGACCTCGTTGTCCTTGTAGTTTGAAGTGAACTGCGATAACGCCACGCCTGATTCCACATCGACCACTCTCGCGCCAGCCTCCGCCTCTACCGTCGCAATCGTCTTGGTTGATACGGTTGTGTTCTCTTGGTGAGAGCTCTGAATCGCGCTGATCAAATCCACTAGAACAATCTCCTGTGCGCCAATAAGCTTGCCTATTCTGGCCGCTGTATCGGGAGAAGATCTGTCACTGTTCTGAAAATTCTGGGCAGCTAATAGCGCGTCCACGTCTTTTTGGGCAATGATGACCAGCCCGGGCTGGCTTGTCAGCTTTCCTCGCAGGCTATCGGTCACCCGGTTCTCCCCCAGCGCGAAGAGTGGGTTCGCCCGCGCCAGTGGGCCATTTGCCGAGATGACAGCAAGTCGCCGGCCAGACTGGGCAAGAAGGCAGGGAGCGAGGAGAAAGATCACTGACCAAAACGTTTTTCCAACACACATGTTGCCCTCCGTGGATGAGCGTGCCCGCTCACCCCAAAGGGCAATAGCTTTCTTAATCAGCTCCAACCGAGTACCACTGGCGGCGTTGGAGGCGCAGCCCCGGGGTTTACGAGAAGGTAAACATTGGGATATCAGGGAGTCAATAACGTTTTTATTGGTTTTCGCGGACAGGCGAGCTGGCGTTAGCCAGGTAATCCGGTTGACAATCCCGTGACACCCTTCAGGTATCATGGCCGTCAAGATCTGGAGGACGCCGTGAGAAAGTTCGCCTCAGCAACTTATTGGAAAGCAGTTTTCATCCTTGCGCTCTGTGTAGCCGGAGGTAGCATGTCCGCTGCTGTCAAAAGCATTTACGACTTCACGCTGAAATCCATCGACGGACAGCCCGTAAGCCTTAAGGAGTATCACGGCAAGGTCGTCATGCTCGTCAACGTCGCCAGCAAGTGCGGATTCACCCCGCAATACGCCGGCCTCGAAAAGCTCTACGAAACCTACAAGGACAAGGGCCTCGTGATCGTCGGCATCCCCGCCAACAACTTCGCCAGCCAGGAGCCCGGCACCAACGAAGAGATCAAGAAGTTCTGCACCAACAAATACAACGTCAGCTTCCCGATGATGTCCAAGGTCTCGGTCAAGGGCGACGACATCACCCCGCTCTATGTATATCTCACCGACAAGTCGACCGATCCTAGGCTCGGCGGAGAAATCAAGTGGAACTTCACCAAGTTCCTCTTCGATCGCAACGGAAACCCCGTCGCCCGCTTCGAACCCAACGTCACCCCCGACTCTCCCGAGGTGGTTGCCGCAGTTGAAAGCGCTCTGAAGCAATAAGATCGGTCTTTGCGACGACGAGGCGGACTCGCATGTGCGCGTCCGCCTTTTCCTTGCCCGAACAGTCGGCTTTCGGGAAGTCAACTTCGGACTCACCCGTCGGCGAGTGACTCGGGCATGATGCGCTCATTTAACGGATCGCCTAATCTCTCCCGAAAGGGTCGGATGAAGCATTACGCACGACGCCGTGGATGGCCTGCGGTCCGAAATGTGTCGTCGCAGGCCCACCGAACACCAGCGTCACGTTCGAGTACGAAACGTCAGCCCCGCCGGTGACGCAAACCTGCAGTGTCGACGACGGCGGATCCGTCTCAAAGGGGGCAGGGCCTCCATTGCCGGTTATCAGGCTGACCGTACCGCTGAACTGGAAGCCCATGGTTGTCGCAGGGCTGAATGTGGGGCAGCCGTCCATGTTCCAGATGACCGCTGCGTTCGTCAGCTTGATGTGGTGCGTGTGAGCGCTCTGACCGCCCTTCGTCGCATCGAGAACGCCCGCCGTGGTCCCGTAATCGGACATCGTCATATCGGCGGAAAAGTCGGCGACGCCCCACCACCGTTGAAGGTCCAATGACCATTGGCCATGCATTTCCCATGGTCCGCCTTTCACGTTCGCGGGTGAATAGTCGTTGAACAGGCCGCTGAACGTGGTTACCCCGCTGAAGTTCGCGCCCTTACGCTCTTGGGCGAGGGCAACACAGGTTGAGAGCAGCGCAAGGACGGATAGCACTCGTACCGCAGCGGTCAGGGTCTTGCTTTTCATGAGGGTCTCCAGTTTTCGGGATTTGGCGCCTGAGTCGCCGCAAATTCACGGCTGCCCAAAGGCTTCCTGGGAATCGATGAAAATGAGCAGAGCTTCAACGACTTCGCGCCTGAACTGCCGAAACCATCGCCTACGCTGTACCGTTGCCGCAAGCAGCAACTCGCAGAACAGCCCACTTGCCGTCTAATGCCGCCTATTGCGGTGCCGACCCGCAGGGTTAGAATGGGCTGATTTCCCTTCGATAGCTGGACTGCCCCGGAGAATCTCTATGGGTGAGCCGTCGTATCAAATCCCGCCCGCAGAGAAACCGGCCGCCGACAAGACGCCTGAAAAGCGGCTCGATTCGTGGAAGGAAATCGCCGCCTATCTGAACCGCGATGTCACGACTGTCCAGCGCTGGGAGAAGCGCGAGGGCATGCCGGTCCACCGGCACGTGCATGACAAGCGCGGCTCGGTCTATGCCCTGAGCGAAGAGCTTGACGGCTGGATTCAGAGCCGGCGTTCGCGTCCCGACGAGGTCGAAAATCAGCCCGAGCCAGAAGGAGAGCCTGAGGCGGAAATGCCCCCGGCAGCCCCGATCAGCCCCGCCGCAATTACCCGGCGAAGGACTCGCCTGTGGTTTGCTCTGGCCGCCGTCCTTTGCGTCTGCCTGGTGGCCGCCGTCTGGCTCGTGCTCCGGCATCGCTCCACGGCAACCCGTGAGCCCGCGATCCGGTCGCTGGCCGTGCTGCCTCTGCGCAACCTATCGGGCGATCCCGCACAGGATTATCTGGCCGACGGCATCACCGAGGCCCTCATCGGGCGCCTCTCGAACATCCACAACCTGCGGGTGATCTCTCACACGTCGGTGATGCGCTTCAAGAATCCGCAGGTCTCCGTACCGGAGATCGCCAGAACGCTGGGCGTGGACGCTGTCGTCGAAGGCTCTGTCATAAAAGAAGGCGATCGCATTCGCGTCACCGCCCAGCTGATTCGCGGCGCAACCGACACGCATTTCTGGTCCGAAACTTATGATCGCGAAATGCGCGACGCGCTCACCCTTGAGAGCGAATTAGCGCAATCTATCGCTGAAAAGGTGGAAGTGACGGTCACCGGGCAGGAACACCAGAGACTCAGCTCTGCGCGTACTGTTGCGCCTGAAGTCTACGAAAGCTATCTGAAAGGCAGGTTTCTTTTAGAACAGGGAAACAGAGCCCAGCTTGAGCAAAGCATTCCTTACTTCGAGAACGCCCTCAGCAGGGATGCGACCTTTGCGCCAGCCTATCTGGGCCTGGCAGAGGCCTACACCTGGCTCGGAACTGTCGCTGCCGGAGTTCCTCCCGAAGCAACGCGGCCGAAAGTCGCGAGCTTCGCCCGCAAGGCGCTGGAGCTCGACCCGAACCTCGTTGAAGCCCACGTAATGCTGGCCAACGTCCTGCAGGAGGAATGGCACTGGGCTGAAGCGGAAGCGGAATACAGGCGCGCCCTCGAATTGAACCCGAACAGCGCTCCGGCCCACTCGTGGTTTGCAATGTGGCTGTCATGCCAGGGACGTACCGACGAAGCTGTGGCCGAGATCTACCGCGCCCGGGCGCTTGACCCGGTTGGGATCTCCGGCGGCGCCGTCGCGTGGATTCTGTTTCAGACACATCGCTTCGATGAAGCCATCCGGGAGTCACGCAGCGCATTGGCCATACAACCGGACAACGCCGGCTCTCTTACGACTCTGGGATTTGCGCTGATTGCCGACAATCAGCCGGCAGATGCAATCCCCCTATTGGAAAAAGCCGTCGCTCTCTCCTCAGGCAGCCCTGCGGCAACCGGCATCCTGATCCGAGCGTACGCCCACGCCGGTCGGCGCGCCGATGCGCTGCGGCTTCTCGCGCAACTGAAACAACGTAGGAAGGCAGGCTATATTCCTGCTGCCGCATTTGTGAACGCTTACCTGGGCCTTGGCGATAACGAACAGGCCTTCTACTGGCTCGAGCAGGCCTACAAAGAGCAATCCAATATCCTGCAGTTCCTCAAAACCCATCCATATTTCGACCCGATTCGCGGCGATCCGCGATTCGCTGACCTGGTTCGCCGGGTCGGGCTTGCGTAATTTCTGCTGGGTCAAGGAATCCGCGGGGCGCGATCTCGAGGCGTGATAGAAAACGGGCAGAACGTTCGAACGGTCGGCCATCTGGATATCAAGTGCCGGGATGACCGGCGATGATGCGCTCATCCAGATCGCACATAGCTAGCTTCCGCGTTGCCGACAAACCGCCCCCGAACCCGTCAATGCGTGACTCGCGCCGAAGTCGTCTGTTGAGAAAAAACTTCCCTCACGAATCTCGACGATTCGCCATCAGGCGGCACTCATCTCAACAACTTTCCCTTCCCGGAGAGCTTTGATGTCACGCATCGGCGGCTGGCCGTAGAAGCGGCTGTATTCACGATTGAATTGGCTGACACTCTCATATCCGACCTCAAATGCCACAGTCGACGCGTCCAGGCCATCGATGAGCATTCGTCCTCGTGCTGCCTGCAGCCGCAATTGCTTTTGATACTGAAGCGGGCTCATATGGGTCAGCACACGGAAATGATGATGCAGCGTCGATACGCCCATGCCTGCAATCTGGGCCAGTTCCTCCACGCGCACCGGTTTCGCGTAGTTGTCCCTGATCCAGGAGATCGCTCTGGCTGTGCGATGGCTCTGATCTCCTGAAGTTGCAATCGCTCGAAGGCGCGCGCCCTCGGGTCCACATAAAAGCCGGTAAACGATCTCGCGTTGAATCAGGCCACTCAAAAAGGGAATATCCCGCGGATTCGCCAGCAGGTCGACCAGCCGGCAGCACGCGCTCAGCAATTCAACCGTGATCTCGCCAGTTACCATGGCGGGCGTATCGGACGACACCTCACGCACATGGACCTCTTCGCGGTTGAGAAGCTCGCGGACCACCGGCATTTCCAGCCTCAGGGCCAAAGCCAGAAGGGGATTCGCTTCACTCGCCTCGACCACCTGACTGACGATTGGCAGATCGATCGAGGTCAAAAGGAATCGCGACTTGTCATAGAGGAACGCCGTTCGTCCGAGGTCGACGCGTTTGCTGCCCTGAGCAACGACGATCACGCTCGGTGTGTACATTCCTGAGCATGGTGCAGTGGGTGCGGTCCTGCGCACCAGCACCAAACCTGGAATCTCCGTGATCTCTCTCTCTGAAGAGCCGATGAACCAGGCAATTTTTCTGGCCAGCTCGGCTCTCAAATCCTGTATCGACCGGGCTGCGGGAGGAGCGACGGAGTGCCTGCCATTCATGTTCATTCTGGCTCTCTTTCCATCGCAAGCATAGCTGACGCGGCTCTCACCATGCCAGATCAAACGCTGGCTCTCAAGAGAATCAGGCAAAAGATCGGCAGAATCGGGATAACGGCCCGCGTTCGCTTCTTCCTAAACTGCAAATGGAGAGAAAAAATAATGCGCGCGCGAAAACTTGGAAATTCAGGACTTGAAGTCTCGGCTCTTGGCCTGGGCTGCATGAGCATGACCTCGGCCTATGGCCCGCCGGCCAACAGGGACGAGATGATCCTGCTGATCCGAACCGCCTATGACCGAGGGGTGACCCACTTCGATACGGCCGAAGCCTATGGGCCGTTCGCGAACGAAGAGCTGGTGGGCGAGGCGCTCCAGCCGATCCGCGACAAGGTGGTAATTTCCACCAAGTTCGGCTTCGACATCGATCTTGAGACGGGCAAGCGGGGTCCGGGAACCAACAGCCATCCCGAACATATTAAGGCCGTAGCCGAGGCCAGCCTGAAGCGCCTGCGGACCGATCACGTCGATCTCTTTTATCAACACCGGGTCGATCCTGACGTACCGATCGAGGACGTGGCAGGAGCGGTCAGGGAGTTGATTGCCCAGGGTAAGGTCAAACACTTCGGTATGTCGGAGGCCGGGGTTCAGACCATTCGGCGTGCGCACGCCGTCCAACCGGTCAGCGCAGTGCAAAGCGAGTACTCGCTGTTCTGGCGTGGTCCGGAGGCCGAGCTTCTGCCGGCCCTGGAGGAGCTTGCTATCGGCTTCGTACCGTTTAGCCCGCTCGGCGCCGGTTTCCTCACCGGCAAGATCGACGAGAACACGAATTTCGATCCCACCGACTTCCGGAACATGGTGCCCCGCTTCTCGCCCGAAGCGCGCAAGGCCAATATGGTTCTGGTCGACCTGGTCAAGACCGTCGCGGAACGCAAGGGCGCGACGCCGGCTCAGGTCGCGCTCGCCTGGCTGCTGGCGCAGAAGCCCTGGATTGTGCCGATTCCCGGAACCACCAAGCTGCACCGGCTTGAGGAGAATCTCGGCGCGGTGAACGTCGAGTTGACCGAGAACGACCTCAAGCAGATCGATGAAGCTTCCTCCAGGCTGAAGCTCGAAGGTGCGCGGCTCCCTGAAGCAATGTTGAAGATGACTGGACGCTGAGTGCTTCTTCAGATGGGAGCCCGAATGGCAGCAGAAAGGACCACGATGAGAATCTGCATATCATGGGGCGCAATTGTGAGACGAAAGCAAGGGCTGGCACGATGAGAGCCCGCTGCGTCGGCCTGCTAACGGCGATTGTCCTGCTGGCGGCTGCGTGCGATGCACAGCAACGTCCCGCAGAGGCTCCCCTCCAGACCCCGAATCCTCATTAGGTAACGATCGATGAATCGATCGTTGTCGACGCGCCGGTGGACATACCTGGCCGAGCATTTCTCCCAATCCCGTAGAATAGAAATAGATTGCTCCAAAGGCCCGCCCAACCGGTGGGCCTTTCCGCTTCCAGTTCATTGAAAACAAAGGAGAAGCTCGCAAATCCTTTAGAATCTATGAACTGCCGGGTAACGTTACCCACTAAGTCCCATGCAATCTATGAAGTAGCAACTGAGGGGGAGGGGGTACCCACTCCGTTACACTGAACTCCGGTTTCGAGGAGCAAGCGCAATGGGATACAAGGCATGGCTGGTTGAATCCCCCGACGGAGAATTTCGGGAAACAGAAATCCCACAACCGACCCTCGCCTCAAATCAGGTTCTCGTCCGCATCGCCGCCAGTGGCGTCAATCCCCTCGACACCAAGATCCGCGCCGCCAAGGCAGCCCACGCCCGGCAGCCGCTACCTGCCGTCCTGGGCGTCGACATGGCCGGAACAGTGGAAGAAGTCGGTCCCGGCGTCATCGCCTTCAAACCCGGCGACCAAGTCTACGGGATGGTCGGCGGAGTCGGCGGCCACCAGGGCACCCTCGCCGAAAAGCTCGTCGCCGACGCCCACCTGCTCGCTCACAAACCCAAGAACCTCACCATGCGTCAAGCAGCGGCGCTTCCGCTGAGCGTGATCACCGCCTGGGAAGGCCTCGTCGACCGAGCCAGAGTTCACGAAGGCCAGAAAGTGCTGATCCATGGCGGGGCCGGCGGCGTAGGACACATCGCCGTCCAGATCGCCCGCGCCTTCGGTGCCGGCGTCTTCGCCACCGTCTCGCCGGACAAGGCGCAGATCGTCGCAGACTTCGGCGCCACTCCCATCGACTACCGCTCCATGTCCGTCGACCAATATATCGCCGCCCACACCGCCGGCCACGGCTTCGACATCGTCTACGACACCGTGGGAGGTGCGACCCTCGACGCCTCCTTCGCCGCCGTGAAGCGCTACACAGGCCATGCCCTGAGCTGCCTGGGATGGGGATCGCACGCCTTGGCTCCCCTGTCCTTCCGCGGAGCCACCTACTCCGGAGTCTTCACCCTGCTCCCGCTGCTCACCGGCGAAGGCCGCGCCCACCACGGCGAGATACTCACCCGGGCCACAGCCCTCACCGAAGCCGGCAAGCTCCGCCCGCTTCTCAACGAGCGAACCTTCCCCACTGCAGACATAGCTGCCGCCCACGCCCTCGTCGCCTCCGGCTCACTCGGCAAGGTCGTCATCGAAATCTAAATCTCAGCAAAAGACCGGAACAGCTCCACCACCCGTTGCGCGACTGCGTCCCGATTCTTCTTGGTCGCCAGCTCGTGCCCGGCGCCGGCAATCGTCACCAGCTCCGTTCGCCCCGGAATGAGCTTCAGCGCCGCTTCCATCTCCGCGACGGAGCCGAATCCGTCTCGTGCACCGCTGACGAACAGCGCCGGCGTCTCAAGCCGCGGAAAGTGCGCCGTCCGTAGCTCGTTCGGACGCTGCGGCGGATGCAGCGGATAGGAGAGCAGCAGGAGCGCCTCAGCAACCCCGGGCTCAGCCGCAGCGAGCATCGACGCCTGACGGCCTCCATAGGAATGCCCACCCAGAAACACCCGGGCCGCCACCCGGCGCACCGACTCGACGGCCGCGCGAAGACCCTGCTGGTCCCGCTGGGCGCTGCCCCGCGGCGGAGGCCCCTGGGGGCGTGCCTGACGAAAAGGAAGATCGCAGCGCAGCACCGTGACCCCCGCCGCGCAGAAGGCCTCGGCCAGCGCAACGAGCAGCAATGCATTGCAGTTCGCTCCCGCGCCATGCGTCAGGACAAGCCCGTCGGAACTCCCGCCCTCCGGACCGTGCAGAAATCCCCGGACGGGGCTAGCCCCGCCTGCATCCTCCAGAAACTCCTCGCCCGTACTCATACGCCGAGATTATCGCAGGGCTTCTATACCGGCAGCGGATTCCTCTCCACAAACTGCCGCTGGTGCCAGTAGGGATAGATAGGCGTAACCGCGCTCGCGGCGTCGAGCTTTGCCACTTGCTCCGCAGTCAGATTCCATCCTTCAGATGCCAGGTTCTGCTTGAGCTGCTCCTCGTTGCGCGCACCCAGGATGATGCTGGCAACCGTGGGCCGTTGCAACAGCCAGTTCAGCGCGATCTGGGGAACGGTCTTGCCAGTCTCCTTCGCAATTTCGTCGATGACGTCCACGATCTTGTAGAGGAATTCATCCTCGATCGGAGGCCCATACTCGGCCGTCTTATGCAGGCGGCTGGTTTCCGGCAGCGGATGCCCGCGGCGGATCTTGCCCGTCAGGCGGCCCCACCCGAGCGGACTCCAGACCAGCGTAGCCACCTTCTGGTCGATACCCAGCGGCATCAGCTCCCACTCAAACTCCCTGCTGACCAGAGAGTAATAGGCTTGATGCGCGACATAGCGCGCCCACCCGTAGCGCTCGGAGATGGCCAGCGACTTCATCAGGTGCCACCCTGAGAAGTTCGAACAGGCGATGTAGCGGATCTTCCCGGCGCGCACGAGAGTGTCGAGAGTTTCAATCGTCTCGTCGATAGGTGTGGTCGCGTCGAACCCGTGCATGTGGTAGATGTCGATGTGGTCGACACCGAGTCGCTTGAGGCTGCCGTGCACTGATTCAATCAGGTGATAGCGCGAGGAGCCAACGTCGTTCGGTCCCTTTCCTAAGCGAAAAGTGGCCTTGGTTGAGATGAGCAGCCGGTTGCGTTTGCCGGCAATCGCCTTGCCAAGCACCTCTTCGGCAAGCCCGTCGGAGTAAATATCGGCTACGTCAAAGAGGTTCACTCCGGCATCGAGACACAGATCGACGAGCCGCGCAGCCTCGTCCCCAGTCGAACTGCCCCACGCTTTGAAGAATTCGTTACCGCCGCCAAAAGTTCCCGCGCCGAAGCTGAGGGACGAGACCTTCAGACCTGAATGGCCAAGCTGTCTGTATTCCATGACTAACTGATGCGCTCCGACCGTCGAGGGTGCACGCTCT
Organism: uncultured Acidobacteriaceae bacterium; assembly: GCA_963786085.1. GTDB lineage: Bacteria > Acidobacteriota > Terriglobia > Terriglobales > Acidobacteriaceae > Silvibacterium. The sequence continues at coordinate 18,620 of CAWAYO010000073.1, forward strand.
AAGAATGTTTTACGGAATGTAATAAAACGGGTTGGGCAGCTTTACAGAATAGTGGACCGCAGGCTTCCCTCTAACGTCCCTGGACTTTGAGATTGACCGTGATGAGAGCTGTGAGAACGAGCCGGAGATTAGACGTGAGCTTGCAAAATTTTCTTCCTCAAGGAACACGCGAGCCCCATCCTAACGAATCCAGGGAAATTTGCCGCGAAACCACGCGTCGCTCCGGGCAAGTTCATCGTGCGAGGGTTGCGGCGCGGCGCAGTCCTTGCGTATAGTGCGATCAAAGCCCAGAAACCTCACAGGAGCGGTAAATGCCCCCAGCAGAAACCATCGGCGCACCAGCAAGCATCGGCAAGTCAGTTCAGATTCGCGGCGAAGTCAAAGGAAGTGAAGATCTTCTGGTCGATGGCGTGGTCGAGGGAACAATCACCTTAACCGAGAGCCGCCTGACGATTGGCCCCCACGCGAAAGTGCAGGCCAACGTTTCCGCGCGCGATGTCGTGGTGATCGGCACTCTTGATGGGGATATCCAGGCTACCGGCCGGGTCGAACTGCGGGCCGGCGCCAACCTGAAGGGCGATATCCACGCCGCGCGCCTCTCCATCGAAGAGAATGCGATGTTCTCCGGCAAAGTCGATCTGGTGCAGTCTGCCGGGCAGGCTGGCGCGGATAGAGGCGTCGCCCCCACACAGACTCCAGTCGGCGCGGGCAAAACCGGGACAATGTTCAGCGCTCCCAATTGAGGCAATTTTCGGAAAACAGTGTAGTGTGAAGCCAGTACCGCAAAGTCAACCGCGCTCCGCAGGGAGGGGTGACCTGGCACTATCAAATTTAGAGGGCACAGATTTTCCGAATTGCCCGCTGAGCGCCTGCTAACCGTGTCCGGCGGGAGAACGGCACGGTAACTGCTTTGGGTCCAAGAGGACTCCACTGACGACTCCCTGAAAGAGGTCGACCCAGCACCGTGCTGCGCAGCCTGTTCAATCGAGAGCCCTCGCGGCCTGAGCGTAGCGGCCGCACCGTGCTATCCGGGCCGCGGATTCCCCGCCATTCGAGCGGCTGGGCCGCGATGCTGAAGCACCTCAAGGAAGAACAGAGCCTGCGAGTGCTTGACATCGGGCCGACTTCGCCCAGCAATATCAACTTCCTTACCGGGCTCGGCCACAGTTGCTACATGGCCGACGTGGTCCACGAAGCCCTGACCGGAGACTGGTCGACGCCGCCAACCGAGGAAGGCGGCGAACCAGGATTCGATACAGCCCGCTTCTTCGAGCAGACCCTTGATTTCGCCGGACGCAGATTCGACGTTATCCTCCTCTGGACGACCCTCGACTATATCCCGCAGCCGCTGGTGGAGCCCTTTATCCAGCACCTCTACTCGGCCATGCATCCCGGTGGCCGGGTTCTCGCCATCTTTCACTCCAAGAGCTCGGGACCGAACACCGTATATTGCCGCTACCACCTGACAGATGGCGACTCCATCGAGATGCAGGAGTCGGAGCCGTATCCGGTCTTGCGCGTCTACACCAATCGCAACATTGAGAAGCTGTTCTCGCAATTCAGCAACTACCGCTTCTTCCTCGCCAAGGACAACATCTACGAAGTCATCATCACTCGCTGAGAAGTGGGCCTGGCCGACGCCGGCCTGCGCGGCTCTGACTCCACCGGCCATAGACTTTGCTGCTCTTCATCCGCGACGCCTCCCACATTCTCTTCGGTCCCCGGCTGATTGCCCGCATATCTCAGCCCCAACTGATACTTCCGCTTGACCGCGGTGACCAAGTCGCCTATCCGCCTCTGGTATGCCCGGGATGCAAAAGCCTCCTCATAGCGTTTCGCGTAGCTCGCATCAAGCTGCGGAAAATGCTCATGCACAAAGGCGAGGAAAGTCGCTTTCGAGCACGGCTTGAGAAACAGCGCGTTGGCATGAAAGAAGTTCGCATCAGCGTCCCGCGCCTTGCGAGCCATCGTGTCGAGCGCCCGGGCGTTGTCGGTGATGCCCGGCATCAGTGGCGAACACATCACACCCGTGCGCAGCCCCGCCTCGCGCAGCCGACGAACCGTGCGGAAGCGTAGATCGGGCCGCGGAGCACGCGGCTCGAGGATCCGCGCCAGTCGGGCATCATGCGTCGTGATCGTGATGTTGACCGTCAGCTCGTTGTGAACTGCAATCTGCTGTAGCAGATCGATATCCCGCTCGATAAGCGTGGACTTGGTTACGATGCTCAGCCCCAATCCGCGATGGGCGGCGAAGACTTCAAGGATGCTGCGCGTAACCTGCGCGTGTCTCTCCATGGGCTGGTAAGGATCGGTCGCCGTGCCCAATGCAATCGCCTCGCCGCGCTTCAGCGAGCGGAGTTCCTGGTTAAGCAGCCAGGCTGCACTCTGCTTGACGTAGATCTTCCGCTCGAAGTCGGCGGGATCGCGCAGCTCCATAAACTCGTGGGTATATCGCGCATAGCAGTAGCGGCATCCGAACTCGCAGCCGCGGTACGGATTGATCGTCCATCGAAACGGAAATCCGCGCCGGGACACGCACCTGTTCAAGAGCGACCGAACCGGTAGCGTACGGAACTCGACCAGATGCCCCTCGCCAGCCGAACAGCCGCCTGCCGCGAGCCGGGCAATGCCCTGAAGGGGCTCCGGCTCCTGCTGCCGCTCGTTGGTATTGAGGATATGGAAGAGAGATAGCATTTTCGCTTTTTCTTCGCTCATGATTCGAAACTTACTCTCTTCGAAAAGCGTCGTCAAGACGGATGTTCAGTTAACCCTTCCAGATATACATAACCAGCCCGTTTGCCGCATCGGGGCCCAGCATCTCACTCTGGAAAGCACTATCCACATTGCTGACACCGTTGAGTCGCGAAAACAGATTTCTACAGGAGTATGAATCGCATGACTGACTTGAAAGGTTCGGCCATTACCTGGCTCGGGCACGCCGTCGTTCAGATCACCACCGCCAAAGGAACCGAGATTCTCATCGATCCATTTATCGAGCACAATCCCAAGTACCCGAAGAGTTATAAGCTCCCCAAAAAGCTGGACCTTCTCCTGGTGACCCACGGCCATGGAGACCACATCGGCGATGCCGTTACCATCGCCAAACAGCATGGCCCGCATGTGGTCGGCATGGTGGAGTTGATTGGTTGGTTGCAGTCAAAAGGCGTAGAGAACGCCGCCGGTATGAACATCGGCGGCAGCTATAAGTACAAGGATGTAACGCTAAGCATGGTGGAAGCCCGGCATAGCTCCGGCATCGATGACGGCGGCCGGACAATCTACGGGGGCGTCCCTATTGGATTTGTCATCTCAATCGACGGGGGTCTGGTGCTCTACCACGCCGGCGATACTGGAGTCTTCCTCGATATGCAACTGATCCGCGAGCTATATGCGCCTGATCTGGGATTTCTACCCATTGGCGACTACTACACAATGGGGCCGAAGGCAGCGGCACTCGCAGCAAAGCATCTCGGACTCAAGACCGTCGTGCCTATCCACTACGGAACATTCCCGGCACTTACCGGCACTCCGGAGCAGTTGGAAGAGCACCTTCAGGGAACCGGCATACAGGTCCTGAAAGCCGAGCCAGGCAAAACTCTCCGTTAGCCGGGAACCGGAAACAGCAAAGGCAGGGGCTCGTTAAGGAAACCACCTGCCTTGCTAAATTCCTGAGTAGGACCAACTAACCTTTCGCGGACTTGGCCGACTTGGCTGCCTGTTCTTTCCTGCGTTCAGCCCAGCGGCGCTTCATCGCCTCAGCTATCTTGCGACGGCCTTCGGGTGACAGCTTGCGTCTTCCCGGAGCCTTCGCTGCTTTCTTAGCAGTGCCGTAACTTCCCCTCTTTGGCCCTCTTGCGCTCGTTCCAGCCAGTAGGTTTCGGGCTTGCTGCAGGCGCGATATCTCGTTATCGATTTCAATCAGTATTTGACTAACTTGCACCTTTCCTCCGTTTTTTCAGGGGCGACCGAAAAGCACGCCATTTAATCTGCGGCCGCTTGATCAAGTAGTAATTACAGCCACCCCAGACTAACTCGATTAGAAATAAATTGCCAATTCGCAGGCCTCTAAGTTGAACGATAAACAACTGTCCCGTGGGGTCGTTACGCGTTAACACCATCCCGGTCTGGCGGAAAATCGCCCGGGCTTGGGACTAACCAGGAGGTAAATTTTGCGAAACAGTAATCCGAACTGGCAAACCATGATGGAACCGGAGTAGAGTAGGCGCGCGAGCGATAGGTAAGGACAATACCCTCGGTTTCCCTGACCGGGAGACCGTCATCGTGCCGCCGCAGGCGCATTTTGTCCGACGAAACTGAAAATTGAAAAGACGGCAGTGCATGCAATCAAAGTTGTGATAGATTTGCGGTTCTCCAGACTTGCGCATCTCGTCCGCTCACTGAATGATCAGTGAATTCCGCAAGTGAGTAGCCGCAAGTCTCGAGGGCCCTTGGGGAGGTATTCGGGTGAAGTCTCCTCTTTCTCGATTCGTTCTGGCATCAGCTGGTTTCCTGTCTCTGTGCGTCTGTTCCGCGGCGTACTCCGCAAGCCCGGCATCTGTTCAAACAAATAGCGTTACCATTCCCGGTCCATTGAGATCGTTTCTCCGCATGGCGGGCATCAGCCAGAAGGCCCCTCCCGAGGATGTCCTGCCGCTGCTGGCGCGCAACGCCTATCTGCGCGGCTACCAAACTGGCGAGGAGACGGAATTCCTCATCCTCCTGGACCGCTACGTCCATCAGGCGAGGGAGCTGCAGGCCCTGGTGGGAGCAAACGGCGCCATTGAAATTATCAACTGCAATGATGCGGCCACGTTAATCCACATTCTCGGGTATCAGTTGCGCGCCGGCTGCGGCCAGAAGGACACCGTCCTCGTGACGGCCAATGCGGAGAGAGCGTTTCTTACCATCGATTCAGGCTTTCCCCTCACTCAGCTCGAGGAGGCTCTCGCAAAAAACTCCTCTTTCAGTTATCCATATCCGACCACTCAAGTCCCGGTGCTTTTCACAGAGAACGACTGGGTACACGCCAGTTTGTGGAAGGAAAGGGGCAAAGGCAATCTAATTGATGTACTCCTCCATGACCGCAGCATAGACCGTCTCTATTGGGCATTTTCGAGAAGCGATGACCAGACCGGTTTTGCATTGCTTCGCTCTCCCGGGCTTAGAAAATTGCTTTCCTACGCCGCTGTTCTCGATTTCTACGGCAACCAGATCACCATTCAGTCCGGGCGCGTGATTGTGCCCGGTGGAACCGCCGCCGAGGCGAGCTGGAAAGACCTCGTGGGAGCGAGCCCCGAGTCTCCGGGAGATTTCGTTCTACACCTTGTATCGAAGGACAACGGCTGGCTCGCCGTCTACTTCGATGCCCTTTCTCGCGTAAGCCGGACACAGCAGGAGCACTTCACCACCGGGCCACGTCTGAAATCCCTTTACGATGCGTACCGCTCAACCATCGATCAGCAGGACGCAACCAAAAGCGTCTTCCCCAAGGGCTCCGATCTCATGGTTCTATTTGATCGCGTGGATTGGGAACCCAACGGCGAGCCTGTAGTTCCAGGTGGACTGCAGGTCTGGAAGGAGATCTTCAACGAGAAGACCAGTTACAAAGTCGTTCACGAATTGGGAAAGCGCGCCAATGACTGGAATAGTCCCGAGCAGCTGCTCGAAGCGCTGGTTGCCTGTTCTCGCCTGGAAACCGACAGCGGACCCGTACAGATCTACCTGATGCTCACCGAACTGGACAGCAAGCGGCCACAGGGAAAACGCCTCTCCGAAGGGACTGTCCGCCTGCTGGCCAGCCAGTTTGCTCAATTCAACAGCTGGTACCTCATCTTCGCCGAGTTTCCCGAGCTGAACGACACCTCGATCACCCGCTTTGTGAATGTAGCGGAATCCATCGACAAGATCTCAGGCCCCGCGCTGCGTGGAAACGTGCTCGGGTCTTTTCAAGCTAACGTCGGCCTCTGGCAAATCTTCGCCCGCCAGGGAGAGATCCCACGAGGAAAGATGAACACATCGTGGCAGGGCATGGTCGACCCCTTCGCGAAGATCTCTTCGTCGGCCCAGCTGCTTGACGCGGCGCACACCTCACTTGGCGAACTATTGATAGCATCCACAGGGTCCGCCAACCGCTCCGAGGATGAAATCGTCGACCTGCTCGCTGGCCCTCCTCAGGAGACCGCAGAAGGTCAACGGATGCATCGTGAAGTCGCGGCGAAGATTCGCGCGGTAATGGAAGATCAGCGGCTGGTTTCGCTCGATACGCTTTTTGCGCTGAGCGACGGCCTTAACGCCATGGCACACGGAGCGAAGCCGAACCAGGATCTCCTCCCTCTGGCCGCGGAACTGCGGGAATTCGAACTGCCGCGTCCGATCTTCACCGAGAGGGAAAAGATCGAATGGGCGCCGCCCGTCTACAGCAGCCGCCATGCCGAGCTGCAGGTGAAGACTGACATGACAAAGATGATCAAGTCGTCAGGTTCGCCTCCACAGCTCGAAGTCGCCCGCGGTCAGCTCGCGCCTTTCCTCAGAGACACACTCGTAGGCCTCAACTACGCTTACTACGAGCCGCCCGGCGCGCAGGTGCTGCACAACAATCCGCTCTTTGTGCGGTCTCACGACTTCTCGGGAATAACCGTAATGAGCTCGGAGCCATTCTTCTGGCATTCTCCCGAACTGTTCGGAGTGGGCGCACCCGCCGGCGGAGGTGCTTATCTGATAGGCTCACTGGCCGACTTGCCCTATGCGCTGGCCGAGATGGAAGAAGACTTCATCGTCCCGGAGAACGTCCAGGCCCTCATCTGGAAGGAAACGGTTCCTGACCTCATGGTCAGCGCCGTCGTGCCCCGCTGGTGGAACGTGAGCACACACGAACTGCATGCCGTCGCTTTGTATCAGAAGTCCGGTGAAGAGATATTAATCGCGGCCGCAGGGAACACCCAGCTTCGCGGCAAAGCAATCAATATTCTTTCTGAACGTATGGCCCCACAACGGCTGGAGTGGGTCCAGGAGGCACTGGTGCCATCCGCACCAGCCTCCGCAATCCTGCCTCGAGTCATGCCGGCGGATACCTTCTACCTGGCTGCCGAGTTCCGGCAGAAATCTCCCGAGGAAGCCGCCTCAGCCGGACCGGCGAGTCGGCAACTGGCCGAGCTTTGCCGCAAATATCCGGCCGAGACAAGCCCCGAGCGCGTGGCGCGTGACTTCGGTACGCCACATCCTACCCTGGCCCGCAGTTACTCGAGCGAATTCCTGAACCTCAAGCAGCTGCCCGCGTTCGGAGGCTATTCCAGCCGCCTGTTTGGCGAGTCCTGGGAATCCGGCAACCTCTACTGGGCGCGTCTCGCGGACGAGATGGGTTATTCACCCGTCATGCTGAATAGTCTGGTGCCGGAGCTGACCCGCCGTATGACCGGGAAAATCTTCGCTACCGACCTCGAAGATTGGCCCGCGCTGCTTCGTGCCATGCGCGAGACGGGTGAGGAATTCAAGCAGGGAAAGGTAGCGCCGGTTCCAGTCGCAAAAATGGATTCCGGGCATTAAAGCTGAGCGAGGTGATGATGCGTGACGGCAGGATTATGACAACAAAATATCTCTCCCTCTGCGGCCTGTTTCTTCTCTTGTTATCCGGCGGCGGACACACCGCTGCATCTCAGCAGGACAGTTCACGGATTCGCGTGAACGTGGTCCTGGTGCAGCTCAATGTCGCCGTTACCGACCATAAGGGAAACTACATCAGCGGCCTTCGTCCACAGGACTTCGAGATCACTGAGGACAAAATCCCGGAAACGATCGCCACCTTCGAAGAGGGCGACGAGCCCGGCATAGCTGCCGACACGCCGGACACTGCCGCCAAAGCTCCTGAACCCCCTCCCGTGCAGCAGCCCGAAGCCGGCAAGGCTACGGTCTCTGAACTGCAGCATCTGGGAGCCAATGTTTATGTGCTCTTCGACACCAGCAACTACATGTACCGGGGATTCGTCTACGCGCAGGATGCCATTGCCGATTTCGTCCGCTCGCTCGAACCGGAGTACAAGGTAGCCTTCTATTCTTATAGCCGCGATCTGTCCAAGGCTACGCTCCTGACCCCGGATCATCATCAGGTGTTGCGTGGCGTGCGCAGCACCGTTGCTGGAGACGATGCGGCCCTCTATAACTGTCTTCTGCTGACCGTCAAAGATGCTGCACCATTGAAAGGCCGCAAGGCCATCGTCGTCTTCTCGAACGGCCCCGACAACGCGAGCTCCGTCCCACCGGAAAATGTAGCCGAATTAGCGCAATCGACGGGAACGATCATTTACATGATCAGCACCCAGGCAGCAGAGGGCGATCCGGTTTCCACTGCGGTGTTCGAACGCATGAGCAAAGCCACCGGCGGCAAGGCCTACTTTGCCAAAAACTGGAAAGATGAAAAGCAGGCATTCGCTTCGGTACGCGACGATCTGGCTCACCTCTATTCGCTCAGCTACTATCCGGCACCGAATCAGAATCGGGGCTGGCGCACGATTACCGTCAAACTCAACGGCAGGGAGCTGCAGAAGTATCACGTACGTACGCGCGACGGCTATCGCCTCTCCCAGCAGGCTCAAACTTTTTCAGCGAGCGAACCCGATACTGGAGGGGAATCGACTTCGAACTGATGTCACGGAAGCTCTAGTGAAAATCATGCGACTCGACTTCCAGTGCGCTATCAGATAAGGCCGTCAGGCGTACAGCCTTTACGTGAATCACGTTGTCCTGATTCTGAAGCGCACCCTCTACGATCAGAAATTTGCTGCGCACCACCAGCAGGCGGTCGCGATCATAAAGATCAGGCGTAATAATCACGTTGGCGATGCCTGTCTCATCCTCCATGGAAAGAAAGATGAAGCCCTTCGCTGTGCCGGGCCTTTGCCTTGCAATCACACAGCCGGCCGTACGTACATATTCTCCATCCCGGCAGGCGCGCAACTCCTCGGCAGACAGGATATTCCGGCTCTTGAGTTCAGCGCGACGATAGTGCATCGGATGCTTCCCCGTCGTCAAACCGGTTCCCGCATAATCTGCCACCAGCCGCTCTTCAACATTCATTTGCCGCAACGGATGTGTCTCAGACTCATCCCGCAGCCACTCACTATGCTGCCTGAGCAGCGGTCCCTCCATCTTGCCGGCACGCTCCACCTGCCACAGTGCATCACGGCGATGCGCCACCCCATCGATACTGTTCAGTGCGCCGATACCCGCCAGTAGCGTGAGTTCTTTCCTGTTGAGTGACGCAACGCGCTGGGCGAGATCCTCCGCCGAACGGAATGGACCCTCCTGCAGACGCGAGCGAACGAGAGCTTCCACCGATTCCTTGCGCAAACCTTTCGCATATCCAAGCCCCATGCGCAGCGACAACGTGCCCCCCTGCTCATGTTCGACGGTACACGGCCAGTCAGAAACCTGAACATCAATCGGCCTCACGCGCAGTCCATGACGCTGCGCATCCTTGACCAGAACTGCCGGCGAATAGAAGCCCATCGGCTGATTATTCAGAATCGCGCAGGTGAAGGCCGCCAGGTACTTCACCTTGAAATAAGCTGACGCATATGCAATTAGCGCAAAGCTCGCTGCGTGCGATTCAGGAAAACCATACAGCGCAAAAGAGCTGATGTTCTGCACAATCTGGTTCTGCGTGGCAGCGTCGATGCCGTTCGCCGTCATCCCTGCGCGCAGCTTTACTTCGAGATTCTTCATCCGCTCCCACGAGCGCCGCATGCCTACAGCACGTCGCAGCTCCTCTGCCTCCGCACCAGAGAAGTTAGCAACGATCATCGCCATGCGCAGCAATTGCTCTTGGAACAGAGGCACACCCAGCGTGCGCTTCAGCACCGACTCCAGCAGAGGATGTGGATAGGTCACCGCTTCCCTTTTCTGCCTGCGCCGCATATAGGGATGCATCATTTCACCAACGATCGGCCCCGGCCGGATGATCGCAACCTGCACAACCAGGTCATAGAACTTCTCCGGATAATTCCTCGGCAGCGACGCCATCTGCGCCCGGCTTTCCACCTGAAACATGCCGACTGTATCGGCCTTTTGCAGTGTGCGATACACCTCCTCATCCTCCGGCAGTTGCGCCATGTCTACGGCGTCTCCGTAATGCCGGGGAATCAGCTCCAGGCAGTCTTTGAGCACGGCCATCATCCCAAGCCCAAGTAAATCCACCTTGATTATCCCGAGATCGGCGCAGTCTTCCTTGTCCCACTGCACCACTGTGCGGCCCGGCATCGAAGCCCGCTCCAATGGCACAACGCAGTTTAACTGCCCCTGGCAGATCACCATCCCACCCGAGTGTTGGCTCAAATGCCTCGGCAGGTCCTGAATCCGCATGGAAAGT
>CAWAYO010000074.1:0-38276 GCA_963786085.1 uncultured Acidobacteriaceae bacterium
ACTCTGCTGCCCGTTGCTTCCGCGCTGCTTATGCTGAACGGCACCATCGGTGTTGGATATCACTTACGTGGAATTCTGGAACGGCCCGGCGGAAAGAAGAAGCCGCTCTACAACATCCTCTACGGGCCGCCGATCTTTGCGCCGATGTTGTTCGCGGCCTGCGGGCTCCTGGGAATGCTCGCGTATCTGATGCGCCGGGAGCCTCGCGCGTGAACCTCTTGCGAAAGCTGGCGAATCTCGCGACCGAGAATCGTGCAACCGGAGTGGCCGGTGCGGATAACGAAGCCGCACCGATCTCTCCGTTGAAGGATCCCGCGACTGGAGAGAATCTTCCGGCACGGAGACAGCCGGGCTACTATCCTGGCTTCAGCACGCTGGCTCAGCAAAAATACTGGGACGCTGCGACACGCATGCTGATACACCGGCGAGTCAACCGGTCGATACCGATCCGATTTTTTACTCCTGACGAAGAGCCGACCATGCGCGCGGTCGTCGATCGCCTTCTGCCACAGGAGGATCGCCTAGAGAGCCACCGAATCGATGTTCTCGCAGGCATCGATGAGCGGCTGTTCGAGAATCGCCTCGAAGGTTACCGCTACGCAGATATGCCGCCGGATCAGGACGCCTACCGTCTTGGCGCGTGCGCATTCGAAACGATGGCCCAAGAACAATACGGTCAGTCATTCCACGCGCTGGACATCACGCGACAGGAAACATTGGTGCGCAGCGTACATCACGCCGAGCCGCTCGCCGCGAAAGAGCTCTGGTCGCGGATGAACATCAAGCGCTTCTGGACAATGCTGGTCGCGGATTGCTGTTCCGTCTACTACGCTCACCCGTATGCGTGGGACGAGATCGGGTTTGGCGGCCCGGCCTATCCACGAGGTTACATGCGCCTCGAAGAGGGTGAACCGGAGCCATGGGAGGTGGCCGAGCAGCGATATGAATGGGCTGCGCCGGATAACAGCCTTTCCGACGCGGAAGAGAAGCAGGGTGGCGACGCCGATCACCAGACGCACCACGGACAGGCAGGGACGCATTGAGTTTCGACGAAGATCTGCCATTTGGGGGCGCTTTCGAAGAGCCTGAGGATAGCGCAGGGATCAAGCGCCTCGGCCCAATGCAGACCGTCCGGCTTCCGAGACGCCGTTTTCGCGACTCGGATGTTGTGGACTTTGTGATCGTCGGCGTTGGCTCTGCCGGCGGAGTATTGTTGCAGCGGCTCGCACGGGCCGGATTCAGCGTCGTCGGGTTTGAGGCCGGCCCTTTCTGGGACACCGAGCGTGACTGGGTTTCCGATGAAGCAGGCTCTCACAAGCTCTATTGGAATGAGCTGCGCATCACCGGCGGTGAGCATCCGCTGGCGCTCGGCGCGAATAATAGCGGTCGCGGCGTTGGCGGTGGCTCAGTGCACTGGGCCGCATTTGCTCCACGCTTTCATCCTTCGGACTTTGAGGTCTACACGCGTGACGGCGTCGGCGCCGATTGGCCGATCACCTACTCTGACATCGAACCTTACTATGAGTTGCTGGAGCAGGAGATCCCGGTCGCGGGTCCGGCGTGGTTTCCCTGGGGGAAGCCACACGGTTATCCTTACGGCCCGCATCCGATGGGCGGCGTTGGCGACACGCTGATCAAGGGCTGCACGGCGCTTGGTATTCCTGTGGCGGCGGGTGGCCCTGTGGCGATCCTGTCCGCTTCGCACGGCGATCGCCCGCACTGCATCTATCGCGGTTTCTGCATTCAAGGCTGCAAAGTAGGCGCGAAAGCATCCACGTTGGTGACGCATGTCCCCGATGCGCTGGCGAACGGCGCGGAGATCCGTGACAACAGCATGGTCGCTCGTATCTCCATGCGCAAAGATGGGCTGACCGACGGAGTTGCTTACTTTGACGAGCAAGGCGGTGAGCACTTCCAGCGCGCTCGCACCGTCATCGTCTGCGGATATGCCATCGAGACCCCGCGCCTTCTGCTGAACTCCGCATGTCCCGGGCATGAGAACGGTCTGGCCAACTCGTCCGGGACGCTCGGCCGCTATCTCATGGCGCAGGCGGGCAATGTCATCCTTGGCCGCTTCGATGACCTGGTGCGGATGTACAAGGCGCCCCCGGCGCACGCCCTCACCGAACACTTCTATGAGACAGACCCCAAGCGTGACTTCGCCCGCGGCTTTGCCGTACAAACCGTGGGCCCACTGCCGATTGCGTTCGCCAAGCAGATGATGACAGCCAAAGGCTTATGGGGATGGGGCCTGCGGCGCGTAATGATGGATTACAACCATTGGTCGGCGCTCGGACTGCTCGGCGAGATCCTTCCCTGGGAAGACAACCGCGTCGAACTCGCCGACGGGTGCGATGACCGTCACGATGCTCGCGACCGTTTCGGTCTTCCCGTGGCGCAGGTTACCTTCAACCTTCATGAAAATGATCAGAAGCTGATCGAGTTCGGCAAGAACACGGTGATGGATATCATGCGGGCCGCAGGGGCTACCGACGTTGAGCAGGAATCGCGCTATGCACATCTCGTCGGGGCTTGCCGCATGAGTGCTACACCGGATGGCGGGGTGTGCGACAAATTCGGCCGCACTTGGGACGTGCCGAACCTGTTCGTAATGGATGGCTCTGTCATGCCGACGCAGGGATCGGCCAACCCGGGACTGACGATTCAAGCGCTTGCGGCTCGCACCGCTGACTATCTCATCGATCAGCGATACAACTCCCTGCCCGGTCTCAAACGCGATCTCACCGAGCCTCACTGCCGCACATCCTTATCGCCCCCGGGCACATTTGGTAAAGGCGTGCCGCATATTCGATGATGCTGGCCCGCTCTCAGTTCTCATTCTCCCAAACCCAAACTTTGCCGCCATGCATCTTCCATATGGGAGACTGGTACGCTGCCAGAGATGAACTACTACCTGGTCCACATTACCTATCCGATTCTCTTTGTCGTGGTGTTTGCGCGCCAGCTCTGTATTCCCCTTCCCTCGATCCTGTTTTTGCTTTCGGCCGGCGCACTCGCCGGATCAGGCAAGCTCAGCTATGCCGGAGTATTGGCTGTTGCAACTCTCGGCTGCGTACTCGCGGACTCGGTTTGGTTCGAGGCAGGCCGGCTGCGGGGGAAGCGGGTGCTTCGTTTGCTCTGCGCCCTTGCTACGGATCCGGGCTATTGCATTCGCAAGGCGAGAGCTACCTTTGCCGGCCGAGGTCTTAATCTCTTGCTGATCGCGAAGTTTGTACCGGGACTCGATGGGGTCTGCCCGCCATTAGCGGGGATGTCTGGATCGACGTGGCGCATGTTCATCGTTCACGACGCCGCTGGAGCTGCTCTCTGGTCCGGAACCTACATTACCTGCGGTTTCGTTTTTGCAAAGGAACTTGAGCAGATCGCGCGATACACTTCTGTGCTTGCAACTGCCCTCATCCTGATCTTCGGGATTCCTTTCCTGATCTTTTTTGTTTGGAAGATGCTGCTGCTGCTGCGTTTGATGCGACTTCTGCGCTCACGGCAGATAGCTCCTGAACTGCTGAAGACGAGACTGGATGAGGGTCAGAAAGTGGGTGTTATCGACTTGCTAAGGTTCGAGGATGATCCCGAGGAAATGGTCGGGATTCCTGGAGCGGTTCGTCTTGAACCTGGCGAACTACGACACAAACGAAAAATCATTATTCCTGACGGTCTCGATGTGGTTCTCTATTGCCGGTCGAAGAATAGCTTCGTGAGTGCACGCGTCGCCGCCGTAATGCGTCGGCACGGAATCGACAGCATCTATGTCCTCGCAGGAGGACTATCAGCGTGGGAAGCAATGAAGTTTCCGGTAAGTCGTGATTTCGCGATGCCGGAGGAGGAATTGGCGCGTCTCGGGATCGAGGTCCATCCCCCCTGGAACACCGCTGATAGCGCCGCTACTCCCAAATAGTGAGTTCATGGGAGTGTTTCGGATCGACACAGCGAGCGGGTCAGTATCCGTTATTCCTTATTCGGGCGGGCCTGGCCGACGAACCATTCCGCGACTTTGCTGAATCTGCCTACCAGGTTGCCTTTCGCATCGAAGACGCGCAGAGTCTCTCCATTTTCCTGGGCATTTACCCCGTCAGTCACTACATCAAATTCCTGACTGTTCTGCATTTTTACAAATACAGGCATCGGCATTTCTCCTATGACAAAGCATGGTAATGCCCCCGCCCGTCGTTCGGCGAGATTATCTGAAACCCGAAACAGAACGCCGACCCCAGACGGAGCCGGCGTCGCGTAGATCGTCGAAAGGGTGGTCAGTAGATACGGAAGTTCACTTCGATATTGACCTCTACGGCTACAGGATGCCCCTGGTAGTAGGCGGGCTTGAACTTATATTGCTTCACCGCGTCGACCGCCTTTTCGTCGAGGCCCATGCCGAGCGGTCGTATTACGCGCACGCGCTGCGGATTGCCCTGGGCATCGACGATGACCGAGACGACGCAGATTCCCTGGTACTTGGCGCGGCGCGCCTCGTCAGAAAATTCAGGATCGACGGAGTAGATGACCTGGGGAGCAGAGACGCCTCCGCCGGGACGCATCAGGCCGCCGCCGTATCCTCCGCCTTCGCCCGGACCGACGCCATTGCCATTGCCAGATCCGATGCCTCCGCCGCGCCCACTGCCGAAGCCGGAACCTGAGCCTCCGCCCTGCGAGGCCAGCGCAACCTGCGGCGACTGGGGCACGCCGACATTCGGCATGTTGGGAGCATCAGGCAGCTTGACCTGCTGCGGCATGACGATGGTGGGGTCGACCGCCAGCTTCGGGTGGTCATTGCGGATGATCTGCGGAGGCACTATCTGGGTCTTGGCCATCTTGGGCAAGTGGCCCTTGGAGGCTTCGACCAGTTCGTGGGCTCCGCCGCCGCCACCGCCGCCCATGGATTGATTCATCTTCAGCGTCATGGGGATGAACGGCTTGACGTCCACCTGAGCGAGGTTTTGTTTTCTCTCGATGGCGCGCGTGCGCCACTGCGCCCAGAAGAAGAACAGGATCAGGCCGATGACGACAACGTGCGCCACGATCGCCAGCGCACTGGATTTCGGATCGCGCTTGACCGCCATCGGATCGGCAACCGCGACGGGCTTCGAGGTGAGTTCAAGCGGCGGCAGCTTCTTCGGAAAGAAGATATCCGTAATGCTGGCGCCAAGGGTCTTCCAGACCGGCTCTTCTTTGGTCGGATCTTCAACAGCGAGCGGCTGAGACGTGAGTTCGAGCGGCGGAAGCTTCTTGGGAAAGAAGACATCGTGAAGGCTGGTACCGAGGGACTTCCAGACCGACTCTTCTACTTCGAGATCTTCGACTGCGACTGGCTTGGAACTCAACTGAAGCGGGGGTTGCTTCGAAGACGAAAAGGCGTCTCGCAAATTGGAGATGAGCGAGGACCACATGGAGCCGCTGGTCTCGAGCAGAAAATCGGGCTCTTTTTCTGCCGGCCGGGTTATCTCTGGCTCCAGTTCAGGAGGTGTCAAAAGCTGATTGCCCATATTGCTCTGCCGAAGGGCTGCCCCGCGGCTATCTCTCCATTATGGACGACTGCTGGCCTGCTTGTCTTGCCGTATCTCAACCAGTTCATCCCTATTTCAGGTTAGGACGCGCGCAAAAGCATGCAGGCTGTACCAGCGCCACCAAGTATAGACGGCATCCGCCGTACTAGGTCACTGATTCGAAGAAGATTTCGTTCAGACGATACAATGAAGTTTTACCCCACTGATGATGACTACGAAAGAAAAGACGTCCCCCGCGGGTACGACCGCGAGCACTGTGAGCGATACGGCGACACCGGACTTGCAGGCTGCGGAGAAAAAGCTGGAACTCAAGTCGACCCTGACGCTGCCGGAAACGAAGTTTCCGATGAAGGCAAACCTGCCTCAGAATGAGCCCGTCCGGCTGAAGCAGTGGAAGGATTCCGGGCTGTACGAGCAGATCCGGGCGGCGCGCAAGGGTGCGCCGAAGTACATTCTTCATTACGGGCCGCCGTACGCGAACGGTCCGATCCACCTGGGCCACGCGCTCCAGAAGTGCATCAAGGACTTCATCCTTAAGTCGAAGACCATGGCGGGGTTCGACGCGCCGTTGGTGCCGGGGTGGGACTGCCACGGGCTGCCCATCGAGATCAAGGTGGACGAGAAGCTGGGGCGCAAGAAGCTGGAGATGCCGGCGCTCTCGGTGCTGCGCGCCTGCCGCGAATACGCGCAGAAGTTTATTGACCTGCAACGCAGCCAGCTGGTGCGGCTGGGGGTCTTCGCATACTGGGACAAGCCATATTTGACCATGTCAAAGCCTTACGAGGCGAAGACGCTGGAGACCTTTTACGACTTCTTTGAGAAGGGCTTCGTCTACAAGGGACTGAAGCCGGTTTACTGGTGCCTGCACGACCGCACGGCGCTGGCTGAGGCCGAGGTCGAGTATGAGATGCACACCAGCCCGAGCGTTTATGTGCGCTACGCCCTGACGAGCGATCCGGCAGCGATCGACCCGGCGCTCGCCGGGAAGCAGGTGTGGACGATCATCTGGACCACGACTCCGTGGACGCTGCCGGCATCGCTGGCGGTGGCGTTTCACCCCGAGTTCGACTACGTGGCGCTGGAGCAGGACGGGAATGTGTACATCGTCGCCGAGGCACTGGCGGCGGCGGTGCGCGAGGCCTGCAAGCTCGACGGCGCAAAGGAGATTGCCAGGTTCAAGGGCGCGAAGATGGAGCGCGTGACCTTCAAGCATCCGTTCCTGGAGCGGAGCGTGCTGGGCGTGAACGCCGAGTATGTGACCTCGGATACCGGTACCGGCGCCGTGCATACGGCTCCAGCGCATGGCGCGGATGACTTCTACACCGGCTCACGGTACGGACTCGACCAGACCTGCAATGTGGACAATGAAGGGCGGCTCCGGAATGGACGTCCGGAGTGGGAAGGGTTCACGGTATTCGAGGCGAACGAGCCGATCATCAAGCTGCTCGGCGAGGTCGGCGCGCTGATGGGTCGCAGCGATATCTATCACTCGTATCCGCATTGCTGGCGCTGCCACAATCCGGTGATCTTCCGGGCGACGGAGCAGTGGTTTATCGGCATGGAGACGCCGCTGAAGAACTCGGATGGGACTACATCCGATAACGCCGCAACCACCTTCCGGCAGCGGGCGCTCGACGAGATCAAACGGGTGAAGTGGGATCCGGCGTGGGGCGAGGATCGCATCTGGAACATGATTGCGACGCGGCCCGACTGGTGCATCTCGCGGCAGCGGATCTGGGGCGTGCCCATCGCGATGTTTCTGTGCAACAAGTGCCATGCGCCGCTCGAAAACAAGCTGGTCAACAAGCACATCGTTGCGCTGTTCGAGACAGAAGGTGCAGAGGCGTGGCACAAATATTCCGTCGAAGATCTGCTTCCGGCGGGAACGAAGTGCGCAGGCTGTGGCGCGGTCCAGGGCGATGGCGAGCTAGCTGCTTTCCGCAAGGAGATGGACATCCTCGATGTGTGGTTCGACTCGGGGATCAGCTGGAATGCGGTTCTGGTCGGCAACGATGAGCTGGCCTTCCCCGCGGATCTCTACATCGAAGGTGCAGACCAGCATCGCGGGTGGTTCCACTCTTCCCTGCTCTGCTCGGTTGCGGTGAAGGATACCGCTCCCTACAAGAATGTCGCGACCGTGGGCTGGACGCTCGACGAACAGGGGCGCGCGTTCTCGAAATCGCTGGGCAATGGTGTTGATCCCGTCGATATCGCGGATCGCCTGGGCGCGGAGGTTGTGCGACTGTGGACGGCGAGTGTGGATTTCCGCGAGGATGTGGCGGCCAGCGAAAGCCTGATGCAACGCGCTGCGGATAACTATCGCAAGCTGAGGAACACGTTCAAGTACCTGCTCGGGAATCTCCACGGGTTTGATCCGGAGCGGGATGCGGTAAAGGATGATGAGCTGCTGCCGCTCGACCGCTACATGCTGGCGCGGACTCGCGAGCTGACGGAGAAGGTTCTGGCGTGGTACGAGCAGTTTGAGTTTCACCGGGTGTATCACGCGATCAACGAATTCACCATCGTCGACCTCTCGGCGCTGTATCTCGACGTGCTCAAGGACCGCATGTACACCTTTGCTCCGGTGAGCGTGGAGCGCAGGTCGGCGCAGACGGTGATCTGGAAGATCACGGAGGCGGTGGCTCGGCTGGTCGCTCCGATTCTGAGCTTCACGGCTGAGGAGGTCTGGGGATATTTGCCGCGGACCGCGGAGCGCGAAGCGAGCGTGCATCTGGCGGAGTTTCTGAAGCCGGAGGAGATTGCCGGGGAAGACAAGGCGCTGCTGGCGGATTGGGCGGATCTGTTGCGCGTGCGCGATGAGGTGCTGAAGAGCCTCGAAGAGGCACGCAAGGACAAGCGCATCGGCAAGGCGTTGGAGGCAAAGGTCCGCATCGAAGCCGACGCAGACACGGACGCGCTGCTCAAGCGTTATCTATCCGGCTTGAAGGAGTTGCTCAACGTTTCGGAGGTTGAGCTTGCCTTCGGAGACAAGCTCGGCGTGACGACGCTTCCCGCAGACGGCATCAAGTGCGAGCGCTGTTGGAACTACCGCACCGACACTGCACCCTACGGCGACTGGCCGGTGGTTTGTGGACGCTGCCGCGAGGCGCTCGACCTGATGGGCTATAAGTCACTGTCCGAATCCGCAGAAAAGCAGGCGCACGCATGAGCCGTATTCGCGACTGGCGGCCCTTGCTGCTGGGTATTTCAGCCCTGGTGATTGCGCTGGACCGGATCACGAAACTCTGGGTGAGCCGCCACATCATCGAAGGCGATGCGATCACGGTGATTCCGCACGTGTTTCGCATCTCGCATGTGGAGAACTCGGGTGCGGCGTTCAGCATGTTCACCAGCCTGCCGAATCCCGAGCGGACGCGCTGGATGCTGACGGCGTTTTCGCTGCTGGCGGCGGTAGTGGTGCTGATCGTGCTGGTACGCGTGGGGCGCAAGCTGTCGCTTACCGCCCTTTCCATGGCGTTGGTGCTGGGCGGCGCGCTCGGGAACGTATGGGACCGGATTCGCTACGGCATGGTGGTGGATTTTCTCGAGGTGCACATCGTCCATTACCACTGGCCGGACTTCAACATTGCAGATTCAGCGATTGTCGTTGGCGGGATTCTTCTTCTACTCGACTCGCTGCTCTCGCCGGTGCCCGCGTCGAACAAGCCTGAGCAGACGACGGCGCAGGGTGACAGCACACGAGCGTAGGCGCGACCTATGACGGTAGCGGATTTCCGGCGTATCGCACTCAGCCTTGAAGGCGCTGAGGAGGGTTCGCACATGGGAGCAGCCGATTTCCGCGTGGGCGGCAGAATCTTCGCGACTCTGGCCTCGCAGAGCGAAGGCTACGGCAATCTGATGCTGACGCCGGAACAGCAGGCAGATTTCGTCGCGGAGATGCCGGACGTATTTCTGCCGGTCAAGGGCGGATGGGGCAGGATGGGCGCGACTCACATCGTTCTGGCGAAGGCTAATGAAGACGTGCTCGCAGGCGCGCTGCGCAGCGCGTGGGAGCGGCGCCGCAAGGCGAATGAGAAGACGCGGACGCCAAAGACACGGGCGAGCAGGACACGCTCGGCCGCGACGCGATAGCCTGATGGCACCGGCATGAAGATCCGCATTTTCTCGGCAATACCGCTGCTCGCAACGTGCCTCTTCCTCGCGGTCTCCGCGCAAACGGCCCACACACAGGGCTCCGAAGCCAGGCAACTCGTCATCATCGATACCGACATCGGCGATGACATCGATGACGCGTTCGCCGTCGGCCTGGCGCTGCAGAGTCCCGAGTTCAGGATACTGGGCATCACGACGGCTTTCGGCGATACGAAGCTGCGGGCGCGGCTAGCTGTGCGGTTGCTGGACGCGACGGGACGCAGCGATATTCCGGTGGTTGCCGGCATTGAGACGGCTCCGCGCACGAAGTTTACGCAGGGAGCGTATGCCGAGGGCGGCGATGCGAAGCAGGTGCAGCCGGGCTCCGCGCCGGATTTCATCCTCAGCGAGATTCGCAAGCATCCGGGACAGATCACTCTGATCGCGATTGGGCCGCAGACGAACCTGGGCGCCGCGATCGACAAAGATGAGGCGACCTTCCGCAAGCTGAAGCGGGTCGTGATGATGGGCGGGTCGGTCTACAAGGGATACAAGGGCGGCGCGCCTGACCCGGAGTGGAACATTCTGTGCGACATTCCGGCGGCACAGAAAGTGTTTACGTCGGGCGTTCCGCTGTATGTGATGCCGCTCGATGCGACGATCTTGAAGCTGGACGAACAACAGCTTAAGGCGCTGTTCGATCAGGGGACGCCGCTTACCAGACAGATTGAGGAGCTGTACCGGGAGTGGGGCCAGCCGATTCCGACGCTCTTCGATCCGATGGCGGTAGGATATGCGGCCAATCCGGAGCTTTGTCCGACGACAGCTCTGCACCTCAGCGTCGACGACAAGGGCTTCACCCGGCCCGGACCGGGTGAGCCGAATGCCCAGGTGTGCCTCAAGGCCAATGTCGCTGCCTTCTATCCATTTGTATTGAAACGCCTGGATCCGCCGCTGCGGTCCGGTCCTGTCCTCGGCCCGGTCGCGCGGTTTCCTGAGCCGTTGCCAACCCCTATAATCAAAATGGGACTCTTTGTTTTCCCGCCGGTTTTGCGACCGATGGGATCGCTCCCGTTTTGAGCTTGGGGCAGACTTTTTGACCGATCAGATCGTTATCCGCGGGGCGCGGACTCACAACCTGAAGAACATCGACTGCGATATTCCGCACGGCAAGCTGGCGGTGGTTTCCGGCGTGTCGGGCTCGGGGAAATCTTCGCTCGCGTTCGATACGGTCTATGCGGAAGGCCAGCGGCGGTATGTTGAGTCGCTGTCGGCGTATGCGCGGCAGTTTCTGGAGCGGATTGAGAAGCCGGATGTGGACCTGATCGACGGGCTGGCCCCCGCGATCGCCATCAAGCAGAAGAATTCCACGCGAAATCCGCGCTCCACGGTAGCGACCGCAACCGAGATCTACGACTACATGCGTCTGCTGTGGGCGCGCTGCGGAGTCGTGCACTGCGTAGTCTGCGACGGCGTGGTAAAGCGTGACACGGTGGATGAAATTGCCGCGGCAGTGCTGGCGGTGGGTGACGGCACGCGGCTGCACGCGATCTTTCCGGTGACACCCAGCTCGCGGCCTGCTCCAGCAGCGGAGACGGAAGAAGAACCGGCGGTGAAGACTCCCCGCGCGAAGAAGGCAGCCAAGAAAGTCGCAAAGAAAGCGGAAGAGCCGGCGCTGACGGACGAGTTGAAAGAGCGGCTGACGGATCTGCGCAAGCGCGGATTCAACCGGCTGTACCAGGGTGGAAGGATTTTCGAGTTTTCTACGCCGGAGTCGCTGCTGGAGATCAACTTTGCGCTGCCGGTCTTTATCCTCGTCGATCGAATCGTGGTGTCGGCTGATAACCGCGCGCGCATTGTGGATGCGGCGGAGATCGGCTATCGCGAGGTGGGCGAGATCCTCTTCGAGATTGTGCCTCGCGAAAGCGACGAGGTCGAGCGCGAGCGGCTGCGGTTTTCGGCTGCGTTTGAGTGCAAGAACTGCCATCGGGTGTATCGCGAGCCGGAGCCGCGGCTGTTCTCGTTCAACAATCCGTTTGGCGCGTGTCCACGGTGCCAGGGGTTTGGCAACACGATCGACTTCGATCTCGACCTGATCATTCCGGACAAGTCGAAGACGCTCGACCAGGGGGCCATCGATCCATGGAATCGGCCGAAGTATCGGTCGTACTTCACCGAGCTGAAGAAAGCGGCGAAACAGCACGGGATTCCCATGGATGTGCCCTGGTATGACTTGTCGCTCGACCAACAGTCATTTGTGCTTGAGGGGCGTGGGACGTTTGTCGGTGTGCACGGCTTCTTTCAGTTGCTGGAACGCAAGAAGTACAAGCTGCATGTGCGCGTGATGCTGTCAAAGTATCGCGGGTATGCGCTTTGTCCCGAGTGCAAGGGTCAGCGGTTACGGGCCGAAGCGCGGGCCGTGCGCGTGGGTGACGGCAAATGTTCGCGGAACATCTGCGAGGCGGCGGCGCTTACGATCCGGGCAGCGTATGAGTTCTTTCAGGGCATAGAACTGACGCCGATGCAGCAGGAGATTGCGGGAAGCATCCTGCATGAGATTCAGCAGCGGTTGCATTTCCTCGATGCGGTGGGACTGGACTACCTGACGCTGGACCGGCTGGCATCGACCCTGTCGGGAGGCGAATCGCAGCGCATTCAGCTGGCAACGTCACTCGGCTCGCAGCTGGTGGGCGCGTTGTACGTGCTGGACGAGCCTTCGATCGGATTGCACACACGCGATACGGCGAAACTGATCCGGATACTGGAGAACCTTCGTGATCTGGGCAATACGATTCTGGTCGTCGAGCACGACCCTGACGTAATTCGCTCGGCCGATTACCTGCTCGATCTGGGTCCGGGTGCCGGTGAGTTTGGCGGACGGGTGCTGGCGGCAGGCACGGTGGAGGAAGTCGAGCGGAACCCCGATTCGATCACGGGAAAATATCTCTCCGGGCAGCTGACGATACCGGTGCCGACGCGGCGACGCGAGGCGGGCACGGCACGGGACTGGATAAGGTTGCGCGGAGCGCGCGCGAACAACCTGCGCGGGCTGGATGTCGAGATTCCGCTGGGCATGCTGGTGTGCATCACCGGCGTGTCGGGATCGGGCAAATCAACTCTGGTGCACGAGGTGCTCTACCGCGTGATCGCGCATCATCTGGGCAAGACGGAGGGTGGCGATCCGGCGAATGTTTATCGCGAGATCAAGGGGACGGAGCGGCTGAACGATATAGTTCTGGTCGACCAGGCACCGATCGGGCGCACTCCTCGGTCGAATCCGGTGACGTACATCAAGGCCTTCGATGCGATTCGTGAGCTTTTTGCGGCACAGCCGGAGGCGCAGCGGCGCGGCTACGGCGCGGGACATTTTTCCTTCAACGTGCCGGGCGGGCGCTGCGATGTGTGCGACGGCGACGGCACGGTGACGGTCGAAATGCAGTTTCTGGCCGACGTGGAGCTGCCCTGCGAAGAGTGCAGCGGGACGCGGTTCAAGGCCAGCGTGCTCGAGGTCCGGTACAAGAACAGGAACATTCACGAAGTGCTGCAGATGACCGTCAAAGAAGCATTGCGGTTCTTCGCCGGGCAGAACAAGATCGTCGAAAAGCTGGCCGTGCTGGACGAGGTGGGCCTGGGTTACGTGCGGCTGGGACAGTCGGCGACCACGCTCTCGGGCGGCGAGGCGCAGAGGGTGAAGTTGGCGGCGCATCTCGCATCGGTTCGAGCGGGTGCGGGCAGCGACGGCCGAAAGCGGCAGAGCCGGGTGATGTATATCCTCGACGAGCCGACAACCGGGCTGCACTTCGACGACGTAAGCAAGCTGCTGACGGCGTTTCGCAAGCTGATCGATGGAGGCGGGTCGCTGGTGGTGATCGAGCACAATCTCGATGTGATCAAATCGGCGGACTGGGTAATCGATCTAGGTCCGGAGGGCGGCTCGGCGGGCGGCCAGATTGTGGTTGCAGGCACGCCGGAACAGGTGGCGCAGTGCGAGTTCTCGCACACCGGGTATTGGCTGAACAAGGTTCTGACGGCGCGGCGCGAGGTCGCGAGCGAAGTGGTGGCGTAATGCGGTCTGGGTTCCTGAAGTTATTTCTGTTGCCAGTTGTCCTGGGTCCGCTTGTGCTCCACGGGCAGTCGGCTCCCCTGCCACCGGGGACAAGCTCCGACGACCAGCCGGCCCAGAGCACGCAGGCAGGGCCTCTTGCCGCGGCGGAAGCAGCGATCGACGCAAAGAACTACGACAAGGCGCGGGGGCTGCTGGATGCCTACCTGTCGGCCCATTCGGGTGACGCCCGGGCGCTCTTCGACCGCGGGTACTGCGATGACGCGCAAGGGAGGATTCAGGCCGCCGAGGGTTTCTATCGCAAAGCGATTGCGGCCGATCCGAAGCAGTTTGAGGCGCGAATGGCGCTTGGGCTGCTGCTGGCTCAGTCCCGGTCCGAAAACTCGAAAGCAGAGGGCGATGCGAAGGCCGAGCTAGAGACGGCCGTGACGCTAAATCCGAATCCGCCGAACCCGGCAGCCAAGGCACAGGGCTACCGGACGCTCGCGAAACTCCTTCGTGAATCCGACCCGGATCAGGCGAAACAGGACTTGATTGAAGCGTTGAAGTTATCGCCAGAAACCATAGATGATACGCTGCTTACCGCAGAGATCGCCGAAGCTGCGGGAGACCAGGCCGTGGCTGAGGAGGCGTACCGGCGCGTGCTGAAGGTCGACCCGGAATCGTCCGTGGCGACAGCCGGGCTGGCGCACCTGTTGCTTACGGAGAAGAAGTACGCCGATGCCGAGCCGCTGCTGAAGGCGGCGCTGAGCCGGGATCCCGACGATCCAGCGTTGAATACGCAACTTGCCGCCCTGCTGGCCGCGGAGGGCAAGACGGATGAGGCGGTGGCGGCGCTCGAGAAGCTGCACCAGCTCAAACCCCAGGACCGGGATATCGGCATGATGCTGGCCGACGCCTATGTGCAGGCGGAGAGCTACGAAAAGGCCGATGCCGTCTACGCAAATCTGATAGCGGCGGCGCCGAACGATGCCGAATTGGCATCAGAGCGCGGCCAGGTCCTGATCCGGGAACAGAAGTACGACGAGGCGCTGGAAATGTTCCAGCGCGCGGCGAAGATCAAGCAAGATGATTCCGATGCGTGGGGAGGGATCGCGTTTGCGGCGTCCAAGACCGGCCAGTTCCAGCTGGTGGTCGACGCGCTTACGATGCGATCAAAACTAGCTTCGGAAACTCCGGCTACTTACTTTCTATGGGCAACCGCTTACGATAATCTTCATCACAGACAGCAATCAGTGGAGTATTATCAACTGTTCCTCAAGTCGGCTCTGGGAAAGTTTCCAGACGAGGAGTGGCAGGCAAAGCAAAGGCTGGCAGTCCTCGAAAAAAGTAAGTAGCGTTTAACGTTCCCGTTGCACCCCGGGAGGTGCATCATGCGGTTCGTTCTTGCTTTCGCACTCGCTACGCTTGTCGTCGCCCCCGCGGCATTCGCGGCAAACGATAAAGTACTCGACGCGCAGCAGATTTCTGCGCTTGCCAGCAAGGCTGCGCAGGCTTCCCCTAAAGAGCAATGCTTCATGTATGCCGAGCTGGCCCACTCCATGCTGGCGCTGGCAAGCCAGCAAATGTCGGCGGGCGACAAGACAAAGGCATCGGCTTCACTCAAAGCGGTGCAGGAATACACCGAGAAGATTCACATGGGCGTCGCGGACGACGCGAAAAAGCTCAAGAATGCCGAAATCCTCATGCGGCACACTGCCTTCCAGTTGAAAGAACTGATGATGGGCGCCTCGCTGGATGATCGTCCGACCCTGGAGTCGACGCTGAAGCAACTCGACCAGGTGCAAAACGAGATGATGATGCAGGTGTTCAAGCACTAGCGGCTCGGGTCTTCCTCACTCTTCATTGTCCGCTGATCTACTTCGAAATGCTGCCCGGCAGTGCTGCCTAGCGAGCGATCAGATCATTCTCGAATGACGCCGAAGAAACCGATCCGCGAAAAACGCGTGTGCTCGGAGACCAATGGCGCGATGGTTGGGAAGTCATGTCCGGATGGCCATCCCGCGGGTGGTTGGCCGATAGGCTGCGGGTGTCAGGTACCTGAATCATTGCCGGAAGGCGGCGGGCCTGGCATCCCAGACCAGCTTGAAGCGCAACCGCAAGCGCGGCTGCCGTCCAGAGCTTCAGCCAGAGGGATGCCATGCTGCCTCCCTACCGCCGCGCGAGTCTGAGTCGCGCATCGGTATGCCGGGTAGTGACGCAGAGGCAGGCTTCGTTTCAGCATGTGCGCTTCATTCGTTACGAATCACTCCGCGCGCAGGGCCTCCACGGGATTCACCGACGCGGCGCGACGTGCGGGGATGAAACTGGCCACGAGCGCCGAAAGTCCGAGCAGCACAGCGACCGAAGCGAGGGTGGGGATATCCCACGAACGCACACCGAAGAGCAGCTTGCCCATGAAAGCTGCGGCACCGATCGCGCAGGCCAGACCAGCGACCACTCCAAGGACAGTCAGCACGCCGGCCTCTTTGAGAATCAGCTGATACACAGAACTCTTCTGCGCTCCCAGAGCCATGCGAACACCGATCTCGCGGGTGCGCTGGCTGACGGAGTAGGCAATGACGCCATAGAGTCCAACCACACCGAGCACGAGGGCGAGAACAGCAAAGCCCCCCACCAGCCACACGGCGGTGCGCTGAATATACGCAGTTGGCGAATTGTTGATGATCTGAACCATGGTCAGCGGGTTGCGCGTGCCGATATTGGGATCG
Organism: uncultured Acidobacteriaceae bacterium; assembly: GCA_963786085.1. Classification (GTDB taxonomy): domain Bacteria; phylum Acidobacteriota; class Terriglobia; order Terriglobales; family Acidobacteriaceae; genus Silvibacterium. Next base: position 16,386 of record CAWAYO010000074.1, read on the forward strand.
ATCTTGTGGACGGTGCTGACGAGATCGGGCAGGAGTGACTGCTCGGCCTGCGAGGCGCGGACAACGATGTCGAAATAACTATCTGAGTCCTGGTTGAAGGGATGGTAGACAGCGGGCCAGATCTCTTCGTCGAGGCCACCTTCACGTACGTCGTCGACCACGCCGATGATCTCCCGCATGGAGTCCGGCGAAAGACTGGTGTCGCCGATCTTCTTGCCGATGGGGTCTTCGCCGGGAAAGTATTTTTTCGCAAGCGCCTGGTTGATGATGAGAACTTTCGGCTTGGTCGCGTCCTCTGAGTCGGCAAAGAAACGACCACGCATCAGGCGAGCCTTCAGCGTTGTGAAGTATCCGGAGCTGACTTCGCGCTCGTTCACCTCGTTATGCTCACCGCTCCAGGGATGGCCCTGAATTCTGATCCAGGTGGTGTTGCCGTTGCCGGAGATGGGCAGGCGGGTGGTGATCGCAGAAGATTGGACTCCGGGCAGGGCGTTCAATGCCGTGAGAATCTGGCGTTCGAGCTGGATTTGTTGGTCAGGCTTGGCGTACACCTTGTCGGGCGCGGCGACTTCGAGAGTCGCGAGATGGTCCGGCGCGAATCCGAGCTCGACGTGAAGCAGATGGTAGAAGCTGCGCGTGATCAGGCCGGCTCCGGCTAGGAGCACAACGGCGATGGCCAGCTCGAGCACAACCAGATTCGATCCGAAGCGACGCCAGACGGTTCCCGCAGAGCCGCGACCACCTTCAACAAGATCGGAGCGAAGGTTTGATGGCGACAGGCGCAACGAAGGAGCGAGCGAAAAGATTCCGACCGCGAGCAACGCCACGAGACCCGCAAAACCCAGCACCCGTGAGTTGAAACTCATGCCCTGCAGATAAGGCACGTAGTCGAGCAGATCGGTGGGGATAAGCCGGAGAAGCAGGTGCATGGTCGCGTAAGCCGCGGCCAGGCCGAGGACGCTGCCGGCGACGACCAGCACGAGCGATTCGATGAAGAACTGCAGCACAAGGCGGCCCCGCGATGCACCAAGCGCGCCGCGCACAGCCATCTCACGACGGCGGTTTTCCGAGCGGACCAGAAGCAGATTTGAGACATTGACACAGGCGATGAGCAGCAGCAGTGCTGCACCGCAGAAGAGCACGAGGAGGATAGGACGAACGTCGCCGACAATGGCCTCAGTAAGCGAGACAACAGACGCTCCCTGGCCGCGGTTTGAGTCCGGATACTGCTTCTCAAGCTGTGCAGCAATGGATTTCATGTCTGCCAGCGCAGTAGAGACAGAAACGCCATCCTTGAGCCGGGCGACTCCGTACAGATTGTGGCAACCGCGGCGCTTCTCGCACCCGTTTAGTTCCTGGATAGGCAGCCAGAAGTCGGCACGCCCCCGCGGCGCGAAGTGAAACTCGCGGGGCAGCACTCCAATGATGGTGGTGGGGGTACCATCGAGCGTGACGGATTGGCCAACAATGTTGCTGCGGCCGCCGTAGAGATTCTGCCAGGTGGCATAGGTGATCAACGCTGTGCGTGGCGCTCCGGGTGTATCTTCGCCGGGACGAAAATCGCGGCCGAGAATAGGCGTGATGCCAAGCGTGCTGAAGAATCCCGCAGAGACACGGGCGCCCATTGCCGCCTGCACACCGGAGGGAGTGTTAAGAAGAAAGCCGGCGCCGGTCCACGCGTCAAATGACGAGTACACCTTCTGCATCTTCTTCCAGTCAAGGTAGTCTTCCCAGGAAAGGTTTGAGCGGGGAAAAACCTGGACGCTTTCGTAGACGCCGACCAGGCGCGAGGGATCCTTGTAAGGCAGCGGCTTGATCAGCGCCGAATCGACAAAGGCAAAGAGGGCGACGCAGGCGGCAATGCCCAGCGTGAGCATAAGGATGGCGGTTATCGCGAAACCGGGATGCTTGTGCAACTGGCGCAGAGCGAAGCGGCAGTCCTGCACGACACTCTCGGCTCGAAAGGAGACGACTTCCCTGCTCTGCTCGTGTATGCGCGTGTCATTGCCGAACTGGCGGCGAGCAGCGTGCTGAGCGGCTTCACGCGTCATGCCGTCGGCTCGCAGTTCTTTTTCCTGCTGTTCGCGGTGAAAGCGCATTTCTTCTTCCAGATCGGCATCAAACTTTTCGCGGCGAGTGAGGAATCCCAGTTTGCGGAAGAAGCGGGCTATAGCGTCCATGGCAAGCTCCTATGCGTCCTGCAATACGCGAGTAATGGCTGCAATCATCTGGTCGAATTGCGAAAGCTCGTGGCTGAGCTGCTTTTGTCCCGCGGCAGTGAGGGTGTAGTAGCGGGCGCGGCGGTTGGTCTCGGTCATCTTCCACTCGGCCTTAACCCATCCCTGAAGAAGCAGGCGCTGGAGAGCCGGGTAGAGCGAACCTTCTTCCACGGTCAGCACGTCATCGGATGCGCTCTTGATCGACAGGGCGATTCCATAGCCATGGAGAGGGCCACGGGTGAGGGTCTTCAGGATGAGCATGTCGAGGGTTCCGGGGAGCAGATCGGTCTTTCGGGCCATTTGGTCCGATATATAGTTTATCTATGGATAGAAAGTCAATGGAAAGGTCTGCTTTGTGACGAAACGCCCGTGACGTTGGGATAGCGGGGGCGATCGAACGTCACGGCGTCTGGCTCTTTTGGGGCATCTGCATCTCTCACGACAGCAAGTAGACTGGCTGGGAGGCTCAGGGTATTTCCTTTAATTCTCCATCCAGTAGGGGTGGTGTGCTGTGAGCACGACCCTCACACCCGTGGCTGACCCATCCCCAGGCGTCGTGTCCGCATCGAGCCCTGCTGCGTCGCGAAAGCTGCCGTCCTATCTGCCGTGGCTCGACGTTCTGCGCTTTCTCGCATGCTTCCTGGTGATTGTTCTGCACTGCATCCCCGCGGTGCCACCGGGAGTGGGTCATGCGGGGGTCGCGCTCTTCTTCAGTATTTCTGGCTTTCTGATCGGCCGCGTGCTGATGAACAGCGAGGGGCTGTCGTACTTCTACGCGCGCCGCTTTCTGCGGATTTATCCGGCCTATTTTGCGACCATTGCCCTGCTCGGCATTTTGGCGTTCACGCCGTTCTTCCATAATCCAGCGCTCGGCGGCATGATCTGGCGGAATATCCAGTACTACCTGACCTTTACATTTCAGTTGAGTCCTGATGGCGATAAGCTGCCGCTGTTGATCGTGTGGTCGCTCTGCGTGGAGGAGCTGTTCTATCTGCTTTTGCCGTTGCTCTTTCTGCTGAAAAAGCCGGTCAGGATCGCGATTGCGCTGGCGGTGATTGTCGGATTGCTGCTGGTGCCACGCTTTCATCTGCTCCCCGATGGATCGGGGACATGGTTCCTCTTTCCCCTGAATCTTTTCTTTGGCGTCTTTCTCGCGATTTCGCAGCCGCGTCTGCGATCGAGCTTCCCGTTTGTTGCAGTTGCAGCGCTTGCTTTGGTCATCGCCAACGGATTCGGCGGGTGGTATCACAGCTTCGGGCCGGTCAGCGCCTTGCTGTGCACGGCGACGGTGTGGTCGCTGGCCGTGTATGCCGGAAAGCTGCCGCGCCTCTTCGAGCCCGTCCGCTGGATGGGACAGCTCAGCTACGGAATTTACCTGCTCCACCTCTTTTGCGTGTCGCTGGCAGTGCGCGCTCTCGGCGGCCTGCGCGGTCACAGTGTGCTTTTCTACTCGGGTGTGCTGGCGATAACGACCGTCGTGGCGGTTTTCGCGGCGTGGATCCTGCAGATCGTGATTGAAGACCCCGCACTACGGCTAAGGCCCAAGCTGCGGGTACATCCGAAGCTCAAATATCTTTTCGCAGCCATTCAGGTAAGTCTGATTCCGGTGGGCGTGGCGCTGGCGATACTGCGGCAAATGCAAAAATAATCCGGCGCCCGTGTAGCAGCAGACGCCGGATATCAGGAGGAACGTGGTCTACTTGACCACGGATTGAAAAAGCGGAGACTGCAGAAGCGCGGAGAACTGGCTGTCGGACGATGCGAAGCGAACCTGAAGCTGTCCGGCGCTTGAGTCGATAGTGATCGCATCGACTGCCTGCTTCTCGGTCGCCGTGCCGCTCACCTTCTTGTACATGGCAGCAGCGTTCAGCAGAGACGACAGAGTTGCTGCAGTGAAGGTGTCCGGCGTGGACACGTCGAGCGAGAACTTGACGCCGTTCTGGAAGTTCATGGTGTAGCGCGAGCCGAGAAGGCGCTTCTTGATCTGGTCATAGTCGGTAAGCTGTGACGCTTCTCCGAGCAGGCCGCGCATCATGTACTGGGTTCCCTTCTGGTCGAGGATGCTCCACAGCGGCTCGGTATCCACGCCGGCCATCTGCCCGAGCATTTCCTGGTTGGTGAGCAGATTGGGCGCAAGGCCGTCGCGCGAGTCAAGCGCTGGCTTGAGGGAATCGCTCGAGCCGAAGACCATGGTCGTGGGATTGAGAAAGACGACCTGCATGCCGCTCGAACCCATGGGATACAGCTTGTTGGTGCGATAGAGGGCTGGCTTAACCTTGTTCTTTTTGAAGTTGGCAAGGATGTCAGCGATGGAGAACTGTCCCTGCGCAATGCCGACGATTCTCACGTTGTCCCCCTCGCCGGTGCGATAGGCAGCAAAGGCGAGCTCGTCGACGTCGTGATTCTCATTAAAGCCGGAACTCTTGAGCGCCTGCTCGAGCTGCTTGAGCTCGGGCGGAAGGATGCGGGACTTGAGGTCCATCGCGGCAGGCGAGTTCTGCATGGCGCGGTAATCGACGACGATGATCTGCTGAACGTCGTGGGGTATGGCGGTGCGCGCGTCGCTGTCGAGTTGCGCGGCCATGGCCATAGGAGCCAGCGCGGTGATTGCCGCCGAGAAGATGGCGCTGATTGCGAGCCGTTGGAGTCTTGTGTCGAACTTCACGGGATTCTTGCCTCGTATTCTGTGTAACGCAGTCGCTCTGTTTCAGAGCTCTTTCTGATGGATGCGGCCGCTGCCAATTCGACTGTCCGGTACACCAGAGCGGTCACACCTTCCTTATTTTAGACGTGAACCGGGCTGGGAAGGCGCGGGCCACGCCAATGGATGCTCAAGTTTGCGCTCGAGGATTTTTTCCTCGGGGTTGAACTCATGGAAATGACGCAACCATTCGCTCTCCCGCTCGGCGGCTGCTTCAGGAACCAGACCAATCAACTCCCCACGGGCAATCCGTACGCCAAATCGGGCGGCCTTTTGCTCGACTGCCTGATACACCTGGCTCAGCGGCGTCTGCCGGAAGTCGGTAATGTTCATGGATATCTGCGCCTCGCCATGGGCGAGCACCCCGATTGCTTTGACGCCGGTCAGTCCTCCGGCCGAGGCCCGGATTTCGCGGGCGATGGCACGAGCTGTAGCGACGTCGGCAGTATTTAGATACAGATTCCATGCGATGAGAAAACGGCGGGCACCGACGGCGCTGGCTCCGGCGGTGGGATGCAGGTCTGGGCCGCCCACATCGGGACGGCGGGCGACTTCCCGTTTCACAGCATCGCGCAGGCCTTCGAACTGGCCCTGGCGAACATTTTCGAGCAGCGCGCGGTCGGGGCGGGCGGCGGCAGCTTCGTAGAAATAGACGGGGATTGCGTGGCGGTTCCAGATTGCCGCTCCGGCCTGGCGGGCAAAGAGCACGCACTGATCGAGCGAGATATCGCGGACAGGCACGAAAGGTATGACGTCAGCCGCTCCGATGCGCGGGTGAACGCCGCGCTGAGAGGAGAGGTCGATGAGCTCGGCGGCTCGTCCTGCTCCACGAACAGCGGATTCAACGACCGCGGCAGGGGGCCCGGCAATAGTCACGACCAAGCGGTTGTGGTCTGGATCACGGGAGAAATCGAGCAGCGATACACCGTCGACGGCCATGGCAGCGACGATGGCTTCAACGACGGCCGAGTCGCGGCCTTCGGAGAAATTGGGCACGCATTCGATGAGCGGTGAAGGCATTGTCTAAGGGGTGTAGGGATAGGGGTAGAACTCGAATCGCGAATGCCTACACCCTACCCGCTGTACCCTGCCTCTCTCACTTCCACCAGGTGTAGCCGATCTGGAATTGTACGCTCGCGTTGACGCCCGGGTTCCTGTCGCCTAATGACGCGCTGGAGATGTGGATCGCGTTGGCGGCGAAATCAATCGAGCGGCGCGGCTTCACGAAATAATGAAACCCGATGCCGAATTGCGGCGCGAAATTCCAGACACTGGTACCGCCGGGCTGGCCGTGTGGAACGAGAATATCGGGCGGATACTTGTGCGTGGTGTAGATCAGACCTCCCGCGCCCTGCACCCACGGGGCGAAGTGGCGGCCGGGAGTCAGGTCCCAGCGGAGGATGATCGGTGTGATACTCACGCCGGTGTATGTCCCGCCGCCGTAGGGGAAATAGGCATAGCCGGTCTGGCCGTCGTAGATGTACTCCGTCAGGCCCAGGTGCGGCGCAGGCGTGAAAGATTGCCAGTAGGGCATCAGCTCGCCAGCGTACTCGAACTGCCCGCGCAGGATACCGGGCAGATGCGGATCCGTTATGACTTTGCCGAGCCGCGCTCCTGCAGAGAGGAAACTGAAGTCGGAGCGGTCGCCGGTGCCGACGCCTCCCTGAAGGAACGCGCCGATCTCCCATGGATCTTTTTGCAGTGCCGCTTTTGCAGGGGCCATCGTCGCAGGGTCGGCCGGAGCAGGTGCGGTTTGAGCCGTTGAGTTGAAAACTGCAGTCAGAAACAGCGCGCTGAGGAGGCAAAAAGTTTTCGTACGCAAAGTCCAGCTTCTCCGCAAAAGAATGGCCGCCTCTGGCCTTTTCGCCCGGCGGCCCGGTTGATGGCGTGGTGGAGGCTAGCCCGCCACTTCTTCGAGTTGCTTGGCGTCCATGTCGAAGTTCGAATAGACGTTCTGCACGTCGTCGTTGTCTTCGAGAGCCTCGAGCAGCCGGATGCACTGTGCGGCAGGCGCACCTTCAAGCTTGGTGTAGGTGTTGGCGACCATGGTGACCTCGGACATCACGGTCTCGATGCCCGCATCGCGCACAGCCTGAGCCACGGCTTCGTAGGCATTGGGTTCGGTAAGGATCTCCCAGGTGTCGCCTTCGTCGTTCAGGTCGTCTCCCCCGGCTTCGAGCACAATGCCCATGAGCTTGTCCTCATCGGCCGCGTCCTTTGTGACGGCGATGACGCCCTTCTTCGAGAACATGAAGCGGACCGAGTTGGGCTCACCCAGGTTGCCCCCATTCTTTGCGAAGGTGTGACGGATTTCGCTGACGGCGCGATTGCGGTTGTCTGTAGTGCAGTCGACGATGATGGCGACGCCGCCGGGACCGTAACCCTCGAAGGAAATCTCCTCATATTGCAGGCCGGGTATTTCTCCGGTGCCGCGCTGGACGGCGCGCTTGATGTTGTCGGCGGGCATGTTTTCTGCCTTGGCGGCGGCGATGGCGCTGCGCAGGCGCGGATTACCGTCGGGATCGCCCCCTCCGGAGCGGGCCGCGATGGTGATTTCCTTGATGAGGCGCGTGAAGATCTTGCCGCGCTTGGCGTCAAGTGCGCCCTTCTTGTGCTTGATTGTCGCCCATTTTGAATGGCCGGACATAACGAACCTCGGAGCCCTGTCAGGTGAATTTTTGCGGCGAAATGCTGGAAAACAAACCTGCTTCAGAGCAATTGCCGCAACTGTGAAGTATAGCAGGGGCGGAGCGGATTCCGCTCCCACCGGGGTTGCCTAATCGTCTTCGCCCCCACTGGAGTGCTCACGCGACGATCGCGGCGCAGGGATGGAGTAATCCAGCCCTTCGCGGCTCGCGGCGCGAGTGCTCTGTCCAAGCCGGGGAGGACTGTTCCCGCCGTCCTGCGTATAGCGGCGCAGGTCCTTGAGGGTCTCGACTTTGTCGCGCGCGTACTCGGTGGCGAGGCGGGTGAGGGCGTAGGTCACGATGTCGCTGTGGTGCAGCCCCTGCATCTCGGGATCGCGGCGGAAGTTGAGCCAGAGACGGTGCACCAGCTGCACATCTTCGCCCTGCAACGTTGGCGCGTGGGGCCCGATGTGGAAGGACTGGTCCTTGCCATCGGGCATGATGACGTAGAATGTGAACTGGCGCTTCGGCTCGGGAAGCGTTTCCCATGCCTGGCCGACGTGATAAGCCTGCTCCTGCGCCGACATCTTCGTCGAGAGGCCGGACACCAGTGCGTCAACCTCAAGCGAGTTTGCCGTCTGAACGAGCGCAGCGAAGACGTCGCCCGCGGGAACGACCAGAAGCGAGATGTGCTTGCCGAAGCTTTCAGCGACGGAGACGGCCTTGGTGAAGAGCATCTGCTCGTATTCGCTGAAGAGCTGCTCGTCGAGATATTCGGGGCCGCCGGCGCCCATCATACGGGCGGTGAGAACGACGACGTCCTGGTCGTCGGTATTGGTGCGTGAGAGAGCCCACTTGAGCGCGAAGGGGTTGGCGTAATCGCGCATTGTCACCAGGACGCCACCGGGTTTGATCTCTAAAGCCGCGCGGCTGATAATGTCCGGCTGTTCGAGCTGGAAGTGCTCCTTCATCTGCTTCACGGTGACGAGCTGCTTCTTCTGATTCCGACGCTCTGAAACGCTGAAGATGACGAAGAAAGTCGCGGCGAATGCGATTCCGCTCTCAGTGGCAACACTCTTGGTGAAGAGATTGACGATCGCAGTCGTAACCAGAACAAGGAATACCGAGAACAATCCAACCGGCACCTCGGTCTTGCCAATCCTGATATTGATGGGAACCTTCCAGCCGCGTTCGCCTTTGTACTTCCAGCGCAGGACGAGCATCGCCAGGCTGTTGAAGGTGAAGCTCCAGATGACACCGAAGGCGTAAGCCTCGCCCAGGGTGATGACATTGCCGCGGCTGACGATGATGGTGAACAGCTGCAGCGCGGTAACGAGATTGATGATGCGATAACTGGTTCCGTATTTGCGCTGGGGCTTGCGGAACCAGTCGGTCAGCACGCCATCTTCGGCGACGCGCATGAGCACGCCGGTCGAGCCGATGATGGACGTGTTGATCGCACCGGAGAGAATCAGAAATCCTACGATGACGACAAAAACCCGGAAGACGATCTTCAGCGTCATCGGCCCGACCATATTCATCGCGAGACCTGCAATCAGGTTGTCGCGATAGACGGGGATGCGCACCGAATCGGGAATAAGCATTACCGCCAGCAGCGAAACGATTCCGGTGAATACGAAGCTGTAGATGGCGATGACGATCGCGGCGCGCTTCAGGTTTTTGAGCTTGGGATGTTCGATCTCACGATTTACCTGCGCCAGCGTTTCTTCGCCGCTCATCGCCAGAATGGAGTGACCGAAGGCCATCAGGATGCCGAAGAGTCCGAGCGTTGTGGCGAGCTTCGTTCCGGAAAGGAAGCCCAGCGCGTCCTTGGAAAAATGCAGATTCGACGGCACGGGCAGGGGCGGGAGCTTTGCGCCGACGTGGATGGCGGACCATATCCCCCATGCCAGTAGAAGGACCACCATGATGGTGGTGACCTTCATGACTTCAAGTGCCTTGTCGCTCGACTCCTCGATGCCCTTGATGTTCTGCCACCAGTAGTAGATGGTGACTGCGGCACAGAAAACCGCGGAAGTTCCGTTCACCGGGAACTGCCACGCAACATGATGCGGGCCTATCAATGCCGCGGGGAGCCATCCGTGCACGGCACCCACATTCATCAGCTCGTTCATCAGGCCGGTGATGTATTGCCCGGCGGAGACCCCGGAGATCGGTCCCGTGAGGATGTAGTCGAACATGAGCGCCGAGACGCTCAGCTTGGCGAATGTTCCGCCCAGCGCCTCCTTGACCACGCGGTAGACTCCGCCGCGGGTAAACATGGAGCAGCTTTCGACATACACTGCCCGCACCGCGAAGGAGAAGAGCATAACGCCGAGGATGAACCACGGCGCGGCCTTGCCGACAGCCTCTTCAGCGATGCCTCCGGCGTAAAAGGCGGATGATCCGAGATCGTTGAGAACGACCGCTGCCGCCCGCCAGAAGGAGATGAAGGTGAGCATCACCGAGGAGGCAACAACCAGTCTCACTCGGTTGGACTGCGGGGCGGAAAACGTTTGTCCAGCGGGCATGAAGTGTGGGCGTTCGCGGGGTCAGAATCGGGCAGTTTCCATGACCATCTTCGTCCTGACGCTCACGGCTGAGTGTATGTCTGATCAACGACGGCGTCAATGAGAGAACGCGGCCGACGTGATGGCTAATCTTCTCCCAGGAGTTCACCCAGATCCTCGATGAAGCTGAGGACCACGACGACGGAAGAGCCAGCGAGTCCGATAAAGAACAGAACTGTGAGGAGATGCATCGCGAATTGCAGGAAAGCGACCACAGAGGGATTGTATCCCACCACGATTCCTGCGATCGCAGGTGCTAGACTCAGCTTGGAATGCCCGTGATTTCCACCCGGACACCCGTCGCGAGCGCCACCGCCGCGCGGCTCGCGCCCTCGATCATGCTGGCGCTCCTCTCCGGCTTTCTCCTGAATCTTCCCTTCCCGATTGCGGGCCCCCTGCCTCCCTGGCGGGCTGCGTTTGCGTGGATCGCGCTGGTCCCACTGATGTACACGCTGCTCGATCGTGAGAACGCCGCGCATCCCCGGTATCTGAAGCGCAGCGCTCTCACGGGATATCTATGCGGCATCTTCTGGTACATCCTCAACTGCTACTGGATCTATCACACGATGCACCTCTACGGCGGGGTTCCGGCGGCCGGGGCGGCGGGCATCGTTGTTCTTTACAGCATGGTGCTGGGACTGTATTTCGGGGTCTTCGGGCTGGGCATCGCTTTCCTGCGCCGGGTGTCTGGTGGCGCAGCGGTGCCACTGATGGTTGCTCCGTTCCTATGGGTGGCCATTGAGCTGGCGGCTTCGCGCATTACGAGCGTGCCGTGGGACCAGTTTGGATATTCGCAGGTCGACAACTTTCTGCTGACGCGGCTCGCTCCCTGGACAGGCGTTTACGGGATCTCGTTTGTGCTGATGGCGGTGAACGTGTTGTTCACGGCGGCACTCCTGTCGAAGTCGATCCACATCCGCCTGCGGCTGGCTGTGGGCGCGGCGCTGGCGGCTCTGCTGATGCAGCTGGGAACATGGGTACAGCCGAAGCCTGTTCCAACGCAGGCGCTCTCAGTGCTGTTGCAGGCAAATTTCGACGTTCGCGAAAACAATGACTGGACGGGCGACGAGTGGGATCGGAATATCGGCCGCTTTTTAAGCCAGAGTGAGAACACCCGCACGCCGTGGTATCAGGGAATGCCCGATCCCGGGAAGCCTCTGCAGTACGAGTTCAGCAGGGGGGTGCACGGGCCGCAGCAGATTTCGCTGATCGCATGGCCGGAGTCGCCTTCGCCGTTCACGGAAGGCGATCCGCGATTTCAAGCGGCGATGCGCCAGCTCGCTAAATCAACCGGAGCGGGGATCGTGGCGGGTAATCCGACTGCTGACTGGGAGATCGCCGACAGCGGCGAGCGCGTGCTGCGCGAGTACAACTCGGCGTCCTTCTTCTCTCCGCAGGGCGACGTCGTCGGACGGTATAACAAGATCCACCTGGTCCCGTTCGGCGAGTACGTGCCATACCGCGATCTTTTCTTCTTCGCGCATCACCTCACCAGGCAGGTCGGCGACTTCTCGCGCGGGCGCGAGCGAAACGTATTCACGGCGAACGGCCACCGATACGGCGTCTTCATCTGCTACGAATCAATCTTTGCTGATGAGGTGCGGCAGTTCGTGAAGAATGGAGCGGAGGTATTCGTGAATATCTCCGACGACGGCTGGTACGGCGACACCAGCGCTCCCTGGCAGCACTTGAATATGGCGCGGATGCGGGCGATTGAGAATCACCGCTGGCTGTTGCGCGACACGAACTCCGGGGTGACGGCGGCCATCGATCCTTACGGACGCGTGGTGCAGAGTTCACCGCGGCATGTCTTCACTTCCCTGCCCGCTATGTACGGTTTCTACGACGACCTGACGTTTTATACGCGGCATGGCGATGTCTTTGCGTATGGCTGCTGCGTGGTTGTTCTCGGCGTATTTTTAGCAAGTCTGCGGAAGAAGCACTTCTCGGTTTGAAGAAACCCTCTCCCAGGGCCGCAGAACTCTGACCGAAGCCATACCAGCGGCGGTCGCAGCCTGGATGCCCATCTCGGTGTCTTCAAAGACCAGGCATTTACCCGGCGCGACGCCGAGACGTTCCGCGGCCATCAGGAATGCTTCCGGGTGCGGCTTGGCATTTTTGTATTCGCCTGCGCAGACCAACGTCTCGAAGCGGTCGAGCAGGCGCAGTGTTCGCAGCGATTTGATTACACTCTCGCGGGTGCTGCCCGAGACCACGGCGAAAGGGATCTCTCCGTGGCGCGCTTCGATATGCTCGACAACCTCGGGGACCGCCTGGAGCTGCGGCAGGACCTCGTAATAGTAGGCTTCCTTGCGCGCAGCCAGAGCCTCAACCGGCATCTGCAGCCCATGCTGCTCGTTGAGCGACCGAATAATCTCCACCACCGGCATGCCACCCCACGCATAGAAAGTGCTCTCCGGAAAGTCGCAGCCCCACTCGCCCAGAGCACGCTTCCACGCAACATAATGCAGCGGCATCGAGTCGGCGATTGTGCCGTCGCAGTCAAACAGATATGCCTGGAAGGAACCGGCAGGCAGCGTCAGTTTTCTCGAATCAGTCATCTCTTCCATCTTCCCATAGAGCGACGGGCCACAGAGGCGACAGCTCGCTCGCCCGTCCGCCGCGAATCGTCTTGCTAGAATAAAAAGAAAAAGTCAGGTCCAAACACGTGCTAAACGATCTCGAATTCGCTTACACTCCCGTGCGCGATAAAGTCCGCGACCTGCGGGAGTATCTTTGACGCCCCCCGCCTCAGGTCTGATTTAGCCACCATCGAACAGAAGCTCTCTGACCCGAACCTATGGTCGAATACGCAGCTTTCGCAGCCGCTGATGCGCGATCGCAAGCGCATCGAAGCGCTGCTCACCGACGACGCGGAGCTGGAGCGAAAGACCGGCGACGTCGAGGCGTATTTCGATCTGGCGCGCGAAGGCGAACCGGTGGAAGACGACCTGAAGCGCGAGATCGATTCCCTGAACAGCTTCGCCGAGGAGATGGAGACGCGCACACTGCTCTCCGGCGAGACGGATCAGCTGAATGCCATCGTCGTGGTGCATCCCGGCGCGGGCGGCACCGAGAGCCAGGACTGGGCCGAGATGCTGATGCGCATGTACCTGCGCTGGGCCGAGCAGCAGGGCTTCAAGGCGGAGATCAACGACATCCTGGACGGCGAAGAGGCGGGCATCAAGTCGGCGACCTTCACCATCACCGGCGAATACGCCTTCGGTTTGCTGCAGAGCGAGATCGGCGTCCACCGGCTGGTGCGTATCTCCCCCTTCGACCAGGCGAAACGGCGGCATACGTCATTTGCATCGGTTTTCGTTTCGCCGGAGATCGACGACTCGATTCAGATCGACATCAAGCCGGACGATCTTCGTACCGACACTTACCGCTCAGGTGGCAAGGGAGGCCAGCACGTAAACACGACCGACTCGGCGGTGCGTATCACGCATATTCCGACCGGGATCGTCGTCGCCTGCCAGAATGAGCGGTCGCAGCACAAGAACCGCGAACGGGCAATGAAGATGCTGCGTTCACGCCTTTACGAATACGAGCTCGAAAAGAAGCGCCAGGCTACGAAGAAACTCGAAGATTCAAAGATGGACATCAACTTCGGGTCACAGATCCGGTCGTATGTGCTGCAGCCGTACCGGATCGTCAAGGATCATCGCACCAAGGTCGAGTTCGGCGACGTAGACCGTGTGCTTGACGGCTATCTTGCGCCCTTTATCCGCGGGTATCTGCTCATGCGCCGGAACGGTGGCGTGCCGGTTGGCGTAGATGCGGGAGACGATCTGGAGTAGCGCCGACCGATGGAACTCGAAGAGCATAGTCATTCCTCCGGCAGGCAATTGCGCGTTCGTTGCGCGTCCAGACTCATCGTACCGTGTGTTCTCTGTGCCGGATCGAAACAGGAAATGAGCGGATCAACAACAAACACTTGCAAAGGATCGTCTAATTGACTAATGTTCGTAGCCGGAGGTTGGTTTGCCCGGGATTGTTGGTATTGTTCGCGAGACCTACCCCCAGGAACGCCGCGTCGCTCTGGTACCTCGACAATGTGAGGCCCTGCGGAAGTCCGGATTCGAAATTATCATTGAACAATCGGCAGGCGGGGAAGCCGGCTATCCCGATGAGTTGTATGTGGCGCGAGGCGCGCGCATCGTCGACCGCCAGGAAGTCTTCCGCGAAGCCCAAATCCTCGCGCAGGTCCGGTGCCTGGGCGCGAATCCCGAAGCCGGCCGAGCAGATCTTCCGAATCTTCGTTCCAAACAAATTCTGATTGGTTTTGCAGAGCCGCTGAGTGCGCTCAGGGAGTGCGCCGATTTGGCATCGGCGGGTGTTTCCCTGCTCGCTCTCGAGCTGATTCCCCGAATCACCCGTGCGCAGAGCATGGATGCGTTGTCATCGATGGCTACTATCTCCGGCTACCGCGCGGTGCTGATAGGCGCGACCCACCTCCCAAAGATGTTTCCCCTGCTGATGACCGCCGCGGGCACGCTTACGCCCGCGAAGGTGTTTGTGCTGGGTGCGGGCGTGGCCGGACTGCAGGCTATCGCGACCGCCCGTCGGCTGGGCGCTGTGGTGTATGCCTATGACGTGCGTCCTGCGGTGAAGGAGCAGGTGGAGAGCGTGGGCGCGAAGTTCGTCATGCTCGATGTCGATGCAGCATCGTCGGAGGACAAGGGCGGCTACGCCAAGGCCATGGACGAAGAGTTCTATCGCCGCCAACGCGAACTGCTGACCGAGACTCTGCGCGAGCAGGACGTCGTCATCACAACGGCGGCGGTACCGGGCCGTAAATCGCCCATCCTCATCACGGCCGAAATGGTGGCGGCGATGCAGCCGGGATCGGTGATCGTCGATATCGCGGCGGAGCGGGGCGGCAACTGCGAACTGACCCGGCCCGGCGAGACGGTCGTCCACAACGGCGTAACGATTCTCGGGCCGCTAAATCTGCCGTCGCTGATTCCCCACCACGCCAGTCAGATGCTCTCCGCGAACATCGCCGCGCTGGCCAAGCTGCTGGTTCGCGAAGGCCAGGTGAGCCTGGACCTCGAGGACCAGATCATTCGCGAAGCGCTGGTGACCCATGAAGGCAAGGTCGTCCATCCGAAGGTTGCGGAGCTGTTGGCCCTGGCGGCTCATGCGTAGGTAGCGGCATGAGTCAGGGGTAGTCAGATCTTTATGAGGGAAGAATGCCACCGGACTTTATTTCGAATCTTTATGTATTCATCCTGGCGGGGTTTGTCGGGTTTGGGCTCATCAAGCGGGTATCGCCCCTTTTGCATACGCCTTTGATGTCGCTGACCAACGCCCTCGACGCCATCGTGGTGGTAGCAGCGATCATCATCACGGGGAGGCATGAGACGCCGCTGACCACTACGCTGGGAGCGATCGCGGTGGCTGCTTCCTTCAGCAACATGGTGGGCGGATTTTTCATCACCGATCGCATGATCCGCATGTTCAAATCCGGCGCGGCCAAGAAATCATGAACGCGGCGGCCATTCAGCAGTACCTCGACTTCGCTTACATCGCCGCGGTTGTGCTGTTTATCCTGGCGCTCAAGTGGCTGAGCTCGCCGGTGAGTGCGCGCCGAGGCGTGTTGGCCGGCGAGGTCGCGGCTGCTCTGGCGGTTGTAGCGACGCTCTACAACCCGGAACTGGTCGCTTACAAGTGGATTGTCATCGCACTGATTATCGGCGCGGGAATCGGCATTCCCCTTGGCATGGTGAAGATTACGGCGGTTCCGCAGCGGACCGCTTTGAGTCACGCCTTTGGCGCTCTCTCGGCAGCAATGATCGGCATTGCGGAATATTATGTGGGACGCTCGCATATAAGCCGCTTTGAGATGGGCGAGATCGGGTTGGAAGTGATCATCGGTTCGCTCACCTTCACCGGCAGCTTGATCGCCGCGGGCAAGTTGCAGGAACTTCTGCCCCAGCGTCCGATCGTTTATAAGGGGCAGAATATTGTTAGTCTTTCCGTGCTCGGCGCGGCCGTTTTATTGGCAGCCGCGTTGGTAATAAATCCGGAACAGACGGTGTTGTTCCCGATCATGGTGATTGTGGCTCTGCTGTTTGGCGTAATGCTGGTGACGCCGATCGGTGGCGCAGATATGCCGACCGTGATCTCGCTGTTGAACTCTTACGCAGGCTTTTCGGCGGCTCTGCTGGGATTTGTGCTGAACAGCAAAGTGCTGATCGTGGCGGGCGCGCTTGACGGCTCGTCTGGATTCATTCTGTCGGTCATCATGTGCAAGGCGATGAACCGGTCCTTCACCAATGTCTTGTTCGGCGCCTTCGGCACGGTCCAGGTGACTACGGCAACGATCGAAAAACGGCCTGTCCGCTCCGCCTCTGCCGAAGAAGCTGCCGAGATACTCGACGCGGCCCGCAAAGTTGTCATCGTGCCCGGATACGGCATGGCGGTTGCCCAGGCACAGCACAAGCTGCGTGAGCTGCACGACATCCTCACCAAGCGCGGCATCGAAGTTTCCTTTGCGATTCATCCCGTTGCAGGCCGCATGCCCGGACACATGAATGTACTGCTTGCTGAGGCCGACGTTCCCTACGACCGGCTCATTGAAATGGACGAGATCAATCCCGAGTTTCCCCGGACCGATGTTGTCCTGGTAGTCGGCGCAAACGATGTCGTCAATCCGGCTGCGCGCAACGACAAGAACAGCCCCATCGCCGGCATGCCCATCCTGAACGCTTCGGAAGCGCAGACGGTCATGGTGATCAAGCGCAGCATGAGCCCGGGCTTTGCCGGCATCGACAACGAGCTCTACTACCTCGACAAAACGCTCATGTTGTTTGGGGATGCGAAGAGCTTCCTGACCGGGATCAACAAGGAGTTGAACACCGCCGGCGCCGGAGCGTAGTTGCTCGACGAAACCGGCGGCGCTCTATTCTTCCGCTAGCTCGCGGGGGGAATGTACGTCGAGCCGGGCGGCAGCATCAGCGGCTCCTCGGGCATGACAATCCAGAAGATGACGTAGGCCACTATGCCTGCGCCTCCTCCGAAGACCGCAAGCAGGACGGTGATGACCCGCACCCACGCCACATCCCAGCCGTAGTTGTTGGCCAGTCCTTGGCAGACGCCGGCAACCATACGTCCGGTGCGGGGGCGGATCAGGCGCGTCTGCACGGTGTAGAGAGGCGGATTGCCAGGATTCACCTGCGCGCCGCAGGCCGAACAGAAACGCGCCTCATTGCTGATCGAAGTTCCGCAATTTCTACAGAAAACAGCCATGTTGCATCTCTCTTTCGTAAGGGTCTGCTGACAGACCCTAAAAAGCTTACACCCGTCAGGCGCCGGCCACGAGTCGCACAATCGCGGGAACCACAACCTGCATCACCGCGGGAATCACGACCCCGGCTATGCCGACTCCGGCAATCACGCCGAAAGCCAGCGCCATGAAAGTGAGGGGGAAAGCGGGGACCGCCGATTGTGTTGCAACCCGGGCCGTGTATCGACTGCGCCCTGCTACAGTTGGCTGAATCATGGCACGAACCTCCGTTCCATGCCAGCAGATACGCAAGCCGGGGATTCGCGGTTCCCGGAGTGACCGCCTACCGGCCGGTGTAGGCCGCGCGCTGAAACTTGCGGGCCTGATCGGCCTGGGCCGTATCGCTTCCGGCGTCGATTACAGCCTGGTACTGTTCGCGGGCTTTATTGTGGTCATTCATCAGGTCGTAGACCTCGCCGGCGGCCAGCAGGGAGCGCCGCTTCAGCTCCGGGCTGGTCGTAGGCATATATGCGCCCTGGCGATAGGCTTCGGCGGCTTCGGCATAGAGCTTCTGCCCGCGAAGGCTGTCGGCCAGGCCAAAATAGGCCAGCTCGAGATGCGATGAGGGGTAGTATCCCGGGCGCCGGGCGTCATCGATCACGTGATGATAAGCGTCGACTGCCTTCATTCCCTCGCCCGCGTCTTTCGAGAGATTGGCAACTTCCAGCGCGAAGAGGAAGTCGCGCGGATACTGCCGTTCCAGGCCCTCGGCGATCTCCTTGGCCTGCGCGTACTTCGCCTCGCGGCGGAGGAAGAGCATCATCGCCGTCCGCGATTCAACACTGGTGATAACGCCATGATCGGCAGAATCCTGCAGCAGAGCCATGCCGGCCGCCTTCGTTCCGTGGATGCCGGCAATGCCGACCAGCACCTTGAACCCAAACGGCAGCGATCCGACGACATACTGGTAGATGCCGACGACCATCTTGGCATCGACATAGTTGGGATTGAGGTCCAGCACCCTCTGATGGTCATTCCTGGCCCCGAGGGCGAGTCTGAGGCCGGCACTGTAGCTGCGTTCGACCATGGCCAGATAGCAGGCTTCCAGCGACCGAGCCCACCCCCGTGCAAAGAGCGCGTTAATGTCGTTGGCGTTGTTCTTGAGCTGGGTGTTGGCCTGATCGTAGGCCTTGTCGGCGAGGGCGTTGATCTCATCGCGTACTTTCGTATCTTCGACGACGGTGTGGTGGCCGGTCAGGAAGCCATCGTTGGCGTAAAACGTTGTGTCGAGGAGGTCGAGCCGGAACAGCTCCTGGAAGAGCGTCACATACAGGATGTAGTCGGTCGCAATGGGATCGGCGGGATGCGCCTCCTGAACCCGGTTAAAGCGGCTGAGCGCCCCCGGATAATCCATGATGTAGAAGCGCTGGAAGGCATCGACTACCTCGGGATTGCGGTTAAGGGGATCGGTGTCGACAGTTTCCCCTCCGGCAGAGATGGCCGGGGCAAGAACAGCGATAACGGCTAATAAAACGAATCCGGGAATCGCGGCAAGCCGGAGGCTCGAAATCTTTGGCACGTGCATTCCGTATTGAATCTTAGACGAGACGGGTTTCACCTTGGACGCGTGCCAGCGCAACAGCGACCCTCGCCCTTCTGCGAAAAACCTTTCGATGCTATCGTCTTCTGGTTGACGGGAGAATGAGCGGCGACTCGGCGCCGGGGTTGGAAACCCGGCGGCTGACACTGCCGGCGCTCACGTTTCCCAGGACCCGAAAATGACGAGGAACGATCTTATTCACCTGCTGGTAATGCAGGCGCGAGCCAACGGGTTCGAGCTGCGCAAATGGTACCGGTCGAAAATCGACCGCCACTGGACCAGCCAGCAGACGGCAATTGAAACGCTGGGCTCGGGGCATCGCTACTACGCGCTGCTCTTTTCGCACGACTTTGCCCGGACCTTCTGGAAGCCGGGCACTCAGATTCAGTTCGTCGTCCCTACCCAGCATTTTTCCCGGCTGAACGCCAAGGGGCAGCGGATTGCCGTGACACGAAAGGCATACACCCGGCGAACGCTAAAGCCCGACGCCTGGAAGTACCACCTGCGGCAGATGGCCGCCTGCGAGGAGCCGCTGAGCTACATCCGGCGCTTTCTGGTCACGCACGAGGAGCTGCGTGCCCACCGATTGGGTCCGAAGCCGGTCGAAAGCGACGATGGGGACGCCCAGCTCGAGTCCGGCTCCTGATAACCGCCGGCTAGGGCAGGTCAAGCCGATAAAGATGGTTCAGCGGGCCGCGCCCCTTGCCGACAGGGTAAGCTGCCTCCATCGCTGACTGTACATATTGTTTCGCCCCGGCGACGGCTTCCGGAGGGGGCAAACCCGCGATAACTTGCGCCAGTAGGGCCGAGGAGAAGGTGCAGCCGGTTCCGTGGGTTGCTGTCGTCTCGATCTTCCGGCCCGGAAACCAGTGTTCGGCGCCCTCGGCGGTCAGCAGGAAGTCGTCGGGAGGATCGAGGTGGCCTCCGGTGACGACGATGTTGAGGCCGGGATAATTTCCAGCGAGCAGTCTGCTGACCGCGGCAATCGAGTCGCGGTCAGAAACCTCCGCCCCGGCCAACTCGGCCAGTTCGTCGAGATTTGGTGTTACCCAGCCAACCAGCGGCAGCAGCTCTCTTTGGAGGCTCTCAAGTCCCGCCGCGTCGAGGAGGGTCCGGCCGGAGCTCGATCGAATGATTGGGTCAAGGACGAGCCGCTGGCGCGAAATGCCTGATCCGGCGAGGAAGCGGGCGACAACCCCAACGATATCTGCCGTGGCCAGCATCCCGATCTTGACCCCTGCGATTGCGATGTCCGAGGCCAGGCAATCGAGGGTTTCGCCGAGGAATCCCGGATTCACGGCGTGGGAACGCCGTACCCCCTGCGTCGACTGGACGGTTAGGGCCGTGATTGCGGCCAAACCGTAGAGGCTGTGCGCGGCAAAAACCTTCAGGTCGGCCGTAACTCCTGCTCCCGAAGAGGGATCGAAGCCGGCGATGGTGAGGGCTGCGGGTCGGTCGAGCGAGTTACTTGTGATGCTGGACGACATCCCGCGGGTTCACCTCTCCCCCACAAATTCGTAACAGTGCCTAACATATTTCTTGCCATGAATGCAAGAGATGAGTATAAATAAATCCCGCTGCTCGTTTGACTTACGGTTTGCTACCTCCATACAATTTCCACAGGAGGACTATTGACCCCTATCGCAATCGATACGATCAGACGCTCCCGTCGCTACGCCCTCGTGGCAAGTGCCGCAATCCTCGCGGTGCTTGGCATATCCGGCTCAACAGCCGGCAAAGCTGAACAGCCCGTGAAGAAGCAGGGCTCCGAGCACCACTGGTACCAGATCGGCCGCGCATCGTGGTACGGAAGGTTCTTCCAGGGCCATGAGACTGCCAACGGCGAAAACTTTGATATGAACGATCTTACCTGCGCCCACCGCAGCCTTCCCATGGGATCGCTGGTGCGGGTAACGAACCTGAGCAACAACAAGACGATCGTGGTTCGCGTGAATGACCGCGGCCCTGTTCCTCGCAGCCGGGTCATCGACCTTTCCTATGCCGCCGCCCGCTTCCTGGGATTCGGAGGCAGCGATGCTGGAACCGCTCCGGTACGGCTGGAGCTACTGAAGGACGATCCCATACTGGCACAGATAACATTTCCGCTGAACACCGCTGTTGTCTTCCCGCTTACCCCTTCGCTGGTGCGGTAGGTAGCTCGGTAGATTTAGGGCGAATTTCCGGCCAGCCGGTTTACGATGATCCTGTGAGTTTGCCTGGTCTCGAACTCGACGGTACCCGTGCGTCTGCTCTCGGCGCGCGCGAACGGCTGATTGTCGCTCTGGATGTTCCGAACGCGGCACAAGCGCTGGCGTTGGTTGAGCGCCTCGGAAACCTCGTGCAATGGTTCAAGATTGGGCTCGAACTCTATCTGGCCGAGGGAAACCGGATCGTCGAAAAGGTGCGTGAGCGCGGTCACTCCGTTTTTCTCGACCTGAAACTGCACGATATTCCTAATACGGTTGCCGGCGCGATACGCTCGGTGGCCTCAAGCGGCGCGGGCAAGCTGACTGTTCACGCGGCAGGAGGGCACGCAATGCTGGCCGCCGCGCAGGAAGCCGCCGAGTCGACACCCTCGGCTCCGCATCTGCTGGCTGTAACGGTTCTCACCAGTATGGACCAGGCACAGCTGGCGGCAACGGGAGTCAGCGGGTCTCCCGGTGAGCAGGCTTTGCGACTGGCCGCGCTGGCTTATTCGGCAGGCATACGCAGCTTTGTTGCAAGCTCGCAGGAAATAGCTGAGCTGCGTGCACACTATCCCGATTCGAGGCTGGTGATTCCCGGGATTCGTCCAGCGGGTGCAACAACAAGCGACCAGAAGCGGGTGGCTACCCCCGGTGCCGCGATCACTGCCGGGGCTGACTACCTCGTTGTTGGGCGGCCGATTACGCGGGCAGCTGACCCGGCGGCGGCGGCGCAGGCCATCATCGAAGAAATGGA
>CAWAYO010000075.1:0-86015 GCA_963786085.1 uncultured Acidobacteriaceae bacterium
GCACGTCGCCGGCCCGGTTCTCCTGAGCAATTTCTTCGCGCTCAAAGCTGAACTGGATAAGGAACATAAGCCGATCACTATCCTTGACCTCAGCGGGGTTGAATACATGGATTCCGCCGGAATGGGCGCGATCATCAACTACTACGTTTCGTCTCAAAGACGGGGACACAAGCTGATTGCGTCCGGAGCGAATTATCGCGTCGTGGAGTTGTTTAAGCTGACGCATGTTGATTCCCTGATTCCGATGACAGCAACCGTGGAAGAGGCGGAAGCTCTCTAGCTCCGCCCAATCCGATTCGGGACGATTTCAGATCAGTTGGGTTTCCCAAAGGTCGTGCAGGTGCACGACGCCTTCGATCATACCCGCCGTGTCCACCGCCACCAGCGAGGTGATCTTCTTCTCCTCCATCATGCTCAGCGCGCGGACGGCGAGCTCTTCTGCTGATATCGTTCGGGGATTCGGATTCATCGCGTCGCCGGCGGTCTTCTTGAGGGCGTCAGGACCGTCGCGCTCCAGCAGGCGTCGTAGGTCGCCGTCACTGATGATGCCGACCAGACGTCCGCCTTCCTCCACCGTCGTCATGCCCAGCTTCTTGCGGGACATCTCGTAGATCACGTTGGTCATCGCAGTACCGCGCGCAACGCGCGGAATCGCGTCCCCGGTATGCATAAGGTGACGCACACGTGCCAGGCGTTTGCCCAGCTTCCCCCCGGGATGCAGGTCGGCAAAGTCCTCTGCGCGAAAGCCCTTCTTCAATGAGACAGCAATGGCCAGAGCGTCGCCCAGAGCCAGCATCGTGGTCGTTGATGCAGTGGGCGCCAGGCCCATGCCGCACGCCTCCTCAGGAACGCTCACATCAAGGCAGATGTCGCTGGCCTGTGCCAGCGTGGACTGCACGTTGCAGCAAAAACTGATGAGCGCGTCTCCAATGCGCTTAATGGTCGCCAGAAGGCGCAGAATTTCCTCGGTTTCGCCGCTTGCGGAGAGAGCGATAACCACGTCTCCCCGCGCCAGCATGCCGAGATCGCCGTGCACCGCCTCTGCTGGATGCAGGAAGAGCGCGGGACTGCCCGTAGAGGATAGAGTCGCGGCGATCTTCTGCGCGATGATGCCGCTCTTGCCCATTCCCGTCACAACCACCCGCCCGCGCGCCTGGCCACACTGAAGGATGCAGTCAACAGCGCGGTCGAAGGCCGTGGACATGGTGCCCTCGAGGCGGTCGGCAAGAGCCTGCAAGGCACGAGCCTCAATGCGCACAAGCTGCGATGGAGTGTGTCCCGTCAAACAGTTGATGCTATCAGAGGCGCAGAGTCTACTAGAATGGAAGCAGCGAAAGGCGGCGATAGGTGAAGCGGAATTATCTGGTGATTTTGGTCGTCCTCGTCGCACTCGGGTTGATCACCTGGGCAGGCGTGGCGAATTACCGCAAACGGAAGCAGGAAGAGGCAAAGCTGAAGGCGATACAGTCCATGTTAGTGCAGGCTGCGCCATCTCCTGCGCCTGGGGGAGCAGATGATACTCCGTTCAAAAATCCTCTGGCCAACAAGCAGGCGCCCGCCTTTACCTTAAAAGACACCTCCGGCAAGAAGGTCTCCCTCTCCGACTACAAGGGCAAAGCGGTCGTCGTCGATTTCTGGGCTACGTGGTGCGCGCCGTGCAAGATTGAGATTCCGTGGCTGGAAAAGCTGCGCGATCAATACGCAAGCCAGGGGCTGGAGGTGCTGGGCATCTCCGAAGATGATCTTGATCAGGATGACCAGAAAGCGCTGCTCAAGGAAAAGAAGGAAATCACCGATTCGGCAATGAAGTTAGGAATCAACTATCCCGTGCTGTTCGATGAGAAAAAGGTTGCCGAGCCTTACGGGGGCGTCGACGCGCTGCCGACAACCTTCTACGTCGACCGCAATGGTAAAGTCGTGGCCGCAACCATCGGACTGGTGGATCGTGAGGAGATAGAAGCCAACATTAAAAAGGCTCTCGGTAGCGGGGAGCAGGCACAGAAGGGCCAGTCCTAAATGCGCAAAGTGATTGTCGGGTGCTCGATTCTGGCACTGGCGGCGGCATTGACCGGGGCGCAGAAACTGCCCTGGCAAACGAACTCACAGAGCGATCCGAAGCAATGGGTGAAGTTCCTCTATCCGGAGCAGGTCTCGGTCCCTGCGAACCAGGACAGTGTTGTCGAGTTGCACTTCGCGGTGAATCCGGGACTGCACATCAACTCGCACACGCCTCATGAAAAAAGCTTCATTCCCACCCAGCTGATTGTGGTCGAGCTGCCGGGTCTGACAGTGAAGCAGGTGGATTTCCCCCCGGCTCTGACTTCACTTTGGCAGCAGATCCCGGCGAAAAGTTGAGCGTTTACACGGGAGATTTTGTCGTGCGCGCGCACCTGAAGGCACAGGCTGGCGAGCACCTGATACAGGCGGCGCTGCGCTACCAGGCGTGCGATGCAACCTCCTGCTATCCGCCGCGCAAGGCTCCGGTGGCAGTGGACGTGATTGCGCGCTGATGAAAGAACATCCGCGACCGACCCCTAGTCAATCCTGATCGGTTCTGCGGCGGCGAGGCGCATCACAACGCGATCCTGCCCTAACGCAACCATCACCGCGAATAGGCTGGGAGCCACCGCTTGGCCGGTGAGCGCAACGCGCGAGCCGTTAATCAGTGGACCGGCTTTGATCCCGTTCTCGTCGGCAAATGCGCGTAGGACGGCTTCCACCGAGGCTTCGGTGAACTCCGTTGCAGCGGCGTAGCGCTGTGAGAGCTGAACTAGAAACGCGCGGACTGCGCCATCGCTCAGGAATTTTGTAACCGCAGCGGGATCGTATTCAAAGTCGTCGCTGAAATAGGCGCGGAAAACCGTCGCAAAGTCCTTAAGGTTGCGAGCCCGGGGCTTAAGCAGATCGATAGCCGCGAGTATTTCTTCTCGTGATCGGGTTGGTGTGAATCCCGCCTTTGCCCACTCTTCTTCGATCAGCGGGAGCAGCTTTTCCGCATCGTATGCGCGAATGTATTCGGTGTTGAACCAGGCGAGCTTGTCATTGTCGAAGACGGCGTTCGATTTCGAGATGCCTTCGAGAGAAAAGAGCTGGATGAGATCGTCCGAGCTGAAGATCTCGCGATCTTTGTGCGCGGGACCTGGGGTCCAGCCAAGAAGAGCGAGGAAGTTGCGGAACGCTTCTGGGACAATGCCCATTTCTTTGTACGAAATGACTGATGTAGCTCCGTGGCGCTTCGACAGGCGCGTCTTGTCCGGGCCGAGAATGAGCGGTACGTGTGCAAACGTGGGCAGCGTAGCGCCCAGCGCCTGGTATTGCAGCACCTGCTTGGGCGTATTCGATATGTGGTCGGCGCCGCGGATAATGTGCGTAAGCTTCATATCGATGTCATCGGCGACGACGCTCAGGTGATACGTCGGGACACCATCCGAGCGCAAAAGCACGAAGTCCTCGATCTCTGCATTGGCGAATTCCACGCGCCCGAAAACGGCATCGTCGAAACCGGTCGTGCCTCCGTCGGGCACAGCAAAGCGAAGGGCACAAGCTTCTCCAGCGGCCTTACGCTGTGCGGCAACCGTTGGATCAATGCTTCGGCAGCGGCGGTCATACATCGGCGGCCGTCCGGCAGCGACGGCTTCCGCGCGGCGTTGTTCCAGTTCCGCCTTGGTGCAGAAGCATGGGTAGGCGTGGCCGCTCGCGAGGAGTTTCCCCGCGGTCTGGCGGTAGAGGTCGAGACGCTGCGACTGAAAGAACGGGCCCTCGTCCCAGTCGAGACCGAGCCAGCGCATGCCGACAAGAATCCCCTCGACCATTTCTTCGGAAGAACGCTCGAAATCGGTGTCTTCGATGCGCAGAATGAGGGTTCCGCCGAAGTGGCGGGCGAAGAGCCAGTTGAACAATGCGGTGCGCGCTCCGCCAACATGAAGATAGCCGGTGGGAGAAGGCGCAAAACGGACGCGAGGGGAACTTGCAGAGGACATATCGATGTGCGGGATCAACCTTCGATGCTAGGGAGACTCAAGAGATGAGTCAAGCATCCAGGACCACTAGGGAGTTGAAAGCCGTTGGGGAAGAGGCTCCGAGTTGTCGAAGCCTCTTCGTTGGATGCTTATCGCAGATCGATATCCAATACCTCGATGGAATAAGCGGGTACGATGTGATGAAAATCACCGGATACGTTCTTAAGCTGTGTTTTTACCGGCACAATCTTCGTCGGTTCGAGGATCGTGTTCGTCGCCTCGTTGGTCAGTGCATGCAGGCTGACCAGAGTGCCAGTGCTGGCAATCTTTCCGGCTCCGGCAAGCTGGAGGTTGACGTCCTGCGGGATGGACGAGGCGTTGACCAGCTTCAGATAGAGCTTGCCTTTCTTCGCGTCGCGCGTTGCGGAGTAAAAGAAGCGCGGACCGGCTCCGTTGAGCGTTGTGGCGACCGTTTCGTCTCCAAGGTAGCTGCCGAACATGACCTGGGCGTAGTAGCTGGGCGAGCCGTAGCTTGATCCTGCGTCGTAGCCGATCAGGTCGCTCGACCACTGCATGCCGCCGGGATTGACGTTAACAAGCAGCGGCGCGTAGCTCGCCATGACGACGATGTCGCTGTTGCGCTCCAGGCCGGTCATCCATGCAGCGTCACCAAGGGCAGCCCCGAAGTTGGGAGTCGGCGAGCCCTCGCGCGTGGCCCATTCGCCAACGAAGATCTTCGGACCGCTTCGGTCGGTCTTGTCGTAGTGCGCCGTGTCGTCGAAGAATTCTTCCTTGCGGCGGTAGAAGTGGTCGTCGATAACGTCGGGGCGGATGCTCTTCACCGGTGTCGTGGCGATCAATTGCAGGTCGGGGTACTTCGCCTTGATGGCCTTATAGAACTGCGCATAGCGGTCATCGTAGCTGCCCGATTTGTCGAACCAGTCCTCGTTGCCGATCTCAACATACTTGAGCGCGAAGGGTGCGGGATGCCCGTCCTTCGCACGCTCGGCGCCCCACTTCGTATCGGTTCCGCCACTCACGTATTCGATCTCATCGAGGGCATCCTGCACATAGGGCTCGAGGTCGGGGCCCGGATTCACATGCTCTCCCTTCAGTGAATAGCCGGCATAGACGGCAAGCAGCGGCTGCATGTGCAGGTCTTCGCACCAGTCAAGAAATTCGAGCAGACCCATGCCGTCGGAGGACTGGTATCCCCAGGGACTGGGGTGTGTTGGGCGGTCGACCAGGGGCCCGATGGTCTTCTTCCACTCAAAGCGTTCGGAGATATGGTCGCCTTCGAGATAGTTGCCGCCGGGGAAGCGCAGAAAATTCGGATGCATCGCCGCCAGTTTTTCCATCAGGTCCGTGCGAAAACCGCCAGGACGGTCATGGTAGGTCGGCGGGAAGAGTGAGACGAGGCTGAACCAGACATTTCCGGGCTTCTCGAGCGTCAGGAGCAGATGGTTACCGATGCCGGCAGTGACATTTCCCGTCTTGAGCGTGAAGTCATACTTCTTCCAGTCGCTGGTGATTGCCGGGACCTCAGCCTGGGCGGCGACCTTGCCGGTGTCGTCATTGATTAGCTGCACGGTTACCGAGGCACTGCCGTCGCACTTCGCGTAGAGGGAGCCCTTGTACTCTGTGTTGGGCTTGACGAGGATTCCCCAATAGCCTTCATTCTCGATGCCGGCGCGGTTGGATCCATCGGCTTTATCGACAGTCAGCTTGATGCTGTTGGTCAAGGCTGCGCTGGGGCCGGTCATCTTGTCGGCCTCCATGGATGCGTGGGAAATCCCTTCCTGCACGAGGTACCAGTGCTGAACTCCTCCCCAGTCGGCGCGGAAAGTGCGATTGCGGATCAGTTCGGCATAGAGACCACCGTCGTAGGAATAGTTGATCTCCTCGGTCATGAGGCCATAGAGCTCAGGACTGACCTTCGAGACGGCGTGGCTGGTGTCGATCTTGAGAACAGCAGGAGGATTTTGACTATGCGCAGCTGCGCTTGCAACGAGGATGGCAAGGGCGAGCGAGTGAGTGGCGAAGTTCCGCATGGACATCTTCCATTTCTCCAGAGCCGGAATTGCTGTGCTGGAATTCGGGTCAGGATGAGTATACGTTTTCCGGTGCTACGGTCAAATTTTGTTACCGTACCCTTACCTCTCACGTTTCGCATTCCGCTACTTCGCCAGAGGCACTCCGTCCAATTTCATCAACCGGCCTACCGGATACTCGCCGACACGGTTCGCCGCGTACCACGGCGAGTGGTCATAGAAAAATTCAAGGCGGGCATAGGGATTGGCGGCGAACTGGGGATCGTTCTGGATCTTGCGCTCGAACTCTTCTTTAATCTTCGGGTCCTTGTCCATCATTTCGCGTGCCAGCTTTTCAACCACGTAGGACTCGCCATATTCCTTCTGCTCGAAGATGCTGTCAAAGAAGCCCCACGCCATTGCGGAGTCCGGCCCTGCAGGTTCAAGCCACTGCAGCGCGACCTTTGACAGGCGCTGGTTCAACTGAACGATCGCCGACCCCGGGGGATATGTAACCGTATCAGTTACGATGTCACAGTGGCCGAACTTGCCAGGCTCGGTGGCTCCCTCGCCGGGAAAGATGGGATGACGCCCTTCGAAGGGCGCGCGGTTCCACTCCATGCCGCTGCAGTGATATGTCTCCACCTGGCCAGTCCAGGGCGCAGACGTGCGCTGCATCTCGACCTGATGTGCAGCAAGCACATCGATCACGTGCGTCCACTGACGCGGAATGATGTAGGCCGCGGGCGGTATCGTCGAAGCCGTCACCTTGAAGCCGGTGGCCAGCGGCAGCGACACGTCCCACGGCTCGTGAGAATACTTGATCCACATGGTGCCCGAAACCTCGCTGAGCTGGCGCGTATAGCGATATCCGCGGAACAGAAAGGGAGTGGTTTCGCCGCTCCACGACAGCCGCAAAGGAAACTGCTGGTTGCCGAGCGGATGCGCGCCCAGCCGAGCCGCATCGGCATCAGCATCGGCATTCAGCTTGATCAGCTTGTCGGCGTCGCGGTTGACGACCTGCATCAATGCGCGGAGGGTCTCATAGTTGCCAGTGACCCGCGTCTTGTAGTCCTTGAGCATGTGCAGTTCTACAAGCATGCCGGGACGGTTTTCGAGGATCATGTAGCCCGTGGAGAAGCGCGGCGGATCGTCGTTGAAGCCGAGCCCCTTGCGCTGGATCGGAGTCATCGTTGAGGGTGATATAGGTGGGCGAGGCGAGGTGGCCAGGCACGGCGTCGACCTGCTTGACCAGGGTCGGAGTGACTACATCATCAACCCAGTGCGCTGTCGGCCCGTAAACGTTGGGGCCGTCGTCGATAGTAAAGGTGACGTCGTACTGATAATCGGCGCCGTCGGTGACGTGATCGTCTACAAAGAAGTCCGGCAGCCACTGGTGGAACATCTTCATGAAGGCGCGGGTTTCGGGCGTGTCAGCCTTCAGGTAGTCGCGGTTGAGATTCAGATTCGTCCCGTTGCCGCGCCAGCCCATCTCCTCCGGGCCGTTCTGGTTGATTCGGTTATATGGCGAGCGGCGCTCGTGCCCGTCAGCGTTGTACATGGGGATAAACACGAAGACTGCGTTGTCGAGCAGCGCGGCCTGCGTGTTTGTGATCACCATGTCCCGCAGCAGTGCCAGACACGAGTCCTTGCCATCCATCTCGCCGGCGTGGATCGAGTTCTGGACCAGCACGATGGGCCGATGCGAGGCATGAATCGCGACCGGATCGAACACCCCATCCTTCGAAGCAATGACAATGTCCAGCTCTCTGCCCTCACCGGTCTGGCCGAACGGCTCGATCTTCACCTTTCCGGGCGCGGCAGCCGCAACACGGTCGAGATATTCCATCGTTTCCGCATAGTCAGGCGTGGTGCGATAGCCTGACTTCTCCGCGGGTGTCTGCCAGTCGGGGGCCTGACCAAAAGCAACAGCCGAGCACGCCGCCAGCAGAGACACAGCGATCCGAACTTTCATCGAAGCTCCATCCTTTAATCTCTACTTGTCAGGACCGCATTAGGTGATGTCTTCCGTATCAAAAACCGGCTTGATCGTCGGACGCGGTTCGAGTCCGTGTGCCTGGCTTACGAGGTCCTGAACCACGTCTTCCATCTGCTGCTCGCTCTCGATGCTGGCGGTCATGGCGCCCAACTCGTCGGCGTCCTCGGCTTTCTCCAACAGAACGACAGCGTGCGCTTGCGCCACGTGATCGGCATTGAGGCCTTCGGGGGTTTTGGCCTTGATGCCAACGTCGGCAGGCTTGATACCCAGTAGATCAGCGACGCGCTCCCGCATCTCCGCGGCGATGGGTCCAATCTTCGGCGCCGCAAGGACCAGGGTCGTGTCCACGTTCACGATCCTGTACCCCGCGTTCTGAATCTCTTCGAGCGCCAGATTAAGAAAGATCGACGAATCGGCATCCTTCCAGCGCTGATCTCCCGGAGGAAAGAAACTGCCGATGTCGCCCGCCGAGACCGCACCGAGCAGCGCGTCCGTAATGGCATGCAGCAGCACATCGCCGTCTGAGTGCCCGGCCAGACCTTCCGGATGTTCGATCGCCAGGCCGCCGATCTTCAGCGGCACTCCTGGCGTGAATGCGTGTGAATCCCAGCCGTATCCGATTCTGATCTTCATCTCTTACTATCCGTCTCACCTTATCGTGGTCGCCGCGCCGCGTGAGTCCGTCGAGCTCACCGGTGCGCCGGCTGGCGCTGCAGGTAGAACTCCGCCAGCTCGAGGTCTCCCGGCTGAGTGATCTTGAAATTTGCAGGCGACCCGAGCACAACCGCCACCTGTCCGCCCGAGCGCTCCACCAGGCTGGCCTCATCTGTGCCGACGAACTCATCGGCTGCGGCTTCAGCAAAGGCGCGTTTCAGAAGATGGCAGCGGAAGCCCTGGGGTGTTTGCGCCTGCACGATATACTCGCGCGGAATCGTAGACGTTATGATGGCCCCATCGGCGGTCCGCTCGACCTGCTTGATGGTGTCCACCGCCGGCAGCCCCACGATCGCAGCATCGTGCTTTTCGACGGCGCGAATCGTGCGCTCGATGGTGGCAGCGTCGATCAGTGGACGTACGGCATCGTGAACAAGAATGATGTCGTTCGGATCGCAGTCGATGGCACCTAACGCGTTGGCCACGCTCTCCTGCCTTGTGTCGCCGCCCTCCACGACATGGACCTTCCCGGCGAACCCGTATTCACGCACCTGGGCGGCCAGGCGGTCCACCTCAGTCGCACGTACCGCTACGTACATGGCGGAGACCTGCGGCACCTCGGCAAAGGCACGCAGCGTATGGATGAGTATCGGGACGCCCGCCAGCTCAAGGAACTGCTTGGGCGCTGCTGAAGATGTATGGCCTGCTGCCATCCGGGTACCCAGACCAGCCGCAGGAAGAATTACAAATACCCGCATAAACACAGGAGTATATCAGCTATGGGGACGTCCGGCGCAGCCGGTTTAGACTGGTCACGATGATTCTGGAAGCTGTCATCCTTAATGTGCGGCCTGGGCAGGAGTCTGCGTTTGAGGCGGCGTTTGAGGTTGCCTCTCCGATCATCGCCGCGACTCCCGGCTACATTTCGCATCAACTGCATTCCTGCATAGAAACCACCGGCCGCTACTTGCTTCTTGTTCAATGGCAAACGCTCGAATCTCATACTGTCAACTTCCGCGACTCGCTAAACTACGTTGAATGGAAGAATTTGCTGCATCACTTCTACGATCCGTTTCCGGTTGTGGAGCATTACCAAGCCATCCCGGCGCTATCCTCCTGCTGATGGCGCACCCGATGCCGCCTGTATACTGAAGGGTTGAACCATCAGACAGAATTCAAGCCTCTACAGCGACCATCGAACAGAGTCCAGACCCTATGAATACGAAACTTGCTGTCCCTGCCCAGTCGGGCTTTAGCGAAGAACTTGCAGAGTGGATTGAAGCCTTTGATGACGTCGTCGTCGCCGAGGGTCCGGAGCACGGCGCCGAGTTGCTCGATGCCTTGCGTCAGCGCGCGCGAGAAGCCGGAATCACCACCGCCAGCGAGCTGACCACTCCCTACCTCAACACCATTCCCAAACACGAAGAGGTGCCCTATCCCGGCGACCGCGATCTGGAGCGGCGTGTGGAGAGCTTGATCCGGTGGAACGCCATGGCCATGGTGCACAGCCAGAACAAAAAGGATCCGGGGATCGGCGGCCATCTTGCTACTTACTCTTCGCTGGCAACGTTGCTTGAAGTGGGATTCAACCACTTCTTTCACGCGACGCATGGCGAACAGCCAGGCGACTTTGTTTATTTCCAGGGACATGCGTCGCCGGGTATTTACGCGCGGGCCTATCTCCTCGGGCGGTTTGACGACCAGCGCCTCCTGAATTTTCGCCATGAGCTGCGCGGCGAGCCGGGCCTGTCTTCCTACCCGCATCCCTGGCTGATGCCGGATTTCTGGCGTTTTCCGACCGTGTCGATGGGCATCGGACCGCTCAACGCGATCTACCAGGCGCGCTTTATGCGGTACCTGGAAAACCGCAACCTCATTGAGAAAACTCCCCGCAAAATCTGGGCATTTATCGGCGACGGCGAGACCGACGAAGTCGACACCCTCGGCGCAATCGGTGTGGCCTCACGCGAAAAGCTCGACAACTTGATCTTCGTGGTCAACTGCAACCTGCAACGCCTAGACGGCCCTGTACGCGGCAACAAGCGCATCATCGACGAACTCGAGGGCGTCTTCCGCGGGGCTGGCTGGAACGTGATCAAAGTCATCTGGGGCTCGGATTGGGACAAGCTCTTCGAGCGCGACCACACCGGCCTGCTCCTCAAGCGCATGGAAGAGTGCGTAGACGGCGACTACCAGGCCTTCAAGGCCAAGGGAGGCGCTTACATCCGCAAGGAGTTCTTCGGCAAATACCCCGAACTGCTGGAGTTGGTCAGCGATATGACCGACGAGCAAATCTGGACCCTGCACCGTGGAGGTCACGATCGCGCGAAGATCTTCAATGCCTACAAGCGTGCTACGGAGCACAAGGGTGGTCCCACGGTAATCCTCGCCAAGACTGTTAAAGGCTACGGCCTGGGAACCACGCAGTCGCGCAATGCCTCGCATCAGGAAAAAAAGCTTACAGACGATGGCCTTACGGCTTTCATCAAGCAGTTCAACATTCCCATCCCGGACGATTTGGCCAGGGAGAGCAAGCCCTATCGCCCGTCGCAGGACAGCCCCGAGATCGTATACATGCAGGAGCGCCGTGCATCGCTGGGCGGTTACATGCCCCGCCGCGATGTCCCCGAATTGAACTTCAAGGCGCCGGAGCTCGACTATTTCGCGGAGTGGACCGCAGGCTCCAAAGGCCGCGAAGTCTCGACCACCATGGGCTTCGTGAGCATCCTGCGTCATCTGCTCAAGGACCCGGAGATCGGCAAGCTGATCGTTCCCATTGTTCCCGATGAAGGCCGCACCTTCGGCTTGGAGTCGGCGATCCGTCAGGTTGGCATCTACGCGCCCGAGGGGCAGAAGTACAAGCCGCACGATGTTGACATGCTGCTCTATTACCGCGAAGAGCAGGATGGTCAGATCCTCGAGGAAGGCATCACCGAAGCAGGATCGATGGCGTCGTTCACCGCTGCCGGCACGGCGTATTCGAACTACCGCATCCCGACAATCCCCTTCTACATGTACTACTCCATGTTCGGCTTCCAACGGGTAGGCGACATGATCTGGGCATTCGCTGACTCGCGCGGCAAGGGCTTCCTGTTGGGCGGTACTGCCGGGCGCACGACCATGCTTGGCGAAGGCCTGCAACACCAGGATGGCCACAGCCATGTCCTTTCGAGTACTGTGCCCCCCTGCGTGAGCTACGATCCCGCCTATGTCTACGAGATGGCCGCCATCCTGCAGGACGGCATTCGCCGGATGTACCAGGAAAACGAGCAGATCTTCTACTACATCACCATGTACAACGAAGACTATCCGATGCCCGCGATGCCGGACGGTGTGAGCGAAGGCATCGTGCGTGGTATTTACAAGCTCAAGCCAGCGCCCAAGGGCAAGGCGACAGCACAGTTGTTCGGCAGCGGACCCATTCTGAATGAGGTTCTGCGCGCGCAGGAAATTCTTTCCCATAAGTACGGCGTGCAGGCCGATGTCTGGAGCGTGACCAGCTACACCGAGCTGCGCCGCGAGGCTCTCGCAATCGAACGCTGGAACCGGCTGCATCCGGCCGAGCCTGAGAAGACTCCCTACATCGTTCAAGCTCTCAATGGCAGCAAAGGACCGATCATCGCCGCCAGCGACTATATGAAGTCCATCCCCGATCAGCTTTCGCCCTGGCTCCTCAACCGCCTCGTCACCTTGGGTACTGATGGCTTCGGTCGCAGCGACAATCGCGAGCATCTCCGCCGGCACTTCGAGGTGGATGCTGAGTCGATTGCGGCGGCCACGCTATCCCGCCTCACGCGTGACGGCAAATACGATGCCGCCAAGACGCAGAGGGCCTTCGCCGAACTCAACATTGACACGGAGATCGGAGATCCGGCGAAACGGTGATCGCTGTGAGAAGCGGAGAAAGCGCCTGCGCTGTGCGGGCGCTTTTTCTTTGCTTTGAAGCTTCGCATATCGAGTCTATGTTGCGCGTACCGCCTGGCGAGAAAGAGGCCATTCGTTTGAACTCCCAACGAAAATCCGTGTATAAGGGTTCCGTGCAGGCTGCTGCTGATCTCGACGCATTGCTGGAACTCACAGAACAATTCCATATCCAAATTGACGCGACCGGCTACACTCCGGTGGCTGTGGTGTTTTGTCAGGCAACGAAGGAGTAACCATGATTTCTCGACGGACATTTATCAATGGCGTTGCGGTTGGAGCAGCGGGTGCCGCGCTCAGGTCCACCGCCAAAAGCTACGCACAGATTGTGGGTTCGAATGAACGGCTGAACTTCGCCATTTTCGGACTCAATGGGCGCGGCTACGCGCATCTTTCCGGGCTCAAGAACAACAGCAAGTCGGCCCATGTCTCTTATGTCTGCGACGTGGACCAGCACATCCTCGATAAGTTTTCCGCCGAAGCGCAGAAGGAACTGGGCTATGCGCCAGCCACTGCTACTGACTTCCGAAAGGTGCTCGCATCGAAGGACGTTGACGTAATCACCATCGCCATGCCCGATCACTGGCACGCTCCCATGGCCATTTACGGCCTGCAAGCCGGAAAGCATGTTTACGTCGAGAAGCCCTCCAGTCACAACCCCCGCGAGGGCGAGCTCCTAGTCGAGGCGCAGAAAAAGTACGGCAAGCTCGTACAGGTAGGAGATCAGCAACGCTCTTCTCCGCACACCATCAAGATCGTCCAGCAGATCCACGACGGGCTGATCGGCCGCGCCTACTACGCCAAGGCGTGGTACGTAAACACACGCAAGTCGATGGGCGTAGGCAAAGAGGTCGCAGTTCCCGAGTGGCTCAACTGGGAGCTTTGGCAGGGCCCCGTGCCGCGCAGCGCTTACAAGGACAACATCCATCCTTATAACTGGCACTGGCTGCGGAGATACGGCACCGGCGAGGCTCTGAACAACGGCACGCACGAAGTGGATATCTGCCGCTGGGCCCTCGATGTCGACTATCCGAATCAGGTGACCGCGAATGGCGGCCGTTACCAGTGGAAGGACGACTGGCAGTTCTACGACACACTGGTGACCAACTTTGTATATCCCGACAAGATGATCTCGTGGGAGGGGAAGAGCTGTCAGGGCATGAAGGTATACGGTCGCGACCGCGGATCGGTGATTCACGGAACCAAGGGGGCCGTCCTGGTCGACCGCGAGGGGTACGAAGTCTACGACTGGAACGGCAAGAAGATCGATGAGTTCACAACCGGGAAAGAAAATTCATCCAGCGACCTGCTGAGCCGCGACTCGATGACGGACCTGCACTTCGAGAACCTCATCAACGGCATCCGCACCGGCGAGCCGCTTCACTCCCCCATCGTCATCGCCAACGTCAGCGTGACCATCCTCCAGCTTTCGAACATCGCGTGGATCGTCAACCGCGAGCTGAATCTGGACACAAACACCGGCCACGTCCTGAAGGACCCTGAAGCGATGAAGATGTGGTCGCGCGAATACGAAAAGGGTTGGGAAGTAAAGGTCTAGGATTAGCGTTGTGCGTCTTTTTCGCTAGGTGAGAAATGAAACGCTGGTTAGCCCTGGTCTGTGTCCTCGCAGCATCTTCTCTGATCGCCAGTTCGCAGCAGGGCGCCCTGCTTGCTCCAACTCCGCCGATGGGATGGAATAGCTGGGATTCCTATGGTCTCACTGTCACCGAGTCGGAGTTCAAGGCCAACGTCAACTGGTTCCACCAGCATCTGCAGCCGTTTGGATGGCAATACGTAGTCGTCGACGAAGGATGGTATCTAGCCCATCCTGAAAACGCCGACAAGAAGGACGCCGACCAGGGCTATGTCATCTCGCCCGATGGCCTTTACCTGCCCGCGCCCAATCGCTTTCCCTCAAGTGCTAACGATCAGGGCCTCAAACCTCTTGCCGATTACGTCCATTCGCTCGGCCTCAAGTTCGGCATTCACATCATCCGCGGAATCCCCAAGCAAGCCGTCGAAAAAGATCTGCCCATTGCCGGATCGTCATTCCACGCATCCGAGGCTGCCGACCAGACCGATCTCTGCCGCTGGAACCCCGACAATTTCGGAGTCAAGGACAACCCCGCCGGTCAGGCCTATTACGATTCGATGGCCCGGCTTTACGCCGGCTGGGGCGTCGACTTCCTGAAGGTGGACTGCATCTCGCAGCCCTACGATGCGCATGAAATCCACATGGTCAGCGCTGCCCTCAAAAAGTCCGGCCGTCCTATCGTTCTCAGCCTCTCGCCCGGACCTACCCCGCTCGACCAAGCTGCCGACGTGCGCCAGTACGCCCAGATGTGGCGCATCTCCGACGACATGTGGGACATCTGGTCGAAAAAGCCGGATGAAGGCGCGTTCCCCCAGAGCCTGAAAAATCAATTCAGCGTGATCCGGCAATGGTCACCGCACGTCGAGCCCGGTCACTGGCCCGACGCCGACATGCTGCCAATCGGCTACCTGGGGCCCCGACCCGGCTGGGGAACTGCCCGTCAAAGCCGCTTCACGCTCGGTGACACCCGAACCTTGCTGACCCTATGGTCAATCGCCCGCTCACCGCTGATCCTCGGGTCGAACCTCACCATGATGGACCCGCAGACCGAATCCATGGTGACCAATCCCGAGGTCATTGCGGTCGATCAGCGCTCGACCGGCAATCGCCCCGTAATTGACACAGCCTCCACCGTCATCTGGACGGCCCTGCTGGACAACGCACACCTGGTGGCCGTCTTCAACCTGGGAGATTCACCAGCGACGATCACTCAGTCCTGGAAAGAACTCGGGCTCGACAAGACCTCCTACCGCGTGCGCGATCTCTGGCAGAGAGAGGAACTGGGAACTCAATCCTCGCTCCGGGTCAGCGTGCCTCCCCATGGGTCCTATCTGCTCGGCCTGAAATAGACCCAGGGGCATTGCGGTATCGTTCTCATCCATTACGTAGGAAATTGCGGAACAAATCGTCCGTTTTCGGATTACAATCGAGCACAAATATGCCCGAACAGAAACAACTTCGGGCACTGCTGGCCGTGCAGGATGGAAAGGCCCGCAGTGCTCTGCGCGGATATTTGCGCGCCCGGCGCGACGTTGCCGAACTGCGACCGGGGAAGGATATTTTCGAGACGATCAGAACGCACAAGCCGGATCTGATCATCCTCGAGTTCGAGTCGAACAGTCGGTTGATGTGCTCATTGCGCGGTGCCTTCCGCGCGATTCCCCTCGTGGTGGTCGCGCCGCCTGTCGCGGAAATGGCTTTTGAAGCCGCCAGGCTGGGAGCAGCCGCGCTACTGACCCTGCCGATCGAGGAGCGGGAAGCCGCAGCACGATTGTCCCCCGTACTTCTCTCTCTGGCCGGCAATTGCTCAGAAGCCTCGAGGGAAGCGGAGAACCTCGCGGCACAGGCCCCTCCCGCAGATAACCAGGGCCTTCCGGAAGCGTTCACCTCCTCGCCACGCATGATGGCCATTCGCGACACCATCGAGAAAGTAGCGACGACCAATGCTACCGTCCTTATCCGGGGAGAAAGCGGAGTAGGCAAGGAAATTGCCGCGCGCATGATCTTTTCTCTCTCGCACCGACGTGACAAGCCCTTCGTCAAGGTGAATTGCGCCGCCATCCCCAACGATTTGCTGGAAAGCGAGCTCTTCGGATACGAAGCCGGGGCCTTCACCGGGGCACAGCGGACTAAGCCGGGTAAATTTGAGCTCGCCGACGGCGGGACGCTGTTTCTCGACGAAATCGGCGAGATGCATCCTTCCCTTCAGGCGAAGCTGCTGCACGTCCTGCAGGACGGGGAGTTCGCGCGCCTTGGCGCTAAAAGTGACACTGCCGTCGATGTGCGCGTTCTATGCGCGACGAATAAGCTGCTTGAGCAACGCGTCAGCGAAGGATTATTTCGCGAGGACCTGTTTTATCGCATCAACGTCGTGACAGTGCACATTCCACCCCTGCGTGAGCGGCGCAACGAAATATCCGTCTTCATTCGCTATTTTATTGAGAAATATTCCGGCGTGTATGCGCGCAAGGTATCTCCCTTTAGTGACGAAACGATGCAGTCCCTTATCCGTTATCCCTGGCCAGGCAACATTCGTGAATTGGAGAACCTGTGCAAGCGTTACGTAATCGTCGGTGATTCAACTCAGATCGTGCGGGAACTCTCGCTGCACGCAGTGGAACATGTGAACAGGGCCATTGGCGAGGAATCTCCCGTTGCGCCTCCGATCGAATTCCCGCTAAGCACGGAGCCGTCCCTGCTGGAAATCGGCCGCCAGGCTGCCTGGCAGGCGGAGCGGCAGGCTATCCAGGAAATGCTGGTCAACACCCGCTGGAACCGGCGGGAGGCAGCACGCCGCCTTCGGGTAAGCTATAAGGCTCTTTTGAACAAGATCAAACAAATTGAAGAGGAAAATCCGGATCAAAATAGGAAACCGACTGCCATATAGTGGTATCAGGATTCCACTTTTCTCGACCTTCAGGCTCATATGAACTTGGCTTTAATTCGCGCGAAAATCTCAAAAAAGACCAGATAATCAGAGCAATCAAGTCCAATTTGCTGAAAATAGCGACGCAATGAGCACTGATCACAAATTTGGCCAATCATTTGCTAACTAATAAGCATCACTAGAGGCAACTTCAGGCTTAAGGACCTACCTTTTGTAGTTCATCTCACTGTGTTTTACGTCTGCGCCCGCAGACTCTCTTCAAACGATCCCAAGTAGTTTCCCCTCCCTAATGCCTCTTGAGCGGGCCCGCCGGAAAGCGGGCCCATTTGCTCTCTCCCGCCGCGCGCGGCTCCTGTCCAGGAACCTTTAGAATTGAGACCGTATGCCAGTTCAGAGCCCTGCGATCACGACTGACGTCACCGATCCGCAACCGGATGGTGTCGGCTCACGGCATCGGCACCAAGAAACTCGTACCAAAGTCGAGATCCTGTACGCTGCTTCGCTGTCGCCGGTCAAGTGGCTTTACCACGGATTCAGCACGCGTTCCGGCGGCCAAAGCACCGCGTACAGCAGGATCCAGGCAAGCGGTGAACTTAACCTCGGCTTCACGGCATCTGACGACCGGGCAAACGTTGTTGCCAGCCGGGAACATTTCCTTGAAGCGGTAACGGGAAACCCGCAATTCCCAATGGTCACCTTACGCCAGATCCACTCCGGCATTGTGCTGCAAGTAAATATTCCGCGACACGCCTCGGATTCCGGCTTTGCCAAAGCCGACGGCATGATGACCAGCGAGCCGGGGCTCATGCTGACGATTCAGACTGCGGACTGCATTCCGGTGCTGGTTGCCGACCGAAAGCGCCGGGTTATAGCCGCATTTCACGCTGGCTGGCGGGGAACCCTGAAGCGGATTGTGGAGCGGGGCGTCGGCCAGATACGACTCGAATACGGAAGTAGACCGGAAGATCTCGTTGCTGCGATCGGTCCCGGCATCGGCCGCTGTTGCTATGCGGTAGGAGAAGAGGTGCACGACGAGTTCGAGTCGCAGTTCTCCTACGCCGGGGAACTCTTCCTCGAGGTTCTCAACGATGACCAGCTGAAGGAGAGTTATCCGTTGTCACTCCTCACCGCTCGCCTGCCAGGCCGCACCAACCCGGCCCTGCACCTCGACCTGCTGGAAGCGAACCGCCGTCAGTTGCTCGACGCCGGCCTGAATCCTGACTCGATCTCCGCGGTGCGGGAATGCACCAGTTGCAACACCGGCCGCTATTTCTCCTATCGCGCAGAAGGCGGGTTCACCGGTCGGATGCTTTCAGTTATCGGAATTCGGCCCGACAAGGCGCGCTGACTATTTCAGTGCTCGGGTGGTGAGGGAGTCGGCTTCCCGGCCGCTTCGTGAGGATTGACCAGATCGCGCAGCTCTTTGCTCGGCTTGAAGTAAGGCACACGCTTCGCCGGAACTTCCACCTTTGCCCCGGTCTTGGGATTTCGCCCAATCCGGGGCTTCCGCTGCCGGATCCGGAAACTTCCAAACCCTCGAATTTCGATCTTATCCCCTGATTTAAGGGCGCCGATTACAGCGTCGAAAATTGTATCGACGATCACTTCACCGTCGCGGCGTGTCAGGTCGCCGAGCTGCGTCACTTCCTCAACCAATTCCGCTTTTGTCATGGTGGGCTGCGCTCCAGTCTCTAGGGTAACCCCTTTTAACCATAGTAGATGCGACAAATTTTGTCTTGCATCGAGAGAATACAGGAGCGAACGCCCTGGTCTCTGCCGGGAAATGGCGCCGTAGGAGCGTGACCAGCGGTCAAGCGCGTTGGATATGAAGATCTCCGCAGCTAACGCGGTCGATTCCTGGAAAGCGGGATCGTTTCCCAGCCCCTTCAGGACGCTCGCGCTTGGCTGACGTGCACAAAGGAGTCAGCGTGATCAGGTTTTATACACAGCCTGATTCCCTGCTGCGTCTTCTCGAGAAACAGCTTTTTTGAACAGTCGCCGCACAGCCAGTAGTGTTCCAGCAGGTGCGCGCGCTTAACGCCACCGTCTGGCATAGAGGAGAGAGAGTCAAAGACAAAAATACGCCCTTCCCGCAGGTAACGGAGCGGCTTCGCGCATTGGGGGTTCGCGCAATGATCCAGCATGTGAGGTTTTCTCCGATTGGCCGGCCGCGCACGCCGGGTTCAGTAATTGCACCAGGATTCAGATTCATTGGAAGCGCCCGGGGTTACGCCTCCGTGAACGCAACGTTCATTTTTAGTCTTAACTTTTCGACTTATTAAATAAGATGCAGGCAACCCCAATTCCAGTTTCCCCAGTTGCGTCGACCGACGCAGCCATCCTCTGCAGAAGTCCTCTGACTTCATCGCCGCTCCAGGCGGCCGACTTGAATATGCGAGAATGGGAGGTTCGACTCTGTACAAGACTCATGCCCATTCTGCGCTCCGCTTTTATTGCCTTTTCTCGCAATCAGAATCTACGCCGCTTTGCCGAGCGCTCCAACCTGGGCCGCCGGATGTCCTCACGTTTCGTCGCCGGCATGGAGATCGAAGACGCACTGAGAGCCGCTCAATCGCTTCAGGCGCAGGGAATCGCCTCCACCCTGGATAGTCTTGGCGAAAACGTGGCCACGCCCGAAGAGGCGAAGCAATCCGCCGACATTTATCACCGTCTTCTGGATGCAATTGAGAGCCGCACCCTGAACGCCAACGTCAGTGTGAAACTTACGCAGATGGGCATGGATCTCGGTCACGACCTGGCACGCGAGATCGTCTCCGGCTTGGTCGACCATGCGGTCGCGGCGAAGACCTTCGTGCGCGTGGACATGGAAGGCAGCGAGTACACGCAGGCTACGATCGACCTCGTCCGCGGACTGCACACCATTCCCGTCAATCGCGGTCATGTGGGAATCGTCATCCAGGCATACCTGCTGCGTAGCGAGCAGGACATCGCAGACCTTACCGGAGAAGGCATCCGCATCCGCCTCTGCAAGGGTGCATACAAAGAGCCACCAAACATTGCCTTTCCCGACAAGGCCGACGTGGACGCCAACTTCGTCAGGCTGACCCACCAGCTTCTTACCAGCGGCCTGTATCACGGTATCGCCACCCACGACGAAGCGATGGTGTCGGCAACAAAGCAGTTTGTCGCCGAGCACCGGATCGATCCGAAATCCTTCGAATTCCAGATGCTCTACGGCGTTCGTCGCGATCTGCAACGAGCGCTCGTTGCAGAGGGCTTCAACGTGCGCGTTTACGTTCCCTTCGGCAGGGAGTGGTACCCATACTTCATGCGCCGCCTCGCCGAACGTCCGGCGAACGTCCTCTTCATCGCCAGAAACATGCTGAAGCAGTAAAGCGACCGGATTTCCGCCCGAGCTGTACGGTGCCTATCTTCCCGTGCCTATCTTCCAAAGTACGGCTGCGGAATCGTACCCGGACGCTGATAGGGCTCAATCGAGAGCAGGTTTCCCAGCACCGTCCGCTCCTGCGGCGAGAATTGCGATGCGTATGCGCCCGAATTGAGCATGTGCTGCCGCTCATCAGGAGGCATCTGCCGGAGCTGGTGAAAAGCGTGGCGCACTGCCTGCTGCCGCTCAGGCGACATCTGCCCCAGCGCTTGTCCGGCGCCGCGGACTTCCTGACGGCGCTCCGGCGACAACCGCTCGAACATCTCGTTCCTTTCCAGAAGCCGCTGCCGCTGCTCTGGCGTCTTTTCGTCGAGCGCATGCAGGCGATTTACCAGGCGCTGTTGCTGGTCTGCGGGCAGGTTGCGAAAACCGGGCTCGCGCCGGAGAGCGTCCTCCTGCTGCTGCGGAGTCATGTGCTGGTGGCTGTTGAACCACTCGGGCAAGTGCTGCTGCCCCGGATGCGTCGCTTGGTTATTGGCATGGGAAGGGTTGTAGGCTCTCACCTCCGGAAGCGAACGAGACTGCGGCGCCGGCTGCTGATAATGCTGCTGGGGCGGTGGCGTGTGCACCTGCGGCATGGGCGTTGAATGAGGCGCCGGAGCGGAGTGCTGGCCGCCGCCGCGCTGGCCGAATGCCCAGCTTGAAAGCGAAACGTACAGGACGAGCAGCGCTGGCGCTAACACGGAGACCGCAGGCAGACCCGGGCGGGCCAGCCAGCCCAGAGGGCTAACCGTATTTTGCCGTGCGCGCGTTTTCATAACTCCCTAACCAAGGTCTGGCTAATCAGC
Organism: uncultured Acidobacteriaceae bacterium; assembly: GCA_963786085.1. GTDB lineage: Bacteria > Acidobacteriota > Terriglobia > Terriglobales > Acidobacteriaceae > Silvibacterium. Next base: position 21,242 of record CAWAYO010000075.1, read on the forward strand.
CAGCGAATCCAGTAGTGCCGCCGAACCGTGCCCGAAGCTACAGCGTGCTGTTCGATGAGTCCGAATCGTCGTCCTGCTGATCGAGCGTATTCAATTGCTGAAAAACCTGCGAGTTGTCGTCGAGAGATTGCAGATCACGAACCGTCGCCGACGGGCTCACCGGCTGGCTCGTGTTATTCATAAAGCCCGCATACGTTCCCCCGCCGATCAGTAGAAGCAGCGCCAGGGCTCCCACTGCCACCGGGCGCAGATGCATGTTCGTGCCGTACATCAGCCGCGCGCGCAGCTTCTCGAAGAAGCCCGCCGGGGCCGCCTCGCGCTCACTGCGCAACCGCGCCGCCATGCGAGTCTCGAAGAACGGTGAGGGCTCAGGCGCCTCCCACCCGTCCAGCGCCTGCATCGTCGCTTCCAGAGCGGCCAGTTCCTGTCTGCAGTCGGGGCAATCTTCCACATGCTTCCGCGCTTCAACGGGAACCAACTCGCGATCCAGGAGCAGGTTCTCGAGGTTCTCTTTTGTAATCCGGCAGATCATAACTTGTTACCTTCTTTGTGCTGCAAATCCCGCTTCTTACACAAAATCCTTCAGGCGCTCCCGCAGGGTCTGATAAGCGCGAAACAGCAACGACTTGGTTGCCGACTCGCTCAGCTTGAGAACTTCCCCAATCTGCTTATAGTCCAGTCCCTGGTACTTATGCATCAGTACCGCGGTTCTTTGCCGCTCGGGGAGTGCCATTACGTGCTGGCGGATAGCGCGCATGCGCTCGTCCCGCACCATTTCCTGCTCGACCGAAGCCGTCATGTCCGCCACATCCGGGGTTGTCCCCGTCTCCGGATCCGGTTGATCGAGATACACGTTCTGCGCCGACCGCTCGTGCTTCGTGTCCCGAGCGTGATTCACGCCCAGGTTCGTAGCGATGCGATAGAGCCAGGTCGTGAACCGCGCCTCGGCACGATAAGTCTGCCGCGAGCGATACACGCGCAGAAACACCTCCTGCGCCAGTTCCTCAGCCACCGCCTGGTTATGCACCATGCGGAACATGAAGTGGACAATCGGCTTGTGATACTTCTGAATCAGAAGATTGAAGCCGGAGTCATCTCCCTCACGCACGCGGAGCATGATCTCCGCGTCGCTCATCGTACTCCAGTCGACCGTTTCCCGGCCGGTTGCTGCCCGGCTCCGGTCAGGTTCGATCTGGACTCCCTTCAAAAGCGCGGAATCTAAGGCTACGGTCGCCATATCCTTTTCAACCCCGTTCCTGCCCTCAAGTTGCGAGGCGGAATCGGCGGGAGGATCGCCTTCGGACGCCGCGTCGGGGACGCTATCCGGCGCCTTCTGCGTAGTTTGACGGGAATCACGCCCGGAGGATGGCCATTCGTCGTGTGGATCTGATTCCGGGTACGTCATGGGTTCCGTTCATCGATTGTAGCTGTTGCCGCCTGCCGTTCGCCCGCCATCCGCTCGCTTGGATTGTTGCCCTGGCTGGTGGCTCAGGCTTGTAACGCCGATGGCTCGGACAGTGAATAGATGGCCCGGCAAGCGGTTTGGCAGCCCGCGTGGACGATGTTAATCTGAGTGTTGTTCTTCCCTTCCCAGGGGCGCATAACTCAGCGGTAGAGTGCCACCTTCACACGGTGGAAGTCGTAGGTTCGAATCCTGCTGCGCCCACCATAAGATATTTATATTGAATAATTTACAGCTTGCGCTTGGACCGTGCAATCCAGGCTAAGTTTTCCCTGTAACTAGCCGCTCTCCAGGTGGATGAGCAGCCTGTTACCCGATACCCTCGCAGATTGCGAGCGCGTCTGAGCAAGAGAGCTTCGACACGAAAATCAAGCAATTCACGTGGCAATCACTCAGCTTGCAGACATTATCGAACCGCAGTATTTCAGCGATTACTTCGCCCAAAACAGCATGACTAGCGCCGCACTGTTTCAGTCAGGCGTGCTCGTCGGCAACGCGCTGATGGAAGCCCAAATCACCAACGGCGGCCATCTGTTGAACATTCCTTCGTGGGCTGATCTCGTATCACCTGCCGACCCTGGCGGAAGCGATCCGAATCTTTCGGACGATCAGACACACACACATCAACCCCGAACAAGATTGCCGCTCGCAATCAAGTCGTGCGGGAGCGGGCTGGGCGCTTTCGCTGTTGCGCCAGCGACACTTGCCGATGGCTCTTTCTCGATACCAGCAAGAACCACACTCGACGATGGTGCGACATGAAGATTTGCGGCAACCGGATGAAGGCGCGACGGTATCAGGCGCGGTTGGCCCGCGACTAAAACTTCGCCAGCAGTCTTCCGGCCAGCTCATGATGTACTCAACCGTCCAGCCGACTCGCTAGTACTGACTTCAGTAAGGCGGAGATAGCAATAGAGCGGCCAGGCGTGAGCGTGGGCGCACCAGGGGATGGCGGTGGAGAGTCCGTTGGTGGGCAGCAGTGAGGAGTCGAGGCTGTCGGACGCGGACCAGCGGCCGGTCCAATAATCGGGGAAGTGCGAGGCGTAGTTGCTGAAAGTCATGCGGCGGAGCAGATCATGAGCGGCTGCGGGGTCGAAGGTGGCGACGCCGAGGATAATCGGGCCGTTAAGCGCGTACCAGAAACCTCCATTTTCGCGGGAGCCCTGGGGAGTCCCCGAGCGCGTCGTAGGTTTTTCAACCTGGCGCGCGCCGAGCGCTTCTCCCGTGAGAAGGCGATTCTGGAGCTGAGTGAAGAGGCGCCGCTTGCGTTCGACGCTGAATTCGGGGATAAGCAGGGTGTAGCCCTGCGGCTCAAGCCACATATCGTCCTCGCCCAGAGGGGTCTTTGCATCCATCCATGCGCGACGCGGGAAGGTGCGATCTTCGAGGTCGCGACTCCAGGCAGCGTGCAACTCGGAGCGGTATTCGCGCATAGCGGCGGTGAGCTCGGCAGCTTCGGGCAGCTGGAGCGCGTCAATGGCTGAGGCGAGGTCGCCGAGGATGACGAGGGCCATGGCTGAATTCATGTGGCTTTCGCCCACGACGAACTCGATGTTGTAAGGAATGGTGCTGGGCCACCAGCCGAACATATCGTTCCAGTCGGAGTTCCAGCGGCAGATGATGCCGTGCGAAGCGGTACCGACACGGTCGCGCAGGAAGAGGAATCCCTGCCGGACGTGGGCGAGGCCAGTGTCGTGACCGGAGTTTTCAAGCGGGTAGTAGCCGACGGTTTCGGTGAGAATGCGTGCATCGTGCGTGGCGCGGAGGTATTCGGCAAGCAGCAGAAAGAAGTAAAGCTGTTGGTCGCTGGTTTGCTGCGCCCCGCTTGGGCACCACCCAAAGCCCTCGTCGTTGAGCTGGACGGTCCCATCCGGGAGCATCCGTTTCATGATGAATCGCAGGGTGGAGCGGGCGACGGCGGGATTGGTGTGGCAGAAGGGAAGCGCCTGCTGGGCGAGGTCACGACTGGAGGCCATGTTTCCCCAGATGTAGTCGTACATGGTGCCCTGCGGAACCACCGTCTCATCGTAGTACTCGCGCCAGGTGGTCATGGATTCAAGCGCAGCGGCGTTCCAGAGCATCTCGCGGCGGAGGACGGGATCGGCTTCTCCGGAGAATCTGGGCAGGACGTGAAGCCATGCGTTGCCGAAGACGGAGCCAAGCGGCTTTGCCGATGCGGGCACGGCGAGCGAGGCACAGAGCGAGTCGATGGAGGCAGCGTCGCGGGTGTAGCCGGTGACGAAGGCAAGCGTACGGGCTTCTCCGGGGTGAAGGGTGAACGCAGCCGTGACGCCGATGTTGCGTTGATCGGCGGAGTCGGTGTGAGAGACGGCAGTAAGGTCGTTACTGATGGCCTGGACGAAGATCGTGGGCGGGAATTGCTCGTAGCGGGACATTTCTCCGGGGGGCGGGAATGTGAGCCTGCGTTTGCCGCGCGCGGCGAAGGACGCCGTGACGGTTCCGTTGACCGGAGATCCGGCGGCCAGGATGGGCCAGGTGGGGCCCTGGCTGGAACCGTCCCATGCGGCAAAGAGCTGCTGATATTTTGCCCGGGTGAACTCGGAGTAGCGGAGTTGAAGCGGAGCAGAGCCGCTGTTGCGCAGGGTGACCTGCGTAAGGAAAGCAGATGTGCCTTCGCCGATTGTTGTGGATGGTGCAACGGACAGCACGCGCGTGACGGAGAGCGATGGAGCGAGCGCGTAGTCGTAGCGTGCGAAGCCGACGCCGAAGCGCTTGGTGGCTGCAATGGCGGCGGGTGCCTCGAGTCCGATGAGATCGTGACGCTGGCCGGAGATTTCGATGGTGGCGGAATTGGCTCCGCCCCAGCGGGCGTCGCCTTGGTTCATGCGGCCCCAGGCGCGCTCACCGGTGAGGATCTGGCAGAGCCCACTGGCGTGTGTGAAGAGCGTGAGCCGGTAATTGCCGGTAAGGAAGAACGGATCGTCGGGGATCATGGCGGCGCCGTCACGCTGCGGGCTACTGGGGAAGCGCATCGGTCCGGTGTAATGATAGGCGGGAAGGCCGTAGTCGTCTTCGATCCAGTCACCCAGCGAGGACGCCGATGCGTCGGGCGCGGCCCATGAGGGCGCAGCGGATGCGGCAAGAGATGTAGCCGCGAACGCTCCGGCTCGGGCGAGAAAGGTGCGGCGGGTGAGGTGGTCTTCAGCGTCTGACAAGTGTGACCTCCGGAGGATAAGTTTCCCCGGAGGAATTCTACGTCTGCGAGGTGGCAAGCTCGATCGAAGTGTCCCGGCTTCATCGCTGCGCATGGGGTCTCAAGTCCATGCGATTTCAGGCACTGAACTCCTGCTGCGCTGCAATCACCCGAAACCGCAGGGCTATTGGCAATTCTGCCCTAAGCCTGAGAGCGCGATCGTGGTACGTGGTATGGAGGCCACGGCCCACGACGCAAAAGCAGCACTCTCGGGCCAATTGAGAAAGCCGACTGCTCTGGCGGAAGCCAGAACGAGAGCTGGATACTGATCAGAGGAATTAACTGCGCACCACAAAGATCGCTCTGAGAGAGACCTTTTTAAGTTCTTTTGCTCGACGAACCGGTGCCGACCGGAACCCGTGAAAACGGAGGGCCGTCGCGGGTGCTGAAGTTCGATCTAGAGTGCCTCGGAGTGAGGAGACCGCACTCGAAAGCTCCGATGTTGGAATTTCGCTCGGTTTCCGAAATACGCGGTCTGGAGTACGTCGAAGCGATTCGCTTCGGTGACAAATAGTCAGGATTAGGAAAAGTCTGCAAGGACCCCCGAGTGTTAACTGTCAAAAGAGACAGTTGCCGCAACTCCGCGCGCGTGATGAAGTAGGCCACGAATCAAAGGTTTCGATCAGTCGCCCCTCAACTCATCGTGACTGACCCGGGGATCAACGCTTTGTCCCTCCGGGGCGGAGGCTATCCCCACTGGCAAGGATATCTTATGAATTCGGCAGCGAGTATTCGGAAACTAGCGATGGGGACGCTCGCTATCCCGAGCTCTTGCGCGATGTTTGTGTTCGCTGCCCAACAGGCAGTCGCCCAACGGGTCACGTGCACACTGGGTCAGGCCGATGCAACAACCACGATCAATGGCAAGCAAATACCTGAACCGCCCCCGAAATGCTTCCGCACTCGCACCTTCCTCCAGATGCTGGCGAAGGGACATATTTCGATGTCACAGGAAACTCGACCCCCGACAGCAGACCCGTCGGGAGTATCAATCGTGCCCGCTGGCCTGCTGAGGTCGCCGGCAGAAAAGCACGCGTGCGTAAGGACAGCAGTAACCCCAGCTGTCTGAGATAAGTGTTCAAGCCAGTTTTTGGTTTTGCGAGGAGCAAGGTCATGAAGGAAACACGGAATCGAAGAATCCGAATTTTAGCGAGAGCGCCATTAGCGGCAATTCTGCTGCTTTGTGCGGCTGCCGTTGCTCAAAGTACGCAAGTGAAGGGAGTGATCAATGGGCGCAATGGCGCCACCATGACCGTCCAGACTCAGGACATGGGAAACGTGATCGTCCTTCTCACCCCTGACACTGAAGCAGAAGACGTATCGGGCGTGTTCCATGCTCGCAAGAAGCAGATGAGCGTTACCGTTCTGGTGCCTGGGCTTCAGGTCCAGGTGCAAGGGAACTACAACGCTCAGAACCAGTTGGTAGCGAGCACCGTCAAGTTCAATGGCAAGAACCTCCAGGCCGCTACCGACATTCAAGCTGGCGTCGCTCCGGTGGAGCAGCAGACGCAGCAACAGCAACAGGAACTGGCCCAAGAACAAGCGAAGCTGCAGCGGCAACAGGCGCAACTGACGGCGGAGCAGCAACAGCAGGCCGCTGACGAGGCCAAGATTGCGGCCAACAAGGCGGCTGTCGCCGCGGTCAACAAGCGCTTTGGCGAGCTGGGTGAATACAACATCTGGGATGAGGTGACGGTTTACTTTGGCAACGGCAAGGTCACAGTCGACCCGCAATACACTGCTCCATTGCTGAAGCTATGCGAGAAGGCCCTGACCGTCACCGGCTATGTGATTCAGGTAAAGGGCTACGCCTCCGCCGTGGGTTCCGCGGCGCTGAACCAGAAACTGAGCCAGGAGCGAGCGGCCAATGTCACCGAATTTCTGGAGCAGGAGGGCCAGATTCCGCTGACCAACATCCTGGCTCCCGGCGCGATGGGCACCAGCAGACAGGTAGCTCCTGACACTACTTCAGAAGGTCAGGCGGAGAATCGGCGGGTTGTCGTACGGGTGCTGCAGAACAAGGGTATCGCCGGTAGCTAGAAAAAGTGAACTTCCGACATGCCAGGAGATGCAATGAATTCATACCGCAAGACTTGCCTTTTGACGTTCGCAGGTTCGCTAGCCCTGATGTTATGCCTGCCCGCGATTGCTCAGCAAACAACCGATCTCGTCTCGCCTGACCAGACAGAGAGCTCTCCCGCTGCACAGAAAGCAACTGCTGCGCAGACATCCTCCGGTACCGGGTTCGCAAGTTCCGACGCCGATCTGACGGATAACCAATGGCACTATTACGGTATGGTGTATATCTGGTTCCCGGGAATCCATGGCACGGTCGGGATTCGCGGCTTTGACACCAGCGTTCATGTAACAGCCGGGGAAATCTTTTCGAATTTCAGGGGCGGATTCCTGGGTGCGTTCATACCCACTTATAACCGCTTCTCGGCGCCTACCGATTTTCTGTGGATGCGGCTCAGGGACAGTAAAGCGATTCCGTTTGCGCCCGGTTATTCGGTGCGGACCGACCTGGGCATGAGCATCATCACCCCCAAAGTTGCGTATCTGCTGGTAAACAATCCTAAGATCAAAATATACGGCACGGCCGGGCCTCGCATCTGGCACGAGTCCACGACACTTGAACTGATACCAACGATCAACGGCAATAACCTCTCCAAGAGTGTCACGTGGACAGATTTTGTCATGGGCGCCAGATTCAGCGTACCTCTCGGCTCCAAGGTATCGGTCGATGCGCTTGGCGACGGCGGGGAGGGTGGAGCAACCCTGGACTACCAGGTAGGCGGACTCCTGAATTATCAGGTGAAGCCGAAGCTGGCCTTACAGGGGGGTTGGAGATACCTCACAGTTCACTACGGCAACAACGGGACCATTTTCAACTCGTCGATTCAGGGAATCCTTATCGGCGCAACCTATAAGTTCAAATAGGTTAGCGCTCAGTAAGCTCCCTGTCCTGCATGGGCCCAGACCCTCATCTTTCGGGCATCGGATCGTTAAGACGGCACCCTGGCGATGTCGAATGGCTGGAATCGGCTTGAAGTCGCCTTTGCAGGTCACATCTATCAACACCTGTTCTTCCTTGTTCATGTCTTTCGTTCCTTGTTGGCAACTCCGCGTTGTTGCTCTCCAGGGATTATCTCTCTCTCCCTTTAGCTGCCACAGCAGACGTGGCGTGTTCGAGGGCTACATCGTATCTTGTGCCAGGTGCCTTATCTTGTGGCAGGTGCTGCCAGTGTGCCCGATGTGGGGAAGTTCCTCGCTAGATAGGCCGCGATCTCATCGAGTTCTTCGTCTGTTGCGATCGCTCCGCGACTGGCCATCACTTGAACCAGATCGTTCCACTCCTTGGCATTCATGTGCCGCGATGCCGACACATTCACCGAGTGGCATCCGGAGCAGACCCTGAACATCAGCTCTCGTCCCGGCCCGGGAGGAAAGGCAGATGAGGCGGTCGTGTTCGTTGAAGCGGCAGTATACGTTTCGGCAGAAGTCGTGGTGGTAGGAGGCGTCGCCTCGCCCGGCAAGCGACCCTCCAGAACAGACGAGACTGGTCTTGATCCATTCAGAGAGTAGGCGATCACAACGTCGCTCAGCAGCGGCGCGCCTATAAGGCCTCCTCCTGTAGCGACGACAGCTACGTATTGATTGCCGCGCGCATCCGCGTAGGTAATTGGAGTGGCCTCAGCCGCGGCGGGGAGTTCCGCAGTCCAGACTTCCCTGCCGGTCTTTTCGTCGAACGAGCGGAAGCGGGCGTCGTCCGTGGCTCCGATGAAGACGAGACCGCTCGCCGTGATGATCGCTCCTCCCAGGCCAGGTCGCCCGGTATTCCGCTTGCCTGCGGGCAGGCTGTCGGTGACCCCTAATGTCGAACGCCAGGCAACCTTTCCTGTGTTGACGTTTACCGCAACCAGTTGTCCCCACGGAGTTGGCGTGCACGGCAGGTGGTTGTCCGGATTCCAAAAGCGTTGGAGACCCGCAAGCGGGCCGGAGTTGATGTAGCTTCCATCAGGATTGCGAACGATCCGCATCGGCTGCGCGAGGTTGTTGACGTTGACCACGAAAAGGCTACGGCTGGGATCGAAGGCTCCGCCGTAATAGTTAACGCCGCCTTGCGTCCCAGGCAGAGGAACGGTATACCGGCCGAGGCGCGTCGGCGTGTATTGCACATCGCCCAGAACCATGTTGTTGTTGTCGACGTACTTCTCGCACCACGCCTTGTGCTCCGGTGTGTCTTTGTAGAGATTCGAGCGGCTCAGCGTGACCTGCGAGAGGGGCTCGGGAAGGATCGGAAAAGGCTGCGTGGGTGAGGTTTGTTCGCCCGGGACATCACTCTTCGGCACCCGTTTTTCTTCGACCCCATAGATTGGCCTCCCGGTGACGCGATTCAGAATGAACATCAATCCGTTCTTGTTGACCGTGGCGACCGCTGGAATGACTTCGCTGCCATGCCTCACATCCAGCAGAGTTGGAGGCGATTCCGTATCTACGTCCCAGATGTCGTGATGCACGACCTGGAAATACCACAGGAGCTTGCCGGTGTCGGCATTGACGGCCACGAGGGACGAGCCAAACAGATTATCACCAGGGCGATCCACGCCGACGCGGTCGTTGTTCGGAGCTCCAAAGGGCATGTAGAGGATGCCGCGTTCTACATCCACCGTCATGTAGCCCCACACATTTACACCCGAGCGATTCTTCCAGCTATCGCCGCCCCAGGTCTCGTGGCCTGTCTCGCCGGGAAGCGGGACGGAGTGGAAGGTCCAGACGAGCTTGCCGGTCTTTGCATCCCAGGCGCGCGTGTCGCCTGCCGGACCAATGCCGCCATCCTTGCCCCCCGGTCCTTCGCCGGTGCCCGCGCCGGTGATCACCAGGTTCTTGTAGATCACGGGAGGAGACGGCAGGCTGTAGCTCTTGTCCATGCCGGTCTTCATCACCTCCGGCGTTTTCAGGTTGACCATTCCGTTGACACCGAAGTCGCGGTTGAGCGTTCCTGTTTCTGCACTGATCGAGTACATTCTGCCGCGCCGTGTTCCGAAGATAATCGCCGGCGAAGAACCATCGCCTCCCGGCCAATACGCTGCGCCGCGCAAAGAAGCGTTATCTCCGTCCGGAATTTCAAAGACCCACTTCTCCTGACCCGTCGCGGAATCGAGAGCAACCGCGCGGCTATATGGCGTGACGACGTACATCGTCTGCCCGATCACCAGTGGTTGATCTTCAGACTGATGAAGACCTGTCCCGGTGGACGAAGAGTCAGCTCCAGCATGACTAGCATCTGCCTTCGGGGCGGGTTTCATGTGATAAACCCACGCGACCCTCAAGTCACGAACGTTGGCGGGTGTGATCTGGGTCAGGGGAGAATACCTCTCGCCTCCCGCATCGTGACCAACCATTGGCCAGTCTGCGGATGCGTTCGCAGACTTCGATCCGAAGGTTGATCCGCTTTGGTCTCGTCTACCGGAAGCCATGAACGGCATAATCAAAAGCACGCAGACAACGCTACTCGACGACATCTTTTTCAGCGTGGCCCGTCGCCGTCTTTGATTTGCTGGCGCTATCGTTTTCGTGAATATCTGTTTCCTTATCACGTTGCTTCCCCGCCCGCGTAGCGGCGTTGTGAGAAGTGAATTTATTTACGAGCTACAGAATACAAGGAACGCAGTTCGCATAAAGTGCGCCGCGAGAACCTTTCTCAATACATATAAGCCCCGCGGAACTCTGATTTTCGCTTCCAGTTTGTCGGCAAGACAGAAGTAGTTCGCCGAACACATCTGGTCGCCGCCTCATGTGGGTCGCCGTTAACGGAGATAGATTTGTATACTGGCGTCGTCGATGAACGGGGCGGTGGAGCTCGATCCTGGGTATCAGACAAGCTGATGGCCTTCGCAAAGACCCCGGCGACGAAGATGGTTTCAAGCGATCAAGGTTGCCAATCGAGAGGGATGGACGGGATGCGCCATTCGGCTTTCCGCGCAATGCTCGCAGGGGCTTGGTTGTTTTAGCGGGATTCGCAATCAGTCAAGAGATGCCTACCGGCGATCAGAGTCGTAACGCACAACAGGAGCCCTACCAGAACATGACGACGGAACAACGAGCATTCGATACGCGCATTTCTGGGTCTGGGGCACGAACCGGATAAGGCGGGCCGCGAAGCGCGGCGCGCTGTTGTTCCAGAGGACTTGTGCTTTCTGCCATGGGCAGCATGCGCGAGGGGCGACAGGATCCAGCTTGATCACTTCTGACGAGATACTCGGCGACGACCATGGGGACTTCTGGTGCCGTTTCTCAAGAGGGGGCGGCCGGAAAATGGCATGCCGGCGTTTGCCACAATGGCCGAAGGGCAACGCGGCGTTGCGATCTGGAAGTCGACTGTGTATTTCCTTACGCCGAACAACTGGCTGGTCGCTCTGAATGCAAACACCGGGCAAGAGTTGTGGCAGAAGAACTACACAGACTCGCGCAAGCAGTATTTTTGGACGGCAGGCGCCGGCGTACAGTCCGAAAACCGGTTTGGTCTGTGTCAACTCGGTCGAGGGTAAAGCTATCTATTACCTTACCGACGACAGCAAGCAGCCCTTTGGCTATGGAGGCACGGGGGATGCAATCGGCCATGTGCAACGGGTGCTGCAGGCGATCGATCCGCTCACCGGCAATGCGGTGTGGAGGCATGTGTATCCGAACCTGAACAATGCACCGACAACGGTTGGCCCAAGCATTCTGGCGACTGCGAGCAATCTGCTCATCACCGGTGACGACCAGCGGAATGTGATCATCTACAGCGCCGACAAAGGCCAGGTGCTCTGACACCACGAAATTGGCGCTAACGAATCTGGTGGCGTGATTACTTACCTCCTGGACGGAAAACAATATATTTTGTTCGGAGCGGGTGACAGCCTCTACCCGTGGAGCCTGCCCAAATGAAGTGCGCCCGATGAAGGCTAACCTTGCCCCCAGCCGAACGCGGTACACGATCGTCATGCTGGCCATCGGTCTGGCGATCATCTCTTATGTGCAACGGGTCGCCATTTCCGTTGCTGCCGGCCCCATCGCGCATGATCTGCATATACCGAAGGAGCAGATGGGCCTCATTTTCGGGGCCTTCGGACTGTCCTACGCGTTGTTCGAAATCCCAATGGGGCTGCTCGGTGATCGTCTTGGCGTCAGACGTGTTCTGGCCCAGATTGTCCTTGCATGGTCCGCCTTCACTGCTCTCACAGGAGCGGCGTGGAATGTCGCGTCGCTGTATGTAATCCGGTTTCTGTTTGGAGCCGGTGAGGCAGGCTGCTTTCCTAACCTGACGCGAATGCTCAGCGTATGGCTGCCGGCACGGGAACGTGTGAGGGCGCAGTCACTGATGTGGGCTTTTACTCGATGGGGCGGCGCGGCGACACCGCCACTGGCGTTGCTCTGCATCACATGGTTTGGCTGGAGATGGGCCTTTGTCGGCTTTGCACTATTGGGGCTGGCATGGTGCGCCGTATTTCTCTTCTGGTTCAGGAACGATCCGGCTGAACATCCCTCGGTAAACAACGCAGAAAGAGAAATGCTGCAGGCATCGCGTATGCATACCACTCATCAGGCAGGCGAACGACACTGGATCTCCCTGCTGCTGACGAGAAAAGTATCGACGCTCGTTCTGCAGTATTTCTGCTTCTCTTATGTGTGGTACTTCTACATCACGTGGCTGCCGACCTATTTGCGCGAAGGCCGGGGACAGTCTCCGGCCCGCGCTGCGGCTCTTGCGGTATTTCCTCTTTTGTTTGGCGGATTCGGTTCGCTGGCTACGGGATTTGCGCCCGCACGGCTGTCACGTCGAGCCATTGCATTTGTTGGCTTCCTTGGAACGGCCATCCTCCTGGTTGCCATGACGCACATCCACGCAGTGGTTCCAGCCATGCTGGTCATGGGACTCGCCAGCTTCTGCAGCGATCTGACGATGCCGATTTCGTGGGACGCCTGCGCGGAAATCGGTGGACCATATACCGCAACGGTCGCGGCCGCAATGAACATGTTGGGCAACCTCGCGGGCTTTGTAGCGCCCGTGGTTGGCGGAGTGATCCTTCAGAGGACAGGTGGCAACTGGAACATTCTGATCCACACGATGGTAGGAGCTGCGACCGTATCAGCTGTCTGCTGGCTTTTCCTTGATCCAGAAACAACACGACGAGAAAGGGAACTGAGCTTCGAGACGGGCTAGGGCACAAAATGGCCGCAGAGAAGTCTTTCGCCCTGAGACGCACAGCGTAAATCAACCGGCTTCGAACAGGAGATGGAAACGTGAAGATTGATCTGACGGGTCGAACCGCAGTGATTACCGGTGGAAGCCGAGGATTGGGCGAGGCAATGGCCAAGACTCTGGCTGAAGCCGGCGCACGCATAGCACTGGTGGCGCGCGATCGCGGGCGTCTGGAATCAGTGCGTAATGACATAGTAGAGCGGGCCGGAACTGCCGCTCTCTTTGTAGCCGATGTAACGCAGGAAAACGAGGTCGCCGGCCTGGTTGAGGCTATCACTCAGCAGTTCGGAACTCCGCAAATTCTGATCAACAATGCTGGAATAAATATCCGGAAGAATTTGGTGGACTATTCGCTTGAAGAGTTCCGCAGCGTTCTGGATTCGAGCCTGATCTCGACGTTTCTGATGTGTCGGGCATTCGTGCCTGGCATGAAGGGTTCCGGTTACGGCCGCATTCTGAATATGACTTCGATCATGAGCCACGTTTCCTTGCCCGGGCGCACCGCCTACTCTTCGGCGAAGGCGGCGCTTCTCGGATTCACGCGTGCACTCGCGTTGGAGTTGGCCAGCGAAGGGGTCACAGTCAATGGCATTAGTCCGGGGCCCTTCGGTACTGACATGAACGCGGCGGTAATGAACAATCCGGAAGCCAACGCACAATTCCTGTCGAGTTTGCCTATTGGGAGGTGGGGCAAGATTGAAGAGATTGGCGCTCTGGCCTGCTATCTGTGCTCGGAAGCGGCGGGATTTATTACGGGAACCGACATTCTCATCGACGGCGGATGGACCGCCAAGTGACACCGGCTATTTGCTTCCCTGAGCGGGCGGCACATAATCGATCAACGAGTCGACGGGCTTCTTCCCGGCCCACGCGATGCCCCTCAGGAGCATTTGCTGGATCTGATAATTGTCGAAATTCGCATATTCATGTCCCTGCATCCAGACGAACGCCCGCGCCGGCTGGCCGCCGGGCAGAGTGTGTTCGTAGGTCCAGATCTGCGGCACCACTTCGCCCTTGTGCTTGCCTGCACTTGGGGTGCCCGGTATGACCGTGGTGGCTAGCACATGCATGCTGGGATTCTGCGCCCAGGTCATGTTGTAGAAGGCTTCGTCGAAGATGGTGATGTTCGACATGCCCTTCATGATGGGGTTGGCAGAGTCGACTACTGTGTAGGAAATGGGAGCTCCCAATGTGTAGTTGATCTCGCCGTGTTTCTTTGCGCCACCTACCAGGGTCGCGAAGTATGCGGGATCCGGACCGCACAATGAGTCGTGAATGCTGACCAGTCCACTTCCACGCTTGACGAATACTGTGAGGGCGGCCTTTTCTGCATCGCTCAGGTAACCTGCGTCGCCCTTGTAGATAATCACGACGTCGACATGGTCCAGATCGGCAGAGCTTGGTCCATGTAAGGCGCCGTCGACCACCGCGCCATGCTCGGTGAGAATCTTGCTCCAGTCAGCGAGGAACTGGGGGTAGTCGTGCTGTCCGGGAAGATGGGACTTGAGGCCGGCCCAAATATATATATGCATTCCGTTAGGATTCTGATGCGATGGACGCGGTATCTGCGCATTCGCGGTGCTCGTAGTCTGGCCGCTGACCTGCTCGATCAGTAGAGAACTGAAGGCTGGCAGAAGAATAAGGGCGAGAAGACTGCAGCCGAACAGCCTTGATTCGCACGCCCATTTCGCTCGACCGATTTCTAACTGAGGTCCGTATCTGGCCCGAAGCCCCACGACAGTTCGCGGAGAACTTGGTTGGCGAGTCACAGTTGGGTTCTCCTTGAAGTGGAAACATGGCATGGTTCACGAAAAGATTGAAATGCGCATAATGAATACTAAATCCGGATTCGCGCTGTCAATTCGGTCAAGTCTGGGTCATGACTATCTTTGCCCGAAAATTGGTTTTCCATAGGGCAGTGTAGGCCGGAGCAATTGCCGGTGGCTCATCGAGACTGGAAGTTGGGCGCCAGTCAATTGAATTCTCGTCCATCTCCTCTTGATCAGATAACCTCACCAGTTTGTCGAATAGCGTAAGAAGCACTACTCCTATAACTGCAGATCTTTCAAATCTAGAATGCGATGAGGCGGCGTGGCACTTATCTCGCTCGCGCCCATGCGGACACGCTTATCAAGACGGGTCAGTCAATAAACTCTGTGCCACTCCGGCTGCTGTCGGAAATGATAGGTGTTCATCTTGGGTAAAGCGCTAGAGGCCGGGGCTGCTCTGCATAATGCCGCCGTCGGCGAACACGGTAGTAGCTGTTATATAGCTTGCGCCGTCTCCGGCAAGGAAAGCGACAATGGTGGCGATCTCTTCTGGTTTCGCGACCCGGCCCAACGGGATGACAGCGTTTAGCTTATCGAGGAGCACCGGATCCTTCATTGTGGACAGGTTGATCGGAGTTGCAATTGCGCCCGGGCCGACCCCCGCCACAAGAATGCCGTGCGAAGCGAGTTCCACTCCCGCGGTTCGAGTCAGCATGCGCATGCCTCCCTTTGAGAGGCAATATGCTGTGTTACCTGGCATCGGCCAGTCTTCATGAACGGACGTGATATTGATGATCCGGCCTCCGCCTCCCTGCTTGATCATCTGCCGGGCAGCGAGTTGCGTACCGAAGAAGGCGCTCTTCAGGTTAACGTCGAGCACTTTGTCGTATTGCTCTTCGGTGGTGTCGAGAACGGAAGTTCGGCTCTCGATTCCGGCATTGTTCACCATAACGTCAACGCGCCCGAGCCTGGCAACTGCGGTGTCAATCAGGAGCTGCAGATCTGAGAGCTTGCTGACGTTCGCCTCCAAGCCGATTGCCTGACCTCCCAGTGCCACGATCTGCTGCTCGAGTTCCTCTGTAGCCTCGGGATGAGAGAGGTAGTCGATCACGATATTTGCTCCCTGACGGCCAAGCTCGAGGGCAATGGCCTTGCCTATACCGCTGTTTCCGCCTGTCACGATCGCAACTTTATTTTTTAATGACATGAAATCTCCGGTGATGATTGGAGGGGCACTGTATGCTGTGACGATTCCCTGAACAATTGCTCACTTATTGCCGGCATAAAAATTCAATGTCATTCCCGCGGTGTTCCAGTTTGTGGGGTTGCAGGTGACGCAGTGCTCTCGCCGGTAATATGTCTCGAGCATCAGAAGGTGCTTGTACGGCCATTGGATACCCGCCGTGTACCATTCCTGATTCCAGGAATGCTTCGCTCCGTCGTAGAAGACCTCTGCGGAACCATAAGGAGTAAAGCGAAAATCGTGAAGAAGAAAGTCATGTTCAACCTGCAGCAGGTTCCGGTAAGTCGTCGAGTAGACCCCGCTTACCCAGCGGAACTCGCCTCTGTTCCTATCAATCACCAGGTTTCGAGCAGTAAGACGAAAGTGAATAATCCCATCAGAATCCACGCGATTCTCGTCTGATATCTTTCCCGATTGGGCCGTTCTCAGGAATTCATAGCCACCGCCAAACACGAGCCAATGTTCCTTATCCGGATCGATGTTTTCCAGGTGAATCTTCAAGATTGGCTTCAACTGATAACCGACTCCGGCGGCCGCATACCACTGCTGGTAGGGGTAGCCTATTCCTTGCTCAAGCCCACCAAATGTGAGCAGACGGACATGCGAGGGGAGTTGAACGTGGACATCGGCCTCCGGCCAGATTTTGTTATCCGTCGAGTCGGGTTCGGACTGTGCCTCGGCACCTGAGCAGCAGATTACTAACAGCAATAAGCCTAGCAGGGTTTCAGGCAGCAGGAATTTGCTTTTCATGTTTCTCAGAGAAACGAAAAACGTTGGAGCGCGGAGCATGGAGCGGCATCTGACCTTTGCATTCGAGAGTTCCCCGCCGCGACCACATAGGCAGGCCGCTCGATAACGAGGAAGTTCTAGCCACCGGCAATACCCTTGTTCTGCGGCACCCGTACGACAACGCGCCGATTCTCAGCCTGGCCCTCTGTCGCGTATCATTGGACGCCCCGCCGGAAAGCGTTTCAAGTTTGGGAAATCCACGATGGATTTGTCGAACTCCCCTATCGGCACCGCAATCAGCGAAACCACCCACCCGTTGTCATAGCCGGCGTAGGGGTCCGGCGACGTGGTGGTGAGGCGCCTGCTCACGACACCGTTGAACGTCATGTGGTATTTCTCGAACGGATCCATCGTCAGGTTGTAGGTCGAACCGCAGCAGCCGAGATCCTGCTTGGCCCCGAGCCAGGCACGGCGAGCGCTCCCAATACGAGCTTTGAAAACTTCTCCCTAATCTCCATTGCTTTCTCCTTGCGAGATTGTCGCCAGTGGCATCTCAATTCAGGCTGCCGCATGATCGAATTGTTACTGCTGACCAGCGATTCCACTACGATCGCAGCTGTCTCGTAACTGTCTCTTGCGACAGTAAGCATCAATAACTACCCATTACCGCACACAAGCCCGTGAGCGGAGGTCGTTACGGTATATTGCTGTTTCCTGCCGGCTGCGCTGGACCTGGCGATTAGCACTCACTGAGAGGTTCGGTCCACCGCGAGGGCGTCACGATCACGCCAGGACGAGGGATCCGACCGGTGTCAATAAAGTTGCCATCTAACGTCGCGACCAGCATGCCCTTCAGCGGATATTGCAAGCATGGATGTACGAATTTCGTTTTGCCGGGAGAGGCCTAGAAGGCCTCTCCTACACCCATAGACCAGGTGAAGTTGTCTTTGCCCCACGCAAAATCTGTCCGCAGATTGACGTGGTACTTCTTGCTCAGCATGTAGCGGATGCCGGTTCCTCCCGCAGGGAGGAACTGGTTAAACCGCAATTGATTTCCGCCCGGAGTGACTGAGCCGACTCCGCCGAAGCCGACGAGCCCGAAACGCCACGGCAGGAGCAGTCGGTACTCGAGTTGCGTCGCAAACATGTAGCGGTCCAGGTACCGGCCCGCAGTGTAGCCGCGCAGCTCGTTATTGGCGCCATAAATGCAGTTGCCGTAGAACGGCGGAGATCCGCCGGTGCCGCACCAATAGAAGTTGTAGGCCAGTACCTGTTTATCGGTGACGCTCCAATATTTGTTGAATGTGAATTTGTATGACTGGAAAGAATATTTGCTGCCGAGGTTATGCGCAAAGAAATCGCCGGTGAAATCAATCACGCTGCCTTTTAAGGGGTAAAAGCGGTTGGGGCGGGAGTCACGCCATACTTCCATCCCAAGCGCACGCAGATCTGTATGTAGCCCGACGTCAGGGGGGATCGGCGGCGTTTTGCCGGAAGCCGGTTTGAGCGTGATGAACGAGTTTCCGTCGATCAAGCGTATGCCTGCGTAGAAATCCCAACCAATGCGGCGCAAAGTTTTGAAAAAGAAAAGGTGGCCCGCCTGCTCCAGAGGCAGTTTGAGCCCGGCATTCCCGCTTACGAAGCCTTCGCCGTAGAGGTTGTAGTCGATATTCCCGCGGGCGTAGACGGACTCCACTTCGTAGCGGGCTTTGTCGAGGTAGAGATCTGCGCCTACGCCCCAACCGCGGCTGCCGTCGTCTGTAATTAGTCCACCGGCTCCTATGACCGAGGGGGTCAGAGCTCGATCTTTTGCTGGAATCGGAGTGATGTAGCCCAAAACCGGTATGACCCCGGTGCCCAGGGCCGGACTCACGATCGGAAGTGGGGCAACCACGATTGATCCGTTGTGATTTGGTTTCTTTTCGTGCCGATCGCTCTGGTCCTTCTGATCAGATGCATCTTTCGGTTCTGCTTCGGTTGGGGGATTCGATGAGGATTGCTGTCCGACATCCTGAGAATCTTGCCCTTCCGTACCAGAAATCTGATCCAGCACCAATGTGTTCGCTGCGGCAGCTGGCATAACTGAACAAATTCCGCTGAAGCAGATGAGAAACAACGTCAGGGCCCGCAATCCGTTCACGATAGTGATGATGAATCTCACGAGCCCTCCGCGCGCTAAGGTGCCAACTTAGAACTCAGCGTGACTTCGGTAATCAAGGGCATGCTGAGGCTGACCGCCTACTTCCACTCCGGTCTTGTTCCTCTTCGTTCAAGTGACAATGAAACACCTCACGATTTCTGCTGTCACCTGTCGCAAGAGACAGTTCTCGCCAGCAGCAGTTTGGTGTCCAGTAGTAGGCGGACGAGGGGCCCTTGCTTGACAAGCCACAATCGTTGAGTCACTGCGTGGCGGGGATTTTACACAAGGATTTAGTTACCGGAATCAAGAGGAGGAACTCCAAATGAAACTGAGAATCAGGCATCTGAAACTAGCAATCGCCTATGCCGCTTGCGTCGTCCTGCTAAGCGGTCTGTTCAGTCAAGCGCAAACGTTCGAAGCTGGCAAGAAGGCCAAAGTCACGGGAGTGATTCAGTCACGCAACGGAGACCTGGTCACAATCAGGGCCAAAAAGACCGGCGCAGCTGTGGTTGTTAATCTCACGGACGACACGAAGATCGAGCGTAAGAAGGATTTTCGTCTGCGGCGCGCGGACATGGACGTCACAGCCATGGTACCCGGATTGACAATCGATGTGGACGGGGTGGGCAACGCCAAGGGCCAGCTTGACGCCAGCAAGATCACATTCGATCCCAATGTTTTCAATATTGAGGTGGCCGAGGAGCAGCAGATCCAAGCCAATCAACGTTCTGCCGCGAGGGCGCAGTCCACTGCGAACCAGGGTGTAGCAGCAGCCGGACAAGCTCAGTCCTCAGCTAATCAAGCCCAGGGCTCGGCCGACCAGGCCCAGTCGTCGGCCAATCAGGCTGGTCAAATGGCCGCGGCGGCGGGTGTAGCCGCGATCACAGACGCACAGGCAGTGTCGCTCGTAAATCAGCGTGTGTCCGATCTGGCCGATTACAAGACGGTGGCTGAAGCCGATCTGTTTTTCAACACAGGCGCAGATACATTATCCGATGCTGACAAAGCGGCGCTCAGCAAACTGGCGAGCGACGCGGCGGCGATCCAGAACTACATGATTGAGGTTGCCGGCTACGCTTCCAGCACGGGGACAAGGGCAGAGAACCTCAAGATTAGCGACGAGCGCGCATCTGTCGTGGCGAACTATCTTCGCGACTCGGCAAACGTTCCCGTGAGGCGGATTCTTGTACCCGCCGGATACGGCGCGACCCATCCGGCAGTCAGCAACCAGAGCGCTGCAGGGCGCGACGTCAATCAACGCGTGGATGTCAAGGTGATCGTAAACAAGGGAATCGAAGAAGGATCGTTGTAAGAGCTGTGTAGGCAGGACATGCAGCGGGCGTTTTCTCAAACCTCAAACCAGGGATACGCCCGCCATCGCGAGTACGTGGATGTCCGTTGAGCAGTCACTGGTGGGAATGTATGCACAGCACTGTAGGAAAGCTTCGCGGCGATCTTGTGGCGCTGGGCATGCGCGCCTGAGCAAGGAGCTGAGCTATGGCCTTACTGCATACTGTGCTGGCAGCGATCGTTACCGTGCTAACTGTTCCGACCGGGCGGACGTGGAGGACGATATGGACTCGATATTTACTGGACTGAAGAAACTACTCGCGTATCTGCTCAGCTTTATCTTGGTTGTGGCAACCATCCCCGACGGCAGCGCCTGGTCACAGGCCGCGCAACCGCAGATCCCGGCAGGCGCTCCCTCTGACAAGACCGCCTCTTCATACACTGGCCAGGGCGCGCCACTCACCACCGAAGAGATAGATTCACTCGTCTCGCCCATCGCGCTCTACCCGGATGCGCTTGTGGCCCAGATTCTCAGTGCAGCGACCTTCCCCGATCAGATTGCGGTCGCCAACTACTGGGTCGAGCAGAACAAAAACCTGACTGGGAGTGCCCTGATGCAAGCGGTCGATAAACAGTCCTGGGATCCGAGCGTAAAGGCACTTACGCAATTCCCCACAGTGTTGAACAACCTGGCGCAGAATTTGTCGTGGACCTCGCAACTCGGTGAGGCGTATCACAACCAAGAATCCGACGTCATGGCAGCCGTGCAAACGTTGCGCAAGCAGGCCCAGACCGCCGGCAATCTCAAAACCACGTCACAGCAGACGGTCAAAAGCGAAACACAGAGCGGGCAGCAGGTAATCGTCATCGAACCAGCGAACCCTCAGGTTATCTACATCCCAAGTTATAACCCGGCGGTCATTTACGGAACGCCCTACACGGCTCCGGGATACAGCACCGCTGACCTGGTGGCGACGAGCATGCTCTCTTTCGGAGCAGGAATTGCTATTGGCGCGATGATGAGTGGCGGCTGCTGCGGCTGGGGATGGAACAGTTGGAGTTGTCATTGGTACGGTGGCGGCGTGTACTACCACGGCGGGGCTTACTACGGAAACGCAGCCTGGCACGGTGGCTACTACGGTGGTTATAACAATTACGGTTACCACTCGAGCTATAACAACTCCAACTATCACTCGAATTACAACAATGGCTCTCAGCACTACGGTAACAACAATTACAACCACAATACCAACATCAGCGGTAACACCGTAAATGTGAACCACAGTGAAACCGGTGCTTCGAATTCGTGGGACAAGTCGGGATGGTCGAATTCTGACGCCGCTCGCGGTTGGGGGTCCCAGAGCGCCAACAGCAAGTCGACAGCCTTCAGCGGCTACGGCGATCACTCCAGTTCCAGCTTCTCGAGCGGCGGGTGGGGGGATCGGAGTTCAAGCTCGCGTGGTTGGGGGAGCCTCGGCGGCGGCGGTGGTTGGGGCGGTGGCCACTTTGGCGGCGGGGGCGGTGGAGGTTTCCGCGGCGGAGGCGGATTCCGGAGGTAGTTCCTATCGTCATCGGGACACTTTGATTGGTCGTTCTGCGATAGGGCACGACCAAGGATAAAGGCAGAAGGAGGATTGCAATGTCGCTGGCTCAAACTGCAACATCCAGAGCGAAGATTATGACTGGGCTATTGTCGGTTGTGGTCCTGCTGGCTTCCTGCAATAAACAGGAAAAGCCCCAGGTGGCACAAGATAAGTTTGCGTCTCCCGACGACGCGGCAAAAGCACTGGCCGCGGCAGCGAAGTCGGGCGACGGTGCGGCTGTTTTGGCAGTTCTGGGTCCAGGGTCGAAGGATGTCGTCAGCTCAGGAGACGCTGCGAAGGACAGAACTGATCTCGCGGGGTTTTCCTCCGACTACGACGTCATGCACCGCTGGCGCAAGCTGCCGGATGGAAGTCTGCTGCTGATCACGGGCACTGATAACAAGACCTTTCCCCTTCCCTTAAAAAAGAATGGTGAAGGTCAATGGTCTTTTGACGTCCAGGCAGGCAAAGAAGAAATTGCGGCGCGCCGGATCGGCAGAGACGAGTTAGCGGCAATGGACATCTGCTGGGAGATTGCAGACGCGCAGCAACAATACTTCTCGCAAAGTCATGATGGCGCGAAGCAATACGCGCAAAAGTTCATCAGTGACCAAGGTCAGCGGAACGGGTTGTACTGGCCGGAAGTGAGCGGGCAGCCAAGGAGCCCACTGGGGCCGCTCATTGCCTTTGCCACAGCTCAAGGACTCAAGGTCCAGCCCAACCAGCATCAGCCCTTCTACGGCTACTACTTCGCCATGCTGGATAAGCAGGGATCCGACGCGAAAGGTGGTGCGAAGAACTACATCGCCAATGGCAAGATGACGGGCGGCTTTGCGGTCCTCGCCTATCCTGCGCAGTACCGTGATTCCGGCATCATGACCTTCATCATCAATCAGAATGGTGTTTTGCTCCAGAAGGATGTGGGACCGACGACCGACGAAGTCGCCTCAGCAATGACGGAATTCAATCCGGATAACACGTGGAAGCCAGTAGAGCAGTAAGAACGACCACTGAATAGCGAAGGGAGTGAAAGTATGCATATACGGACAAGAACCTCACGATTCGCGGTTACCGGCCTGGTGACGCTCGGCGTCATCCTGATTTGGCAGGGCCCTCCCCTTGCGAGAGATCGGTACGAATCTGAAGGATGAACACGTCGAGCCGGTTGGGTCCCAGAAAGCGGTGGCAACTGACGGACCTTGCATTTCGGCCCTTATCGGATTGCAGGCGGAGTGTACCCCCGTGCAAGGAACTAACAAGAACTCTCGGCGGCGAAGATAATCATGGTCCTCGGCATATGCTCCGCACACAGATGAAGAAACCGATGTCTCATTTGAAGAACGTGCCCCTAACGTAGAACCATCACCATCTGTTACTGGAATTTACTCGATGTAAGCCCGTATCGTTAATCGCAATTGCAAAAAGCGGTAACTGAGCTTTGCTCTAATCTCAACCGTTGGTAAATCGCGAGGCGCCCGGCAGTGAACTGTAGTTCGGTTTGTGTGCCAAAGTCGTTGAGTCCTCCTTTCAGACGAATCTCGATCTGTATCAACCATCGAATAGTTGTGGCTCTACTGCCAGCGAAACGGGATGATGGCCAGTACGTCAACCCGGTGTCGGATCACTGGCAATGCAGAGACTGCGCGCCTTTTCCAGCCGGTCAGCAATGCATTGCCGGCTTGCATCTGCGTTGCTTCCGGCGTGGACGTAGGCAATGATGGAGCGAACCGTGTTGAGATCCTGTGGAGTCTGGCAGATGCAAAGGAGAGTGGTCTGCAACAGAGCAAACCATGAGCAACAGCTCGGCGTGCAAACCTGTGGCGGAAAGCCTCCGCTTCACTTTCAAGTTCGGAAGCGGCCCCAGAAAGCGCGACGGCCCTTCTACACGACAACCCTGACTAAATCTGATTTCTTGTCGCATTCCGATAGATGCCTCGATAGGGTCTTCATGGCTGTATCTCGGCCCGGATTAATGAGATCTACTTCCGCCCTATCTCATCGATTTCCTTTTGAAGGATCAGCTTGTTTAGGCTTGCAAAGGGTAGACACAGAAAGAGACTGATTCTCCGGTCAAGAGTCGAAAAAGCATCGCGGAATGCCCGGTCGATTTCTTCCGGCGTTCCCTCGACCGCGGCGGGGTCAGGTACCCCCCAATGAGCAGTCATGGGTTGTTCAGGCCAGTAGGGGCATACTTCCTTGGCTGCGTTGTCGCAGACCGTGAAAACGAAATCTAACGGAGGAGCTCCAGGTCCGGAAAACTCGTCCCAGGATTTGCTGCGTAAGCCCACGGTGCTGAAGTGAGCGGCTTCAATCTGCTTGAGAGCTTCGGGGCGCACGAATCCCGCGGGATGACTGCCGGCGCTGTATGCGGTGAAATTTGGAAGGCCTTTACGATTCATAATCGCTTCGGCCATGATCGAGCGTGCTGAATTTCCAGTGCAGAGGAAGAGGACGTTGTAGCGTTTTGGCATAGTTCAAATCCTTCGATCGTGTTTGGCTACCCTGGATGATCCGTTAAGCGGAGTTGAGCCAGTAAGACTTTGCGTAGTGTCTTTATGAACAACAGTGCGGGTCACAGCAATTCTGTTTGGCGGCAGCCGGTTTCACCGCGTACACCTTGACGCTCGCGGCCGTCTCGTTGACATCGTATTCAGAGAGCAGCTTGGTTAGGTCCTCATGAAGGCTGGCTGGCGTAGACGTGTTGGGTGAGCAGCACCCATCTGCAAGTACGGGCAAGCCATTGGCGGCGGGCATGGACGGAGAGCAACACCCTGCCTGATTTTCGACCTTGGCATAGGCACTTAAATCGGCCCCGCTATCCACAATCTCGACGTGCTCGAATCCGGCATGAAGCAGGCCCTCGCGATAGTCGTCTATCTTGATTGCCCCGGCAATACAGCCCACATACGCAGCCATACTTTGGGCGACTGCGGGCGGCAGTTCATGCTTGAGGGCAATGTCGCTAACGGCAAGCCGTCCGCCGGGCTTGAGAACCCGCGCGATTTCTCGAAATACCGCCGACTTGTCGGGAGCAAGATTGATCACGCAATTGCTGATGACACAATCGACGGCAGCATCGGGAAGAGGAAGCCGATCGATCGTCGCGAGATGGAATTCGACATTCTCGTATCCGCCGTTCTCAGCGTTGGCGCGGGCGCGCTCGATCATCTCCGGCGTCATATCGATGCCAATGGCTTTGCCCTGAGGTCCCACCAGTTTTGACGCAAGGAAGACATCAAGGCCCCCACCCGAACCTAAATCGACGACTACTTCGCCGGGCCGAATGGACGCGATCGCGGTTGGATTGCCGCAGGAAAGGCCCATGTTGGCCTCAGCCGGGATCGAGGTCAGCTCTTCCGCGCTATAGCCAAAGGCTTCCGCGACCGCCTTCACGCCCGCATGTCTCGTGGAAAGGTCACTCTCCGCGACCGCAGCATACTTGGACCGCACCTTTTCAAGCACTTGTTCCGCCATTGCATCCTCCGACATATCTGTTTATCTGAATATATTGTGCGCTGGACACATACGTCAATACGAATATAATCATGAAATGGCAGTGAAGCAGAAAACCTTCGACGCGGAGCGATTTTTCCAGGCACTGGGAGACAATACCCGGCTGCGGCTCCTGAATCTTATGGGGGATCAGGAGATTTGCGTTTGCTATTTCGTCGAAATCCTCGATCAGCCCCAGCCCAAGATTTCCAGGCATCTGGCGTATCTGCGTAACGCCGGTATCGTGACGACGCGCCGTGATGGCAAATGGATGCACTATCGCATCGCAATGCCGCCCAATGAAGGGGCGGCGAAGGTTCTCAGGCTAATCCTGCAATGGTTCAAGGAAGAGAAAACCATGCAGGCGGACCGTGCAAGACTGACCAAGGCGTGCTGCACTCCAGAGAAGTTTGTGACCTTACAGGGAGCGCCCCTGCCAACTCCAGTCGAACCATCGCCTGTTTTTGCTTCGAGGTGAATATGGCCAGTGCCCCCTACACCCAAGGGCAGATATGCGCACCGCTGGCGCGCAAGAAACTATCCTTTCTCGACCGCTATCTGACGTTATGGATTTTCCTTGCGATGGCAATTGGAGTGAGCATCGGGCACTTCATTCCAGGATCTGCCGTCTTCGTGAATAGTTTTCAGTCCGGTACAACGAATATTCCTATAGCCGTCGGCCTCATCATCATGATGTATCCGCCTCTGGCGAAGGTTCGCTATGAAAAGCTAGGCGAGGTCTTTCACAACCGTCGGGTACTATTCCTTTCGCTTCTTCAGAACTGGGTTATCGGACCAGTTTTGATGTTTCTGTTGGCCATAGCCTTTCTGCGTGGCGAGCCGGCCTACATGCGCGGGCTGATTCTCATTGGCATTGCGCGCTGCATCGCCATGGTTCTCGTCTGGAATGAACTCGCAGCAGGGGACACGGACTATGCTGCAGGCCTGGTCGCTCTCAACAGCGTGTTCCAAGTGCTCTTCTACAGTCTTTATGCGTGGGTATTCATCACGATTCTGCCCGCGTGGTTTGGTTTCAAAGGGGCGGTCGTGGACGTCGGCATCGCTCAGATTGCAAAGAGCGTCTTCATCTACCTGGGGATTCCTTTCATCGCCGGAATGCTGACCCGCTTCATACTTCTTCGCACGAAAGGGGAAGAGTGGTACCGGACGAAGTTCATCCCGCGCATCAGCCCCTTCACTCTTGTTGCTCTGCTCTTCACGATCGTGGTGATGTTTAGCCTCAAGGGTGACCTGATTGTGAAATTGCCGCTCGACGTGCTCCGCATCGCCGTGCCGCTGGTGGTGTACTTCGCCATCATGTTCATGGTGAGCTTCTGGATGGGGCGCAAGCTGGGAGCAGACTACTCACAGACGGCGACCCTCTCCTTCACCGCAGCGGGAAATAACTTTGAGCTGGCGATTGCAGTTTCTGTAGCTGTTTTCGGACTGAACTCCGGCGAGGCATTCGTCGGTGTGATTGGTCCTCTGATAGAGGTTCCTGCGCTGATCACTCTGGTGAATGTCGCATTTTGGCTGCGAAAGCGCTATTTCTCGACATCCACGCCCTCCAATAACCAAGCTGTAATCGGTGCCTGAAAGGATTCGCGTGTGCATTTCCTCATTATTGGCGGCAGCGATGCCGGCATCGCTGCCGGGCTGCGGGCACACGAACTCGATCCGGTGTGTGATATCACGCTCGTACTAGCAGACGAATTCCCAAATTACAGCATCTGCGGCTTGCCATTTTTCCTCAGTGGCGAGACGCCGGATTGGCATTCCCTGGCTCACCGAACGGAATTTCCAGGCATCCGGCTGATAACGAATCACACCGCCGAAAAGATTGATCCCGCTCGCAAGTCGGTGGCCGTGCGCAGCGGAAACGGAGCCCAGTCTGAGCTTCATTATGACAAGTTGCTGATCGGCACCGGAGCCCGCCCCGTCCAGCCGCCTATTGAGGGTTTCCATCTACCCGGCGTCTTTCCTCTTCACACAATGAAAGACAGCTCCGTCGTCCATCGTTTCCTGGAAGAGCGGAAACCAAAATCCGCCATCATCGTGGGGCTGGATACATCGGCCTTGAAATGGCGGACGCTCTGACACACCGCGGTATAAGTGTGACGGTTGCCAGCCGAAATCGAAGCAGTCCTGGCGACGGTCGATCCGATATACGGAAGACTCGTCGAAGCCGAGCTCCAGAAACACGGCGTTGAAGTCTGGAATCAGGTCGAGGTGACTTCGATCGAAGCAGTAGGGTCGGTCGGCCCTGGGAGTGCAAATATCTGATCTGTCTACTAAGCAGTTCATGAGTTCATGCCAGGTTTGTTTGGGATCCGACCGGAGTTAAGCTTGGAATCTCCAATCGGCCCGTTTGTGGTCGTGTCAAGTCACTGAGCGGGTCACAGCTCAGCTTTCGGCGGCAGCATCGACTTGATACTCTCGTGGGTTCGATCAATCGCTGACCGGCTCCTCATACAGTGACGGCGATGCAGCGGCAAGTTATCGCGACGTGCCGTTCCAGAAGGCATCAAGCCCGTTTTGAACGGCAATGAACGAGAATGCCGCGCAAGAGCGTCAGACCTTGTCTATTACATTGTTTGAATGAGCCGGCCTTAAGGCTTCGGCCAGTTGATCGGTTCGGTTGATAGCGGTTGGAAACGGATGGGCCTCCTGGGCGCGGGCGACGGTTCAGGAACTTTGTCGTAGTAGCAGTCTCCGGCAACCCCTTGACTGGCGGTCACGAAAGTAGTCTTGTCAGCCAGAAAGTTAGTCGGCTCTGGGGGCAAGCCAATCTGTGGTTCGGCTACGAAACGACTCGGCAACATGATACGAAAGCCGTAGCAGCCGCCCACGGGACAGTCAACGTCCTTGGTTGCATAGCTGCATACCGCGGAGTCCTCACAGTCAGTGCCCGGTTTGCATCCGCAAGTGTTGTTATCTGAATTCCATTGGCAATATGTAGTCGGCTGGCAGAAGGCTTCGCGGCTAGAGACTTTCATATCAGCCTGATTCGTCAGGTCAATCTCGACAGTCAGAAGACCAAGCTCCTTTTTGTAATCTGTGACTTTTGCCCATGAGCCGGTGCATTCGCTCCCACACAGGTTTTTGCACTCTGTAGGATCGTTGCTTCCCGAACAGAAAGGATAGCTTTGAGTAGTGAGGAGAAGTCGGCCCGGCTTGATAACAGCTTCCGCCTCCTCCAGGCTCAAGTCTTTGCCGATATAGATCTGGTATGTCTGCTGTGTATGTTCCGAGGCGAAAACTAAAAATAATTCATAGCTGGTGTTCGGCTGAAAGACAGTAAACAGCGTAGCGCCGGTCGCCTTTTGCGCGTCTTGCGACCGGGTGGTATCGATGTAGTATTTGCCGTGATTGACGGTCATCGTGCTGCGCTGGGCATTGCCCTGCCCCATCATGAAGATCGAAGGTCTCGCATTGGGTTTGTCGCTCGCAGCCCTGAACTGTTGATAAAGTGGTACGCCGTAGCATCCAATAACCGCACACCCTCCACCCGTCCCGGAAGCCACTGGGCCCGACCAATTTCCGTTGCAGTTTGTGCCGGTCTCCTTAGCGCAGTCAGCCACAATCGCAGTTGTCAGGTGCTCGTAAGGACTGGTATTAACGGTGGCCCCGGACTCGTTGCCGCTGTCGGTTGGGTTCAGAGGAGGCAACTGTCCGCTGGCGCATTCATCAGTAACCACAGGCGCGTTGAAGAACGGATCCTTGTTAACTGAAATCGTAGGAACTTCCGGAGGAGTCTGCGCTGGGTTGTTGGCCGTTAGTCCGGTGAGGCTCCCGTCCCTGTCGGTAAGCTCCGTCTCGCGGTCGATGTCTGTAAAGCCGTTGCCGCTAAACATATTATCCGCATAGGCGCAATAAGTTTTCTTGATGGCGGTCAAGTTGTCTGTGAAGGAGTTGGGTTCATATTGCGGCTGTATTACGAAGTGCCGGATATCCACTTTGTGATCGGGATCGGTATTGAAGACCAGGTTCTCGGAATTAAAGGCTGGCGGATAATAAAAGCCGTTTGGCTGCTTCCAGGCAATCGCCGCGTTTGGCAGAATGCATTGATTCGTTGTGAGGCCGGTGGGAGGAAACTGCGGAATGCCAAGAACGAAGGCGGCCATGTACCCCGTACTCTTGCATTGGCCCAGTCCCGTGCTGCATTCCTGGACTGTCCCAAGTTTGTTTATGTGTATATCGGAGTAGATGTTGTTGTACTCGGTGGAAGGCCCGTCATAGATGTTGAAGAGGCGCTGGTTAATCGCGAAACTTTGGTTTTGAAATGTGATGCCATCCGCAGCAGACGCGCAGAATGACGCACCGTGGGGGGCATAAGTGCACGTAAGGCCCAGCGGGTTGAAAGGTCCGGCGTTCGAAGCCGAAACATTGGCAGGAAATCCGTTGTTGAGGATGGGCTGCGTGTTGCCGACAAGGATGCTGTTCTTGAAGACTGACCAATAACCCTGGGCAACGTCGGACCGCGTAAAGCCGCCGCCAGTGACAATCGTTAATCCCCCGTTTTGCGAGTCCGTAATGGCGGAGTTCTCCAACAGGTACCACCATCCGCGCAACCAGATAGCGGAAAAATTGGTTTGCGCCCAATTGAACGAGGTGGTGTACCGGTTGAGCACAAAGGGCAGACAGTATTTCAGATCGGGTCCTCCCTTGGGATCGCTATTGACAGTCCCTGCGCAGGCTTTCGTTGTATCGCTGCAGTCGCCATTGGGGTCAGAGCAAATCGTGGTCT
Organism: uncultured Acidobacteriaceae bacterium; assembly: GCA_963786085.1. Classification (GTDB taxonomy): domain Bacteria; phylum Acidobacteriota; class Terriglobia; order Terriglobales; family Acidobacteriaceae; genus Silvibacterium. The sequence goes on from CAWAYO010000075.1 coordinate 51,159, forward strand.
TCGCCCTCTGGCCTGTCATCATCGGAAATTGATTCACAGGTTGAGTCGTTGGCGGGGTGGGATTCGGAACGGAGTAAAGTGCATCATCGGTTGACTGACCATCCCCGAAGTACAGTCCATTGCACGCATTGGTCGAGCCTACCGTCTGCAGAGAGTTCATGGCGGTGCTGCAGGAATTGCCCGTGAACTTCAGCACCGGCGTAGCGCCCCATAATGGCTGAGATTTCTGCATGCTGGCATAGCCCTTCCACGTCTCGTACCGTGAGGGCCCGCTGATGCCCTGGGGTGGCATCCAGTAGCATGCGCCGCAGGTTTCGGCGCCGACCGCAGCATTGTATTCAAAGTCATTCCACGTATTGCTGATCCAGAACACCGTCGGATTATTGACGTCCGAATGGTAGGGAAAATCATCTGGGACCGGTGCTCCCTGATTCCCCTTGACATTGAGAATTCCAGGGACATGGCGTGGATTAGTCGATGTTTTGGAAGTGTCCGCGAGACCGGCGCGCGCGGTAATGCCGACATTGGAATAGAGCCGGTTGTTGATCTCCGTCGCGTCCTCCAGGAAAAAGCCATGTCCGATCGACTTATAGCCGACATTGCGCGCCAGCGTGACCCCTTGAGTGGCATGCACCGTGATGAATCGTGTCATGGAATCGACGATGGACGAGTCGGCGACATAGGTTCCCCGGTCTTCCGGACTGGGGGATCCCGGCTGGGGAACGGTTCTATCCATGTGGAAGTGGACCGGATAGCGCCCTATGGCGCCCCCCTGGCCCAACTGGTAGAACTCGACTCCCTGTACTTGATAGCTGTTAAATCCCTGCCGGACGATCGTGTGTCCACCGTAATAATTGCCTGCAGTCGGCGGGAAATGGTCCGAGTCGCGCGGCAACACTGGCGTCGCGCCTTCCGAGGCGATACGAATGCTGCGGCTGAGCAGCGCAACGATGGCGCGAGTTTCAATCCGATTGGCGGGCAGCGTGGATATGCCCTGCGTGGCGGGATCGGGAATCGGTCCCGCCGTGGGATGAGCTGCCGCTACTGAACTGTAGTCATATCCCTGACCCCAGTGAGGATATTCGATAGCCGTATGCGCTGGATCATCTGGATCATTCAGCGAGGTTTTTATATCGATCTTTGTGCCCTTGGCGTCGGTCTCGATCTTATCGATGACAAACTCCTCGGTATGACCGGGGAGATAGTCCGTAGACGTGACAACGATGTGATCTCCCTCGCCCCACGTGGGCACAGGGCGGTCGACATAGAAGCCGGGCTCTCCGCCGTTTAGAGTCTCATTAAGGCGTACCCAGCTGGTGCTGGAATCGGCCGGTTTGGTCTCTATGGTCCCGGTGCGAATTCCCTTTGAGCCTGTCAGCGTGAGCGTGCCACCATACGAGACCGCGAGCACCTTGTTGCCGAAATAAGCGCCCGTTGGGGCGTTCGTATCCGCGACTTCATACTGATAAAAGCATTCACCCGTTGGGATATATGGAGGGTCCGGTATCGAATTGCAGGACATGCCAGCCATGGTTTTCATGGAGACGTTGGGATTGGAATTCCAGACGTTGTCAGGTACGCCGCATTGATTTTTCGTGTCGCTCAGGCAAGTAATGCTGTTAGTCAGGTCGCTCGAGCCCCAAAGCCAGATAGTCAGCGGTCCCTTAATCCCTGAAGTTCCACCCGCCTGAAGTGTACTGGCTTTTTCCACCAGGATGGAGTGAGCATGAAAGTCAATCTCCGCATCATTAAACGTCAGCGAACCACCGTTATAGACATTTACATTCCGATAAACGTAAGTACCTGAGACGTTATTAATCGTTCCAGTACCGTCGACAACACAGGCAACGCCGTTGATTCTTAGATCTTGCGGTGACGTTAGCGAACCAGGGGGGAGGATGTGATTAGGGTTCGTACCGGGATCTCCGTCCCCGTTGCAGTCTTCCCAATCCTGCTGGACACCAGGTCCCGCGTCCAGATTGGATTGTGCAGTCGCTGTTCGAGAGGCTGCCTGGTTCAACGCGGGCATCGAAGATCGGAAAGGCGTCGAACATCCGGTTAATGTCAGGCTCCCCAGGATGATCCCGGCGATGTGCCACTGAGCAATTCGAAGTTGCCGGCCGTAAGCCGGCTGAGAGATATCTGCTAACGACGCACCAAGGCCTGAATATTTCTTCCCAGAAAGACATAACATGACGAGATTCCCCTTTGAGACTCGCAATGGCGCAGAACTGTCTCGCGCAGTTGTCTTTTAAAGATATGAATGACTGAGGAGAGAGAAACCGAATGGGCTGAAGTATAGAAGCCGACTCAAAACAGCGTCAAGCACCAAACTGTGGGAGCGAGCGGGATTTGTCGGTTCAGTTAGGGCCGGGTCTGATCAGGTTTTCCGAGTGGATCAGCGAACAATCCGAGAGGGATTCTTTTTGGTAGGTTTCGCGGAGACATCGAAAGGTTCTTTTCCAAGATAAAGCGTCATCTCTTCTGAGAGCGAAGCAGATTTCCGCTCGAGAAAGAATCGGCAACTAGGGTCGACAGTTCGATTGGAAGCCGAACGAGGTTCGGAGCAGTGCCACTGATAAATTCGTCGACGGCATGACGGCAGGATTCTTGCGAACCGGCAGCGACGCCGAGCATATTGGTCGACCAGCATAGTCTTGCCCCAACCGCCCGCACAGCGAATCTCGGTGAGCGGCTGACCAATAATGCCCGTGATAATGACTGAGTCCGCGGTCGCGATTGCGCCTGAACTGTCGCCATTTCCGAGGTTGGCCGGAACGAGACCAACTGCCAGTGGTCGAGGCGCTCTTCGAAGAGGCTAAGCGAGTCGCCCGCGCGTGACAGTAACGATGATCGTGACGTCGGCACTCATCCCCTGTTGTTGCCGTATTGGGTAGTATCGGGGAATAATGGCTCCTGCGTTGCCCGCGCGAATGAACTGTCTTGAATTCGGCGAACACCGATGGAGGGATCGATGACAAAGGAACAGCGCAGACTGGATCAAGCCCGCACGAAGGAAGCGGCGTGGAAGAGGTGGGGTCCCTATCTGAGTGAACGGCAATGGGGTACCGTCCGAGAAGACTATAGCGAGGACGGGAACGCCTGGAATTACTTCACTCACGATCAGGCGAGGTCGCGCGCGTATCGTTGGGGTGAGGACGGTCTGGCGGGAATTTCCGACGATCACCAGATTCTCTGCTTCGCGCTTGCCCTCTGGAACGGTAAGGACCCGATCCTGAAGGAGCGGCTCTTCGGGCTGACGAACAGCGAAGGCAATCACGGCGAAGACGTCAAGGAGTACTACTTCTACCTGGACAGCACGCCAACGCACTCCTACATGAAATATCTCTATAAGTATCCGCAGGCAGCGTACCCGTATGTGGATCTCATCGAGACGAACCGCCATCGCGGCCGCCAGGCGCTGGAGTATGAGTTGCTGGACACGGGTGTCTTCAACGAGGACCGTTATTTCGATGTTTTTGTTGAATACGCGAAGGCCGGACCGGACGACCTGGGCATAAAAATCAGCGTTGCCAACCGCGGCCCTGAAGCAGCCCCGGTGCATCTGTTACCTACTCTCTGGTTTCGCAATACATGGTCGTGGGAGGAAAGCGCCACCAAACCCATACTGGCAGCGCGGCAGATAGAAGGCGCGAGCGTAATCTCGGCTCATCATAGTGAACCGGTCTCTTATGAAAACTTCCCCGATTACAAGCTCTACTGCGAGGGAGAGGTGCCTCTGCTGTTCACCGAAAACGAGACGAACAAGGCGAAACTTTTCGGCGAGCAGAACGCTTCTGCTTACGTTAAGGATGGCATCAACGACTTCGTCGTTGGTGGCAATGCCCAGGCGGTGAACCCGGCGAAGCTAGGGACCAAGGCGTGTCCGCATTACATCCTGAACATCGGTCCGGGTGAAACCCGGGTTGTACGCCTGCGTCTGAAGCGGCCCATCCAGGGCGCGCCGGAAAGCCCCTTCAAGGATTTCGATGAGATCTTCGCAGATCGACTGAAAGAGGCGGACGAATTCTATGACTCCGTCACGCCGGCCGCGGTCAAAGCCGACCCGGATCGTGCCATGGTAATGCGACAGGCGCTGGCCGGCTTGCTCTGGAGCAAGCAGTATTTCTACTACGACCTCACCAAGTGGCTGAAGGAACATAATGTCGGGCCGTGGTCACCGCTCGAGGCGCGCAGAAGGGTGCGCAACAGCGAGTGGTTCCACATGGACAATGACGACATCATTTCGATGCCGGACAAGTGGGAGTATCCGTGGTATGCGTCGTGGGACCTGGCGTTTCACATGCTGGCCTTCCAGCAGGTGGACTCGGATTTTGCGAAGTCGCAACTCGATCTGATACTCCGCAACGATTATCTACACCCCAACGGGCAAATGCCGGCGTATGAGTGGAATTTCGGCGACGTCAATCCGCCGGTGCATGCATATGCCACCATGCAGATTTATCTGACCGACAAGGAGCGAAACAACGGTCAGGGAGATCTCGAATTTCTCGTCTACGCATTCTCCAAGCTATTGGTCAACTTCACATGGTGGCTCAACCGCAAGGACCGTTCGGGAAACAACGTGTTCGAGGGCGGCTTCCTGGGCCTGGACAATATCGGTGTCTTCGACCGCAGTTCTCCGCTGCCTACCGGCGGGCACCTGGAACAGGCCGACGGGACGGCATGGATGGTGTTCTTCAGCCAGCAGATGTTGCGCATCGCGGTGGAACTCGCGCTGCATTACCCGGCCTTCGAGGAATTCGTCGTCAAGTTCTTCGAGCACACCATGTGGATTGCCGGGGCGATGGACCGCATGGGCGAGCATCACGACAAGATGTGGGACGAAGAGGATGGTTTCTTTTACGACGTGCTTCGCCTGCCCAATGGGCAGGCTTTCCGTCTAAAGGTGCGATCCATGGTCGGGCTTTTGCCGCTGGCGGCGATCGCCATCTTCGAGGGAGACGTAGCTGAGAAAATGCCGACGGCCGCGAAGCGCATGCAGGAGTTTATGGATCGCCATCCCGAACTCGGGATGAACCTTCACATGCCGGAGACGCGGGGTCTGGCGGGCAGACGCATGCTGGCCACCGTCAATGAGGAGAAACTACGCCGCATCCTCGCGAAAATGCTGGACGAGAACGAATTCCTGGGCCCTCACGGCATCCGCGCGCTGTCACGCTACCACCTGGACCACCCCTTCGTCTTTGGTCTTAGTGGCCAGGAGTATCGCGTCGCCTATCTGCCGGGCGACTCTGACAGCGGAATGTTCGGCGGGAACTCCAACTGGAGGGGACCGGTCTGGATGCCCGTCAACTTTTTGCTCTACCTCTCCCTCATGCGGCTGGGCGCTTATTACGGCGACTCCTTCAAAGTGGAATGCCCGACCGGCTCCGGGAAAGAGCTAACTTTGTTCGAAGTCGGGCAGATGTTGGCAGAGCGCATCATTAGTACATTTGTCCGGGACAGCTCGGGGCGCAGGCCGGTGTTTGGCGGCACGGAGAAATTCCAGACCGACCCGCATTGGCGAGACAACATCCTTTTCTACGAATACTTCCACGGCGACAACGGCGCCGGCATTGGCGCCAGCCACCAAACCGGATGGACGGGCTGCATTGCACGGATCATTCAGGCAAACGGAGCCTTCACCGCCGAAATGCTCGGCGAGCGTGGCCTCGAGCGGCTTGCGATCAAAATGGGCAGCGCCACAAACCCTCAAGGTGAGCGATGATTGCGTCCTTTGGATATTCGGGCGGCTGAACTTCTTGCGCGGCCTCCGCCAGATGCCTCAGCAGCGCTTCAGGCGCAACAGCTTCATCGTCGCGTGCTTAGGATCCGGATTGCCGGCCAATGTGAGCGCGGCCCTGCTGACAGAGGCAACTTGCGACGTCGGCCTGGACACCATTCCGTGCTTCCGTATAATCGCGAAGCAGCACACCGTTGAGGACCTTTGCATGGAGGCAGTCGCAGCGGCCCCAGGCCATCAGGAGCGGCTCAGGCTGGTCTTTGCCACCAGCGACGAGGCGGCGCTCATCGATATCGGGCAGGAACTGGCGCCGGCCTTCTTCGTCAGCATGGCCACAGACTCGGCTGCCCTTTTGCAAAGTCTGCAGGAGCACGCACCGGAGATCGTGGTCATCGACCTCGACACGATCTTCCCCGAAGAAGCAGACGTCTTTGTCCGCGTGGCATCGGTGCGAGAGGCTGCCGCCGACAACCTGCTGGTCGTCATCTCCCGCACCCCTCTGCGCAACGCGCGGCAGCGCACCAGGAAAGCAGGCGGCGATGAGTTTCTCCTCGCTCCCGTCGACTTCAGCGAACTGCGCGAGTATCTGCTCGAAGCCGGAGAGCGGCGCCAGCGCGATATGGAAGCGCGGGCATTCCGCGACGAGGTTACGCGCAGAAACTCCTTTTGCGGACTGATCGGCGGCAGTGAACCCATGCAGCGCGTCTACGAAGCGCTTCGCCGCGTGGCGCCCAGCAATACCACCGTGATGCTGCGCGGCGAAAGCGGCACCGGAAAAGAACTCGCTGCCCGCGCGGTGGTCTCGCTGAGCCCGCGCCGCAACCGGCCGTTCATCAGCGTCAACTGCGCCGCCCTTCCTGAAGCGCTCATGGAGTCCGAGCTCTTCGGCCACGAGAAGGGTTCCTTTACCGGCGCGCATGCCAGCCGTCCCGGCCAGGTCGAACTGGCCGATACCGGAACGCTTTTCCTCGACGAGATCGGCTCGCTCGGCCTCGCACTCCAGAGCAAGCTGCTGCGCGTCCTGCAGGACCGTTCCGTGCATCGCATCGGCGCCAAGAGCCCGCGCACCGTCGACTTCCGCCTCATCACCGCAACCAACGACAACCTCGAGCGGATGGTCGAAGCCGGCAGGTTTCGCGAGGACCTCTACTACCGAATCTGCGTCATTCCCATTTCTCTGCCGCCTCTGCGCGAGCGTGACGGGGATGTGCCGCTGCTGCTTGATCACTACATGCGTATGTACTGCATCGCCGGCGATGTGCCGGTGAAGCGCTTTTCTCCCGACGCCATGCAGATGCTCGAAAGCAGCAGCTGGCCCGGCAATGTTCGCGAACTTGAGAACCTGACACAGCGACTAGCTCTCATGGTTGACGGCGAAGTGATTGATGTCGAGCACCTGCCCCAAAGGCTGGTCATCGAAAGCGCCGCCAGCCAGGATAAGATCCTCATCCCCGCGGAGGGCGTCAATCTCGACGAAGAGATGAGCCGCATCGAGCTGGCTTATCTGCAGGCAGCGATTCGCCGAGCCGGAAGTAAACGAGGAGCGGCCGCCGTGCTTGGCATTCCCATCGAGAAAGTGAAGTACCTCTGCCGCAAGCACGGTATTTGAAGGACGCCTGAGCTGCTGCGGCGTGGGTTAAATTTTAACCCTTGAAGGGGTTAGTTTTTAACCCTAAGGGAATCATCGTCCCCTCCGATTCAGGCCAGCGCTGGCCCGAAAAACCGGTTTTGAGCGCAAATTTGCTTATTTTCGCGGTTTCTCGAGTTTGGCATTCAAATCGCTACTGGGATACGCGTGAGCGGACTGGAACAATCCAGGAAGCTATCAAACGACCTTAAGGAGAACACTCAGTGGCAATCCAGAAGAAATCGCTGATCGGCAACCTGAAGTCCAACAAAGTTAAGTCCACAAAGCCCGTCGACGGCGCCACGCGGCTCTCGAACTCAGCCCTATCCAACGTAGCTCTGTCCAAGACCCCAGTCATGTCTGTGAGGATGCCAGGTCTTTCCAAGGCGCCAGTTCTTTCCAAGTCTCCAGTTCTTTCCAAGTCTCCGGTTCTTTCCAAGTCTCCAGTTCTCTCCAAGTCTCCAGTTCTCTCCAAGTCTCCAGTTCTCTCCAAGACGCCGGTTCTCTCGAAAAAGATGGTGTAACGCCTGAGGCCGCTGGCAACGAGCGGACTCATCCATGCCCATCAATCAGTAAAAGGAAGAGCTACGGCTCTTCCTTTCTGTTTGTCGTGCTACCAGAGCTTGCGGTCGACGAAATCGCGGATCTCGCGTGCGGCAATCACCGCGAGGCTGGTGCGACGCACCACGATTCTCGCCGTTCCAGTCATTCCGGGCCGCAGCGAGCCGTCATTTTCGAGCAGGACGTCGGCGATATAGTCCTCGGTGCTCATCCCTCCCGGAATCTCTTTAATGGTTTCTACCGCCGCCGGCACATTGCCCGAGGCTATCTCGATGCGCTCAATCGATGAGTGCCGCGGCGCGAAAGTTCCATCCACCAGCAGACTCACTCGCGCCCGCGGCTGCACATGCCCGACCGCAAATTCCGGAACATAGAGCAGCGCGCGCATGATCTGCGTATCGACCACATCGGTTATGGTCACCCCTGCATCCAGATAGCTGTCCGTCAGGTCCTTCAGCCGCGTCGCCGTGACCACCCCATCGATCGGCGCCCGAGCCACCAGTTGTTGTGTCTCCTCGCCGGCGATCGCGGAGTTCTTTTCCGCCCTGGTGTGCTCCTGCTCGGCGGCGCCCACGTCGCCATGCGCGAGCAACGCCTGGGTCCGCGCTCCGCCAGTCAGGGCCACTTCTTTTTCTGAGGCCGCGCGAGCCGAATCAACCGTCGCATTCGTCATCGTCAGCAACGGATTCCGGCCTGCACATGCTGTCCTTCCTGAGCCAGCACCGCGGTAACGCGCCCTGGTACCAGAGCGCGCACCACCGCCTGGCGCGCGGGTTCCAGCAGGAACCGCACCGTGATCGTCTCGCGCCAGAGCGGAAGAAACACAAGCATCAGAAAAATAGCCACGCCACCCACGATCCGAGGCAGAGACATCCACGCACGGACACGGTCACGTTTGTCGAGATACACAGTCCTCACAAACCTCAAGAGTGTTTTGATCCGAGAGCGGAAAATAAGGAGCGCCAACGCCAGCACGGGAATGAACGCCCATTCCGGGGTAAATCGGGAAAGGACGTTGTTACTGAATCGCAGGACCGTGAACAAAAGCATGTAGCTGTAAAGCCCGGAGAGAATCGCATACGCCAAATAGCCCGATCGCCGCCGCCTCGGTACGAATTCCATCTCGACGGGAAGGCGGAAGATATGCCTACGAACCAGGCCCGAGAGATATGCTGTCGATCTCTCTTTGATGTCGGAGAAGCCGATGATTTCTGAGAACGCGTAGTACCCATCCAGCTTGATGAGCGGGTTCATATTGACCACCACAACCGCGACTCCGGTAATCAGCATGATTTTGTACGCCAGATCGTGCGCGCCGCTTCCTGGGGGCGTGCCCCACCAGAGGATGGTCGCCACCGCGCAAAAGATCATCTCCACTCCGATGCCGGCGAGGATGATCAGGAATCGCTGCCAGCGTCCGGCATAGACGAATGCCTCGCTCACATCCACAAAGAAGGCCGGAGTCAGGTAGATGAGGTGGAAGCCCATCGCGTGGACCTGTCCGCCATAGTGTTTGCAGGTCAGCCCGTGGGCCGACTCGTGAAAGAACGCGAGGATAAAAAACAGCAACCAGAACTCAGCCAGGTCGCCCGCAGTCTTTTGCGTAAAGTTATAGAACAACAGCGAGTCCTGCGCTATCTGTCCCCAGTTTGCAGCAAACACGTAAATCATGAATCCGAACAGAACGAAGCACACAGTCCCAAACCATCGCGAATAAAGCCACTTCAGCCGGGGATAAATCCGATTGAAATATCGATCCGGATCCCATGCTGAAAACTGCATGTGCGCCACATCGCCCCATTTCGATTTCTTGTGCGCGTGCTGGTGTCGGCCTTCCTCCAGTTTCTGTTGCAGCGCGATGTTCTTTTCGAGGGGCGTTCTGTACCAGAAGTTGACCGCGTCCAGACCGCTGGTAAACTCGCGCAGGTCGTCGGGATCGAAGCGCGTCCCGTAAAGTTCCGCATGCAGCGCTGCCACGTCCTCCCACGATCGCGTGCCGTCAAATAGCTCGATGATTTTCCACTGTTCCGGTGGGAACCGGAAAAAGCTGTCGCGGCCGCGAATCATCGCAACGATCACGGGCTTCCCATCATCGGTGTTCTCCTGCCAGATCAGCCCGGGGTCGACCTTCGGATAACTGACTCGCGTTTTCCGAGCCGGCAAATCCGGGAGTGCCGCATTGAGCGCTTCAGCAAGGTTCATGGTCTGCGGGGTACTCGAACCGTCGCCACCATTCCCGGGAGCAAGCCCGGTATCTTACGGCTCAGCACCGCGGTGACTTCCATCGTTCCGCTGCCGGGATCGACAACCGGGCTAAGGTGCGTTACCGCCGCCGGGACCGTCACCTGAAAATCGGGCGTGGCGGATACCGTTACCAGAGATCCTCTCCGCAGCGCAGCGCCCTCCCGCGCGGGCAGGGTGAAGCGGACTTCAAGCGGCGAATTGCCGGTCACCTGGAAAAGCCGATCACCGATGTGAAGATATTGCCCCTTTCGCACATATCTCTGCGACACCTCGCCATCGAAGGGCGCGACGATCCGGGTCTTCTCCATCTCCATATCAAGAGATCGGAGGGCAGCCTGCGCGCTCTCCATTTCCCCGCGCTGCCGCTCCACTTCATATTCCGTAGCGGTCAGATCGTATCTCGCATGATCGAGCGCTTCCTGCGTGTTGATCCCGTCTTTGCGCAGTTCCTCTGCGCGGCGCAGGTCCGCCTTGCGCACCTCCACTTCAGCTTCCCAGTTCTTCAGGTCGGCCTCGAAGCTCTTGGCCTTGTATTCCGCCGCGCTGCGGTCGTCGGCAAGCTCGCGATCGTCAAGTCGCGCCAGCAGCTGACCGCTTCGAACACCCATATCCACATCGGCATCGAGCGAGGCGATCACGCCCGACCGCTGCGCAACCACATCCAGTTGCTGCTCCATCGTCACCGGCCCGGTCACCACCAGGTCATCTGGTGCGGTTGCTTGCGCGGGATGATTGACTGTCTCAGCGACCGGCCGAGCAGCCGCGGAGGCTGCAACCACCGTGGCGCTTTCGCCCGGCTGCCTGCTGGAAGCACAACCGGCGACAGCACCCGCAAAGAAGCAAACCGAAATTACTGCAAACAGCCGGTTCATCGATTTTTCACCATCCCAACCACGCCCACAATTTCGCCCACGCCCACACCGCTATGTCGCGGAAGATCACATACCCCAGCGGCCGCAACCCGGCCCGAACCTTGCCGAACCCCTGCATGCCCGGCCGCAGGCTCCCGTCTGAATTCGGAACCGCGATCCTCGCATAAAACACGCGATCATCGCCAACCACCCCGGCCGCAGGGCTCACTACGCTGACTGTGCCGCGGTACGTGCGCGTCGGAAAGGACTCGAGCTTGATGCTCGCCGGGTCCCCTGCACGCAACAGGGTCACGTCCCGCTCCGGCACTGCGATGTCGACGACTGACCGGTCAGTCCTCACAATATCGATCATCGGATCTCCGGCAGTGACTTTGCGCCCCGTCAGGTTCTCAACGTGCGGCGTAGTCACGACGCCACTGATGGCGGCCCGAATCGTCGTGCGTTCCACTTGCTCCGCCAAGCGGTTCATCTCGCCGCGCAGATATTCGCCTTCCACTTGCCGTTGGCCGGCCAGCGGCGCGTCGTTGTCCACCAGCGCCTGTGCTGTCTGTGCCGTCGCGGTGTTGTACCGGGCCGCCACGCTGGCGGCTGCCGCGCGCTGTTCCCAATCGGCCATCTGTAGCAGCGGGGTGCCCGGCGCAACTTTCTCACCTTCCTGCACCAGCACCTTTTGAATGACCCCGTCTTCCTCAGCGTGCACCGATTGAGTCTGCCCCGCGGCCACTTGCGCCGTTCCTGAAACGCGCATGGGAACAGGCACCGTAACCAGCGCCAGCAGCACCGCCGTCGCCCCAGTAATAATCAACGCCCTGCGCCGCCGGTCGATGGCTAGGAAGCGACGCTTCTTTTCCATCAGCGGTTCTAGAATCCCAATGAAGGGCACCTCTTTGTACAGCGAGGCATTGCGCAGCGCCAGCGTCGCCTGGCTCGACAGCAGCTTGATGATCTCGATATGCAGTTCCGTCAGGAAGTCCGGATCGGCGCTGTCAAACGACAGCATGCCCAGCCGGCCCTGATCGTCCGCCAGCGGAATTGCATAGAATCCGCGATAGCCCGTCTCCTCGAAGTATCTTCGGAACTTTTCGCTGGTCTCCGGGCGCGGATCGCTGATCTCGTCCTCGTGCATCGAGACGTGGATTTCTGTATCGAGACCGGCAGCCCAGCGCAGCACTTCCCGCAGTCGTTGCGCCGAGGGCTCCGACGTATCCAGTTTGGTCACGCCGGAGATCGCTTTGATCGTCAGCCGATTCCGCTCTTCCAGCGCAATCGCCGCCCGATCGTAAGGAATCACAAGCTGCGGCTGATTGACGACGGCCTGCAGGACACGCTCCTGATTCAGCGTCGAGCTGATTTCCTGACCCACGCTGACCAGCGTTTGCAGAATTTCGATCTTGCGTTCGGCCTGCAGCAGCGAGGCATTATGCAGTGCCTGCGCCGCCGAGGACGCCACCTGAGTCAGAACGAACAAGTCATCATCGGTGAATGGCGGATCCTCCTCGAAACGGATCGCCTCGATGACCCCAACCAGGTTTTCCCCGTCGAGCACCGGCGCGGCCATCAGAGAGCCGACCGCCACTTCCTGCGACTGTTCGTTTCGTGTCGCCAGCGCCGCATCGCCCATCTGTAGCAGGACTGCCTCGCCGCTCTCGCCTGCGTCGCCCGCAATGCCGCCGCCGGCCGACTGTCGATCCCCGGGCTGCGCAAACGGATCGGCCCCGGCCTGCTGCATCAGCAGCAAGTCGTGCTGATCTACCATCCAGAGGTTTACCGCCTGTGCTCGAATCAGATCTAAGACCTTCTCGCAGATAACCGGCAGCAGCGTTTCCATCTCGAGACTCGCGCTGAAGATCTTCTCGATGTCATAGAGCTGCGTCAGCCGCATGACAGAAGCCAGCTGCGCATCGCGTTCGGCTGCATACACTGCGCCTCCAGCCACTGCGAGTGCGGCAATCCGTGCAATCTCTGCGATGCCCTCCAGAGCGGACGACCCTGGCAATTCCCCAAAGCTCACAATCTCAATGCAGCCCAGCAGCCGCTCGTCTAGCAGCAGCGGAATACACGTAAGCCCTGTCACGCTCTGTCGCACGTCGAGATGCGAATACTCTTCCCGCGAAAGATCATCCGCACGAAACTGGAGAATTGCGCGTTCCCGACCGGCCGCGCCCAGAGCTCCCGAGTCCACAGAAATCGGAACACCGTCGACCGCTATATCGCCGGCGGTCGCCTTCACGGTCCAAAGCGAGGCTTCAGCATCTTCAACGACGAAGACGGCAACGGCCACGTCCCCCAGCGCACCGAAGATGCTCTGCGCCACAATGCGCGCGCGCGGGCCAATCTCCAGTTCCGCAAGAAGCGCCGCCGCAATCTCCGCTACAGGAACTGCTACCGCGGGATCTGACAACCGCAGGACCTCCATCGATCAAGGCTGGGGGGAATGCGTAGTATGGTATCCTGCCGCTGCTCGATGGGGTTAGCAATTTCTGATCCTGCCGCTTGCACGCGAAGATTCGGGGGAACCTGCAGACCGATTCCACAGTTTGCCGCGGCCGACGAGGGGTGGATTGCTGATGCCAACGGCCGGTTGGTCCAAGGCGTTTCGAGAGGAGATCTGTTGAGGCCGTTCGAAGTCAGCTATTTGAAGTACGGTCAGGTCGGATTGGTTACAGTGCAAGGAGGGCTTGTACTCGGACCACCTGTCGAATCTCTACGAAAGACCCTGAACAATCTCATCGACCACGGAGAGAAACAACTGGTCCTCAATCTCGCCGGCATCGATCGCCTCGATTCCAGCGGCATAGGCCTCCTCGTCAAAGCTCTTCAGTCCTGCAAAGGTGCCGGAGGAAACGTAAAGCTGACGAACCTGCCAAAGGTGGTTGCACAAACCCTGAGCATGTGCTGCCTCCTGCCGTTGTTCGATGTCTACGATCAGGACCAGGACGCGATCGCTTCTTTTGAATAACGTCCGGCGTTTACTTTGAGCCAGGATCCTGTTCCCGAAAGGTTCGAGGGCTCCGCAATCGCGCGCAACTGTCGTGCCCGGCGAAGGCGCACAGATCGGACATCAGTCGGAAGCCCTCGCACTCCTGGATTCGGGCGGGTCGGGCCATTGAAGCGCGTTCATCCCGACAAATTAGGTTGCGGAACGAAAGCGCTTAAGTCTCGTCAGCCCACGCGTTCAAAGAAATTGTTTCCTTCCGCTGAGTTCCGGGACGCCTGCGTCCTTCAATCCGCGACACGCGTGGAATCCATCGGAGATTGCGCGACGCCAGAGATAACTCCCGATTCGACTCCGGAATCAATAACCCGTTCGGGTTACGGAAGAGACCGAAAGTTGTAACGGCATTTATTACTTTTGTTTAGATTTTTGTTACCTATGGTCCTAAAATCTTGGACATTGCAGTACCGTAACGACTGTTACTTTCTGCCGAGGACCGATCCACCGATGACCAGTATTGAAACTACAATTGCTTCCGCGCGTGATCTGAATTCAAAGCTCTCTGAGATCACCGCAACTTCGCCCGATTCCCGCTCCCATCGGTGTCAGTCCGGTTTCTTTAAAGGACTGATTCTGGGACTGCTGATCGAAGGTGGAGGGGTGGCCTTGGCGTACGGCGCGATCCACATGCTCCGCATGGCGTTCCGCTAAATCCGATCCTGGCCCGGATGCCCTGCGCAGCCGCAGGCGAAAGCCCCTATACCGCTCCCCCCACGCCGAGCTTTCTTGGCCGACAATTTCCTCCAAACCGCTAAGATAGAAATAGGAACACAAAAGGCCCGGCTGGGATTGCAGCCGGGCCTTTGTCATCTTTCCCTGTAAGCCTTTTTGAATGAATCGATTCCAGTCTTGTCCTTTAGTATGAAACGCTTACAGATACCCATTAACAGGAACAGCGTAAGTCCTTTCGAATGAATCAGTCTCAGGCTTGTGCTTTGGAATGAGACGGTTACAGCCTGTCCTTTTAGAATGAAACGCTTACAGCTTAGAGGGGGGAGGGGGGTCCCGCTACGACCGCCCCAGCTCCTCCAGCCGGAAAACCCAGGATTCCTGTCCTTCTCCCGGCTGTTGCGCCCGTGTCACGAAGACTTCTGCGACTGCGACAACACAACGGATGCTTCGCTGGTAAGAACGCGAAAGACGAACGTCTCCTGGAGATACAGCCGCACAACAGAATCGGTATGACTGAGGTATCCGATTGAAACGTCCTGCCCGATACTCAACTCAAAATCGCCGCCTCGTGTCGTCAGAACGACGGCGCCTTCAATTGCCGGCGCCCAGACAATGTTGCCATCAACAATCCGCTTGACGTGTTCGAGCACGGGATATCCATGATCGCGAGTCTCGGCTAGGGCCGTGTACTCATCGGCTCCAAGCAAAACCGAGTATGGTCCATTGACGCCTACCAGCCGCAGTTGGCTCAGTGCATGGGCCACCGCATCGGGATAATCCCGCACATCCGCAGGTAGCGCGTCGATCGGATTGCTGGTACCTTCCCGAATGCCTTGGATACCGGCTTCAGCGTATCCGTTGAAGATGGCACGGTCTTCGGCAAAGGCCAGTTTTTTCGCGGCGTCTTTCGCTGGCTGCCAATTCGAGTCGTCCGATCCCCGCTCCACGTCATCGATCGTCTGACGCGACAGCTCAAATGGCACCCTCAACTCCACCAGAGGCTTGACCTCGCGCTGGCTTGCGAAGATACCCTCTGCAGGAGCGGCGATCGGCCGCAGGTGGCCGGTTGCTACGCCGGGCAGAGCGATTCCCCCTGGCGAAGGAAAGTCCACGACCCGCCGTCCCGCCAGATACCGCTTCAGCGTCCTCGTCGTCTCTTCCTCGATTTGCGACCATGCAGCGTCGGAAATGGGCGCCAACTCCCGATGGAGGTTATTCATCTTTCTCTCCCTTGAGTGATCCTATTCTGAGTGATGTATCGAGCATCGATGGGGCCGAGGGTGGGTCCGGTGCCGTCGATACGACGACCTCCGCGGGCTCCGGCGCGTCTCCGCTAACGTTGTCGAGAAACGTCGCTGACGGCGCGAAAAACAGGCCGCCGGTGACGGGACGGCTGAAATCGAGCAGCCGGTCATAATTGCCCGGCGGACGCCCCACGAACATATTCTGCAGCATCGTCTCCGTAATGCGAGGCGTACGGCTATAACCAATGAAGTATGTCCCGAACTCGCCGTGGCCGGGTCGTCCAAACGGCATGTTGTCCCGAAGGATCTTGACTTCTTTCCCGTTCTCTTCAATCACGGTCAACGCGCTGTGCGCCGAAGCAGGTTTTTCTGCGTCCGAAAGCTCAATATCCGAGAGCTTCTTGCGACCGATAATGCGCTCCTGTGCCTCGACGGGAAGAGCATTCCATGCCTTCATGTTATGAAGGTACTTCTGGAGAATCACGTAGCTGCCGCCTTCAAAGGCCGGGTCTTCGTCGCCGACAAGCGTAGCCTCACGAGCGGCGTCTCCCCGCGGATTTTCCGTGCCATCGACGAACCCGATGACGTCGCGGTCCTCGAAATACCGAAAACCCTGGACCTCATCCGTAACCGTGACCGTATCCCCGATGGCGTCCATGATCTGGGTCGCCAGTTCAAAGCACAGATCCATGCGCTTGGCTCGAATGTGGAACAGGACATCGCCCGGGGTGGAGACGGCGTGGCGGCCACCGGAGCGAATCTCTTGAAAGGGGTGAAGCTCAGCGGGACGCGGCGAGCCAAACAACTTGTCCCACGCGTCAGAGCCGAATCCAATCACGCATGTAAGCCCGCCCTCAATGTCCCGAAACTCAACGGCACGGACAAGCCCGGCAAGATCCGCACAGAACGATCTCACCGCCGTATACGCATCCTTCTCCGGGCGAATGCACAAAACCAGAAAGATCGCGGCGCGCGTCAGCGGACCGACCACTCCCTGGGGAAGAACAACCTCGTTTAGCTCGTTGGCGACACTCATATCGTCAATATCGATCCACGATTATTCACACCTGTGTGAGAATCACATTTTACCCGAGGTCAGAATTTCCATTTGTGGCGATCACTAGACCACTCGAGAAGGTTAAAAAAAGCACCTGTAGGAGAGGCCTCTCTAGACCTATGATGTGTGGGCCATCGAACCCAGGGGAACCGAACGGCAGCAGGATCGGGGTATCATGCTGCATAAGCGGCGTTCGGATTTATCTCCAAACGCCGCGCCCGAGGGCGGCACATTTCTCCTGCTCCGTCGGATTTTCTGATCTTCCGGAGTGGCTATGAACGGATTCTGGGAACGAGTAGTTTTCGCCTTTCGGTGTTTCCTTTCGATCCTGTTCCACGCTGAAATTCCCAGCGACATCGCGCAGAAGCTGGTCAAGACGTCTGAGCCGGTTCCGCAGGCACCCGTTGCTGCTGCCGGGCCGTCTGTCAGTCGTCTAAGGGAGGCTGAACGCGCAGCCCCGGAAGCGTTCGATCGCGCCGTACAGATGCTCGCGCTTCTGCAGCGTGATGGGCGGCTGATCGATTTCCTGGCGGAGAACATATCCGCCTATCCCGACATTCAACTCGGGGCCGCCGTCCGCACCATCCACGAGACTTGCCGGCAGGTGCTCGACCATTACGTGAAGCTGGAGCCGATTCTGGACTCGGAAGAGGATCAGCCGGTCACGGTGCAGGCGGGTTTTGATCCCGCAGCTATCAAATTGATCGGCAACGTGGCCGGACAGCCGCCGGTTCGCGGTCTGTTACGACACAAAGGCTGGAGAGTGAAGGAAGTGAATCTGCCTCCATTGCCGCCGGCTCCCGGCCGAATGGTGATTGCTCCGGCCGAGGTCGAACTCTCATAGCAGCTGATCCTCGTCTGATCAACAGATATTGGTTTGAAAAGGAGATGTTCGTTGGCGGCCAAATACATCGTTGGCATCGACCTGGGGACGACAAATTCCGCACTGGCACGCTGCGACGCCGATACTGAGGAGGACACCCGCATCGAGATCTGCGGTGTTCCGCAGTTGGTGAATCCGGGCGAAGTGGCGGAACGCTCGCTGCTTCCGTCGTTTCTTTATATTCCGGGCGAATTTGATTTTCCCAGTGGCAGCACGGCGTTGCCATGGGACCCTGAGCCGAAGCTCGTGATCGGCGAACTCGCACGCAAACGCGGCGCGGAGAGCCCAAACCGGTTGGTTGCCTCAGCCAAATCCTGGCTTTCTTATGCCGGAGTGAACCGCACTGCGCCGATCCTGCCTTGGCAGGCTCCCGACGAAGTGCCGAAACTATCGCCCGTCGAAGTATCCTCGCAGTTCCTGCAGCACCTGCGAACCGTCTGGGACACCGGCCACGCAGCGGACCAACCGGAACTCGCGTTGGCCGAGCAGGACGTTCTGCTCACTGTGCCCGCTTCGTTCGATGAAGAAGCACGTGAGCTCACCAGGCGCGCCGCAGAGCAGGCTGGTTTTCAGCACGTAACGTTGCTCGAAGAACCACAGGCTGCTTTTTACGCATGGCTCGAAAGCCAGGGCGATGTATGGCGCAGCCGCATTAAAGTCGGCGATCTCGTCCTCGTCTGCGATGTCGGCGGCGGCACTACCGACTTCAGCCTCATCACCGTCTCCGAAGAGAATGGCGAATTGACGCTGAAGCGCGTCGCCGTAGGCGATCACATTCTCCTGGGCGGCGACAACATGGACCTTGCCTTGGCGCGCGTCCTGCAGCAGCGGCTTGAAGCCTCGGGCCACCGCGTCGATACCTGGCAGTTGCACGGGCTCTGGCATCAGTGCCGCATGGTAAAAGAAAAACTCTTCGCCTCGCCCAAAACCCAGAGTGCTCCAATCACCTTGCTAGGCAAGGGGACAAAGCTCATCGGCGGCACAATCAAGACCGAGCTGACCCGCGACGACCTCGACCAGGTCCTGGTCAGAGGATTCTTCCCCGAGGTTGCGAGCAGCGAGTTGCCCGCTCGGCAGCGTCGTGTCGGCTTTCAGGAACTGGGCCTGCCGTACGCAGCCGATGCGGCCATCACCAAACATCTCGCGCGGTTTCTGTCGGAACAAATTCGCAACAGCCCCGAGGCGGCGACCATCCGGCGCGGCCGCAGCGGCCTGGCGTGCCCCACGCACGTCCTCTTCAACGGCGGAGTGATGAAGGCCGCGTTGCTGCGCGACCGTGTGGTTCAGGTCCTGAACAGCTGGTTAAAAGAAGAGGGCTTCGACCCCCTCGGAGCACAGCAAATCCTCGACGCTCCTGATCTGGAACACGCCGTTGCCCGGGGGGCCGCCTACTACGGCAAAGCGCGGCGGGGACGCGGCGTTCGCATTCGCAGTGGCGCTTCGCGCACTTATTACATCGGGATTGAAAGCGCGATGCCTGCGGTGCCCGGAATGGAAGCTCCGCTGAAGGCGCTCTGTGTCGTTCCCTTCGGCATGGAAGAGGGTACAGAGGCAACGATTCCCAACCGCGAGTTTGGTCTTGTCGTCGGCGAACCGGCCGAGTTTCGTTTTCTCACTTCCAGCGTTCGTAAGCAGGACCATGTCGGCAGCCTGCTCGAAGACTGGGGGGACGATCTCGAAGAACTTGGCCCGCTGGAAGTCACGCTTACATTGGATGGGCAGCAAGGAAGTGTCGTACCTGTGCGGCTCGAGACGCGAGTCACTGAAATCGGCACCCTCGAGGTCTGGTGCGTATCCCGTGACGGCAGGCAGCGCTGGAAGCTTGAGCTGAACATCCGCGAAAAGACGGGGAGCTGAGATCGTCGGTGCCTTCTCGTTATCTGATCGGCGTCGATCTGGGCACGACAAACTCTGTCGTGGCATATGTCGACACTGAGCAAGCACCCGGCGCGGACTCCGCGATTCATGCGTTCCCCGTACCGCAGTTGGTCGCACGGGGTGAAGTCCGCACCTTGACCTCGCTGCCTTCTTTTCTTTACTTCCCAACCGAAGATGAGCTGTCTGCCGGAGCCGTCAGCGCCACATGGGACGAGGATCCGCCCATGGTCACCGGTCTGCTCGCGCGCGAAATGGGAGCGCTTGTTCCTACACGCCAGGTGTCCTCAGCCAAGTCGTGGCTTACCCATCCGGGCGTGAATCGCCGCGCCGACATCCTTCCCGCGCAGGCTGAACCGCCGCAGCCGATGATCTCCCCTGTCGAGGCCTCTGCCCGCTACCTCATGCATCTGCGTGACGCGTGGAACGGCGCAATGGGCACCGACCCGGAGACACGTTTTGAGCATCAGGAGGTTGTCCTCACCGTTCCCGCTTCGTTCGACGAGGATGCACGTGAGCTGACGGTTGAAGCTGCTCGCCGCGCAGGCCTCGATAAACTGACGCTGCTCGAAGAGCCGCTGGCGGCGTTTTATGCCTGGATTGCGAAGAATCGACACGCGGCGAATCGAGAGACTCAGTCGGGAAAGGGCCAAGACCTCCGCGACGGCGATCTGATTCTGATCTGCGACATCGGCGGTGGCACAACTGACTTCAGCTTGGTCTGTGTCCGTCTGGTTGATGGCGAACCTCAGTTTGAGCGCACTGCCATAGGCGAGCACCTTCTACTCGGCGGTGACAATCTCGATTTCGCCCTCGCCCGGCGCGTGGAAGAGAAGCTCGCGGAAGAGACGGATGGGGACATTAAGCTCACTCTGCGTCAACGTTATGCATTGCGCCGGTCCTGTTGTTCGGCGAAGGAACAGCTACTCAGCGATTCGTCTCTGGAACGCGTGCCCGTCACGGTCCTGGGCAGTGGCCGTGCGGTGGTAGGGCAGACGTTCAGCGTTGATCTGACCCGCGAGGAAGTCTTCCAGATTCTGACCACCGGATTCCTGCCCATCACTGCGCCCGGTGATATGCCGGCGAGTAGCCGGCCAACGGCGCTCCGCGAACTCGGCCTTCCCTACGCCAGCGATCCCGCCATCACCAGGCATCTCGCCGCGTTTCTGACGCAGGCGGCCGTGGCCATGAACGGCTCGTCTGCAAAGCAACGAATGGCCCGGCCCGATGCCGTGCTCTTCAACGGCGGCTTCTGCACACCGGCAGTGACTCGCGAAAAAATTGTCGAAGCGATTTCCGCCTGGTTCGATGCGCCGATAGGGGCTGGCGGCCCAGGCTCCTCAGCAACGATGGTTTTGACAGTGCGGTCGCGCGGGGTGCGGCTTACTACGGACGCGTACGGCACGGCACTGGTTTGCGCGTCAGGGCAGGCAGCGCGCGCACCTACTACATTGCTCTGCCATCAGAAGGCGCTCTGCGCGGCATCTGCGTCTTGCCTGCTGGAGTCGACGAGGGCACGACGCTACCGCTGCTGAACCACGAATTCACAGTATTGGCGAACCGCCCCGTGTCGTTCACGCTCTACAGTTCCCTCACCCGACACGCTGCGCACGGTGAAGTCGTGGCCTTGGACGAAGAGAACCTGCATCGTCATGCTCCGCTGGTCACGCTATTGCGTTACGGCAAGAAGCTGCGTGAGCAGTACCTCACTGTTCGTCTCAGGGTGAGCTTCACCGAGGTTGGCACGCTCGAGCTCTGGTGTGAATCGCGGGACACTCAGCATCGCTGGCGGCTGCAATTCGAGTTGCGCGGCGAAGAGGCACAAACTGAACGGCTCGATTACCGCCAGGCCGCAACCCGTGCCGACGCCTTCTTCGACAGTTACTGCTTCCGATGCAACTGTCGAATCCGCGGTAGAACTGATCCGCCGTGTTTTTGAAGGCTCGGCCGATGACGAGTCCGGCAATCTTGCAAGCCGGATGGAAGCGGCCCTCGGCGCGAAGCGGGATTCGTGGCCAATCACGGCCATCCGCCGCTTCTGCGACGTGCTTATCGAGGTGGCCGCCGGACGCAAAAAGTCTCCTCGTCATGAGGTGCGCTGGCTCAATCTGTACGGCTGGTGCCTGCGTCCAGGTTTCGGTGCACCTGACGACGATGCGCGCATGAATCATCTGCGGCGAATTGCGCTGAATAAGCTCGTCTTTGCGGACGACCTGCAATGTCAGATCGAAATGTTCGCGTTGTTGCGCAGGATCGCAGGCGGCATCAACGCCAGCGAGCAGCAGGCACTCTATCGGACGTATGCCGGCCGCAAAGAAAAACGCCGCGTGAACCGGCAACTCGAATACGAGCGGTGGCGCCTGGTCGCAAGCCTTGAGCACCTGCTAGGCAGCGCCCGCGCTTCGCTTGGCAATGAGGTGGTGGCGAAGATCAAAGATGAACCGGAAAATGCTATCTGGCTTTGGTCGCTCGGCCGGCTGGGTGCGCGCATTCCGCTGTACGGGCCGCTGCACTCTGTGGTGTCGGCAGAAATAGCCGGCGAGTGGCTGAAGGCTCTGCTCGACCTATCCACCTTCACGGCCGCAACTGGCTCAACCATACTGCTGATCGCGAGGCGCACCGATGACCGCTCCCGTGACATCGATGATGCGGTTCGCGAACTGGTAATCTCCCGCCTCACTGCGCTGGGGATCGACGAAGAGACCATCCAGATGCTGTCAAAGTACGTTCCCCCCGAACGGGCAGACGCCGTCCGCAGTTTCGGAGAGTCTTTGCCGCCCGGCTTGCAGCTTCTTAGCTCTTCGAACTGCCTGCTGTCGTTACCCGCTTTCCACGGCTCTGGCCCAACTTTTTCGGAACCGGCGTGAACAGAAATGCCAATCTAATCTCCTTTGCATGCGGCCCCACCCACGGTAGACTCTGTTCTGTACTTACCCCCGACAACTACTTAAAGTGCCTGTATCGGACCTGACTACTTTGAAAATACGGCCTATGGTCACTTCCTTCGTCGGTGCCCCCAACGAGCCTAAAGACAAGATTTACTCGCCCGGAACTCCATCGATCTCCGTCTCTGCACCGGGGGGACCGCTTCCCCTGCTGCGCGAGATTTGGGAAGGCTTTTGCCGGCGCGGCACCTGGACGCGCGCCGCCGTGCTTCGTCTCGCCTTCGTCTTTCCCGTAGTTGCTCTTGGTTCGTGGCTTGGCATCGTCCTATCTCATCAGTCTGAGGGCGTCGCCACGATATGGCTCTCTAATGGCCTGATCTTCGGCCTCCTGATTACTCAGCCCCGGCGCGTGTGGCTGGCCTATTTCTTAGCCGGGCTAACGGCCGACACGCTGGCCGACATGGTCTACGGCGATCCGTTCCGCCTTGCATTTGGCGTTTCAGTGGCGAACTCCGTTGAAGTCGTCACGTCGACCCTCATCCTTACTCTCTGGTTCGGCTCGCCGCTCGATCTCTCACGTCGCAAGTCACTCATCGGCTTTCTCGTTGTCTCCGTGCTGGGAGCGACCGCCATCACCAGCGCCCTCGGCGCGTGGTGGACCGTCCTCCTCGTTCCCGGCCCGGACTGGGGACAAATGTTTCGTACCTGGTATCTCGGCGACATGCTGGGGATGGCGGTTCTGGCCCCTCTCGTCATCATGGTGCAGCGGCCTGCCTTCTTCTCCATGTTCGATCGCCGCCACCTGTCCCACACCCTGCTGGTTCTTTCCGCTCCTGTCTTGGCCACCGCCCTGGTCTTCACCCATAATCAGGACCCGCTTATCTTCTTCCTCTTTCCGGCATTCCTGCTGGTCGCTTTTCGCCTGGGACTTCCAGGTACCGTGGTCAATATTCTGCTCGTCACACTCATGGCAATCGGCTTCACCATTAAAGGCCACGGCCCGCTCATGCTCATCCCCGGCGAGCACATGCTGCTGCATCGCATCGTCGTCGCTCAGATCTTTGCAGCAGTCGCCATCTTCACGATGTTCCCGGTCGCCGCCATCCTCGAAGAGAAAGAGGCACTCAAGAACTCCCTCGCCGCCAGTGAGGCGCGATTCCGCAATCTTGCCCTCAGCGACGAGCTCACCGGCCTGCCCAACCGGCGCGCTTTCAATCTCCAGTACGAGTGTGCCTGGGAGGATGCCTCCGCTACTGGTACCCTTCTGGGTCTCGTCATTCTCGATGCCGATCAGTTCAAGCAGTACAACGATGTCGCCGGCCATCCCGGTGGTGATACCTGCCTGCGCTCCATCGCCCAGGTTGTTGCCGGCATCGCCGAGGCGGCACAGGGAACCCCGGCGCGCATCGGCGGAGAAGAGTTCGCCGTCATCCTGCCTGATACCACGCAGGCACGCGCACGCGAGGTCGCCGAGACCATCCGTCTCTCCGTCTTAAGCCTCGCCCTGCCTCACCCTTTTAGTCCTTGCGGCGTTCAAACCGTAAGCCTCGGCGTCGCCGCTCGGGTACCGCTCAACGGTCAGGCTTCGATTGACCTCATGCGGTTCGCGGATCACGCCCTATATGCGGCCAAGCTCGCCGGACGCAATCAAGTGGTCTGCGCATAACCCGCCTGCGAATCCAGAAGAGTTCCCCTGCGTGCGTATGCGAAAACGATGTGTGAGCTGCCGCCGGTCAAGGCAACGATTGCGATTTCTGTCGCCCTCCGTACCGAGTTCGCCTTGAGACAATCACCAGCTTGCGGACGGATCTGGCTGGGATCCCGTGTACGGCGAGCAGCATGGCGCCTGGACGGGCTTGAACTCCATGAATTCGATCCGTGTGCCATCTGGATCCGTCAGGTCCAGCTGAATCTTTCCGTCGACACCGAGTACCTGCGGATTCTTACCAGGGGTGGGCTTCCAGCCCCGCTTCTCCAGTCTTTCCTGGAGCTGCGCGACGCTGATCACGCCAGGTGCGAGATGGTTGGCGCTCCCAAGCTGAGCCAGAGAAGGATTGGCAGGCAGGTACAACATGTATTCAATCCAGTCAGTCCCGTTCGGCACCTGCATCATTACCCAATCGACCCGGTCAGCCGGATTTCCGCCTTGCCAATACAAATGAAAGCCAAGCAGGTCTTTGTAGAAATGGTCGAGAGCCGCGCGATTGCGGACGACATAGCCGGCATGGATGATGTGTGAGCTCACGCTCTCTGATACGGAAGCCGGCTCGGCAGGCGGGTGATTGCCGTCCTGCGTAAAACCGACCTTGTTCCCTTCCGGATCATGGACGAGGAAGCTTCGACTTCCGTCCGACTCGGTTGTAACAGACGGCGGGACGGTTACTCCATTCGCGCCCAAATACTTGCGCAGCGCCTCTGCGTTGCTCGTGGAAAAAGCAACTAGGTCCAAACGATCAGCCAGCCCTGGAGATGGCGGAGAAACCAGCTCGACATATTGGGAGTGATTGGCGTAGAAGCGTACACCCGGTTTCGCTGCATTGGAGGGCACCTGTTCCCACCCAAGCAACTTCCCGTAGAACTGTTCGGACTTCGGGATATCGTCCGCGAATAGCGTGACGTGCGAAATACCGGTTATGGCGGGTCGCGGTTTGGATGCAGGTTGAGCGATAACCAGGCTCGGAACAATAACAGTGATGGCTGCAACGATATTCCTGAGCATCGCGAAGGACTCCATTGGTTCTGAATTCCGCCGGCGTAAAAGAGGACACCGGCATCAGGCAGTTGCCGATCGAACTGTCCTGATTCAGGTGCCCTACCAGCATACGTGCAAATTGGAGATTGACCTGGCCCTCAGGGCAGGAATGAGGTCCGATATCAACGTCTGAACAGAAAATGGCCGGAGGTGGTCGCCCATCTCCGGCCATTTCTTCAAGCGTGCTGCTGGTATTAATTGTTCGGGAAATCGAACAGGCTGAACAGGTCGTCGATCGCCGGGCTGTTAACCGGTATGTATGGATAACCTGGTGCAGTGACGGGGTTCGGGAAGTTGTCACGACTGCGCTTCGTGACCGTTGGCAGGCCCCAGTTTCTCTCGATGAACTTCAGGATCGAGACGTGGTCGGAGTAATCATGGGAGATGTGGCCGGGCTTGGTCCAGGGAGATACCACGATGAGCGGAATGCGCGTACCGTCGCCAAAGAAATCCAGCGGCTGCACATAACCGGAGTCGTAGTACCCGCCGCCTTCATCGAAGGTGATGAAGATCGCCGTGTCCTTCCACAGCGTTGGGTTGGCCTTGACCGCATCGATGATCTTCTTGCTGAAGCCTTCGAACAAGTCCAGCTTGGATGAGGCCGGGTGGCCATCGACCAGGCCGCTGGGCTTGACGATGGAAACCGCGGGCAGCGTGCCGTTCTTGATGTCTGCATAGAGATTGGCCGTGTCCTGAATATGCGCCGTGCGGATTGCCGCGTTAGCCATGATCGAGGTGTCGTACTGGAAGGGATTGCAGATGGTGCAATATTCGTCGCTATCTTTTCCGATGGCGCCGTAGTTGAGCTGATACTTGTCCTTCACATAGTTGTTCCACTGGTCGCCGTAGTACTTCCAGGACACTTTGGCAGCAAGCATTGTGTCACCGATGCTGGGGGTGGAAGACGGCGGGATGGTGAAGACGGTGTTGTTGGGATTGGTATCGGTGAAGGCGTTGCTGCCGTCGCCGAAGTAGCCGGGGTTGTAGTTGTTCAACAGGTAGTAGTGACCCTTCTGGCAGCGCGGGTTAATTGGAGTTGGAAGCGACTTCAGATACTTCACGATCGTGCCGACACCGGGCTGTGTGGTATCAGAGCAATCGGAGTAGGAACCGCCACCGTAAGCCGGTGAGCCGTACGAACCGCCTCCGTAACCATCCTCCGAGTACCAGTTGTTGGTATGGGCAGCCGGGTTCGGGTTCTCAACCTCGTCCAGAGTGGTAGTGCTGCTGGTGGCAACGTTGTGGGGCGGCACCGCCGCATTTCCCTTGCCGTCGCTGAACCAGATCGCGTCTCCATGTCCAAACATGATGTGGTTGGCCCCAGTTCCACCATTCACTGACTGATGGAAGTTGTCGCTCATGGCATAGTGATCGGCCAGGTACTTGAAGTACGGCACGTCGCCGTTCTGCATGTTGTAAAAGCCCAGAGCGGTCGAGCCTTCGCCGGTCGTCACATCGCCGGGCTGATAGTTAATGTTGAAGTTCTCCGGCTGCTTAATGCCATTCGCGCCCGCGCCCTCCGTTACCTCCACCCAGGAAAAGAAGTGATTGTGGCAGCCCGACGGATTATTGGGGGAAGCGCTGGCCGCATCGCAATCAAGCTGCTGCCACATCTGGTAGAAGCGGTGGACCGGGCTGGCCGCATAGGAGTTATAGGTGAAGGTATCTCCATTCGTCAGCTGGAACGGTCCCGGCGGAAGGTTGTTCACATTCTTGATGCGCGTGTCAGGAGTCGCCGATGTCAGTCCCGTACCACCAGTCACGAGGTAGGCGTAGTAATCGGAGGGAAGGCCGTTCTCCGACTGCTGGGCCAGATGAAGGTTGTCGTTCTTTACGTAAGAGTCCTGAGGACCGCCAACCAGTGGAGCGGGTAGCACGTCTCCCGGGAAGGTGGTCTTGGGGGGGCTGAGCAGGAAAGCGTCGGGCGCTTCGTCATAAGCGGCGCTTTGCTCGGCCCGGGAATAGTTGGGGCCCGGCGTGCCGTCGGCCTTGATAACGCCTCCGGAGAGAAGGTTCCAGATTTCCTGGTGGTTCTTGGGGACATAGGTTGCAAACACGTGGTCGAAGCTGCGATTTTCGCCAATGATGACAATCACATGCTTGATTGGCGAGCTGGTGTCGTTGTCGCGTGAGTTGGATGGGGTTTGGGCCTCAAGAATCGAAGTGCCAATGGCGAATTGGAACACGGCGGCGGATATCAGTCCCGCACGTAGTGTTCGCAGGGCCGTGGATGCGACTTGCTTCACCGTCATACTTCCTCCTGTTGACGCGGTTAAGCTTCAACGCGAGGAGCATATGTTGTTGAAATTGCATTGACGTGTGGATTCTGTCAACAGAGCATGAATATTAATTGAATATGCATCACCTTTATGCACAGTTACCCAACAAGTCGATAACAGAAGATAAAAGAGACGTTCCGTGAAGGATCACTTAAGCGCAGGCAGCGGCGCAGGGGTTGACTGACCCTCTACTTTCCGCGCCGTCATTCTCTGCCCGTCGGGGCGAGGGTCCACCCGGATAGTACCCATCATTCCCTTGTCCTCGTGCTCGAGCAGATGACAATGATAAGGAAAGGTTCCCACGATGCTGGGATCGCGGAAATCCATTCGAATGCGAATGCTAGGGTAGGCGAGCAGGCGTCCATCGTAGTAGGGCACGTTTACCGTGTCGCGCACGAAGTTTTCGTTCACCGGACGGCCCATGTACTCGAGCAGCAGAAAATGGAGCTGGTGGATGTGGAACGCGTGCAGTTCGCGGGAGCGGTTTTCAATAATCCAATCCTCGACCGTCCCCTGTTGTGCCACTATATTCGGCGTGGTCGCGTTCATATCGAACATCTTCGGCGTCTGCCCCTCTTCTGTGAGGTAAAACTCCACAGCACTGGTCGGATCGTCGGGATTAAGCAGCTTCTCGGAGAAATACAGGTGCCGGACCCGCACCGGAGCCACATCTCCCAGCCACTGGCGTTCCGGCGGAGGTAACGGCTGCGGGGAACTCTGCAGTTTCGAGCGAGGCTCGGGAGCATCCGGCGAGGCGACGATCTTGGCCAGCATCCGATTCGTGTCGTTCTCTCCGCCCGGACCGGTGTCGACAGTCCGCGTAACCAGCAGCCCCGTTCTCGCCCTCGGGAGGTCCCTGCACGATAAACTCCACACGCGCCCCCGGCGGGATGCCCAGGTGCGTCTGCGGCTCCACCGGTTCTCCGGCCCGCGCCTCGTCCAATCCGTATCCGATCGGTACTCCATCCATACCCACCAGCCCAAGCGGCTGCGGCGAGTGTCCGAAAAGAACTTCCAGATTCAAATAAGTGATTGCCGATGCGTTCAATACCCGCCATAGCTGCCGCTCACCCGGCTTCATTTCAATCGTTGCCGGTGGGTAGTCCGGATAGGGCACGGGCACGTAATTGATCGAGAGGTCCTTCGCCGGCTTGCCGAAACCGGTTCCGTTGTTGGCCGCATCTCCATCGCGATCGATCATGAATTTTGGCACCACCGGTTCCGACTTCGAGGGCGGCGCATTCGGATTGACAAGGTCCTGGTCACGAATGATGAACACCCGTTCCGGTAGTCCTGCCACTTCCTTTTTCGCGCGCTCGATCCCCTCCACAATCAGGGCCCCCGATGCGCCGCCAAGCAGTTGCTGCTTACTGAACCCGTGAATGTGTGGGTGGTACCAATAGAGCCCGGGCGGTTCATCATCGGGAATTCGAAAGCGATACTCAAACGGCGGATCGCCCGGCTGGAGGGAAGTCTTGAGAACATCGTCCTGATGACAGGTGGGAGGAATGGTCAGACCGTGAAAATGCAGATTGGTGGATATAAGGGTCATCGATCCGCCGGTGCACTTGTTGCCGGGCGCCGGTGAATGGGCGTGCTGTGGCTCTGGACCCGCGTGCTCCGGTTGGGTCATCGCATTCTTCAGATGAATAATAACCAGATCGCCCGGATTGGCGCGCAGGTTGGGAGATTCCCGGCCCTCCGCATCGGTGAAGCAGTAGCGCGTTGTGCCGTCAGGCTGGACGGCATCTTCAGCGGTAAGGCTGATCTCCAGAACGCCGTTCTTGCTGCGCACATCCGGTGGTTCCGTGATGACGCTCCCGGCTTGAGGCCGTGCGCAAGCGTCTCCAGCCCTTTCTTGGGCGCTCAAAGGCAGCTGCCAGGATGCAACACCCAAAACGGCGGCTGCAATCAACACAACACTCATCGATCGCAGAATCCGCGACACGGACTGCTCACCAGTTGATGACTTCATCACAATCCCGATTGACCATCGTTTCAACTGTCCTCACCCACCCGCATTAACGCCGGATGAAATGACCCCAGCTTTCAACGCCTTATCCTGGCTCTGATGGAAAGCAGGATCACCGCACGGCCTTCTGTCTCACCAGCCTGACAGACTGGCAAGGCGGCTCGCTAATACGCGCCCTCTGCCGTGAGCACCACTCGAATGGTGCGCATCAGAATGTATAGATCGAGCCAGATCGACCGGTTACACACGTAGTACGAATCGAAGTCAATCCGCTCCTCGTATGTGGTGTTATTACGGCCGGAGACCTGCCAAAGGCCGGTGATCCCAGGAAGCACCCGCGCGTATAGCCCATAGCTGTTCCCATACTTCAGAATCTCCACTTCCATGATCGGCCGAGGTCCAACCAGGCTCATTTGCCCGACGA
This sequence comes from uncultured Acidobacteriaceae bacterium, assembly GCA_963786085.1. GTDB lineage: Bacteria > Acidobacteriota > Terriglobia > Terriglobales > Acidobacteriaceae > Silvibacterium. The sequence goes on from CAWAYO010000075.1 coordinate 81,247, forward strand.
AGACGTTAAGCAACTGTGGCAACTCATCCATCGAGTAGCGCCGCAGCCATTTACCTACCTTTGTGATCCGTGGGTCGTTTCTTAGTTTGTGGTGACGCTGCCATTCCAGCCTTTCCTCTTGATGCTCCTCCAGATAACTCGCCAAAATCTTGTCAGCGTCGGCCACCATGGTGCGAAACTTCAGCATCCTGAACGGCTGATTCTCGCGGCCGAAACGGCGGTGCCCAAAAAATATGGGGCCACGCGACGTCAGCTTGATGGCAATCGCAATCGCCGCGAAGATGGGGCTGAGAAGGAGCAACAGCGCGCCGCTCGCCACATAGTCAAGAATGCGCTTCATTTCGTCCCGGATTCTCCTGAACAGCCGCCCGTCACAATTCCAGCTCAGATTGATGTCCTCATGTCTCGGGACGTTTCAATCGCTGGACTGCAAACTCCTGGACGTACTCACTGCAGCGCAAACCGGGAAAAGGACTTGCTCGAAGGTAACGGCCATCCGCGAAATCTTGAAATTTGCTTCTGCGTATTGGCGCGAACGGGAACCTAGAGTTACTCGAAGAGCCGGGTCTGCGGCGAGCGATTTCGCGGCCGCGGTCCACTCATCGATTTGGCCTGGGTCGGCAACGATGCCTCCCCCACTTCGTTGAACGATTGACGAGGCCAGGTTGTTGGCCGGGGCAGCCACCAGCAAAGGCCTGCCCGCGCAAAGATAAGAAAGTATTTTAGAGGGTACCGCAAACTCGCCGGCAGTTGGCTCCAGCGTCGCGACGAGAACATCGGCGCTGGCGAGCACCTGCGGCATCTCGTGATAAGGCTGGAAGTCCATGAGCAGCAGGTTGCTCAGCTTGGGCTGCTTCTCGAGATATTCTCGACCGATGCCTTCCGTAATCACGACTACTTTGCAACTGTCGTCCAGCGACTGCGCCAGAGCGTAGAGCAGATCAGGCCGGTGCTTCAAGCCCAACGTGCCGGCGTAGAGGAAAACCGTATAGCCCGCAAGACCGTGCCGGTCCGCCCACGCATTCGCACGAGGCAGCGAATCCATCTCTTCGAGAGGCGCCCAGTTCTCAAGCACGGTCACCTTGGAAGGTGCAACGCTCCACTGCACAAGTCGGTCCCGAAACGCCGGGGCAATAACAATGATTGCGTCGCTCGCCGAACACACTCTCTTCTCAAGCAAACGGAAGGGCATGCTCAGCGAAGCCGCAAGTTCACTAAAGCGGCTGCGCAGAAAAAATTCAATGGCAAGGCTATATATATCTTGTACCCAATGAACGAATCGAACCCCATTTCGGCGGCAGTGCCATAAGAGCTCCGCCTGAACATCGATGGGCGTATTTCCTGAGAGAACAGCGTCGAATGGTCGACTGGAGATCAGAGACTTTATATCTCGCGCGTAGCTTCGGTGCACGGCTGACCGCCGAACAATCGAGTATTTGCGAAAGGCGGAGGAAAATGCAACGCCCGTGATTGTCAGTTTCTTCGGATCGGATGCTGACTGCTGAAGCCGCCCTTTCGGGCCTTGCAATCCGATTGGGTAAGCATGAGTCACGTCATGACCGCGACTCGCTAACTCGCGGCTCAATTGGATTGGAAACGGGTAGCCTGCAAAGTCATGTACCAGAAGGCGCATATGAAGAAGACACCAAAACGAGATTGTCAGCTACAAACCTGCGGCCCGGAATTCTGAGCGCCTCACGGCAGCACTCTTTGATAACCGCTTTGACTTCTACTTCCCTCGCCAACGACCTTCCCCTGGGCAATCACTATGCCAAGCCCGCCGAGACGCCAAAGGCTATCTCCATCATGAGACGGGGCGTCCCCTCCGCAACGGTCGCCTTATGGAAACCAAATGGGTCTTCCACAAATCCAAACCCGGCATCCCCCAGCAGGGTCACGGCGTTCTCCGCGCCGTACACTTTCAGCACATCGTCAACCGGATGCCCGACAAACGGAGTGATCTGATGACGAAACGAACGGCGTCTGTGGCTCCCGCGGACGTACACATGTGGCCCTCCACCCTCGTCCACCGGCTTCAAGTGGAAGAAGAATTTCACCATGCGCCAGTCGAGGAGATCGAAGTGATACTCATCCTGTGAAGCAAGACGCTTCTCGGCTTCTGTGGCGCCCTTCGTCGGGAAAGTCCACCAGATACGGGTGCTGCGTAGCCGTGCCTGACCCCCGAGGTAATGGGCGGCGATATCCTGCAGAAGCGGATCCCGCTGCACGGAGAGTATCGCATCGCATTCCAGTGCCGTTTCGAAATAATTGCCGTTCACGATGGCTTGATTCAGGCGCGACTCGGCCGCGCCGTGCTCCTCCGGAAAGAACCTGAACCCGCGGTTGGATCCCGCAAAGCACGGAGTATTTGCCGCGAAGCCAGCGATCGCGGCGCAGGTCTCCTGCGGGAGATTGATCCCGCTGAACAACCCGTCACGATGCAGACTTTCGACCACCAATGCGCGCGTTACACCGACGAACATTGTGGGCTGCGAAGAGGACGCGGGCGGGGCTTTCGCAGCGAGCCAATGCGCCCTTCGTACCGGCATTAAGCGCCCCAGGACATACATCGGCAACCAGCCGGGACTCCCCCTTAACTTCGCAAGATATCTCGGGACGCGGCCGCTTATTCGGTTCAACCCCCTGCCGGTAATTAGTTTTAGGCTTGTAGCTCGCGGGTCCCGCATATCACCACTCCTCTTATGTGCAATTTAAGCGAGAACGATGAAGGGAACGAATCAGTGCGTTTCGAATCCGGAGTTCCAGATTGAGCGACGATATTAGCCGCGTAACATGGCGACCAATTATCCAGATGATATGCTACCGGTTAATTCTGCGCCCAGTTAATTTGTCAAAGGCTCACGAATTATCGCGCGTTATAGCTTCGAGGAGATCGTTCGCGGCTTGCGCAAGCGCTGGCGTGTTGTATCCCGCTTCGTCGCGTAACGAATCGGAATCGTCAGTTTTCCTCAGGTGAGCCTACGCTCGCCGTAACTTCGCAGATTCGAGAACAACATCGACTAGAGTGCGATGCAGCTGTTCTGCTCCGCGTCGAATCAGAAAGTTTTGCTCGAAGCATCTGGAAGCGGCTGCTCGCATCTCTGTCTTTTTATCGACGGGCAAGCTGGCCCAGTTCTTTAGAATCCGGCCTGTCCCCGAAGAGTCATCATCGTCGATGATGCCGGCGCCACTGGATTCGACTTCCCGCCAGATATTGACCTTGTTGGAAATCAGAACCGGCACTCCGCATCCTAACGCTTCCGCGACCGCTATCCCAAAATTTTCGCAATGAGATGGCAACACCAGCGCGTCCGCGCCCCGAATCGCACCCCATTTCCGCCGGAGGTAGAGTGGGCCTGTCCAGTGAATTCGTTCTCTGGCCAGCGATGCATTTGCCAATTCGCGCAGAGCCGTGGCTGTTGCCGACTCGCCCGGCCCGGCTATGACCAAACGCGTTTTCGTCAGAAGGCATTCATCACCGAATGCTTTGATCAGAAGATCTATGCCCTTCTTCTCGTGAATACGGCCGAGATACAAAAGGTACGGATCATTCCCGAGTTCGGGCATCGTGTGGCGGAACTCGCGCTCCAACTCTCCTTCGACCGCGTGCGGAGGGCGAGCCGTTCCGTAAGAGATCACCTGCTCCTGACAGCAATAGGGACGAAAGGCATTCCGCGCCAGGGTCCGTTCTTCTTCAGTTGTAAAAACTACTTTGGCGGCATCCTGAAACACGCGACGCTCGACCAGTCTCCAGTAAATTGCCTTCTTTATATGCTTCGCAGGATAGTACTTCTTGAACCATGGATCGAGCGCTCCGTGCACATAGATCAGATAGGGAACACGGGCATTCGCTGCTGCGGCACGGGTAACCAACGAGTGATACATCCATATGCCCGATACCACAACCACATCGAAGCGTTTCACTTCAGACCTGAGCCATCGGGCAAGCGCCGCATTGTAGCCGTACATGCCGAGTTTACCGGCTCCAAGAGCATGCACCGGAGAATGCCAATCTGAATGCCAGTTTGCATTTGGCGGATCCGAACAGGCTATCTCGACTGACGTGGCGCCGTTAGTAAGACCGATCAACGCCTGCGACATGCGCCGAACACCTTCCACCGGCCCGCCCCACGCCGGATCAAGCGTCCTCAAGACGTATAGCACTCTCATTTGAGTGTTACGATCTCCCGTCGAGACCTCTCTGACAACGGTAATTTAGCACGGCCTCCAACCAGAAACAGTTGAACCCAGGTCGCCCGCGATTTCTGTTGAGGACTGACTTTGTTTTTCACTTCATGCTGTTTTGCCCGAGCGGACAGAAAGGTTCCGAGGCATGTGGCTGACGAAAGAAGCTGGTATCCGACCCTCGGGTCGCGTGGGTTTATTACCGTTTCGGCCCTGAATAGCTAAGGCTGATTGGGTGGGATTTTCGCTCATCTCTTTATGGTGCTGGTTGTGCCACGACGGCTACGGGCAAACTCTGATTTTTTCCGCTTGCCTTTGCTGGCCGATAATTTCCTCCAAACCGCTAAAATAGAAATAGAGAAGATAAAAGGCCTCGCTACCCTCGCAGCGGGGCCTTTTGTCATATTGGTGTGTAAGCCTTTTCGAATGAATCGATTTCAGCTTGGTACTTTAGAATGAAACAGTTACAGAACCGTCGACCCTTGATAGCAAAATGAACACCATAAATCGTTTCGAATCAATCAGTCTCAGTCTTGTGCTTTAGAATCAAACGGTTACAGACCCATCCCTTAGAATGAATCGGT
>CAWAYO010000076.1:0-86445 GCA_963786085.1 uncultured Acidobacteriaceae bacterium
CTGCGCGGCATCGCCGTCGAAGGTGTCTTCGATTTGAAAGACGCCGCAGGCGCTGACCTCGGCGCGAACGGCTCCCTCTTCGAGATGGACATCACCACCAACCGCGTCGACGCCATGAATCACTACGGCATCGCCCGCGAAGCAGCCATCATCTACGGATCGAAGCTCGAGCCTATCGAAGCGGCAATGCCCGAGCCACATTCCGGCTCCGCATTTCCCGTTACCATCGAAGAAACGTCACTATGCGGACGCTTCACCGCGCGCGTCCTCCGCAACGTCACCATCCAGCCTTCGACTGGCATCGTCGCCGAGCGCTTCCGCCTCCTCGAGCAGAAACCCATTTCGAAGGCGGTTGACGCCACTAACTACTGCACGTTGGCCATCGGACAACCCACCCACGTCTTCGATCGCGACAAACTCGAAGGCGGAATCGTCGTGCGCCGAGCGCGCAAAGGCGAAAAGCTCCGCACCTTGGATGGAGTGGAGCGCACCCTCGACCCCGACGACCTCGTCGTTGCCGACGAGAAGAAGGCCCTCGGCATTGCCGGCGTCATGGGCGGCTGGGACTCGATGATCACCGCCGAGACAAAGAACGTCCTCGTCGAAGCCGCGTGGTTCGACCCCGTCACCGTGCGCCGCTCCTCCAAGCGCCACCTGCTCCACACCGACGCGTCTCATCGCTTCGAGCGCGGTGCCGACTTCAACGCCCCTCCCGTCGCCTCGGCCCTCGTCAGCCGCATCCTGCTCGAAGCCGGAGGCCATCAGGCTGGCCCTTTCACCGACATCGTCATCCCTGAAGCCGAAGCCCGCACCGCAAAGCGCCCTGCCATTGTCTTCAGCCTTGGCGAAGTGCGCCGTATCCTCGGGCCGACAGAGGACGAGCAGGGCATCACCGCAGCCACCGCCGAGACCATCCTCACCGGCCTCGGCTGCTCGCTTGCGAAAAACGGTCACCCATCGCCTCATACGACGGGCTCGACTTCATCCCTTGACCCGTCCCGTGCTGTATCCACCGAATCTGGCGCGGCCTCGCCCACGGACAGCCCGTCCTACAACGTCACGCTCCCAAGCTGGCGTCTCGACCTTGAGCGCGAGATTGACCTCATCGAAGAGATCGCCCGCGTCTACGGATATAATCGCTTCCGCAACACGCTGCCCGCTTTCGCCGGTTCGGTCGTCGAACTACCCCACGCCGAACAGGAAGCCACCGTTCGCTGTACGCTGCTCGCCCTCGGCTGGACCGAGGCCATCTCCTCCACTTTCTGCGCCGCCGATGACGCCGCGCTCTTCGCGCCTCAGCCCAACTCGGCTGTCGCCATGGGCAACCCGCTCAGCGAGGAAGCCGGCATGCTGCGGCCATCGCTGTTGCCCGGCATGCTTTCCATGCTCGCCCTCAATCTCAACCGCGACGTTGAAGACGCAGCCCTCTTCGAGATGGGAACAGTCTTCAGCGGCAGTCCTGACCGCGTCGACGAAAAGCCCCCTCTCGCCATCGGCGCAACCGGCCACGCCCTGACCGATGCCGACATCACCTTCTACGACCTCAAGGGCACCGTCGAAGAGCTGCTCGGTAAATTCTCGTCACGCTCCCTTTACTTCGACAACCTGCAGTTACCTGTGTGGCTGCACCCCGGCTGCTCCGCGCGCGCCGCTCTCGACGGAGCCACCGTCGCCTGGTTCGGCCAGCTTCATCCCACCGAAGCCGAGCGCCGCAAGCTCAAGCAGACCGTCTTCATCGGCGAAATCTACCTCGACCGCCTCTACAAACAGAAGCTCCGCCAGCCGCTCGTCCGCGAGCTGTCGCGCTTCCAGCGCGTCCGCCGTGACTTCTCATTGCTCTTTCCCAACTCCATCACTTACGCGGCAATCGAAGACAAGCTCCGTTCACTCGACATCCCCGAGCTGCGCAGCATCGAACCAAAAGAAATCCTCCGCGAATCAAAATCCATCCCCACCGGACACTTCTCGCTCCTCCTTGGCACCGTCTTCCAGTCGCAGGAGCGCACCCTGCGCGAAGAAGAGCTGCAACAGTTCTCGCAGCAGATCATCTCCGCGATGGAATCAATCGGCGGAAAACTGCGCGTGTAAGCAGCGGCTTCTCGAACGCATTCATCCGCCACATTCTGTCATCCCGTGCGCGCACCACTGGCACACGAAGCCGACGGACCTGCAGTTCGTGAGCCCTGTGCCCTGTGCCCTGAGCCCTGAGCCCTGAGCCCTTCATCGGTACCCAACACGGCACCCGCTCGGGCACTTTCTGCGATTTCCTCCGGCCCCCCAGCGATATACTTCGCGTAGAAACCAGCTTCAGGAGAAACTCGCATGTCGACCGCAGCCGCCGTTCAGGAACCCGAACTTCCACTCGCCGCCGATGACTTCAGCGCGCTCGAGCAGCGGGTGCTGCGCACAGTCGAGCTTCTCAAGGTGGAGCGTGACGCACGCGCCGCCGCCGAGCAGCGCATCGCATCGCTCGAACACAAGCTCCAGCAGCTCACCGAGCAGAACGCAAGCGACACCGCCCAGATCGAGACCCTCGAGCAGGAGCGCGAGACGGTCCGCACACGCGTCGAGCGCCTCCTCAAGCACCTCGACGAAATCACAGGATGAATTCAGGAGAGCAATCGCGGATGACCGAAGCCAACAGGACCCAGCCCGCGCCGGCCAGCTCGAACGATCCGAAGACCAGCGCCCCTGAAAACGTCGACTACATCTCGGTCGACATCTACGACCAGACCTACCACCTTCGCGGCGACGACCCCGACTACATCCACCGTCTCGCCGATATCGTCGACGCCAAGATGCGCGCCGTCGCGTCCCACGGAAAAACAGTAGACTCCCTTCGCGTCGCCGTCCTCGCCGCCCTCAACATCGCCGACGAGCTCGCCACACTCGAGCGGCGATACAACACCCCCACCGGAACAACTGACGAGACCCGCGCCTCCATTCGCACCCGCGCCCACTCGCTCACCGGCCTGCTCGACTCCGTCCTGGGCGAAGAACGCAAGATCAGTTAGCCGCTCCTCTGGCTGGGCAGGAATCGCTTCATCCGGGCTAAATCATCTCTGGCGAACCTCCCTACTTTGAGGACGTCCCTCTTCCCTGATCCCGCTCCTCATAGATAATGGTCGGCGGAACAAAGGGACAGCGCCGCCATGTCATATAAGCCCGACCGTCGCAGTTTTCTCATCGCCAGCGGACTCACCGCCCTCGCCTCAACCAAAGTGCTCGGCGCAAACGACACTCTTCGCATCGGCGTCATCGGAGCCGGAGGCCGGATGCAGACCCTGCTCGACTGCGCCGACAAAGTCGGCCCTTGCCAGATTGTCGCCGTGAGTGACGTCTACGGCCCGCGCCGCGACGCCGTGAAGGAGCGGTCTGGCGGCACAGCCAGCACCCATCTCGACTATCACGAGGTGCTCGAGAAAGAAATCGACGCCGTCTTCATCGCCTCACCCGACCACTGGCACGTTCAGATGGCAGTCGATGCTCTCGCCGCCGGCAAGGACGTGTATCTCGAAAAGCCGGTCACCCATACCGTCGAAGAAGGCGCCACGCTCACCAAAGCCGTCCGCTCCGGCAAGCAGATTCTGCAATGCGGCATGCAGCAGCGCAGCTGGACGCACTTTCGTGACGCCGTCGATCTGATCCAGGGCGGCAGCCTCGGCCGCGTCCCGCAGGTACGCACTTACTGGTGGCAAAACTATCTGCGCAACTGGCCGCACAAGCCAGTTGATACGCAAGCGCTCGACTGGAAGCTTTGGCTGGGAGGCGCGCCCGACCAGCCATACAGTGAAGAAAAATTCTTCCGCTGGCGCTGGTTCTGGGATTTCGGCGGCGGCGCGATGACCGACCTGTTCACCCATTGGATCGACGTCGCACACTGGGCCATGAAGGCCGATCAGCCGCGTGTAGCCCAGATGCTCGGCGACAAATACATCTTCGAACAATGGGACTGCCCCGACACCGTCCAGGCAGCCTTCCGCTATCCCGGATTCGACGTTGTCTATGAAGGCATGATGGCCTCCTCCATCGACGACGGCGGCCTTGAATTTCGTGGGACCGAAGCCACCCTGAAAATCAATCGCAGCGGATTTACCGTCTACCGCGAGGGCATTCCCGCTAACCAGAATCCCGTCCTCAAGGAAGATAGCTTCCGCGACGGGACGATCACGCACATGGAGAATTTCTTCGCATGCGTGCGATCGCGCAAAGAGCCTAACGCACCGGTCGAAGCAGGAGTCGCCGCAGCCCGCGCAGGTCAGATCGCCAATCTGGCTTTCCGCGGCAACGGCCAGATCGCCTGGCCACCCAACTCATCATCAGCAACCCGCAAGTGATGCCTCGTCGTCGGCTTCACGGCCAAGCCCGAACCTGCCTGCCATCATCGCGATCACCGTTGTGGATATAGAACGGCGTGCTCGGGCTGAAACCCGCGAACGACTGTCCATTTATTCGCAATTGAATAGGCGAACGCGAAGACGATCTCCGCGCGCCGGGAATAAAGAAGGTGTAGCGGGTGTTTTTCATTCGACTATGAGACTTCGCCGGTTCCCCATCAGAACCTTGGTAACTCAAACTGTCGAAGAAAGATCCTCCGTACCGCCACCAATACGTGCCCCGCTCATAATTCATCGATTACCCCTTGTGCATAGTGGCACGCAGGACTACCATCGTCGCCGGTCCCTCCTCCCCTCATTAAGCCTCACCTCTGGTTGCTCGCGAAACAAGCTCTTAACCCTAGATTTAACCCCGGATCAGGAGAACGTCATGCGTAAGAACGAAAGAATCACCCCGGCCCACTCCACGCGCCATCTCGTCGGATTAGGCCTGCTGTCGCTGTTCGCGGTTTCCACTTTGACCGCTGCCACCACCATCTGCGTAAACCCCGGCGGAACCTCTGGCTGCAAATCCACCATCTCCGCGGCCGTCGCCGCCGCATCTCCCGGAGACGTCATTCAGGTCTCGCAAGGCACTTACAAAGAAGCGGTAGTCATCACCAAGACGCTTTCCCTGGTTGCCGCCTCAGGTAGCCACCCGACCATCGACGCCACCGGACTGCCCAACGGAATCTTCGTTAACGGTTTCACCACCGCTCCCCCACTCGGTATATCGAACGTGCTCGTTTCCGGTTTCACAGTCGAGAACGCTAATTTTGAAGGCATCCTCGTTGTGAGTGGCTCCAACGTCACCATCACCGGCAATCATGTCCTCAACAACAACAAGGCGCTCGATATCGACAACGGCGCATGTCCCGGCATCCCGCCCTTCGAAACCAACGAAGGTGACGACTGCGGCGAAGGTATTCACCTGATGGGCTCGAATCACTCCTCTGTGGTTGGCAATGACGTAGAGAAGAACTCAGGCGGAATCCTCATCACCGACGAAACCGGCACCAACAACAACAATCTCATCACCGGAAACTCCGTTCACGACAACCCATACGACTGCGGCATAACACTCGCCTCCCACCCCCCGGCCAATGCGAAGTTGCCTTACGGCGTATTCAATAACACCATCGCCCACAACGATGTCACCCGCAACGGCTTCCAGGTTCCCGGCGCCGGTGCGGGAGTCGGTATCTTCGCTCCCTTCCCCGGCACCCGCGACTCAGGCAACGTTGTCATCGACAATGACCTGTACGATAACGGATTGCCCGGCGTCACCATGCACAATCACGCTGCGGCTCCCGCCCCGGCGCCGCCCGTCAATATGGACGACAACATGATCATCGGTAACCGCATCTGGGGCAACGGAAAGGACACCGAAGACGCCGCCACCTCCGGACCCACGGGTATCAACCTCTTCAGCAAGGCGCCTGTCAATGGAACCGTGGTTTCGCAGAACACCATCTATGACGAATCCATCGGCGTCGCCTTCAATGCGCCTTCCAATCAAATCAGCGCCCACTTCAACAACTTTGATTTCAACGGCGTCGGCGTCGACAACATCGGCACCGGCGTTGTCAACGCGAACTTTAATTGGTGGGGATGTGCAACCGGCCCCGGCACAAGCGGCTGCGCCACTATCGTTCAGCCCGGGGTGACCTTCAGACCCTGGCTCACCGCTCCCTTTCAACCCTGACCATCACTAACCTGCAAATTCGGGCAGCCGGATATCTCCAATCCGGCTCCCCCTTAACTCCCATCTTCGACTCCCTTCTTTGGGCAGTCGGGCGCGGGCGCGTTTACACTTTTTACATGACGCGTTTTGCTCCCGTGCTGCTTGCCGTCTCTGCCCTCACCCTCGCGGCCACCGCCCAAAATACTCCTCAGCCCCAGCCTGAGCCGACCCCGATGCCACCCGCCATCGTGGCTCCGGTGGACAAGCCCTATGCCGGACCGATCCAGCTCTCCGTCGACATTGCCGACATTACCGACCGCGTCTGGAAGGTGCACGAGGAGATCCCCGTGGAAACGACAAAGGGGCCGGGCGCGAAAGAAATGGTCCTGCTCTATCCCGAGTGGATCCCTGGCGACCATGAGCCGTCAGGCCCGATTTCAGCTCTCGCTGGAATCGTCACATCCGTAGACGGCAAGCGTGTGCAGTGGGTGCGCGACCGCGTGAACATGTACGCCTTCCACGTACCGCTGAGCCCCGGCGCGAAGACCGTAGGCCTGGATTTCGACTATCTCTCGCCCATCAAGCCCAGCGCAGGCCGCATCGAGGTCTCCGACGCAATTGCCGATCTGGCATGGAACGAAGTAGTGATGTATCCGGCCGGATATTTCTCGCGAGACATTTCCTTCGACCCCACGCTGAAGCTTCCCTCCGGCTGGAAATATGCGACCGCGCTCGAAACGGCGTCCAACCAGGGCGATACCGTTCGCTTCGAGCGCACCACCCTCAACACGCTGGTAGATTCGCCGCTCTACGCGGGCCTCTATTACAGCCGCATCGACCTGTCGCCCACACCCACCGATCCCGTGCACCTCAACATCGTGGCCGACAAGCCGGAAGACCTGAAGATGACCCCCGAAGAACTTCAGGCACACAAGAATCTCGCCGCTGAGGCCGACAAGCTCTATGGCTCGCACCACTACAAGCACTACGACTTCCTGCTCCTGCTGAGCGATAAAGTTGGCGGCATCGGCCTCGAACATCATCAATCGAGCGAAGACGGACTCCGCACCGACTACCTCACCGATTGGGCGGGCGGCGTTCTCGGCCGCGATCTCCTTGGCCACGAGTACACGCACTCATGGAACGGCAAATTCCGCCGCCCGGCCGACCTTTGGACGCCGAACTTCAACGATCCCATGCGCGATGACCTGCTGTGGGTATACGAAGGCATGACCCAGTACTGGGGCAACGTGTTGACCGCCCGCGCCGGCATGCGCACGGCGGAACAGACGCGCGACATCCTCGCCAACACTGCCGCGGGCTTCGCCATCAGCCGCGGACGCGACTGGCGGCCTCTGGTCGACACCACCAACCAGCCCATCGTCTCGCAGCGGCATGCGGTGAGCTGGGTCAGCTACCAGCGCCCGGAAGATTACTACACCGAAGGCATGTTGATCTGGCTGGACGCGGACACGAAGATCCGCGAACTGACCAACGATCAGAAATCGCTCGACGATTTCTGCAAGAAGTTCCTCGGTGTATACAACGGCAGCTTCATCACCTATCAGTACACACTCGACGACGTCGTCAAAGACCTGAACGAGGTCGCTCCCTATGACTGGCGAACCTTCCTCCAGGAGCGCGTCTACGATCTGCATCCTGAGGTACCCATGAATGGCTTCACCCAGGGCGGCTACAAGCTTGTCTACACCGACAAACCCATCGAATGGCGGGAGAAGGAGTTGGCAAAACGCGGCATCGCGGACTTCTCAACCTCGCTGGGCTTCTCCGTCGGCTCCTTCGGAAGGGGAGTCTCTGGCGCACCTGGGGAGGTCGGAAACGTATGGTGGGGCAGCCCCGCATTCAAGGCTGGCATAACGCCGGATATGCAATTGGTCTCCGTCAATGGCACCGCCTACACCGCGCAGGTTCTGCGCGAAGCCATCCTGGCGGCCGAGAAGGATAAGCAACCGCTGCAGTTGCAATTACGCAAGGAGAATCATTACTGGACCGCCTCCATCCCGTACTACGACGGAATGCGGTATCCGTCGCTCGAACGCGTCGACGGCTCGCCCGATCGCCTGGACGAAATCCTGGCACCGAGCAAAAGCCCATTGCCTGCGATGTAAATTTCTCTTGCCACCGATTCCCGGATCGGTGCGGCCGCTCAGACAACAAATTCTTGATTCCCGAAACGAAAGATTCGCCTTTGTCAAGAACTTGCATTCCCGCCGCACCCCCGTTAGCATCCACTCAGAGACCGGCCTGCAAAGCAGGTGTGGTGGCTAACGCTGGTTGAACCTACATTCATTGAACAGGGAGCTCGACTCGACAATCGGCTCGGTGTGCAGTGTCCGCCAGTCCGGAATGCCTAAAGAGCCGCGGAGAGTTCCCACCGTCTTAGGACGGGTTCACCGGCGCGCTACTGCACGGCCCAGTGGGTCGGTCTTTACTTAACACGCGTCGCCCCGAAAAAATCGCGCCATGAAAAAAGTCTCCGGTGAATGGTGGTTTCTTGCGGGCGGTCTCGCCGCGCTGTCCCTTGGCCTCATCTTCCGCTTCGTCGCCAACCTCAGGGGCGATACCATGGATTTCATCGAAGGGCTCTGCATCGGCCTCTCCATCGCTCTGCTCCTCGGCGGCCTGATTAAAGTACGGCGAGACGCCAATCGCGACTCCGGCCGAGCCTGACTCTCCTCCGTGCATCCCCGCCTTCTCCAGTTCGGACACATCGCCATCCCCACCTACGGAGCCCTCACCGCGCTCGCCCTCGTCGTCGCGCTTGCCGCCGCCGTCCACTTCGCCCGCCGCCTCTCGCTCGACCCCAATAAGAGTCTGGACTCTCTCGCTCACTGCCATCCTCACCGCCCTCATCTCTGCGCGCCTGCTGCTCGTCGCCGCTCACTTCAGCATCTTCCGTCAGCATCCGTTCTGGATTCTCGGCCTCACCGGCGAACGCGATTGGTGGATCGCCCCCGCCAGCGTCGCGCTCGGCATCGCCGCCGCGGTCTTATACTCGCTTTCAGAAGGCCTGCCCCTGCTCCGCGTCGCGGAGGCGCTCGCCCCGGCTGCCACCCTCGCCAGTTGCCATCAATCGCATCGGAGCCTTCCTCGCTGGGCTCGACTTCGGCACGCCCGCCGCGCTGCCCTGGTCGGTGACCTACACCAGCCGCATCGCTGCCCTCTGGTATCGCACGCCGTTGGGCATCCCTCTGCATCCCACCCAACTTTACGAGACGGCAACCGCTCTCATCGTCTTTGCGCTTTTGAACTGGTATCTCCCGCGCCGCCATCACGACGGCGAACTCGCCGGAGCCGCGCTCTTTTTGTTCGGCCTCACCACCCCATTCCTCGAACTCTGCCGCGCCAGCCAGACCCGTCCAGCCTCATCGCTCGCGCTTTCCATCGCCGCCGTCCTTCTCGGAGGCGCACTCTGGCTCGACCGCAAAAACAGTCCACATCGATATACTTCTACCGATGACTCGCCACCTGCTCCCTAAGCTCTGCTCGCTGGTCGCTCTTTCTCTTGCACAGCTTCTTCATGCCCAGGCCGGGGCGGCCATTCCGCCGCCCATCTATCTCTATCAAGGAGGACTCTACCTCCACGGAGCGCCCGGCGCATTGGGCGACGGCGAAGCCGACAAGCCCCGGATGTACGCCTTCCTGCCTAAGACGCGCTCCACCAGCGCCGCCGTCCTCGTTATTCCCGGCGGAGGATACGAGCATGTCGCCATGGGCCACGAAGGCTTCCAGCTTGCCACCTGGCTCAACGCTCAAGGAATGGCCGCCTTTGTCCTCGATTACCGCGTCGCTCCCTACCGCTATCCTGTTGAGATCGACGATGGACGCCGCGCCATGCGCCTCATTCGCGCTCACGCCGTCGAATACAGCATCGACCCCAATCGCCTCGGCGTCTGGGGATCATCCGCCGGAGGCCATCTCGCTTCTTCGCTCGGCACGCACTGCGAATCTGTAACTTCAACGGCGACGAATTCCCCGGCGCCCTCCGATCCGGTCGACTCGCAGTCCTGCAAGCCCGACTTCATGATCCTCGAATACCCCGTCATCAGCATGGAAGGCGCTATCGCGCACACCGGTTCCCGCAGGAATCTCCTCGGCCCCGATCCCGACCCCGCACTTGCCCACGAGTACTCCAACCAGTTCGCTGTGACCGCGCAAACGCCGCCCACATTTATCTGGGCCACCACCAACGACGCCACTGTGCCCGTCGAGAACTCGCTCGACTTCTACCGTGCCCTCGAACGCGCCCACGTACCCTCCGAGCTGCACATTTACGACTACGCTAACCACGGCTGCGGACTTTGCGGCTCCATCCTGCCGCTCTCCACCTGGCCCGGGCTCCTTCGCAACTGGCTGCTACAGCACAGCTATCTGCCGCCCAATGCGCCGCCCATGCCCCCATCCGAACCCAACTCCGCCTTCTGGCCCCAGGGACTCGCCGGCCCCGGCGAGCCCAAGCCGTGAACCCCACCACTCACACCGTTCCACCGGAAGCTGCCGGACAGCGCCTCGACGCCTGGCTTGTCGCACAAATCGAAAACATCAGCCGCGCCCGTGTCCAGCTCCTGCTCTCCGAATTGCAAGTCCTCGTTAATGGCGCCGCCGCAAAGCCTTCACTCAAACTGCGCGGCGGCGAATCCATCGAGATTCTTGGCGAGCCCACGCCACCACCCCTGCACGCCACGCCCGAAGATATTCCCGCTCAACATCGTCTACGAAGACGCCGACCTCTCTGTCATCAACAAACCCGCCGGCATGATGGTTCACGCCGGCTCGGGAGCCACAGATGATGCCCGCAACCGCGGCACTCTTGTCAACGCGCTGCTGAATCACTACCGCCAGCTCTCAACCACCGGAGGCCCGCTCCGTCCCGGCATTGTCCACCGCCTCGACAAGCAGACCAGCGGACTCATCATCGTCGCCCGCAACGATGCTGCCCATCTCAAACTCGGCGAAATGTTCTCCCGCCGCCAGGTGCACAAGACCTACATCGCCCTCGTCCACGGCCACGTCAAAGCCGACCGCGGAACCATCTCCGCCGCCATCGCCCGCGATGCCATCCGCCGCACCCGCATGACCACCCGCCGCGAATCGTTGGAGGCCGGAGCCCGCACTGCCATCTCACACTACACCGTCCTCGAGCGCATCACCTCACGCTTCGGTGCATTCACACTCGTCTCTGTCCGCATCGAAACCGGCCGCACCCACCAGATCCGCGTGCATCTCTCGTCTATTGGGCATCCCGTCGTCGGCGACACCCTCTACGGAGCACCCGCACGCATCGCCGTCCCCACGCACCGCGCGCCGAAAGAAATCCGACCCCGAGCCCGAAGCCATCTCCCTCGACCGCAACTTCCTCCATGCCGCCGAGCTCCGCTTCACTCACCCTCGCACCGGCGAGCCCCTCGATCTAAAAGCGCCCCTGCCCGAAGAACTCACAGCTTTCCTGTCCCACCTCAAAGGCGGACAGTAATCGCAGGGCGCTTCACTACAGATGAACGCGCTAGGCCTGCACCAGAACCCTCACCCCATAAGGCTCGATGCTCATCGGTCCGGAAACCGTCGACTTGCTGAGCAAATCCTGATAGGTGCCAGCGATAGTTACAGATTGTGTCTTCGCATTGTGATTCAAGACATAAGTCCATGCCTGCCCGTCCGTCCGGCGCGTGGTCACCTCAACGCCCGGTGGTGCCTGAATCGGTCGCGAAACACCGCTCATTGCCATCAGTATAAGAAGCACCCGGGCCAGATCCTTGGCTTCAAGGTGAGCGCCGATGTAGATCGCCTTTCCCTTGCCGTAACTATGCGAAGTAATGGCCGCCTTGCCTGCATAAGCGCCGCCGGTGTATGACGCAAGCACCTCCGCCTTCTGCGGACTCAGGATGTCGGCCCAGATGCGGCACTCGGCGTTCGGCCCGGCGAGTGGCCCGAAGAACTGAACGCTCTGCTTCTCTGAATAAATCGGCTGATAATCGAACAGCTCGACTCCCATCACGTCGCGCAGCAGCCCGGGCAGCGGCGTATCGACAATGCGGCTGTGCTCGTCCTTTACCCCCAGGCGAAAGCCCGCGATGAACGTCCCGCCGTTCTCGACAAAGCCGCGGATACGCTTGGCCTGCTCCTGAGAAACGACATACATCACCGGCGCGCAGAGAACCTTGTATCGGGAAAGCTCCTGAGTGGCGTTGACGATATCCACGCCGGCGTGGGACGCCCCCATCGAGCCATACCACGGCAGCAGCTCCGAAAGGTACTTGACCTTGGGCTGGCCCGGTTGAATGGTCAGTGCCCAGCTCGAGGTGGGATCGTAGCAGAGGGCAAGATCGGCCTCGTACCGGGCGTTGAGCGCGTCGTGACCTAAAGACTTGAGCTCGCCGATGGTCTTCTGAATTTCATCAAAGCCGACGCTGTGCGACCGGTCATGCTTGAGCAGCCCATGCCAGTACTCCTCGGCGCCGAAGTCAGCCGTGTCCCAGCGGAAATAGTTAATCCCCATGGCTCCATGCGCGACTGCCTGGTAAGACCAGAGCCGCAGCTGGCCCGGCTCGGGTTGCGGCGAGAAAAAGGGCTGCCCTGCCTTGCCGGTCTGCTCTTCCATGATGAGGAAAGGCTCGCCGTCCTTCACACTGCGCATGATGTCGTGCCCGAAAGCACTCGTGGTCGCTATCGCGTCTGGCGGCCGGCTGGCTCCCGAGTCAGCGCCGTTCAGAAGAATCGCGAAGAACCCTGGATAGTTATCCGCGGAGGCAAAGTCGAGATTGCGGTACAGGTCGCGCATGTCAATGGTGTCGACAAGCCCGACGTTGTTGGTGGTAACGAAGTGAGTCGGACAGAGCTTGCGCAGCATAGCCAGCTGCTCTTCAAGAAAGGAGACATTGGCATAGCTCTGGTAACGGTCGTAATCGAGCGCAAACCCGGGATTGGGCGGAGCGCCCGAAGGCAGCGGCACCGGAATCTGCGAAAAGTCAGTGTAAGTGTTGCTCCAGAAGACCGTCCCCCACGCCTGGTTGATCGCGTCCAGCGATGGGTATCTGCCGCGCAGCCACTGCTGGAATCCTTCGCGGCAGAAACGGCAGTAGCAGCGCCCGGATTCGCCAAGTGTCAGTTCGTTATCGATCTGCCAGCCGATGACGCCGGGTGTCGAGTTGAAATTGCGCGCCATCTCGGTCGCGATCGCCAGTGAGAGACGGCGATAGGTTGCATTCGTGGGGCAGGTAAAGCGGCGAGTGCCAGGACTCAGCGTGACCCCGTGCTCGTTGACCAGCAGCACCTCGGGATACTTCTGCGTCAGCCACGGAGGCGGTGCCGCCGATGGCGTTCCGAGGATGACGGATATCTGCTGAGCATGGAGAATGCCAACCACGCGCTCCAGCCATTTGAAGTCGAAGCTCCCTTCCCGCGGCTCCATAAGCCCCCAGGCGAATTCCGCGATGCGCACATTGGTGATGCCCGCGGCCGCCATGGCCGAGGCGTCCTGTTCCCAAAGGCTCTCTGGGGTCTGGTCGGGATAGTAATCGGTGCCGAACAACAGCGGGAGACGCGCGGTCGAATACCCCGGGGAAACCTTTTCTTTTGCCATCTGCGAAAAAGCCCGCGAATGGGGCAAGGCAAGCAAGCTGGCCAGAGTGGCGCTTCCCGTCAGGATAAAGTCTCGTCGATCCATCTGCATGCATCCTCCGGAAACCTTATACAGGATAGGAATCCAACCCCGCCGGGTTTCTACTTCGCGACCCGCCGGTCACACAGTCCCTTGACCATCACTTCGCCACATGGATAATCCCTCCATGGCCGCATCCTCTTCCGGGGTCTTCGACTCACTCATCCGCGACTTCCGTTACGGCATCCGCACTCTCGTTCGCACCCCCGGCTTTTCGGTTGTTGCCATCGTCGTAATGGCTCTGGGAATCGGCGCCTCGGCGGCGCTCTTCACCGTCGTGCATTCCGTTCTACTTAAGCCACTGCCGCTCCCCGATGTGGATCGCCTGGTGGCGGTTTATGAGGCAGACACGAAGCTCAAATTCAACAACAATGTGGTCGCTGGGGGCACGTTCCAAAGCTGGGAGCGGGAGAATCGCACCTTCCAGCACATCGCCATCAGCACCGAAACCGACGGCAATTTCTCCTCGACCGACGGCCAGCTTCCCGAACGAATCCACGCCGTGGCCTCTTCCTGGGCTGCGCTTCCAGTGCTCGGCGTCCAGCCTGCATATGGCCGGCTCTTCATGCCCAACGACGATAAATATGGCGCCAATGAAACCACTGTCCTCACCTGGGGTTTCTGGAAGCGGCGCTTCGGAGGCAATCCTGCAATCGTCGGCCGCACCATCCTGCTTGATTCCAAGCCGTACACCGTTGTCGGCATTCTGCCCGCCTGGTTCGCCTACCCCAATCCGCGGGTGCAGCTTTGGGTGCCTGTGTATCCGGAAGTGCCCCCGCAGGTAATGGCGTCGCACGACTCGCATAATTTCACGATCATCGGCAAGCTGAAGCACGGCGTCACACTTGCGGCTGCCCAGGCCGATCTGAGCAACATTTCCGCGCAGGTGCGCAAACAACTGCCCGAGGGTCCCGTCTTCGACGCAGCCTACGTTCGCCCGCTTCTCGACGCCGAAACCTATAAGGTCAAGACGCTGCTCTACGCGCTCTTTGCCGCCACCGGATGCCTTCTCCTGATCGCGTGTCTGAATATTGCCAATCTTCTGGTGGCGCGCTCTGCCTCGCGCCGCAAGGAAGCGGCAATCCGCACCGCTCTCGGCGGCTCAAAGGTCCGACTGCTTCAGGAGCGCGTCAGCGAGAGCATATTGCTGTCGCTCGCCGGAGGCCTGCTCGGTTTGCTCTTCGCCCAGCTGGCCTTGAAATGGCTCCTCCATCAGCGGACCGATCTGCCCCGCTTCGAGTCCATTCATCTCGATTTCACCGTGGTCCTGTTCTCCATCGGTCTCGCCGCGCTTTGCGGCATAGCCTCCGGCCTCGCACCAGCCCTCGTTGAAGACGAAGAGCAGGTTCTGCGCACTTTGCAGGAGTCTTCCCGCTCGGTGAGCGGCAGCCGCGGCAGCGTCGCCCTGCGTCGCGCGTTGCTCTCCATCGAGGTCGCGCTTACCGTCGTGCTGCTGGTTGGCGCGGGATTATTTCTCCGCAGCTTTCAACACCTGCGGGCCGTCGATATCGGCGTGCCGACCGCGAACGTTCTGCACGTGAGCGTCAACCTGCCAGATGCAGCCTACAAGGAAGAAGCGAAGAAGCTCGCCTTTATCGAGCAGCTGCTCGAGCGCGTGCGCGCTCTGCCCGGCGTCCGAAGCGCGGGCATCAGCACCTGCCTGCCCGGTCAGGGCCACTGCTCGGACGACGCCTTCACCATCCCCGAAATACCGCCCCCGCCAAAGGGTCAGTTCTGGGACGCTTCGGTTCGCTTCGTTGATCCCGGCTATTTTAAGGCAATCGAAATGCCTCTGCTGCGCGGCCGTTATTTCTCAGCTGAGGAGCGTCTCACGCGTCGGCAATACGTCATCGTGAGCCAGTCGTTTGTGCGCCAGTTTCTGCCCAACACAGACCCGATCGGCAAGCACGTGGTCGATCCCAACAATGGCGAGTTGAACGAAAAACCCACCCCTAGCAGCGAGATCATCGGGGTGGTGAGCGACGTCCGCGAGGTTGTGAGCCGCGACCCTCGCCCCACCGTCTACTATCCTCTCTACGGTGGGTTGCGCGGTGATCTGGAGTTGGCCGTGCGCACAGCTTCTGACCCTCTAAGCATGGCTCTGCCCGTGCAGCGGGTCGTGGCCCAGCTCGACCCCGCCCTGCCCGTAGCCGACGTCCTTACGCTTGACCAGATCATCGGCAAGGACACTGCCGCAGCCAGTTTCGATGCCCTTCTGCTGCTCGTTTTTGCCGTGCTCTCGCTCATCCTCGCAGCCGTCGGCCTCTTCGGCGTCCTTTCGTACATCGTGTCTCAGCGCACCGGCGAGATCGGTATCCGCATCGCCCTCGGCGCCCAGCGCGAACACGTCCTGCGTCTCATGCTCGCCGACGGCCTCCGCCCTGCAATTATTGGTCTGGTCCTCGGCCTCGCCGCCAGCGCCGCTGTCACCCGCCTCATCCGCTCCCTGCTTTATGGAACGCAGCCGCTCGACCCTATCGTCTTCGTGATCGTGACTATCGCGCTGCTCGCTGTCGCCGCCGTCGCCTGCCTCGTCCCCGCATGGCGCGCCTCCCGCCTCGATCCCGTGGAGGCTCTGCGCACGGAGTAGAGAAATCATGTAGAGTCGTACCCGTCCTAACCCGAACGCCACGCGCAATAACATCGATGTGGCTACTACAGCGCGCGGCGGCAAATGGAATGAGAGAACGGGCGCTGGTAATTCGTAGAGAGGAATTGTGAAGAGGTGAATTGTACGTTCCGAGTGAAATTGGCGGTTCTTTTATTCGCTTATTCAACAGCCGTCAGCCTGGCGCAAACTACGCCCACCCCGCAAGCGCAACCGCAGCCATCGCGTCCTCGGATGATCCGAGTTGCCGCCGCAGTCATCAACGGAAACGTTGCTCACGAGGCACTCCCGAAATATCCTGTTGAAGCCCTGAAATCGGGCATTCAGAGTGATGTGATCTTCAAAATTGACGTGGATGAGTCTGGGAATATCATTTTGGCGGTTCCGATAGAGGGCGATCCAATCCTCGAGGCCGCCACGGTAGAAGCGCTGCGAGATTTTCGCTTCCACCCATACCTGCTCGGCGGAGTTCCTATTAGAGTTGAGAGCCAGATCGGTTTTCAGTTTTCATTGAAAGGGAAAGGCGGGAAAGCCAAAAGTTATGTGAAACGCTTGACAAACATTCCCTTCCGTGAAGAGTTCCGAACTGGCGCGGTAAACGACAAGGGAGTACTGATTCTTTCGCCGAGGAAAATATCAGGGCCAGAGCCGCAACTGCCGCCGGAACTTCAAGGAAAATCGGGCTCCGTTTACCTGACAGTAACGATTGGAGAAGACGGTAAGGTTCAGGATGTAAAGGTCATTGGCGGGGATGAAGCATTCATACCGGCCGTCGTTGCCGCCGTCAAACAGTACGTCTATGAACCGCAACTAATCGGCGGAAAGCCTGTCGTCGCGACTACCCAGGATAGCTATCACTTCGGCCCCTCCTGAACTGCCGCCATGTAAAATGACTGAGTATACCGAAGCATTATGATTAAAGGTTTTTCCACGATTCTTCGCCGCTTTTCCGTCCTGCCTTTAGCGTTTTTCGCCGTATCCGGACTTGCACAAACCCCGCCGGCCCGGCCATCGACGACTGCCCAGCCTGCCGACGTGCCTCCGGCTGCACAGCAGCCCGCGCCCGCTCAGCCGGCTGCCGGCCAGCAGCAGAACGATCAGCAGTACACCATCACCCGGCAGGTCAACGAAGTCGATCTCGTCTTCACCGTGACCGATAAGCACGGCCATTTCATCTCCGACCTCAAGCAGAGCGACTTCGCCCTTCTCGACGACCAGAAGGCTCCGGAGCGCGTCTACAGCTTCACCCAGCAGACAAATCTGCCCCTGCGCGTCGGCATCGTCATTGACACCAGCACCTCCATCCGCACCCGCTTCCAGTTCGAGCAGCAGGCGTCCATCGAATTCCTTCTCCAGATCCTGAAGCCCAGGACCGACAAGGGATTCGTCATGGGGTTCGACGTCACGCCAGATTACAAGCAGGACTGGACCAACAACCTCGACTCGCTCACCACCGGCATCAACGCCCTTCGCCCCGGCGGGGGAACGGCGCTCTTCGACGCTGTCTACAGCGCCTGTCGTGACAAGCTGCTCGACGCCGCGCGCGGGCAGGAACCGGTGCGCAAGGCCATGGTTCTCATCTCCGACGGCGATGACAACCAAAGCCACGCATATCTCGACGACGCCATCAAGGAATGCCAGCGCGCTTCGACCATCGTCTACGCCATCAGCACCAATACCAGCCCCAGCCGCGACCGTGGCGACGATACCCTGCAGAAGATCGCCGATGCCACCGGTGGCCGCGCCTTTTTTCCCAAGCGCCTCGAAGAAATGCCAGTCAGCTTTCAGGACATCCAGGACGAGCTCCGCAGCCAGTATGCGATCGTCTATAAGCCTGCGGACTTCAAGAACGATGGAGCGTTTCGGCCTATCTATCTTTTTTGTCTCGACCGCCGCTACGTGGTCCGCGCCAGCAAGGGTTATTTCGCCCCCAAGGGATAAACGCCCTGTCTTAGGCGTCTTTGCCGTGCCGCCTTTAGAACCGCCACCACCCCGGCGGGAAAAGAGCATGTTTGTCCGCGCGTAGAAGCGCAATCAGCAGGATGACGGCCGCGATAATCAGCAGCCCCGAGATCTGCCCCGGAACAGCCGTTCGTTGGCAGCCATCAGCCCTATTGCTGCCCCAGCGGGATGTTGTACAGGAAGAAGAAGCGCAGTTCCAGGAACGGACCTTTGAAAGCTTTGGGCAGCGGCGGATAAGGCGACGCGCCGGTGATGCCTCCCCACGCCGCGCGGTCGAGCGATACGTCGCCCGAGGGTAGCTCGAGAATCATCTCCTTCACGCTCCCATCAGGCAAAATCTTGAACCGTATCCCAACGCGGCCCTGCTTGAGCAGCGGAGGCTGCGCCGCCTCAGGAATAATCGGATACCATGCGCGCTTGGTGTCGAAGATGACGCGCTGCATGTAGGGGCCAAAATCGACGCCCATGGTGTCCGAAAGAATCTCGGCTCCCCCCTGCAGTCCGGGATGCTGCGTCGGCGCATTCGCACCCATGTCGCCGCCGTACTGGCCGGCGCCACGTGCCTGGCGCGCCATCTGCTGCAGATCCTGGCCGATGGTGCCATGTCCGGTGTCGAAGCTGGGCTTGGGGGCCGGCCGCGGCGCTTCAATCTGGCTCTGCTGATTCTGCGGAAGCGGTTGCGCGGGTGGCTGCGGTTGCGGCGGTGCCTGAGCTACCTGTGGAGCCGGAGGCGCGGGAACAGTCGGCGCGGGAGTTTCAGGCCGGGGCGTAGGCGGTCCCGCGCGACGCATGGCTTCGAGCTGCTCTAGCGTCTTCTTGTCCAGCGTCGGCTTCTTGGATTCGGCGATGCGGTTCTTGTCCGAGAGCGGCGCCGGCTTGGGCTTGACCTGCTTCAGCGCATCAGGCGGCAGATCCAGGTAGGTCATCTCCTTCTCTCGCTGCTTGAGAACAACAGAAGGATCGACCACCTTCACGTTAAACAGGTATTTCGGGCCGTAAGCCAGGTACCAGAAGATCACCAGGTGGATAATGAGCGCGATCCAGATTTTCTCGCGCAGGCTGACCCAGTTGCGGCTGCCCTCGAGTTCCTCGATGACATTGAGCAGCTCGTGGAACTCGTAGTCGTCATACCGGTTAGGACGGCGAAAACGGGGCGCTTCGGGCGGAGTGCTCGGAGGACTGGGCGGGACTTCGGTGATCGGCATTCTAAGACTGTGTGGACACTTTGTGCCCGGCAGGGACTCGCACTCCGGTCGCCGGCACACTGTTGAGGATCATCTTATTCTCTCATCCTTTGGCGCTTTTCCGCAGCGATGTTTTGCCGCCAATGCGGTTACTTAAACAGCTGCTGCAGGCGGGGATTTCATCTGTGATCCCCTACAATCGTTGAGGATGACTCAGTCCGTCGTGATTACCGTAAGTGACTCATTCAGCCGGGGAGAGCGCGAAGACCTCTCCGGGCCGGCCGTTGCTAAAGTACTCGAATCACATGGATTCGACGTGCACGCGCGCATTTCAGTACCAGACGAGATTAAGGCCATCGAAGACGCACTTCGCTCCGCGGCCGCCGCTGCCCGCCTGGTGGTTACCACCGGAGGCACTGGCATCAGCCCCCGCGACGTCACGCCCGAGGCCACCCGGGCCGTTTGCGACCGCCTCCTCGAGGGCGTAGCCGAGGTCATGCGCGCCGAGGGCCGCAGGGAGACTCCGCTCGCCGCTCTGGGGCGCGGCCTGTGCGGCACCATCGGTACCTCGCTGGTCCTCAACCTGCCCGGAAGCCCTCGCGGTGCCGTCACTTCGCTTCGCGCTGTGCTACCGCTGGTAGGCCACGCTCTCGACCTGTTGTCCGGCAAGACCGAACACGACGCGCAAAATCCGGGAGATCCGTCTTGAAGCGGCTGGCCGAGCTCTCCACAAAATACCGGATCCTGCTCCTCGGCTTCCTCAAGCCGCTGGGCTTCTGGGGCGTGGGCGCGGTGGCCGTCCTCGATTCGAGTTCCATCCCCGTGCCCATGGACCTGATCGTCGCCGGTTATGCCTGGAGCGATCCCCACCGTTTTTATCTTTACGTCCTCATGGCAGCCATCGGCTCGGCCATCGGCGGCCTCGTTCCCTACTGGCTCGGGCGCGCCGGCGGCGAGATCTTCCTCATGAAGCGCATCGACCGCGCCCGCTATGAGAAGATGCGCGACCGGTTCGAGAAGCAGGAGTTCCTGGCGCTGATGATCCCCTCCATGATGCCGCCGCCGACTCCGTGGAAGGTCTTCGTCTTCGCCGCCGGCGTCTTCGAAATGAAAATGGCGAGCTTCATGCTAGCCGTTTTCGCCGGCCGCATTGTGCGCTTCGGCGTGCTCTGCCTGCTGACCATCCACTACGGCCCGCAGATCGTCCACGACCTGATCATCCTGATGCACCAGCACATGCTGGCCGTGCTGGTAGCGCTGGGAGTCATTCTGGTTGTGCTCGCAGTACTCGCCTTGCGCAAAGGCATGAGACCTAAAGAAGGAGTTATTCGCAGCGAATAGCAGCCATGGGCTCGATCCTGGCCGCACGCAACGCCGGCAGCAGGGAAGCTGCGCTTGCGATCACGGCCAGCAGCGCGATGGAGCCCGCAAAGATCCACGGATTGCGCACCGATGTTCCATAGAGGAAGCTGGCGAGCGCCCGCGAAGCCAGCAACGCCGCAATCAGGCCGGCCGCCGTGCCTCCGACGGCGACGGCCGCATTCTGACGGAAGATCAGGCAAGCGACCTGGGTGCGCTGCGCGCCGAGCGCCATGCGAATACCAATCTCGCTGGTGCGACGGGCAGTTGCGTATGCAAGTGTGCCGTAGAGTCCGACAGCGGTGACCACCAATGCGCAGGCAGCGAAAAAGATGGAGAGCAGAGCCATCATGCGCTCGGCGCTGAGAGAGTCGTCGACGATGCTGGACATCGACGTCATGACCGGGATGGGAATGCCAGGGTCCATCTGGTTTATCAGGATTCGTACCGCGGCGGCCAGCGGAGCGCCAGGGCCATCGATGCGTACCACTGCGTGATACGAACGGGCATGCTGGCCGTCGTCCTGTGTCATAGGGAGATACGCGGTCGGCGGTGGTGCGGAGCGGAGATCCTCGTACTTGGCGTCGCCGACGACGCCGATGACTTCGTACTGAGTGCGGGTGGGAGGATCGCCCGCATACTTGATGACGATATGGCCAACAGGGTCGCGGCTGGCGAAGAGCAACTTCGCCGCTGACTGGTTGAGAATAATCTTGAGTCCCGTGGCTGTGGCGTCGGTCCAGTGGAAATCGCGGCCCCGAAACAGCGGGATGCGCATGGTTTCAAAGTAGCCGGGGCTCACGCCGTTCTGGTGGATGTCGTACTCTTTGCCGGCGACCGCAGAGAAGTTCTCGTCCCACACATAATGCGTAAACGGGATGATGCCGGCAAAGCTGACATTTGTGACTCCCGGCTGCTGTCTGAGACCTTCGCCCAGCTGGTGGTAGAACTGCATCAGCGCATCGCCCTTTAGTGGCTGCTGGTCCATGCTCAAAGCGATGTTCTGGATGCCGTTCGGGTCGAAACCGGCACCGGACCTATAGAGGCGAACGAGGCTTGAAGCAAGCAGCCCTGCACCCACCACCAGCATCAGCGCCAATGCAACTTCGGCAGCCATCATAATCCGCGGCAGGACGCGCTGACGTTCGTGCGCCTGCGTGGTGTGCTGTCCCTGCTTGATCTGCTCGCTGAGGTTTCCCGCCGTAGCCTGCAAAGCCGGAATCAGGCCAACGAGGAGCGCCGCGACCATTGCGGCCAGGGCTGCGAAGCCGAATACGCGGATATCGAGCGAAGTATCAATGTGCGTCTCAAACTGCCCCCCCAGCAGGATGGCCGCGAGCGACTTGCCAACCAGGGGAGCAATCGCCAGGCCCGCGGCGGTTCCCGTGATGGCGATCAGCAGGCTTTCTACGAGCAGCTGTTGCACGAGCCTGCGCCGGGTCGCGCCCATGGAGAGACGCGTGGCTAGTTCCCGTTGCCGGGCAGCTCCGCGGGCCAGCAACAGGCTGGCAAGGTTAAGGCAAGCCAGTAAGAGAATGCCTCCGCACATGACGAAAACCGCCGTCAGCGGCTTGCGGAAGAGCAGGCGGACGTAGGTAAATCCGGCCGATCCTGACTCTGCGACGAAGTGAAAATGGCGCTTCTCGCGGTCGGCGATCCATCCCGCGTCGGATGTTGATTCATGAAGGACCGCGCTGCTGATGGCCGTCATTTCCGCGTTCGCCTGGTCGAGCGTCGCCTGTGGTTGCAGACGTCCCATGACCGTCATCCACCAGCCATGAATGCCGGCCGCAGTCATGCTGCGCTCGCCATTCAGAACCGGCTCGGCCGCCAGCGGGATGTAAAGCTCCGGACGCTCGAGCGGGTCGGCTCCTATAAATCGCTTAGGCATCACGCCAACCACCGTCACGACGGAATTGTCGATTTCCAGCTTCTTACCGATAACATCGGGCGCGCGATTGAACCAGCGCTGCCAGAACGATTCGCTCACGACCGCGCCGAAGCCCGCCGGATTGCCGCCCTTGTGGTCATCCTGCGGGCCGAGTGTGCGGCCGAGCAGCGGCGCAGTTTCGAGCGCAGCGAAGAAATCGCCACTTATAAATTGCCCGGAGATGTTTTCGGACCCCGTGTTTCCCTTCGCCTGAAACGTCGTGTGACTGAAAGCGAAGACCTCGGAGAACGATTCATGGCGATGCTCAAGGGAGCGGAATAACGGCTCGGAAAAACTGTAGTTCGGGAGTGGATTGCCTTGATGGATGCCAAGCACAGCGAGTCGGTCGCTGGCCGGAACGGGCAGGGGGCGCAAGAGCAGTCCATCGATTATCGAGAAAACGGTGGTATTCGCGCCGACGCCGAGTGCCAGGGTGAGAATGGCGACAACGCTGAAGCCGGGCGACTTGCGCAGCATTCGCGCCGAGAAGGATGCGTCGCGGACGAGATTCTCGAGCGAGCGAAACTGCCACAACTCACGCAGCCGTTCGTGCCAGCGGTTCGGATCGCCGAAGGTGCGGCGGGTCGCGGCGTTCAATTCTGTCTGCGGAACTCCCTCCCGCAGCAGTTTGTCGCGCAGCATCGCCCGGTGAAAGGCCAGCTCATCGGCCATGTCCCGATCCAGGCGCCGCTTGAGAAAAAGCGCCTTCAATCGCAAGAGAAACTCGTGCAGATTCGGAGCCATGATTGACCTCAACTGCGCCTTATGAAGCCTGCATCACAAAGGCGACGGCCGAGGACAGGCGTGCCCATCGCTGTGCCTCGGCGTGCAGGCGTTTCTGTCCCTCGGCCGTCAGTTCATAAAATTTGGCCCGGCGGTTATTGTCCGAAGCGCCCCATCTGGCCTTCAGCATGCCGCGCAGCTCCATGCGATGCAGAGCAGGATAGAGCGCGCCCTCCTCCACCTTCAGCATTTGCAGCGATGTCTGATGAATCCACTCCGCCACGCCGTATCCATGCAATGGCCCGCGCGCCAGAGCTTTGAGAATCAGCATCTCCAGCGTTCCCTGGATTAACTCGCCTGTGTCGAGAGCCCGTTCCATAAGTGTCTCAGGGGAAGATAGCGACACTAACGCCGTCTTGTCAAGATTGCCTTAGCAGTCGCGATCAAAGTAATCTGGCTTCCCACACCTGAAGTGCGAAAAGGCTGATGAGAATCCCGATGATGTTGGTGTGTCGAACAGCTCTGATCTACTGCCTGGCGGCAAGTCTGCCGGTCGTCGCGCAAAGCACTCAGCAAAAGCCCAGCACTCGTCCTGCTCCCGCGCCGCGTCCATCCAAACCCGGAGGTGACGTAAGCATCCAGCCGTACCCGAATCCTCCAAAGCCCGGGCCAACACCGCGACCACCCGGACAGAACCCTGGACAACGCCCGCCAGGCACAAATCCAGGGTCCAATCCCGGGGCGAGACCGCCGTCGCGTCCCCCATCACGGCCAACCGGTGACGTCACCATTCAGCCATATCCATATCCTCCCAAGCCGGGCCCGAGGCCGCCACGTCCCCCGACCTGGGGCAGGCCGCCGCAGTATCGTCCACCGTACCAATGGCGTCCGGGCGACTGGGATTATCTGCACCGCTATTACTACCGCAATCTCGGATATATCAATCGGTCCAGGCGTCCGGTATGGATCGTCGGCGGATTCATCCCGTGGACCGACTTCGGATATCTGACTCCTCTGCCGCCAAACCTCTACGGATACCTGCCGCCTCCGCCGCCGGGTTACCAGGTCGCGTATTACCAGGGATATGTGGTGGTGTACGACCCGCGCACCGGCTTCATCGTGAACGTAGTCGATCTGCTTCGATAGAAGGACCTTCGGACCCGAACGGTTCCTCCCGGTATCCGTTCGGATACCGCACCGCGCGGCGGCGGCGCGAGAAAACGCGAGCCGTGTATCACGCCATCCCTTGTATCCCATTGCAAACACTCGAACGAATTCAGGAAGCGGGAATCTTCACGCCGCCGCCTGCCTTTGGCACGGCGCATGCACTATCTGCAGACGTAACAGCAAGCACCTGAAGCCAAGAAACTTCCGGTGCTGGCAAAAGTAAATTCAGTTCGGGCTCTACTGTGAGGAGTCCTTCGACGCGCTCAGAAGAGGGCGTCTTCAAAAGGAGAAAGGTCATGAAACGGATCGCTTCCATCGCACTCTTCGCCCTCGTCAGCTTCGTCACCGTGGGCTTCGCATCCGCACAGGAACGCGCTGTGAAAGCCGATGTTCCCTTCGACTTCACCGTAGGAAACAAGCTTGTCCCCGCCGGGACCTACACGATTTCCGCTGTTTCGTACGGCGTAATCGAGATTCAGAACAGGGACGCCCACGTCGCCATGCTGAGCACCACCACTCATGACGCCAATGAATCGAAGACAGCCAAGCTGGTCTTCCACAAATACGGCGACCAGTACTTCCTGAGCGAAATTCTCTGCGCGTCGGCTGATATGAACATGGCGGTCCCCACTTCGAAGGTGGAAACGCGGGCGCATGACCAGCAAGCCAGCCTGCAGAACGCCAGCCAGATCTTCGTTGCGCTGAAGTAGTAACACTGCCTTGGTTCCACCAGGCCCCGGAGACAAATTGTCTCCGGGGCTTGCTTGTTGGGGCTTGTTTGTTATGGCCTGCTTAGAATCGAAATGGGACGGGACTCCTTCAGCTCCTTGTGTATCCCCGGGCCCCGCATCTCCACGTCCAGCGTGTGCGGGCCCAGCGTGACACCGGCGGCGTTCAGCGGCATCTCCATCGACGCGAGATAGCCCGAGCCGGAATCGAGGGTGAACGGAATCTCCTGTGAGGATTCAACCGCTCCGGACTCGGACCGCAGGACAAATTTCGCCGTCCAGCTCTCGGGCTTGCCCTTGTCGATCTTCTCCGGCGGATAAATCCGCACGAAGGCATGAACGGTATCGCTCGTTTCAAAGCTGCCTAGCGTGTCGGGCTTTATCCGGCAATCGCCGGCGCGCATCGGATCAATTGCGAGATGCGGTTGCTCCTTCACACCGGGCGGCGCGCGATGTTGCAGTCCAGTCGCTGGCCCTCCGTCATCGCGGCACGCCCTGCCCAGCACAAGGCTGCTCACCGCCACGCCCGGACGCGGGAAAGCAACATCGACCTTTCGTTCGCTGTATGCATAGATATTGCCTTGCCCGTCATGGACCGCGATGTTCCACAGATAGTGTCCCGGGCGTAGCTGGCCATCGCGCTCCCAGGAGAGGCTGCGGCCATCCCAGTGCACGCGCAGCTCGCGCTCCAGGATCACCGTCTCCAGGTTTGCATCTTTCACCCGTTCCGCCACCGAGAGCACCATCGGCCCGCGGCCGTGCCCAGTCCACTCGATCACCGCGCTCATGGGAAGCACCGGCTCCAGGCCGTCGCGCAGCGGAAAGTAATCAACCCGTTGTGCGATCCGAAACTCTGGCGACGCGATGCGCGTAGACGCGGCCTTCTCGAGTAGCGCCGAGATATGCCTCTGGTCCATCCCTCGCTCGACATCGCTCGAAACCCCCACCGGAATCACGTCAAGGATAGCTACACGCAGATCCTTCCGCGCCAGCCGAACCTCCACGTCCGGAATGCCGTGGTCCTGGTCCGCCGGCGTCATATCGAAATCCAGCGCATAACCTCCATCGAGATCACGATGGATCTGGCGGGCCAGCTCATTGAGCGAATTGGCGAAGCCGCCGTACGTCGCGTCGGCCGTCTGCATCATTTGCGAGGTGCGATAGGCGGAGTTGCTAAGCGAAGCAATCATCGCCGGGTCGACCTGCATGTGATACGAGGGTGATGTGCCCAGTTGGGGCACGCCGCCGCTCGACGTGCCGTTGATCTGGCCCGGCTGATCGGCGGCGGCATCGCCTCCGGGAACGAAAGCATCGGGTCCACCCACGTTGCCGATGTAAATATGCGCACCGATGCGCTGCGCAACTCCGGTAAGATCTTCGGGCCCGGCATGGGCCAGCATCTGGTCATTCAGTCCGTAGAACGAACCGGCGACTGGGTTCATTGCGAGAATAACTTTGGGCCCTTCATAGCGCTGCATGGTGCTTACAGCCAGCTGGGCATCGGTCAGCCAGCTGCCTTCAAAGCGCAGTTCTCTCGGCATCGTCGCATCGCTCGCATACTGAAACGGCTCTTTGGTGTGCGCAACCTCATCGAGAAACGCCAGAAGCTGGGAGCGTCCGTTAGTAAACGGCGTCATCTTTCCGTTGGAGTCGAAGATGGCCACCCGCCACGGCAGCAGCTCCGCAGGCTGCTTCGAGAAATAACCCACGGCCTCGCGGACTCCAATGTTGTGCACCACCGGATCGTTCGGCGGAAAGACCAGCAGCACCAGCGGCCGCACAACGTTCGTCTGCGTCCCCGGCGCATGCAGACGAAAGTCTCGGGGCTTGCCATTGACGACCAGCGCGAACTCAGCAGGCTGCAGGTTGGGCGGAGTGAAGCCCTCACGATCCAGCACCCGCAGCGAGACCGTCGCCGAATTGGCCGCGGCAAAGCCATCGCGGCGCAGCAAGTCGAGCTCGTGATACAGCGTGGGATTCACTCCCGCATCCTGCTGTTGCAGATTCTGCTGAAGGAGCGAACCGGGAGTGATGGGAGCTACGTTAGAACCCGGCGCAGGATTGGTGGTCTGTTCGAGGGGAACGCCCGTCGACTGGTCAGGCGAAGAGGACTGCTGGGCATGGACCGCGCCGCAGAACAGGAACAGCGCTGCGATCAGTAGTGATGCCCAGCGTCCCATATATCTATATACGGCTCAACTACCCGCCACGCCGCAGTATAAGCTTCGCGGCCAACAGTTAGCTGCCCGGCTTGGGCGGAAAATCCTTGAACATCTTGGCGATATCTCCATCCATCTGTTTCGTGTTCCTGTTCGCATTTGTCGAGAGATCTTCCGTGGCCACGCATCGCCACAGCAGCTTCTTCGAAGTGCTGTCGAACATGTCGATCACCAGATTCCCAACTGGCTGCTTGCTCGTCGTTGTCGTGGCGTCGCCGAAACCGGATTGCGGCCAGCCGCCTCCCCAACCCCAGCCACCCCACCCCCAGCCGCCGCCCCAACCGCCGCCAATCCCGTCATACATCGTCTGGGTTTCCTTGTGATTGTGCACGTTGTCGGTGGCGAATACGGTGACCGCGCCGCCGGAGGCCACCAGTCGCCATCCCTTGGCCTGCAAACGCTGATTCACCGCCTGTTTGATGCGGTCGACATAAAACGGATCGCTGGTCTTAACCTGCCCCCAGGAGTAGGTGTGGTACCGCGAGAAGTTCACGCTGTGGTCGTAATCCATCCTCACATTGCCCGCGAAAACCGCCGCCGAGGAGCCAAATAACAGCGCAACTGCGAGTAGAAGATGCGAGGCAGATTTCATCGGCGTCTCTCTATTCAGAGTGAACTCCAAAGATCACCGTAGAGTGTACAGACCGCTTTCGCCGGTGGCCACAAATTCCCCACGCTCATGGCCTGATATTCCAACGCCGTTTGCACGGGACCAAATCGGCTACCGGCACGCCGCATTGTTCGCTTTCGGCATTGCAAGGAAGGTGATGCTTGCCGGAGCAAACGTGAGACTACCCCCGTGCGTGGAAGTCCCGGTCAACTCCGGCAGGCTGTCATCGGCGCCCAGCCTGAGTTCGTGGCCGTTCAATTCGACTACGGAGTCGAGCAGCTTCGCAGCCGTCAATGTGTAACGCTCAGCGGCCGGCGTCTCCAGCGACAGCGCCGCACCGCGATCGGTATTGATCACCAGCAGCGCCACGCCTCCGGGAGTATTCCGCAGGCAATGCGCATAGAGTTTCAGCTTTGGGTTCGGCGACTCCCCGGGATTGAGCACCGTCGTCCCCATCAGGCTGCGCCACAACAGAGCGGCCCAGTAATTCGGGCGCGGCGCAAATGTCTTCTCATCGAGCAAACCGTAGTCGCTCGCCGAAAGCGTGTTGTGAGCAACCACCTGCACTCCGCGCTGTGCCAGTGTTCCCAGCTGGTTGAGATAGCGAAAGCTGTCGATGAAGGTCGCAGCCCACCTGTCGCCGCCGCACGCTGCCTGCCCCGTCTCCGTCAGCCACATAGCTTTGCCGGGCAGGAAGCGATCGCGAAGAGCCGCATAAAACGCCTCCACTGTATCCGTGCGTGACAGCCACTCGTCCGACAAGGCAGCCTCAGGTGTCGTCCCGGCATTCGCTCCCAGAGACGCCGCGCATCGCTGCGAGATCGTGCCGTAGAAGTGATAGGAGAAGGCATCGAACACCGGACCGGTCGCTTTGAGCATGTCTTCGGTGCTGATGAGATGCATCGCCCCCGGCGCCAGAGGAAAGCCTTCGCCCACGCTTCCCGGTCCCAGAATTACCATGTCAGGCGCAGTCTTCCGGATGAACGGAACAAACACCGCGACGTCCCTGCCAAAGGCCGCCGCGTCGTATCCCTTGGGCACGCCAGCAAACGCCGCAAACGTCGGCTCGTTCATGTACTCGGCGGCCGCGATATTGCCACCGATCGATTTCGTATACGCAAGGAACTGGCTAGCCTGTTCTGTCGTCCACACCCCGGCCGCATCGCGAGTGCCCATGCTCGTCGCAAACGACGTGATGATCTTCGCATCCGCGGCGCGCGAAAAATCGATCACTCCCTTCCATTGCTTTCGCGTCAGTACACCGTTGAAGCCTTGAGGGGCTTTCTCCGGAGCCGGATCATCTGTGTCCTGAAAGTAAGTCGTGTTCTGCCACGTTCCGCTCACGCGCAGGTAGGCTGGCCCGAGCGCAGCAGCCAGCTTGCGGAGCCGTGAATTACTCAGATCGATGGGGCGCCGGTATTGATAAAGGTCGGGATTCTTCCCGACCGGTTGATTCGCGCCCTTCTCCTTCGCCGCGCTCTGCGACGCCAGGATGGCATCGACCTTTGAGTCATACGGCTTCCAGAACCTGCCCCCGGTAACTTCAACCATTTCGATGTTGTACGACTGAAAGCGCTCATCCACACTGCCCATGCGAGGCATGGTGGATGGCTTGATGGCGGGGGGCGGTTTGAGTCCGGGTGCAGGCAGGCAAGTCGCGAAACCCAGGATTGTGCAGATTCCCCACACGCCAACTTGAATGCTTCGCCGTTTCATGATCCGATCGATAACCCTTCTTGCACTGATTCTCAGCTCCGCAATCATAATCGATTCTCAGAATGATTCTTTTACGGGTGAAGCCAGGCGAAAGCCCCGCGAGGAGAGCTGAAGGAAATCGAATATTCCTACCGCACGGAAAATCGCTCGGCCAGTACAACGCAACTCTTACCCTGCCGCTTCGCTTCGTAGAGGGCACCGTCTGCTCTTGCCAGCAATTCTATTGCACAAGATCCGTGGGACGGGTAAATGGCGATACCGCAACTGAGGCTCGGCGTGAGGTTTATTCCATGCAACTTGATTGGCTGGCACACTGCGATCAGTAATCGATCCGTTGCCGAAAGAAGACTTTCGATCGTGTCCAGCTCAGTTGCCAGAAAAATGAATTCGTCGCCGCCGAGCCGGGTGACGGTGTCTGTTGCGCGGATCGCGCATTTCATGCGGCACGCGATCTCCTTCAGGACCTCGTCACCGACCTCGTGTCCGTAAGTGTCATTGATCGCTTTGAAGCCGTCCATATCGATCGCGATGACCCCAACGAGGCCGCCTTGCTGATCTGCCCGGGTAATTGCCGCAGAAATGCGATCGATCAACAGAACCCGATTGGGCAAGCCGGTCAGGAAATCGTGCGTGGCGAGCAATTCGGCCTGCTTTTTTGCCTCTTGCAGTTCGAATTCAAGACGTTTCATTCGGGTCACGTCCGCAACCTGTACCGAAAAGCCAAGCACGGTCCCGTTGGAAATGTCCGGATAGTAGGAGGCCAGGCTGTGACGAACACTCCCATCGGGTAGCGGTATCTCTCGCTCGAAGACCTGAACCTCACCCCTCAGAGCGGCTTGAATGTGGGGCAGATTGAGTTCGAAGAGAGGCCCGAGCAGATCTTCCATCGAAATCCCGATCATCTCCTGCCGGGATCTTCCGAACCAGGTTTGGTAAGCGGCGTTGGCGAATTTACAGCGCAGATCGCGATCCCAGTACCCGAGCATCGCGTCAACGTGATCGATGACTTTGAAAGCAATTTCTATCGGTTCTTCTGACATCATCCGCCCTGGACTCTTCGATTTCCCCGGTGTTTAGCGGGGGAATTGCCTGGCGGTTTCAACGTGGGATCGGCGGGCCGCCGCAGTTGCTCTTTGTTTCTTCAGCCAGGAGGGAATCGGTTCAAATCAAGAGCGGCCACTCTTAGAGAAGGCCCCAGACTGCTTCTGTGACGTCTCGTGATTTGGATTTGTCCGGCGAATGAAACTTAACTAGCTTCCTTGATATCACACCCCGCACCTGTTGCGTTCAAGTTTATTCCAGGCGGGCCTGCACGTCGTAGGGCTTCCAGAATGCCCCCGGTGACTTCAACCATCTCGATGTTGTACGACTGGAAGCGCTCCTCCACACTGCCCATGCGAGGCATTGTCGAAATGCGCGACTTCGCCTCCTGCGCTCCAAGCCACGCCGTCACCAACAGGCCTCCCCACACCGCCGCGGCAGCAAGTTGAATCAATCGCTGGTTCATCGCTCTCTCGAGTATTTCGCGCCGCTGTATTGTCCGGCGCGGCCATCATACTCGAGACACTACGGCTGCGCGTAGTAGCCCTGCCGGGTGCGCGCAATCAGCCCCGGCTTGTCGACGCGGACCTCGATCTGGTGATACTCGTTCGGCCGCTCGGCTTTTGCCGGCTCGAATGAAAGCTCGTACCACGCGTCGGCATCCGCGAACGCCTGCCGCAGAAGAGCCGACACATCGTTGCTCGAGTTCAGAACCAGACCCCCGCTCTGCGCCGCGATCACCTGCAACGCAAGATTGCCGGCCGACACCTGATTCGGCTTGCTGACCCCCTTGAGAAATTGCTGGTAGTAGAAGATGTTCAGCGTATTTTCTGCAGCGCCGAGAGGATTGATGTTGTACAAGGTGATGCGCGACTGACGAAGCTCGGTGGACGCCTCCACGATCGCCCCAAAGAGACTCTGTTGTTGTTTTGCGCCGATCTGAACTCCGGGACCGGAGAGAAGCGGCCAGCCCGGAGAAACCCACAGGATGAATTTGCGGCCCGGCTTGTTGGCTTCGCTTTGCGAAAGTTGCGCCAGCGCCTTCAACGACAGATCAAACCGATCGACCGCGCCGTAGAAGCCGGCGGAGCGACGGAGAGTGCGAAGAGCGACAGTCTGCTGATCGAGCGAGGCGGCGATCGCATTGCCGTCGGTCGAAAAGCTTTGCTGAATCTGGGTTCCGGTATCGCCGAAGATGGCGAGTTTCACAGGGTGTGCAAGCTTGCCTCTGTTGGCGCGAAGGAAGCCATCGATCTGGCCGCGCTCGTAGGCGATGGTCTGATAGCCGGTGTTAACGGCATCGATAAGCAGGATCACTTCGACCGGAGCCTCGGGGCCGGAGAACGCCCGGAACGAGGTAATCGTCACCGGAGCCTTGTTGTCCGTGATCGTGAAGTCCCTCTGCTCGAGGCCGACGACCGGTGGCCCGGACTTCGGCGTGACCACCACGTCCAGATGGATTTGGCCATCCTGCACCGGAGCCGGTTCAGGAGGCTGTTGAGTGAATGCGGCCGTCGAGAGAGATGACAGAAGAAAAAGAGCGGCGAGACGAGCTTGGATGTGCATGAACTTCCTTTGTCTTCGCGAAGGCCGATGAGGTCTCGCTGCTGCAAACAGATCAAGGCACTGTCAGGGTAGACGCGGCCCGGCCGCCGGGAGTTTCCGGCAGTACTCTTGTCAAGTCCCTGAAAGCGCCGCGGTTCGGATGAATCTTTTTCCCTTGGCCGCCTCAGGCGGTATGATGCATTGCCGTTTGCGGCACGGGAGTTTTTGCATGCAACGTCTTTTTGCGATCTTCGCAGGGCTATGCCTTGCGGCGCCGGCCTTTAGTCAGATACCGGCGTGGATGCCCGACCCAACCCAGCAGCAGACCTACACCCTGCACCGCTCATCCAGCCGCGAAGCCACCGGCGCGAACGCCGACTACCGCACCGTGACACCGGGCCAGACACTCACCATCCTCGACGTGGACGGCCCCGGAATGATCTCCCACATCTGGTTCACCCTCAACGACTGGGAACCGTATAGCCTCAAGCGCATCGTGCTGCGCACGTACTGGGACGGCGAAGACTCGCCCAGCGTGGAAACACCCATCGGCGACTTCTTCGGCCTGGGCAACGGCATCTACTATCCGTGGCAATCCGCCGTGCTCTCGGTCGGTCCCGACAAGTCCATGAACTGCTGGTTCCCCATGCCCTACGCAAAGCACGCCCGCATGACCATCACCAACGAGGGCAAGCAGACCCTCAACAACCTCTACTGGAACATCGACTACCGCACCGACGCCAAACCTCTGCCGCCCGGCACCCTCTATTTCCACGCCCAGTACCGCCAGGCGCAGCCGGCGCACGGATGGGCCAAGGACTGGTACGAGAACGGCGACCCGCTCATCAACTACCGCCGCAACCTCGACGGCAAAGACGACTACATCTGGTTCGAGGCCAAAGGACACGGACAGTTCGTCGGCGTCACCATGTCCATTCTCCAGAACCAGGACGGCTGGTGGGGCGAGGGCAACGACACCTTCTGGATCGACGACCCAGACAAGATTGCCGCCGTCGGCACCGGCAGCGAAGACTACTTCCTCGGCTCATGGGACTTCGGCGGCGCGCCGATGGCATATCCGCTGCACGGCTCTCCAATGATCGGCAAGGAGCTGGCTGGAGAGCGCTGGAGCGTCTACCGCTTCCATCTCGACTCGCCGATCCCGTTCACAAAGTACATGAAGGCCGGCATCGAGCACGGCCACGCCAACGCCCGCTCGGATAATTTCTACTCGGTCGCTTACTGGTATCAGGCCGAGCCGCACATGCCCTTCCCACCGCTGCCCGACATGAGCGACCGCATTCCCACTCTGCAGTTCGTCGGCGGCCCCGGCAACGCCAAGACTCCATACGTGCCGGGAAATCCCCAGCCCAGATAACCGATTCGACACGCAGCAAAAAGGCGGCCCGCATGAGCCGCCTTTTAATTCCGAGGTGTCGACGCCTAGATGCCCGCAACCTGCCGATGCGTCGTCAACTGCCGCGCCAGCACAGGCAGACCGAACGCCAGCCCCGCGACCAGTGCCGTCGAAATCAGGTCGTTCCGGTAGAACGGCAGCCCGGCAACATACGACATCCCCAGTCCCGTAAAGGTCTGCGGATACATCGGCGAGCCCACCCACGCCGCGAAATTCGTGATCAGGAAGAACGATGTCGGCGCAATCAGTACCGCGGCTCCCACGCGTCCGACCGAGACCTGCTTCGCCAGCAGCACTCGCCCCAGAACGATGACCGCCGCATACCACGCCCATGTAATCAGGTACGCCGAGACGTGAAACGGGTAGTTGTACGCGTAAACCGTCAGGTAGTAATCCGTCGCGGCCAGCAGCGCCACCGGCAGAATCGCCTGCCGAAGCGGGCGCCGTGCCCCAAAGAAGATCAGCGAGCCGCCGACTGCGGTGAAGTTGAGCCAGGGCAGGTGCGGAAGCACGGCGATCCTGCTCAGAACAGCCAGGAGAATCAGCAGATAGGCAGACATGGGAGACCTCGGAAACGTTCGGAAAGATAAGAACTTGGCTCTTTTATTCTGCGGACTGCCGGAGACAGGGTCAAGAAAAAGCGTGCAATGCGGTCAAAATGTCTTTTGATCCGACACGTTATTTCTGCTCCCGCCCACCCATGAACATCTGTTCCACTTCATTCCCCGGCCCGATATACACCGACCCACCCAGGGGATTTCGCCCCGGATTGTGGCTCGAGCCTTCCCCGAACGCCGAATATCCAAAGCGCATGTCGTCGAACTCCACTGTGTGCCAGTTCGGCTCAGGCAGCGGCTCGACCGCCACCGGATCATTGCCCACATCCGTCACCAGCGGAAACTCTGCCCAGTCCAGATACACGCGCCCCAGCCACGATTGCTTAGCCGCCGCAACCTGCGGCGTCACCGCCGGCTTATAAGTGATATCTCCCGCCTGCACATCGTCGCGCCGCGTGTGAACCTCGGCCGTCTGGTAATAGTCCCTGGTCTCGGCGACCACATGCCACGTGAAAGGATTAAAGGGATAAGGCTCGGCATCGATCTTCGTGATCGGATCGGCGACCACCCCGCTGTTTTCGACCAGCTCCACGGCGTGACCCTTCTCCGCGTTCCGCAGCGACCAATACAGGACGACGAAGACCAGCGCCGCAATCGACCATCCCCGTCCCCGGAACAGCGGCCGCTTCGCACCAATCTCGCGGTCCGCCAACCCGAAAATCCATGACAGTACCAGCGCGCCGGCGAGAGCCGCCATGATGTATGGGTCGACGATGAAAACGATGCTGCGCTCATACCAGCGCGGATTGAACGGAAAGAAAGGACGCAGGCCGTAGTTGTTCGTGTAGTCGAGCAGCAGGTGGCTCAGGTCGGCAATCAGCGCAAAGAGAAAGATGAGCCCCCAGCGCGGCGGAGGCAGACCGGCCTTCAGCGGTTTGCGCCGTGATCGATGCATCAGCCAGATCACCGCCAGTGTGACCAGCGCGATCACCGGCGCGGCGATAAATGTATGGGTGATACCGCGATGATGCTCGAAGCCGTCGAGCGGTCCGCGGAATCCCCAGAAGACGTCTAGGTCAGGTGCCTCAGCGGCGAGGGTCATCGCCAGCGTGGCGTAGGCAGTTCTGCGATTGAAGCCGGAGCGCCCCAGGTTCGCCCCGGTAAGGAAGTGTGTGAGTGGATCCATAGCCCTTCGCAGACAGGATACAGGGCAGCCAAAAATGATTTAATCCAACCCATGGGTTCAAACTCCGTCGAGAACAAGATCGAGAAACTCCGCGAGACCATCCGCCACCACGAATACCTTTATTACGGCCTCGACGCGCCGGAAATCTCTGACGCCGAGTTCGACGAAATGATGCGCGAGCTCAAGAAGTTCGAAGCCGAGCACCCCGAGCTCGTCACGCCCGACTCGCCAACGCAGCGCGTAGGCGGCAAGCCCAAAGAAGGATTTCCCAAGGTTCCGCACTCCCGCCCTATGCTCTCGCTCGACAACGTCACCAGCGAAGAAGAGCTGCGCGACTGGGACCGGCGCGCCCGTTCCCTCGCCGGCGAAAATGCAGAGATCAGCTACGTCTGCGAGTACAAGCTCGACGGCATGTCCATGGCCCTCCGCTACGGGAGCGAGAACAGCGGAGCATCACACCTCGTTCGAGGCATTACCCGCGGCGACGGCACCATCGGCGAAGATGTGACCGGAAACGTCCGCACCATCCGCTCCGTCCCCCTCTCGATCTCGCACAGCAAGCTCCAGAAAGCCAGGCTGCCACCCGTCTTCGAAGTCCGCGGCGAAGTCGTAATGCCCCTTGCGGCATTTCTCAAGATGAACGAGGAGCGCGAGGCCGAGGGATTGTCGCCCGCCGTCAATCCTCGCAATGCCGCCGCCGGAACCATCCGCACCCTCGAGCCCAACATCGTCGCCCGCCGCCGGCTCGACTTCTACGCCTACTTCGCGCTCACCGAAACTGGCGACAATCTCTTCGACGAACAATCCGAAGCCCTTGAAGCGCTCGCCGCCGCCGGCTTCCGCGTCAACCCTCACCGCGAGGCCATTAAGGATATCGACAGGGTGATGGCCTTCGTAAACCGCGCCGAGGAAAAACGTGCCGATCTCGGTTACGAAATCGACGGCGTCGTCATCAAGATCGATTCCGCCGAGGTCCAGCGCCGCCTCGGATACACCGGCAAGGCTCCCCGCTGGGCCGTAGCCTACAAATTCA
The DNA here is from genome assembly GCA_963786085.1 of uncultured Acidobacteriaceae bacterium. Taxonomy (GTDB): domain Bacteria; phylum Acidobacteriota; class Terriglobia; order Terriglobales; family Acidobacteriaceae; genus Silvibacterium. Next base: position 36,724 of record CAWAYO010000076.1, read on the forward strand.
CTGCCCGCGCGGGCATCACCAAAGTCGAAGACATCAAGGTGCAGGTCGGGCGCACCGGCAAGCTCACCCCCGTCGCCGTGCTCACCCCCGTCTTCATCGGAGGAACCACCGTCAGCCGCGCCACTCTTCACAACGCCGACGAAATCGAGCGCCTCGGCCTGCTCATCGGCGATTACGTAAAGGTCGAGCGTGGCGGCGACGTCATCCCCAAGGTCGTCGAGGTCGTCGAAGACAAGGACCACCCCCGCGGCAACCGGAAATTCGAATTCCCCACGCACTGCCCCGTCTGCGGAAGCGAGATCGTCAAGACCGAGGGCGAAGTCGACTACCGCTGCGTCAACGCCGACTGCCCGGCGCGCCTTATCGAGAGCCTGCTCCACTTCTCCGCCCGCAAGGTCATGAACATCGAAGGTCTCGGCGAAGCCGTCGTCGAGCAACTCCTCGATCGTGGTCTCGTGAAGAGCATCGCTGACCTCTATTCGCTGACCGAAGAGCAGCTTCTTTCCCTTGAACGCATCGGTAAAAAGACCGCCGACTCGCTCCTCGGCGAAATCGAAAAATCAAAGTCCCTGCCCCTCAACCGAGTCCTCTTCGGACTCGGCATTCGCTTCGTTGGTGAGCGCACCGCGCAACTGCTCGCCGAAGAATTCGGCTCGATGGACGCACTCATGGCCGCATCCACCGAAGAACTCGAGCGCGTCAACGAAGTCGGCCCCCGCGTCGCTCAGGCCATCCGCGAATTCTTCGACGAGGAGAAGAACCGCGCCCTCATCGAGAAGCTGCGCGCCGCAGGCCTCAATTTCACCGCCGAGAGACGCAAAAAATCCTCGCAGCTCGAAGGCCTCACCTTCGTCCTGACCGGGACCCTGCCCAACCTCACGCGCGAAGACGCCAAGGCCAGGATCGAAGCCGCCGGCGGCCGTGTCTCCGGCTCGGTCAGCAAGAAGACGCACTACGTCGTCGCTGGCGAAGACGCCGGATCCAAGCTCGACAAGGCCCGCGGGCTCGGCGTCAAGGTTCTCGACGAGACAGGCCTGGTAGAGCTCCTCGGCAGCTGACCGCAATGTCCCCTCCTCGGCAACCCGACCCGCTGGCCGTCATCCTGCTCGGCCCCACCGCCAGCGGAAAGACCGCGTTGTCGCTCACGCTCGCCGAAAAATTCTCCGGCGAAATCGTCAGCTGCGACTCCGTCGCCGTCTATCGCGAGATGGAGATCGGCACCGCCAAGCCCTCGCTCGCCGAGCGTGCGCGTATTTTCCACCACCTCATCGACGTCTACTCGCCCGCGGAGCACTCCACCGCCGGCGACTACTCCCGACTCGCCCGCGCCGCCCTGCACGACATCGCCGCCCGCCGCCATCTCCCCATCGTCACCGGAGGCACCGGCCTCTACCTTCGCGCCCTTACCGACGGACTCTTCGCCGGCCCGCAACGCTCGCCCGATCTCCGCGCCCGCCTCGAACGCAGCGCCCAGCGCCACGCGCCCGGCTGGCATCACCGCATCCTCACTCGTCTCGACCCCGCGTCCGCCGCCCGCATCCACGCGAACGACATGCCCAAGCTCATCCGCGCCATCGAGGTCTCGCTCGCCGCCCGCCAGCCCCTCTCCGAGGCCTGGAAATCCGGCCGTGATCCGCTCACCGGCTTCCGCCTCCTGCGCATCGGCCTCGACCCCGACCGTAAGGCCCTCTACGCCCGCATCAACGCCCGCGCGAAAGAGATGTTCGCCCCGGAAACGGGAGACGGCGGTCTACTAGACGAAACCCGCCATCTCATCTCCAATTACGGAGAGACTCCCCGCCCCTTCGACTCCCTCGGATACAAGCAGGCCCGAGCCGTGCTGCGCGGCGAAATGACCCTGCCCGAAGCCATCGCTTCCGCCCAGCAGGGACACCGCAACTACGCCAAGCGTCAGCTCACCTGGCTCCGCCGCGAACCCGACGTCCTCTGGCTCCGCGGCTTCGGCGACGACCTCGCCATCATCGAGGAGGCGGTCAGCGCTGTTCAGCGCGTGCTCAGCGAATCAGCTTAATGTGTTCAGAAGGCTGCCTAGGTCACTCGGCCGGTAGAGAAAGAGCTGGCAGGATCGGAGTAATCCCCGGCGCGAATATGGTGATCTTATGGCTGACTGTCCTGCGATTGCCCGTTTTAAATTTGATCTGCGCTTTGATGGTGATCGATGAGTCGGTCTCTCCATAAACTCCAAATGCCTTGAGCGGGTCGCCCGGTTCCTCCTCCGGGTTAAAACCGTTCGGGAATTTATAAGTCACCTCGGCGATGGAATCCAGATCTTTGCTGGAGCCGCTGATCCAGACCCAGAAATCCGACCATTGTGTGTTGCCGGTTATCTCGCCTGGCTTGGCTAAATGACAGATTGCCAAACCGTCTTCTTGTTTTCCTTTGAACAGTAAATTTCGGATGGCAGCGCGAAGCCCAACAAATGCGGTGAATGCTTCATGTTCCGCATCCAGGTTGATAACTTGTACATTTCCCAGAATGCCGATTTCTGTGACAACCCCAAGTTCGCGAACCAATACCACCGGGATTTCTCTCCCGATCGCAAACCCGATTTCAGAGATGACCCACTCACTCGGTACCCAGTTGCCATTCTTAAGCTGCGCGGTCCGGGTCAGGAATGCAACAAGTAGATTCGATCGCGCAATGTCGTCTCTTACTGCGCGATTGATCTCTTGCGCTGGATACAGATCTCCGGTCCGGACATCACAACCATAGTGGCTCAGAAGCGGCGGAACGACATACCGGATCCACTCATCGCGGTCCCGAAATGGATAGGCGAGAAAAACCGAGGGTCTCGAGGAACCGACGCGCGCACTATTTGTTTCCGCGATTTGGCCTTCTTCGTTGGACATGATTTATGTTTTGGGACGACCCCGTCCGTGTTCTGCTTGAACGATTTATCTCAGTGAATCGAAATATATACATATCCAGCTGCCCAAGATCAAGAATGGAGGACCGAGCTCTCGTCTGACTGCTTCTTTCAGGGCCCACAGGTGTATCGTTGATATCGGCTACAGCCGCGCACGCTCAGGCTGCAAAAATTCACCATCACAACGGAGACCCCCTCGCCGATGCTCGATCGCAGATCCTTCCTTCAAGCCGCTGCCAAAACCGCCACCGCGGCCGCCGTCACCACTCGTCTCGAACCTCTATTTGCACAAGCCGCCTCAGCGCCCACCTCGCCGAACGATAACATCCAGCTGGCCCTCATCGGCGCCGGCATCCAGGGACAGGGCGACACCAAAACCGCCATCCAGGTCCCTGGCGTCAAGCTCGTCGCCGTCGCCGATTGCTACGACGGCCGCCTTGCTCACTCGAAAGAACTCTGGGGCGCGGACATCTTCACTACCCGTGACTACCGCGAAATCCTCGCCCGCAAAGACGTTGACGCAGTCCTCATCGCCACGCCCGATCACTGGCACAAGACGGTCGCCGTCGACGCCATGAAGGCCGGCAAAGACGTCTACCTCGAGAAGCCGATGATTCACATCTACCCCGACGGCCCCGAGATCATCGAGACGGCCCGCTCCAGCAATCGCATCATCCAGATCGGCAGCCAGCGCGTCAGCTCGGTCGTCTATGCCAAGGCCAAGGAGCTGCTCGCCTCCGGCGTCATCGGCAAGCTCAACATGGTCAGTGCCTGGTGGGACCGCAATTCCGCCATCGGCGCGTGGGATTACTCCATCCCTCTCGACGCCTCCACCGAAACCTGCGACTGGCCGCAGTTCCTCGGCAGCGCACCCAAGATTCCCTGGAACGCCGAGCACTTCTTCCAGTGGCGCAAGTGGAAGGCCTACGGATCCGGCGTCGCCGGCGATCTCTTCGTACACCTCTTCAGTGGCACGCACTTCATCACCGGAGCCCATGGCCCCACGCGCGCCATGGCCACCGGCGCCATCCGCTACTGGAAAGACGGCCGCGACGCCGATGATGTCCTGCTCGCCCTCTTCGACTACCCCGAAGGCTTCAATCTCAGCCTGCGCGTCAATTTTGTCGACGGCGGCGAGGAGAGCGAAGGCTTCATCTTCACCGGCTCCGAAGGCCAGATGGTCATCGCCGGTCAGTCCGTCACCGTCAACCGCGTTCCGCCCGAAAAGGAGCCCGGCTACACCGTCTCTACCTTCACTGATGCCATGCAGAAGGAATACATCGCCCAGTACCGCAAGAAATATCCTGAGGAGCATTTCTCCGGCCCGGTGCCCGAAGCCATCCAGAAATTCGCTCCGCCCGCCGGCTACTCCGATAGCTACGACCACTTCCACAACTTCTTCAACTCCGTGCGCAGCCGCCAGCCCGTCGTCGAAGACCCAACCTTTGGATTCCGCGCCGCCGGCGCCGCCCTGCTCAGCAACCTCAGCGTTGAAAAGGGCAACGTCGTCCACTGGAACCCCGAAACTATGAAATTAGAGAAGTCGTAACTGTGGCGCTCACATTACCTTGTCATCCTGAGCGAAGGTCGCAGCGGCGACCGGAGCCGAAGGACCTGCTTTACTGAACTCGAATCGGGTGCCCCACGTCCGGATTCTCGGACGTGGGTACTACCTCAACCCATTGGAGCAATCAAAAAATGATCAAGCGCATCGCCCCCCTGCTACTCCTCCTCGCCCCGCTCGCCTTCGCCCAGGAACCAGGAAAAGCCACCGAGTTCCGTATGCAACATCCCGGCAACGGACCTGGCGGAGAGCCGCGCATCGCCTTTCTCTCTCATCGTCTCGGCAGCGACCACGCCGAGGGCATCTCGCTGCTCGACATGAATGGCGACGGCTACCCCGATCTGCTGAGCGGAGCCTACTGGTACGAGAACCCCGGCCCCAACGGCGGCGCGTGGAAGCAGCACCAGTTCCGCACCGTGGGTATTCACAACGAATTCGTCTCCGACTGCGGCGAGTGGATCGTCGACGTTGACCACGACGGCCAGCCCGACCTGGTCACTACCGGCTGGATATCCAATGGCGTCTGGGTGTATCACAACCCCGGCCCCGAAGCGAACAAAGCCGGCACCATGTGGAAGGCGGAAAAGATCACTGACAGTTACGATACCGAGGGCGGAGCCTTCTTCGACATCAACGGAGACGGCAAGCCTGACCTCGCCCTCGCCCACTACAACCACTCCGGCGTCATCTGGATCGACTTCAGCAAGGATAAGCCCGCCGTCCACCACCTCGGCGGCAAGGAGCAGGACGGCCACGGCATCGGCGTCGCCGACATTAACGGAGACGGCAAAGCTGACGTCCTCACCCCCCACGGATGGTTCGAGCAGATCAACGCCGACAACGACCAGTGGAAGTGGCACGGCGACTGGGACCTTGGAGACACCGGCTTTCCCATCATCGGCTACGACGTCAATCATGATGGCAAGATGGATTTGATCTACGGCCAGGGCCACGGCTACGGGCTCTACTGGCTCGAGCAGGCCGGCACTCCTGACAAGCCACTCTGGATCCGCCACACCATCGACGAATCCTTCTCGCAATCGCACGCCCTCCTGCTCGCCGACCTCGACAATGACGGCAAGCCTGAGCTCATCACCGGCAAACGCTACCGCGGCCACTCCGGCAACGACCCCGGCTCCTACGACCCCGTCGTTGTCTACGCGTACGAGCTGCCGGGGCCACCTCAACTCTCTGCCGCAAAATCCTCATCCTCTGAAACCACTCCCGGCGCCGTAGCAACCATGCGTATCGCCAATCCCGCCGCCGACCCCCTCTTCATCCGCTACGCCCTATCCGTCAACGGAACAGCCAGCGCCGGAACCCAGTTCATCGCCGCCGACCTCGACAAGGACGGAGACATCGACATCGCCAGCGCCGGAAAGCTCGGCGTACACGTCCTCGAGAACCTCAAGATCAACAACGTCCCCAAGGCTGTGCGCGAAGAAGAGCAGCCCCTCAATCGCCAATGGCCCTTCCCCGGCGAAGGTCAGGAAGTCCCACAGGAAGACGGCCCCAAACCTTAACTCTTGAAGCGAGCAACACACCGGGTGCCCCAGGGCCGGATTTTCGGACCTGGGAACTCTAATCACCTGAGATCCTGCCTCACAAAAGCAATCTTGCCTCAAAAGCGAAAGGGCGACTTCTCTCGCGAGTCGTCGCCCTCTCTTCCGATTTTTCGAAGGTCTGGTTCGGCTTCCAGACCACAACCCGTTAATCCGGGCGTCCTGAAGGACCTGCGGGCTTGCGCCCGTGTTTCCCTCATTCTTCCTGAATCACATCTGTTGCAAGAGCTTCCTCGCTTCTGTCCGTCCGCGTCCAGTCTCCCAGACGCTTCCGTGAGTCCCGTCGCCGGGCCTCGTGACATCAACGTATCTTCTCTCTCCCTCTGGAAGATTTCTCTTCCGTTGGTTGAATACTAATCGCGATCCCCAATAAATCAAGTGGCTGTTACAAATTTTCCGCTGTGGAAATGCGGTGATTTTTGTGGGAAAAATAGCCAGTCAATATCTTGCCATTCAATGGCTCCGCCAGAACGTAACCACGACAATTACATTCACCGTGGAAGCCTCGGACACCGAGGATACCGCTGAACGGGGAAGCAGCTTACCCCCGCGATCTCACCCAATCCAGCACACCCTCCACTGCCCGCATCTACACTCAACAATGTGAGGTGCCTCTGTGCGCACAGTTGAACGTGATGTGCTCCTGGGTGTTCTTGCCGTCTCCGCCGGATCGGCCGACGGCTGGAGCTTCTTCGGTCTCGGCCACGCCTTCGTTGCCAATATGACCGGCAACACCGTGTTTCTCGGCATGTCTATCTTCCAGAAACACGGCGAGCCCTCGCATTTCCTCATATCCCTAGCCTGCTATGCCGTGGGAGTCATCATCGGCTCCCTACTGACCCGAAACATTCAGGCAGAAAGTAACTCCGATCTCTGGCCTCGCGCCATCTCCCGTACCGTCCTCCTCGAAGCATTCCTGTTAGTGCTCGCCGAAGCCGGATGGATCTCCACCCAGATGCACGTGCATCTCACCTTGTCTTCCAGATTCATATCGATCCCTCTCGGCCTCCTGCTCGGAACCGTCGCCTTCGCCATCGGGCTGCAGAGCGCCGCGATGCTCCAGCTGAAGATCCCCGGAATCGTTACCACCTACATTTCCGGCACCTGGACCGCCCTGATGAGCGGCCTGGTACGCGTCAAAAGCGACACGTCCTATCAGGAGCACAAATTCGAGCAGCGTCTCCTCATGCAGGCTGCGATTCTCGCCGTCTATTTCCTGTCCGCGGTGCTCAGCGGCTGCCTCTTTCGCTATGTCCCTGCTGGAGTCGGCGCGCTTCCCGCTCTGTCGGTGCTCTTCGTGGCTGCCTACGGACTCATCCGCCACAGTCCGGCACCTTAACGCGCGGCCCTTAGAGGCAGCTCATCTCTACGACGCTCCCTTCCAACACGTAACCATCACAATTACATAGCTCCGCGATAACCTTGATGCATGTCCCGGCACGCTCTTCGCCTGCTCCTCCTGACCACCCTTCTCCTGTCTCTCACCGTAGCCGCCGCCACGGGCCAGACCAAGCCTGCGACCGCTCCACCTGCAGCCGCCGCCCGCGCCCACTCACGCCGACATCCTTCGCGGTGCCTACGGCCCGTACCGCGCCAACAATGACCTGCTGTACTACCACCTCGACATCCGCGTCGACCCCGACAACCAGACCATCGCCGGCAAAAACACCATCCGCTTCAAGATGCTCCAGGACGCCACCGCATCCAGATCGACCTGAACGATGCCCTGCAAGTCGACAAGATTCTCCTCGGCAAGACTCCACTCAAGTACCAGCGCGACTCCGGCGCAGTCTTCATCGACTTTCCCGAGACCCTCCGCGCCGGCCAGACTTACTCCATCGACTTCTATTACTCCGGCCATCCCCTTACTATCGGACGCTTCGGCGGCATGGTCTTCACCAAGGATCCCGCCGGCCATCCCTGGATCTACACCTCCTGCGAAGACGACGGAGCCAGCATTTGGTGGCCCGACAAAGACCAGTGGCGCGACGAAGTCGAATCCATGGACATCAGCGTCGCCGTCCCCAATGGCCTCACTGACGTCTCCAACGGCAAATTCAAAGGCTCAACGATCTCTCGGCGACGGATACACCCGCTGGGACTGGCACCTCAGCTATCCCATCAACGCCTACGACGTCGCACTCAACATCGGCGACTACGTCCACTTCTCCGACCACTACGGCACGCTGCCTCTCGATTACTACGTCCTGCCCGCCGACCTCGACAAGGCAAAGGCGCAATTCACGCAAGTCAAAGGCATGATCGAAGCGTTTACCCACTACTTCGGGTCCTATCCCTTCGAGCGCGACGGGTACAAGCTCATCCAGGTGCCCTATTCCGGAATGGAGCACCAGACCGCCGTTGCCTACGGCAATCTCTTCAAGAATGGATACCTCGGACGCGACTGGACCGGCGTGGGTATCAGCCCCAGGTTCGACTTCATCATCGTCCATGAGAGCGCCCACGAGTGGTTCGGCAACAGCATCACGGCCGCCGACCGCTCCGACATGTGGATTCACGAGGCCTGGGCCACCTACCTCGAATCGCTCTACGTCGAGTACTGGTACGGCAAGGACGCCGCCATTCGTTACCTCAGCGGTTACAATTCGAAAGTTAGAAATCAGCGCCCAATCATCACCGAGCGCGGCATCAACGCCACCCCTCCCGAAGACCAGTACTTCAAGGGCGCGCTCATGCTCAACACCCTGCGCAGCGTCATCGACAACGACCCGCGCTGGTTCCGGCTCATTCACGACTTCTACCAGCACTTCAAATATCAGAACATCATGACCGAAGACGTCGTCGCCCGGTTCAACCAGCAGACCGGTCTCAACCTCACGCCCATCTTCAACCAGTACCTGCGCCACACCGCCATTCCCCTCCTCGAGCTCAAGTTCGATCCCGCCGCGGGAACCGTCGCCTATCGCTGGAAGGCCGACGAGGCCGGCTTCGCCATGCCCGTGCGCGTTGGCGACCCGGCCCACTGGCAGACCATCCACCCGACCACAGAGTGGCAAACTATGAAGACGAGCCTCACGCCAACTACCTTCGCCGTCGACACCGACCACTTCTACATCAACGTCAGCAAGCAGTAGCCGCGCCACAAAAGCGAAAGGGCGACTTCTCTCGCGAGTCGTCGCCCTCTCTTCCGGTTTTTCGAAGATCTGGTTCGGCTTCCAGACCACAACCTTGTTAATCCCGGCTTCCCGAGAGACCTCCGGACTTGCGTCCGTGTTTCCCTCATTCCGCCGCGATCACATCCGCTGCGCGAGCTTCCTCGGATCCATCCTCAGAGCATCCGGTTGCCCGAACACTCCGGCGAGTCCCGTTTCCGGGACTCTCGATAGCCCTTGTCTACTCTCTCCTTCTGGAAGATCTCTCTTCCGTTGGTTTGAATACTAACCGCGATCCCGAATAATTCAAGTAGCTGTTACAAATTTTCCAGTGTGGAAATAGCCCCGCTTATTGTGGAAATACAGGTAGTTAGACGAGCAGTCCTTACTTCACATCCACCGTCCGGTCGCCCTCATACTCCATGATGTGGAAGTACGCCTCCCATCCGCTCCACAGCATCGGAGCCGGCAGCTTCGCCATCCGGTCCTGCAGGTGATCGGCGTAACTCTGCACCAGCTCCCGCGTACGATACACACCCGTCAGCCAGTCCCCGCGATACCAGTTCTTCCACTGTCCGTACTCGGCCTTCGCCATCGACTCTTGCACAGCATCGAGAGCCCGCAACGCATCGGCCGCCTCTGACCGCGCCTCCTCCGTCCGGCCCGCGTCGTCGTCTTCTACCGCCTTCGCCACCAGCATCAGCGCCCGGTTGCTCTCACGGTTGATCGTGATCATGGTCAGCACGCTCGCCTGGTAGTAGTCACGCCGCGTCGGATCGACCACGCCCTCTGCCGCGACCGCATGCTCCCACACCGCATCCCATCGCGCCTGCGCCCCCTCGCATCCCTGGATATCCCGATCCAGCAGCGTCTTTCGCATCTGCGCGTCGAACGCCGGAAACAGCCGCGGCGGCGTCCACTTGGGAGACTGGCTGGGCATCGCCGCCACCTGGTGCTCGCTCAGCGTATCCAGAATGATCCGCCGGATCTCCGAATGATAATGCTGGTCGCCATACTCCCGCGTCACCTCCTCCGGCGTCACCGCCACACCCACTGAGTTGCGTTGCGGAGGCAGAGCAGGCGCCGCGAAATACTCCCTGTACAGCGCCGTCAGCGCATCCACCGACTTCGCGCCGAACTCCTCCGTCGTCCACCGCCTGTAGAAATCCCCATCGCCGCCCGCCGGAACTCCACCCCACGCCACCTCCATCAGCGCCCGCGTGGTCATCGCCACCGGACGAATGTCGCTCGTATTCACCAGCAGATACGACGTCGCACCCGCCTTGATATACCGCCCCAGCTCCGACTGAATCCGCTCGACCGGCACCATCTCCGAGAGCTGATTCGCCTCGCCATTCATCATCGCCACGTGAAAGTACGCGCCCTGCCCTGCCGCAACCTTGCCGCCGTCCTGCATATCGCCATAGCCGGTGTCCGCCCACACCAGCGTCACCTCGGGAGGAATCTTCAGATAGCCCTTGTCCATCAGCCGGGCTCCCTCCTGCCACAGGTCGGTCACAAATTGCGCCTTAGGATACTTCGCCCGCACAATCTTCATCTGGTCCGCAATCGCCGCGCTCACCCGCTCCCCCAGCAGCGGATCGTTATCCCGCACACTCGGATCGAGTGCCGCATAGCTCTGGTCCGACAAGCCCCGCAGCCCTACGCTCCACAGAATCTCCGCATCCGGCTTGTACGTGGCCACCGCATTCGTCCACGCCCGCTCCAGAATCTCCGGATGGGTCGAATAGTTGTAAGGAACATCCTTCGGCCACCGCGCCACATTCACGCCCAGCGGAATCGCATGGTGCTGGTTCACGATTAGCCCGCGCTCCGTCGCCAACTGCACCTGCGCATCATCGGGAAAGATCCACGTTCCCGGCACCACCATATTTCCCTTCAGCCGCAGAATCGTCTCGTACACCTTGTCCCACGTCTTGGGAGAGATCCCCGTCTGCTCGCCCTTCTCCGCCGGAACCCATCCCGTCAGCAAATCCTCATCGTTCGGAAAGAACCCGCGATAACGAAAGACAGGCCTCGGATAAACCCGCGCAAAATCCGCCGGCAGCGTAATCGAGCTGCGCTCCTCCGGCTCCTTGTCCGTCCACAAATACATCGGATCAATCCCCAGATACGCCTGCGAAAACTCATAGATCGCAAAAATCGTCCCCCGCATATCCGCGCCAGTCAGGCACACCGCCTGCTTCTTTCCCGGCAGCTTCACAATCGAAAACGCAAACGCCTCTGTGTCCGTCGCCATCGAGCACTTCAGTCCGAATGGCATCTCCGGCCCCTGCCCAATCACGATCGAAGCCGGGCCAGCCTCCGCAAGCGTTGTCACCACTCGCGGTGTCGTACCGAAGACCTTATTGAGGTCGCTGAGCAGATCCTTCGTCGCCCGCTCGACCGGTCCCGAAGCCTGCGCGCTCTCCACCACCGTCACCGAGCCATCGATCTTGACCTCCGCCCGCGCCACAGAAGGGAAGGCGGCCGCGGCCATGGCCGCACACATTACGGTGATCAGAGTGGGCCGCAATGAGTTTGTAGCGATTGGAAACATAGTGCACCCTCCGCGCCGACCACGCCCTTCAAATACCCGCGACATCGCCCCAGCACACCGCTAGGTCTGTCGCGCAGAGGGCAAATCGAATGCAACGGCATTAGAAAGGGAATTAGTTCGTATTGTCAACAAACACTGCGCGCTGACGGGTCTTCCACCGGATTTTCAGCTCACTTGGAAGGCTGCGAAATAGCCTGCAGATCGCTCCTCAGCCGATCCACGTCGCCGTGCTGAATCAATCCTTCAACCTCAACGTGGGTTCGCTCCCAGACAGGCACCGCTTCCGCCAGCAGCGCCTTGCCCTCCGCCGTCAGCTTCAACCTCCGGCTCCGCTTATCAACAGGACCAGGAATGACTTCGACCAGCCCACGACGCTCCAGCGGCTTTAATGCTGCGGTCAGCGTCGTTCGGTCCATCGCCAGCAGCGCTGCCACTGGAGCCATCCCCGGGGGCTCCGGCCGATTGAGCGACATCAGCAGCGAGAATTGGCCGTTCGTCAGCCCCAGCGGCCGCAGCGCCTCGTCAAAACGACGCGCCAGTGCTCGCGCCGCCCGCTGCACATGCAGACAGAGACAGCAGTCGCGAACCCGCAGCGTAGTCTCAAACGGAACCGCCGAGTCTGTTGACATAATTCTTGACATCAGCGCCTGTACGTTGATATCAACGTAGTCTATACGACAAACGCTGTAAAGGTGTGCTTGACAAAAAGGTTCCGTAAGCACACACTAACGTTAGTTAAGGCTTACCTAAGAGACGCGCTTCCGGCAGCACGAAAGCCCGGGAACAGCGCGCAGGCAGGTAATCGCCGAAAACCGAACCCTGCCCGAAAAATTTATTGGACGATGTGTCGAATTCCAGTCCGGCCGTTCGACTATATCGTGAAAGGCGAGCAACCGGCCCGCCCCAAGATCGTTTCAGGATAAGACCGTTGCAGGATAAGTGAGGACCTGTATGTCGTTCATTCGCGATTTGAAAATTGCCGCGCGTTCCCTGTCGCGCGTCCCCGCTCTGTGGATCACCGTCGCGCTCACCCTGGCTCTCGGCATCGGCGCCAACGCCGCCATCTTCAGCGTGGTCCGCGCCGTCCTCCTGCGTCCGCTCGCCAACCGGGACGAAGACCATCTGCTTTACCTGCGCCAGAGCGCACCCGGCCTCGGCGTCGCCAACGCGACCTTCTCCATCCCTGAAATTCAGGACCTCGGCAAGGGCCTTAAGACCATCAAGGAGCTCGGCACCTTCTCGGCCATCGACTTCACCATCGTTGGCCTGGGCACGCCGCGCGAAATTCCCGCCGGAGTCGTCGATGGCAACTACTTCGACGTGATGGGCCTCCGCCCCGTCCTCGGTCGCCTCCTCACTCCCGCCGACGACGGCCCTAATGCCGCCGGCGCGGTCGTGCTCACCTATAAGTTCTGGACAACATCGCTGCACTCCGACCCCAGGGTGATCGGCAAGACTGTCCGCCTTGAAAGCTTCGCCGGCGCGCGCAACGCTGTCATCGTCGGCGTGCTTGAGCCCTCCGTACCCTACCCGGTGGCGACCGAGATCATCGCCAACGTCGTCACCAGCCCGCATCATCTGTCCGCCACCATGGTCACCGGCCGCGAACACCGCATGACCGAAGTCTTCGGCCGCCTCGCGCCCGGAGCCACTCTCGAAGCCGCACGCGCCGAGCTCCGCACCGCCTATTCCGCCATGATCGGGTCCCACCCCGACGTCTACAAGTCCGCCGACCATTACCAGATCGGCGTGACCCGCATGCACGACCAGATCAACTCGCGCGCCAACACCGTCCTGTGGGTACTCTTCGCCGCCTCGGGCCTGCTCTTCGTCATCGCCTGCTCCAACGTCGCCAATCTCGTGCTGGCGCGAACCGTGCGCCGTGAGCCCGAACTGGCTGTCCGCTCTGCCCTCGGAGCCAACGCCGCCGCCCTGCGCCGTTCACTTCTCGCGGAAAGCATCATCCTTTGCGGAAGCGGAACGCTCGCCGCCCTGATCCTCGCCTGGCCCATGGTGGCCATCCTCGGCCGCTACGCCGCGCGCTTCTCAGTGCGCGCCGACGGCATCACGCTCGATTTCTCGCTGGTATGGTTTGGCATCTTGCTGGCACTGGTCGCCGCTGTTTTCCTGGCGTATATCCCGCGCTTGCCCTCCGCAGATGGGTCGCGAAGCCTCGCGCTCACCGGCGAAGTGCGCGTCACAGGAAGAAGCGGCCGCCGCCTTCGCGTCTTCGCCGTCATGCAGATCACCGCCTCATTCCTGCTACTCGCCGGAGCCGGCGTGCTCATGCGCACCCTCTACGTGCTTGAGCACACCCGTCCGCAAATCGACACCTCCCACGTTCTCGCCGTGAATCTGCCCGTCATCTCCTATGGACGAACGCCCGAGCAGGTGCGTGACTTCTATCACGATGCACAGCGCCAGATCGCAACCTTGCCGGGAGTGGAACACGTGGCCACAGGATTCAGTGTTCCTTGGCGCGATGATCAGGGACTCAGCATCAGCTTCGCCTTCGCCGCCCAGGGAGCCACGCGCAAGAACGGTCAGGACGATCTGCGCGCCAAGTTCCGCTCTGTATCGCCGGACTTCTTCGCGACCATGGGGCTTCCCATCGTTGAAGGCCGCGACTTCCGCGACACCGACAAGGACGGCTCCGAGCGCGTCGTCATCATCAGCCAGAGTCTCGCCAACTCGCTCTTCCCCGGCCAGCCCGCTCTGAACCGCGAGCTGCGCTGGACCGACGGCGTCATGAAGTTCATCGGCATCAGCTATGAGCCGCGCCGCATCGTCGGCGTCGTGCCCGACATCGACGACGAAAACATCATCCCGTCGCCCGCCATGACCATCTACCAGCCCTCCGACCAGGAAGGATGGTCGGGCCGCCTCTTCGTGCGCGCCAAGGGAGATCCCTACGCCCTTGTCCCCGCCATCACCCGCACCATCCATGAGATGGCCTCCGACCAGCCCGTTGAGCATGCCAGCACCCTCCAGGACATCCGCACCGAGGTCCTGGCACCAGACCGCCTGAACGCCATCGTCTTCGGTGGATTCGCAGCCGTGGCCCTCCTGATTTCCGTCGTCGGCGTGGCTGGTGTCCTTGCCTTCTCCGTCAGCGGCCGCACCCGCGAGTTCGGAATCCGCATGGCCCTCGGCGCACAGCCGCGCCACATCCTCACCGACGTCCTCCGAGACGGCCTCGTCATCGCCTGCATTGGAGTCGGCACCGGGGTAGTGATCGGATTCGCTCTGGCCCGCATCATCGGCCGCTACGTCGGAGAGCTGCCCATGCCCGGCCTGCCCTCGTTCATCGCCTCCGCCTTCGTAATCCTGGCGGCCGCCGTAATCGCGTCGGCTGTGCCCGCGGCCCGCGCCGCCCGGGTAAACGCGGTAGAGGCCCTGCGCTCAGAGTAAAAACGTTCCGGGGCGACTCACCCATCCTGAAATCGCCCCGGGTCGCCGCACCTTCGCTGCATCTTCCGCACGCTTCCTTGCACCATCCCGCCCTTTACCTGCAAAAGCCTGGAATCCGCCCGGTCGCTGTCCGAACCTCGTACCGAGGTTACGATGGCCCAATACGTCCTCAACGTAAATGGCGGGATGCAAGCCGTCGACGCCGAACCTGATATGCCGCTTCTCTGGGTCCTGCGCGACCTGCTTAACCTGACCGGCACCAAATACGGCTGCGGCATGGGACTATGCGGCGCCTGCACCGTTCACATCGACGGCTCTGCCATGCGCTCCTGCCAGACGGCCGTCTCCGACGCAGCAGGCAAGCAGATCCTCACCATCGAGGGTCTCGCAAAAGACGGCGGCCTCGGTAAGAAAGGCCTCCATCCTGTCCAGCAGGCCTGGATCGCAGAGCAGGTGCCGCAATGCGGATACTGCCAGCCCGGCCAGATCATGTCCGCCGCCGAGCTGCTCGCTCAGAAACCGCATCCCACTGACTCCGAGATCGACGACGCCATGTCCGGCAATCTCTGCCGCTGCGCGACTTATTTCCGCATCCGCAACGCCATCCACCGCGCCGCGCAGGAGTCGCACACATGAATCCTGTAACCGCGAGTCCAGGAACCCGCCGAAAAGTCAGCCGCCGGGCCTTCCTTGCCACTTCCGCAGCCGCTGGCGGAGCGCTGGTAGTCGGTCTTACGCTGCGCGGCCCCTTCCACCTCGGTCAATCCACCCACCCTGAGGCCGATCCCTTCGACGCTTGGATCCGTATTCATCCCGATGGACAGACCCAGCTCGTTTTGAACAAATCCGAAATGGGTCAGGGAGTCTTCACCTCCCTACCGATGATTCTTGCTGAAGAGGCTGAGATCGACTTCTCCAAAATCACCGTCGTTCAAGCCGACAATGCCGACGGCACCGGCGGAAGCGGCTCCGTCTGGGAGGGCTACCAACCGCTGCGGCAGGCTGGAGCGCAGGTCCGCGAAGTCCTTATCGCCGCCGCTGCACGCCGATGGCGAGTACCTGCCAGCGAATGCCGCGCCCGCACTAGTCAGGTCAGTCATACGCCTTCGGGCCGTGTCCTCTCCTACTCCGCTCTTATCAAGGATGCCCGCCGGCTTCCGCTCCCCGACCCAGGAACCGTTCCGCTGAAGGACCCCAAAGATTTCACGCTGATCGGCCGCTCCATCCCTCATCTCGATATCCCCGATAAGGTGAAGGGGACGGCGCGATTCGGTCTGGATGTTCGTCTCCCCGGTATGATCTATGCCGTCGTAGCCCAGTGCCCGTACTTTCGCGGCGATCTTCTCCGCTTCGACGCGACGGAAGCCAAAGCCATCCCCGGCGTCCTCGATGTCTTCGAGATCCCCACCGATCCTGTTACTGCCAACAAGGACACACGCGAGCTTGCCGTCGTGGCTACAAACACATGGGCTGCCATTCAGGGCCGAAAGGCTCTGGTCATGGAATGGAAGCCCGGGCAATATCACGACGAGTCCACTGAGTCCATCACCAGGCAGCTCAGCAATAGTCTCAATGCTCCGGAGGTCTGGAACTCGACGAATACTTCGCTCAACCCCGATACAGTCGCCGCCGCAAAACGTATCGAAGCCGTCTATGAGTTTCCCTTTCTTGCCCACGCCAACCTGGAGCCGATGAATATCACTGTTCACCTCGACGGCGGCCGCTGCGAGATCTGGTCCCCGACCCAGGACGGCGAGAATACCCAGGAGAAGGCGGCCGAGGTTCTCGGTATCGACAAGAGCAGTGTCACCGTCCACGTTACCTTCATGGGCGGAGGCTTCGGCCGCCGCTTCGGCTGGCCGTTCGATCACCAGGCTCTCCGGATTGCGGAGCACATTCGGCGCCCCATTCAGCTTGTCTGGACCCGTGAAGACGACTTCACTCACGATAAATATCGCGCCGCCTCCATGCACCGCTTGCGCGGTGGCGTCGATCTCGAAGGCAATCTCGTCGCGTGGTCTCACCGTATCTCCGACACCACCGCGATTCGCCCCTACGACCCGACACGAGCGGCTCCCGGAGTCGACGCAGCCATCGACCATCCCTACCCGGCGCAGCACTTCCGAATCTCCTACGTCCCCGTCCCAAGCGGCTTCACTCGCGGAGCTTGGCGCGGCGTCGATATCGAGTCGAACCTCTTGGCGGTCGAATGCTTCATCGACGAACTCGCTCGCATCGCCGGGCAGGACCCCTACCTTTTCCGCCGCCGTCTGCTTGAGAAGGCTGCTGTGAATCCTGCTGCGCCCAGATCCAATTTCGACGATCGCAAACTCGCCGATCCTCGGCACATGATAGAGATGCTGGATCTCGTTACCGAAAAGGCCGGCTGGAGCAAGCCTTTAGGGCCGCACCGCGGCCGCGGCATCTCCTGCTTCTTTTCGAAGACGACCTATCTCGCCCAGGTGTCAGAGGTCACCGTCAACGGCGGCAACCTTCGCGTCGATCGCGTCGTCACTGTCGTTGACCCCGGCCGAGTGATCAACATGAATGGCATTCGCGCGCAGATCGAGGGTGCCATACTCATGGGTTTAAGCGCCGCCCTCAAGGAGCGCGTCACAGTCAGGAACGGCAGCATCCAAGAACAGAATTTCAACGACTATGATCTTCTGCGGATTCCTGAGGCTCCGCTGCTTGATACTCACCTCATCGAGAGCGGCCGTCCTCCCGGCGGCATCGGCGAACCGCCGCTCGCACTCATCGGCCCAAGCGTCGGCAACGCCATCTTCGCCGCCACCGGCAAGCGCCTGCGCAAACTCCCCTTCCAACTCGACGCACCGACAGCGTAAGAACACTCCGGCGCTGCTACTCCGGCCCGGCCGTCGAGAACACCTGCTCTACCGACCGGTCGTGAACCTTGTAGATCGCGAACTGCTGGTCCGTCTTCCCCGCCAGCGCAAAGATCAGCTCCGCCCGGTTGTCGGCGTCGGTATCCACCGCATCCACCAGCTGCATCCGCGGAACCACATCCAGTTCCGGCTCGCTCGTCACCTGCTTGAACAAAATTTGCGGAACCCCGTTGAAATCCGGCTGCGCGATGATCGTCACATACTTCGTCTGATCGCCCTGGCCCGTCTTCGCCGAAAACACCAGCGTCGCCCCGCCGCCAAATGACAGCTCGTATGCCTTGAACTGCTCGTCCGCGAGATCGGGCAGCACCGGCTTCGGCGCAGCTTTTTTATGCGCCGCCGCCGTGTGTGTCGATGTCGTGTGGCTATTTGTAACCGTAGTAGTGCTCTTATGCACCGGAGCCTTTGGTGTCGCCACCGTCTGCCCCGAGACCGTCGCCTTCACCGTATTTCCCGCGAGCAGATTCTTTGCCACATCCTCGAGCGCCGCCTGCATCTTCTTCGCGTCCTCGGGATCCGTCCACGAATACACGTACGAATGCGGCTCCCTCGTCTTCGCATCCGACACCGCCGCCATCAGCTTCAGGTTGTTCGGACTTCCCGCCAGCTTCGCAATCTCCACCGTGGTCGGCGCATCGAGCGTCTCATACTCCGCTGGCTTCCCCCGCCCCAGGTGCGGCCGGTCGGGATCAATATTCGTCGTCGCCGAAACCGGCGCGCCATTGTCATTGGAATTCCCTGCCGTCGAATCGGTGTGCTTGTGCAGCGTTGGCCTGTCAGGATCCACATCCGGCCCAGCCGTGCTCGACGACGATCCCGTACTCGACCCCGAGCCAGATCCGGACCCAGATCCCGATCCCGACCCGTTCTGCTCACCCGTCGTCGAATCCGTCCGCCGGTGCAATGTTGGCCTGTCGGGATCTACCGCCGGAGCGTTGCTCCCCGTGCTCGACCCCGAACCCGAACCGCTGCCGGAGCCCGAGGCCGATCCCGAACCCGACCCGCTCCCCGAGTCCCCCGGAGGCCGATGCGCAAAGTGCGGCTTGCTGTCATCCGCGCTCACATCATGCACAAACTGGGGCAGCGTCTTCGAAGTCTTCAGCCTCGCCACCTTCGGCTGCATAGGCTGTTGATACGTCCCCGTCGCTATCCACGATCCCGACACATTTGCCGCGGCCTTCACATCGAACAGCCCCTTCGATGTCCCCGCATCCAGCAGTTCATACAGCGTCCCCGATTCCACCGTGATCGGCACAGGCTGCGCAAGGTACAGCCCGCCCGGCTGGTACCGCTCGCCGTCCCACACCGCCACTGGAACCAGCCTCGCCGCCGTCGGCCTGGTCAGATCGCCCGTGTACTCAAGCACCGCCGTAGCCCGCAAAATCGGCGCCGCGCCCGCGCCCTTATTGGGGTCCACCCGGCCCGGATACTGCGCGTGCGCCACGGCAAAAAATCCCCCCGCCAGCATCCATCCGACAACAACCGCGCCGCACCGCAGCCTCAATCCGTGCTCTCTCCACCGTGACATACTTCGCGCCGTACCCGCAAAACCAGAGATGCTGCATCTCGAAGCCACAGCATTCAAGCCGACGCAACCATCAGGGAGCGGCGGCCTTGAGCGAAACTGAACGGGGCGCATCTTCTCTGGTTTTGCTGCAAGCAACAATCTATAGGACACTCTTATAGGACGCGGCGCAAGGCCGCGCGCGATCCTCTCCACCAAAGGAACCTTTATGGAATTGCACGAGAAAGTCGCCGACTTCACGCTCAAGGACGACCAGGAAAACACCGTCCACCTCTCCGACTTCGCCGGAAAGCCCGTCGTCCTCTTCTTCTACCCCAAAGCCGATACCCCCGGCTGCACCATCGAAGCCTGCGGCTTCCGCGACACTTTCAAAAAGCTCCAGAGCGCCGGCGCCATCGTCCTCGGCATCTCCCGCGACACGCCCAAAGCTCAGGCCAAGTTCAAAGCCAAGTACGACCTGCCATATCCACTCCTTGCTGATGTAGACGAAAAAGTCTGCAAACAGTTTGCCGTGCTCAAGGAAAAGAACATGTACGGCAAGAAAGTCATCGGAATCGAACGCACTACCTTCCTCATCGGCCCCGATCAGACCCTCGTCAAGATCTTCCCCAAGGTCAAGCCCGAAGGCCACGCCGACGAAGTCCTCGCCGCCGTCAAGGAGTGGAAGAAGAGCTAAATCGAACTTGCATTTCTGAGACCTGGATGCCCCATCCTTTCCGCGCTTTTTGCGGAAAGGGTGGGAAGCAATACACATCTACGATGTCATCCTGAGCGAAGTGCGCCTCGGCGCACGCAGTCGAAGGACCTGCTGTTAAGCTTCCCGGCAAAACTCTGGGTGCCCCATCCTTTCCGTGTTTTTTGCGGAAAGGGTGGGAAGCAATACACTTTAGGATGTCATCCTGAGCCCTGTTCCCTCTGAAATGAAACCCCTGCCTCGCAGCTTCTACCTCGAACAACCCGACGTCGTCGCCCGCAAGCTCCTCGGCAAACTCGTCACACGCCGCCTTGACGGCCAGTCCCTCACTGGACGCATCGTCGAAATCGAAGCCTACCTCGGACTCAACGACCCCGCCGCCCACGCCTACTCCGGCAAGACCGCCCGCAATGCTGTCCTCTTCGGCCCACCCGGTTTCGCCTACGTCTACTTCATCTACGGGATGCACTACTGCCTTAACTTCTCCTGCCAGCCCGAGGGACACGGCGCCGGCGTCCTCATCCGCGCCCTCGAACCCGTCGCAGGCCTCGACACCATGGCCCGCCTGCGCAAGCTGCCCCCCTCAGCATCGCCGCGCCTGCTCACCTCCGGCCCCGGACGCCTCTGCCAGGCCCTCGACATCACCCGCGTTGCCCACAACGGACTCGACGTCACCAGCCGCACCTCTGTCCTGCAGGTCCTCGACGACGGCTACGAGCCCGAGATGATCCGCTCCACCCCCCGCATCGGCATCAGAAAGGCCATCGAACACCCGCTGAGATTCGTGATCGAAGGCAATGCGTTCCTGAGCAAATAGCTTTAGGATTCCGGCGTCCGAAATGATCTTGGACCTGGGGCCATTCCACGCTTCCGTGTAATTTGCCAGGCAGTCTGGGGATGGAGTTGGAGTACTACCTAACCCATCCCCATGGTCAATTCAAAAGCAGGAAGGTGCCCGCCCCCCCCGGTTGAGGAGGATGACGAGGATGAGGAGCAGGTTCGCAGGACCATGTCTGTTGCTGGGCGGATGTCTCGCCATGATCGGTCTGTGGAGAGCGATGCACGTGCACGGGTCCTCAACGGTCTCTTCATCGAGCTGGAATCGGCAGACGGCGGCGCGCTATCTCGATGATCGCGAAATCTGGTGGCAGGCTTGGCCGCGTGAGCCTCTTCTCGAGGACCTTGGGCTGATCGATCTGCGCGAGATTGACTGGATGATTTGTGGGCGGAGAAAGTGGCCGGGTGCCCGTCCGCTGGAGGCCCGTTGGGCCCGCTCGCTGCGTGAAAAGTGTCGAGATCTGGAGTGAAGTTCTTTTTCAAACAATGGGGCGGCGTGAGAAAGCACACCACCGGACGGCTGCTGGACGCCCGGACGTACGATGAGTTCCCAGAGCGTTCTACGCACGCGGTCCCCGCAGACAATCACAGAAGTGGTCTCGTTGCGCAGGTTCGACGCATCTCCAGTCAGTTTGTGCCCATAACGGCTCTTGCCGCAGGCTGACCGTCATTCGACTACTAACGGGCTAATCCTCATAGCGCACAATGCAGCGTGCAGTCCCGCGTTCCTCGCCGAACCTCAATCCTCGATACGGTCGATGACCGTCACCCCCGCCTGCCGGAACTCCTCCTCCATCCGCTCCACTGACCGGTCGATGTCGATTGCCTGGCAGGCTTCGCGAATCACCACTGCCGGCAGTCCCAGCCGCCTCGCATCGAGAGCCGAGTAGGCCACGCAGAAGTCATAAGCCAGCCCGGCGAGAAACACCCGCTCCAGGCCGCGCTCGCGCAGATACCCGCCGAGACCCGTCGGGGTGGCATGATCATTCTCGAAGAACGCCGAGTAGGAGTCCATGTCGATGCCGTGTCCTTTGCGAAGGATCAGCTCGGCCTGCGGCAGACGCAGCAGGGGATGAAAATCGGCTCCGCTGGTTCCCTGAACGCAGTGCTCCGGCCACAGTATCTGCGGTCCGTGCGCGGTTTCGATGCTCTCGAATGCGTTATGCCCCGGATGACGCGCCGCAAACGACAAGTGTCCCTTCGGATGCCAGTCCTGCGTAAGCATGATGTGCCTGAATTTCCGCGCGGCTCTGTGGATCGGCTCGATCACCCGATCGCCGTGCGTTACAGCCAGCGTGCCGCCCGGGCAAAAGTCATTCTGAACGTCAACTACGACCAGCACGTCCTCCGGAGCGATTCTTTCGGGAGCGATTTTCATCTCCTTCACATGATGCCAAATTCGTCGCTGCGACTCGGGTAAAGTGAATGCATCGTGATCATTAACCTCGCGCGACGCGGACATAACCACAATTGGGAACTGGACCCGATCACGCGGTCTCTGCTCGACACCGATTTTTACAAGCTGCTGATGCTGCAGTTCATCTGGAAGAACTTCCCCAAGGTGGAGACATCGTTTTCGCTTGTGAACCGCTCGGCCAACGTGCGTCTCGCCGACCTGATCCGTCTCGATGAGCTTCGCGAACATCTGGAGCACACAAAAAGGCTGCGCTTCCACAAGTCAGAGCTCATATGGCTCGCGGGCAACACGTTCTATGGGAGGCGCGGCATCTTTGAGCCGGAGTTCCTGGACTGGCTCGAACACGATTTCCGGCTCTCTGACTATGAATTGTCGGTTGAGGACGGGCAATTCTCGCTCACATTTCGCGGCCTGTGGACGGAGGCGACGATGTGGGAGATCCACTCGCTTTCCGCCATCAGCGAATTGCGGACGCGCGCAGCGTTGAAGCATCTGACCGAATTCGAGCTGGACATCCTGTACGCGCGCGCGAAAACCAGGCTCTGGGAAAAGATGGAGCGGCTTCGCGGCATTCCCAGGCTGAGGGTGAGCGATTTCGGCACGCGGCGAAGGCACAGCTTCCTCTGGCAGGAATATGTGGTCAAGGCCATGAGCGACGTGCTGGGCGATGGCTTCACCGGCACGTCGAACACGTATCTGGCCTATAAGCACGACCTCGAGGCGATCGGCACGAATGCGCACGAGCTGCCGATGGCCCTTGCGGCCATGGCCGACAACGATGAGCAGCTGCGAGCGTCGCAATACCGTCTTCTCGAGTTATGGCAGCAGACCTATCAGCGTGAATTGCTCATCATGCTCCCCGATACATTCGGCACGACTCAGTTTCTCCGCAACGCTCCCGACTGGGTAGCGGACTGGACCGGGCAGCGCGCCGACAGCCAGGATCCGTTCATCGCCGGCGATGAATACATCGCGTGGCTGGAAGAGCGGGGCCGCGACCCGCGGCAGAAGCTGTTCATCGCCTCGGATGCTCTCGATGTGGACAAGATTCTTCAGCTGCATGCTCACTTCGCCGGCATCCCGCGAAACGGCGCCCAACTCGACGACTTTCGTACCGCGGCTGATTTTCTCGATGAGCGCAAGTGGACGCCCGAGCGGCGCATCCGTTTCAGCGCGGGCTGGGGCACTCTGCTCACCAACGATTTTCGCAACTGCAATCCGAAGGGGCCCAATTTCGACGGAAATAACGGCTTCGAGCCGATAAGCATCGTATGCAAGCTCTCCGAGGTGAACGGAAGACCCGCCGTGAAGCTGTCCGACAATTTCCAGAAAGCGCTCGGGCCGCCCGATCAGATCGAACGTTATCGACACGTCTTCGGGCTGGCGGGCGTCGCGGATATTCCTGTCCTGGTCTGAGTGCGGCCAATATCTTCGGCCCGCCAAAAATCCCGAATCGACGCACAAAACCACAGCAGCCCTGAAAACCATGCGATGTGTGCACAAAAATCCGCACGCCGACAGAAATAGGCAATAGATCGGCAGAATCGGGATACCGCTCAATCCATGCTCTTCCGTAGTCTTTGGACTGTGGAAGCTAACGGCGGCCATTCAATGCCGTTCGATCACAGACATCTGAGGTGAATCAATGCAGAAACGCAAATTAGGAAAGAGCAATCTGGAAGTTTCGGCCCTCGGGCTCGGTTGCATGGGCATGAGCTTTTCCTATGCTCCGCCGTTTCCCGACAAGCAGGAGATGATTTCTCTTCTGCGCACAGCCGTCGAACGCGGCATCACGTTCTTTGATACCGCAGAGGTCTATGGCCCCCACACCAACGAGGAACTCGTCGGCGAGGCGCTCGCTCCGCTGCGCGATCAAGGTGGTCATCGCCACCAAGTTCGGCTTCAATCTCAATCTGGATGGAAGCCCCGGCTGGCAAGGCCTGAACAGCCGCCCCGAGCGCATCAAGCAGGTCGCTGAGGCCTCGCTCAAGCGGCTTCGAACCGACGTGATCGATCTCTTCTACCAACACCGCGTTGATCCCGATGTCCCGATCGAAGACGTAGCGGGAGCAGTCAAGGACTTGATCCAGGCGGGCAAGGTCAAGCACTTCGGCCTTTCTGAAGCCGGCGTGGGGACGATCCGCCGCGCGCACGCGGTGCAGCCCGTAACCGCCTTGCAAAACGAATACTCACTGTGGTGGAGGAAGCCCGAAGCGGAAGTGATCCCCACCCTCGAAGAGCTCGGAATCGGTTTGGTTGCCTATAGCCCGCTGGGCAAAGGATTTCTGACCGGAAAGATGAACGAAAACACCGAAATTAAAAGCGGCGATTTCCGCAGCACTCTGCCCCGCTTCACGCCCGAGGCTCGTAAGGCCAACCAGGCTATCGTCGATCTCCTCACCAGCATCGGCAAGAAGAAGGAGGCAACGCCTGCGCAGGTTGCGCTCGCCTGGCTGCTGGCGCAGAAGCCGTGGATCGTGCCGATTCCCGGCACGACCAAGCTGCATCGCCTGGACGAGAACATCGGCGCGTTGGCAATCGAGCTCACACCCGACGATCTCCGCCAGATTGAGGAAGCTGCTTCGAAGCTCAAGGTCGAAGGCGATCGCTATCCGGAGCACATCGAAAAGATGACTGGCCTGTGAGCGGCAGCGAGCGCAAAGGCCAATGGCCATGACCTTCAGTGACGACCAGAGGAGCCTGAACGGATAGAGGCTGACCGGTCTGCAAAAAGACATCGAGTGAGGAGATAGAGCAAATGGAAATCAAGAGAGCCGGCACACAAGCTTCCGCGAAAGGTCCGTCAGACTGGTTCACCGGCACCGTACGAATCGACCCGCTTTTTCAGGCGCCCGATCCCGCATTCGTTCAAGGCGCCAGCGTCACCTTCGAGCCCGGTGCACGCACCGCATGGCACACGCATCCGCTCGGTCAGACGCTCATCGTCACATCCGGCTGCGGCCGCGCGCAGCGCTGGAGCGGCCCAATCGAGGAGATCCGGCCGGGGGATGTTGTCTGGTTTGCACCCGGAGAAAAGCACTGGCACGGGGCAGCCCCCACCACGGCGATGACCCATATCGCCATTCAGGAAAAGCTCGACGGCAAGGTCGTCGACTGGCTGGAGCAGGTAACCGACGACCAGTATGGCGCTTGATCCTGCGGACATTGCGCGGTCTATTCCCCGCGCAACGCCTGGATGGGATCGACGGACGCAGCGCGGCGCGCGGGTATGGCTGAGGCTGCGAGAGCCAGCACGAATACGGCGATCGCTGTCAGGATCATCACCCCCGGGTCGAAGGGGCTCACATGAAAGAGGAACGATCGCAGGACGCTCGATGCCACAGCGGCTCCTGCGAGGCCGAGAACGCAACCGATAGCGGCGAGCTTGAGGCCCGAGATCAGGATGAGACGCATGATGTGCGAACGCTGCGAGCCGAGGGCCATGCGGATGGCCATCTCCTGCACGCGTGAAGCGACGGAAAAGGCAATGACGCTGTAGATGCCGAGCACGGCCAGCAACACCGCAGCCAGGGCGAAACTGGAGATGATGATGGTGTTGAAGCGTCGTGGCGCTTCACTCTGCGAGACGACCTGCTCCATGGTTTGTACCTGGGTGAGCGGCAGTTGGGCATCGATGGAACGCACAGTTGCGCGGAGCGCGTTCTCCATCTGCTCGGGCGGCAGGGCCGAACGCAGAACGATGTAGCCGTTATTGCCGTTCAAATCGGTAGGCTGGGCCGTAGTGCCGGCATCTTTTTCAAGCTGTGCGACGGGCTGATAGAACTGCTCGGATGCGTCGGCGTCCGGCGAGGTGAGCTTTGCATCGGCCACTTCTCCCACAACCGTCATCCACGCGGTTCCCGACTTCACGGTGCCAACGCGCATGCGCTTTCCGATCGGGTCCTGATGCGGCCAATAGTGCTCGGCGAACTCGCGATTGACAATGATGACGAGCTGATTGTTGGCGTTGTCGGATTCGGTGAAGTAACGGCCGCGAATCAGCGGGGTGCCGATGGCTTTAAAGTAGTCGCCGATAACCTGAGAAGGCGAAGCGGCGGTCTGGTCGGGACCGCGGGGATCGACATAACCGTCGACGACGAATGCCTCGATGCCGTCTCCCGTAGTGGGAATGGTGCTTGTGAGACCAACTGCCTGCACGCCCGGCAGTCCGCGTAGCCGCTGGAGCAGCGTGTTGTTGAAGGTATCGATCTGCGCTTGCGTCGAGTATTGTTTCTGCGGTAGCGCATACGCAGCCGTAGTCACGTGATCAGGATGAAACCCAAGATCGACGGTATTCATGTTGCTGAAGCTGCGCAGCAACAGGCCGGAAGCGGTCAGCAGTATGAGAGCGACGGCGATTTCAACCACCACAAATGTGGAGCGCAACCGCGCGTGGCTGCCACCAACTGAGCCGCTGCGCCCGCCTTCCTTCATGGAGGCATTCACGTTGGTGCGGAGAGCGGCGAAGCCCGGAGCTAATCCACAGAAGAAGCCAGTGAGCAATGCAAGCAGAAACGCAAAACCGGCGACCGTCCAGTTCAGCGAGATCTCGTTGATCAGAGGCATGGTTTCCGGCAAAAGATTCTTCCCAATGGCAAGGGCGAGTGCGGCGAGTCCGATGCCGATAATGCCGCCGCTTACGCTGATGGTCAGGCTTTCGAGGATCATTTGCCGAAGCACGGTAAGTGTGGATGCCCCGAGGGCGAGCCGCACAGCGGTCTCCCGCTGACTGCGAATGGCACGGACCAGCAGAAGTCCCGCAAGGTTGGCGCAGGCAATGAGCAGCACGACGGCGACGGCGAAAAACAGCATCCGCAGAAGCGGGCGAGTTTGTAGCGTGGTAATTTGCTGCAGCGGGTACACCACGGGCTTGATGCGGAAGTTTGCTTCGTCAGGCGGATAGTTGCGCATGATCTGCTGCGCCACCCGTTCCGCATCGCTCTGGGCCTGCGCCGGAGTAACGCCGGGCTTGAGGCGGCCAACCAGATTCAGATACCAACTGGCATTGGCCTCCGGGGAAAGCTCCTGCGGGGAAAGGCTCATCGGGACCCACAGTTCGCTCCGGTTGAGTCGGCCGGGAAATAGCGGGAACTCGAAATTGCGCGGCATGACGCCAATGATGAGATACGGTTTGCGATCGAGCAGAATCTTTGTGCCTAGGATGGTCGCGCTGCCATTGAAGCGGCTCTTCCACGTGGCGTAACTGAGGACCGCGACCTGCTGCTTCTGCTGATCCTCCTGATCGGTGAAGACGCGGCCCATGAGCGGCGCTACGCCGAGCGCAGAGAAGACCGATGGCGTCATGCGCGCCGCGACAATCTGGGCGGGCTGGCCGAGGCCGGAGAGCTCGAACCCGCTATATCCATAGCCGCCAAGTGCCTCGAATGACCGGGTGTCGCGCGGATAAACGACGACCTCAGGACCGGTGACGGGTCCGGAGTCGCGCTGGCCCCAGTCCGTGCCGCTAACCTGATCACCGAGCGTGACCAGACGATCGGGGCTGGGAAAGGGTAATGGTCGCAGGAGAACTCCGTCGACGATGGAGAAGATGGCAGTCGTGGCGCCGATCCCGAAAGCCAGCATGAGCACCGCGGTTGCGGTGAATCCCGGGGATTTGCGCAGTTGCCGGAAGATCAGCTTCAGGTCGGAAACAATGCCGTGCATGAATTCCTCGAAGACGGGTTAGCCGTTAGACGATGGCTCCGCATTTACCGTACATGCGACAAATCAGGAACCTTGGCCTTTTTACTCGATAACTGGGAACTAAACCGCGGGAACCTCCGTACCTCCTACGAAGAGCTTCGTCAATTGCCGTAGGAGCGCGGAATGGCAATCCATTGGTGGAACCTCGCGATCGGATTCGTTTTGGGGGCAGCTCTGGGAGCGGTCGCCGACTGGAAGATCGGCGCCAGGCTGAGAAAGCAGGCCGAACTGCGGGCGCTCACCCGCGACTACGCTTCTCTCGCTGGCGAGTATGCGCAACACCGCATTCGCGATGACGGAACCCATGAGCCGACCGGCGGGACAGTCGAAGTCACCTGGCAGCCCGGCGACGGCCTGCTCGAGGCGTCGGGCTTTAACGCCAAAGGCCACCCCGAGTGGCACAGCTACATCCGCATGAGTCGGGAATACGCCGGGACCGGCATCGGCCACTACAACAACGTCAATTCGATCCATGGCGGAATCCAGCAGGTCATCTACTCGAAACAAACCCGGACGTTCAACGTCAGAGGAATCGACCACACCCGAAAAGAGTTCACCCACTCCTGGAAGTCCAGGAACTAGATTCGTGCACCTGACGAACCCGCCCCGATGGTGCTGCTTTTTCGTGGCGGAGAATTTCCGTAAGCCCGCTACAATAGAAATAGAGACAGAAAAGGCCCGGCTACTGACAGCCGGGCCTTCTTGTTTTCAGTTCGAAATCGAGTGGGCTAGTTTGGAGCCAGGCTATGTTAAACCCTTTTATTTTCTATCAGGTGACCGTAAATCATTTGTTATGAACTACTCACGGGCCACCTGTCGCTTAAGTCCAATAATATCTATGAAGTAGCAAAACACAGGGGGAGGGAGGGGGTAGGGTCGGTCACGCCGCTTGGTCCCGCGCCTCACCCAGCGTCACCCGCGCCGTCATCTTGCGGCGTCCGCGATAAAAGGTCACCGTCACCGTATCGCCCGTCTGGTGCCGGTTCATGATGTCGGAGATGTCCTGCGTATCGGTTACCTCCTGGTCGTCGATGCCGACAATCAGGTCGCCGCCGAGATAGATCTGCATGTTGCCGTAAAGAGCAGTCTCGTTTCCGCCGCGCAGACCCGCCCGCTCCGCCGCGCCGTTGGGCAGCGTCCGCTGGATGAGCACACCGGAGTCGACAGGCAGGCCGATCTGGCCGGCGAGATTGGGATCGATGGGCAGCGACACGATGCCCAGCGACGGCCTCCGCACCCGGCCGTACTTCTGGAAGTCCCCCAGCACCACCTTGGCCGTGTTGATGGGGATGGCGAAGCCGATGCCGGCGTTCTGCTCAACGCCCTCATTGCCTGTTGCGATGAGAGAGTTGATGCCGATCACCTCGCCCCGCGAGTTGAGCAGCGGTCCGCCGGAGTTGCCGGGGTTGATCGCCGCGTCGGTCTGGATAGCCTTGTCGATGGTCGCGCCCTGGGGGCCGTGGATGGAGCGGATCGCACTAATGATGCCGGTAGTCATCGTCCCCTGCAGCCCGAAGGGATTCCCGATGGCGTACACCTTCTGGCCGACGACGAGATTTTTCGAGTCGGCGAGCACCGCCGGAACCAGATTCGGCAGGTCGATCTGCAGCAGCGCCAGGTCATGGCTCGGATCGCGCCCGATCACCCGCGCCTTCGCGCGCCGTTTGTCGTAGGTCGTCACCTCGATCTTCTGTGCGTCGGCGACAACGTGATAGTTGGTGAGAATGTGTCCCTGCTTGTCGAGGATGAACCCCGATCCCTGCCCTTGCTGTGGCACCAGCCCATAGAAAAAGTTGAGCCCGACGGTCGACGACGTAATGTTCACCACCGACGGCAGCGCCTTCTTGTAGACGGAGATGTTGTTGGTCTCCTCAGCATCGAACTCGGGCGCCGCGTGAGCCTCGGTGAGCGTCAGGGGCGACGAGTCGTTGCCGGCGAGCGTGACCTCGCGGAGGGGCCCGGCATGCCGCGAAGTGAGGTACCAGAACGCGCCAACAATGACGAGGACGAGGACGAGTCTGCGAACGATCATGACTGAAACTCTCTAAACCCGGCGTGCTTCGGCACAAATCGGGCCATAACTGATTTTATCGGGTTCTGAAGATTTCAAACCCGGGCGGCCGCCGCGAGTTCCGAGAAGATGCGCTCCACCCGCTTCCGCGTCTCGGCGAGAGGTCCGTCGTTGTGAATGACGTAGTCGCAAAGCGGAATCTTGTCGCGATCGGGAATCTGGGCTGCGAGCCGCGCCCGCGCATCAGCTTCCAGGTCCTCTGCAGGCGCTCCGCTGCTGGTCATGCGCGCAAGGTAGCGCGCGATCTTCACCTCGTCCGGGGCGGTTACGAGGATGAGACGGTCAAAGCGCTCGCGCCAGCCCGGCGCTGTGCCTTGCGCATCGGCCTCGAAGATCACCGCCGATTCGACGATGACAACGGCATTCGGATCTTCGGCAAATACGCGCTCCGCCCACTCCCGCTGAGCAGCAATGACAGCAGGATGAACGATGCGGTTGAGCTCCTGAAGCCGGTTCTGCCGAAATGCAAGATCGGCCAGCATGGCGCGGTTCAAGGTACCGTCAGCTCGGAGAACCTCAGCTCCGAAATACTCGACGATCTCGCGGTAAACGGTCTGTCCCGACGACATGAGCTCGCGTCCGACGGCATCGGCTTCGATCACATGTGCGCCCAGGGAGCGGAACATGCCCGCGACGGTCGTCTTCCCGCTTCCTAAGCCACCGGTCAGTCCGGCACGCAGCATGATGGTTCCTGAAAGTGAATTGAACCCCCGCTACACTGTATCAATGCAGTCGGTCGATCGAATCCGGGATGTGCTGGAGCTGATCGTCTGCCCAGCGTGCCAGGGATCACTCAACCTCGTATCCGACACCGTGCTGTGCAACGTATGCGGACGTCGATACCCGGTGGTGGACGGAATTCCGATTCTCCGGCCGGATCAGTCAATTACCGGACCCTCGCCCGCATAACAGCTCGAATGCAGGCTGTTTAGTGTGGTTGCACTGAAGTGTTACGATCCCTATCTCGCGAAAACAAACTGCAGGCCGATGGAAACCATATGTGCCGGACCTGCGTACTCAATCTTGATAGTTTGCGAGTGACCCTCTGATAGGTTTGCTGATTTGATATTGGAAACAAAATGCGATCGGGATTGGGGATGAATCGCAGGGATGGCAGCGACACTCGACACCGGTTTGGTGTCTAAGCAGACAAGCCCGGTGAGTTGGGCCGCGGCAGGAGATGAAACGATGACGGAAGACAGCAGAGTCGAAAAATTCGCGGTGACTGAACTTGCAGGTCTACGCAACGCACTCATGCAGTCCGGAATCGATCTCTGGCAGGCGGCCGAAGTGCTGTCGACATTTCTCGCCGGTCGCGGCTACGGAGTCAGTGCCGACCAGGCCCGCGATGCTGTGCTGCGCCTCGAAGGCGCTGGATGCTCGTACGAATGCATGCAGAGCGAACTCGAGCGAGTCGCACTGGTGATGTGATTCGCGCCTCGCCTGACCCCTGTCCTTCAAGATTGCTCTCGCGTGTAATGTGTGCCCGTCTTAAGATCGCAGTGTTCGTAACTACTTCTCTTAAGGCACTACTCCATGAGGCGCACAGCAATTCTCGTGTTCATAGCTGCAGTTATTTTGACGGGACAGGACTTGCATTCCGCAGCCAGTCAGGCATCGAGCGCGGATGATCGCACAATTGTCTTGCATGCGGCGCGCATGTTGGACGTTGTCGCAGGAGAGATTGTCGTCCCCGGTGAGGTTTTGATCCGGGGCGAACGTATCGTTGCCGCAGGGTCGCATGTTGATCGCCCGGCAGGCGCTCAGGTAATCGATCTGGGTGAAACAACGTTGATGCCGGGGTTGATCGACGCTCATGTGCATCTGTTTCTGCATCCGGGAGCCGAGGATCTGCAGACAGTTCAGGAGTCCGTCCCGCAAAGGACGATCTTGGCGACGCTGGCGGCGCGCGACGACCTCATGGCGGGATTCACCGCCGAACGCGACATGGGCACTGAGGGCGCAGGCTCAGCCGACACGGCGGTGCGCAACGCCATCAATGATGGTCTGATTCCAGGTCCGCGATTGCGTATCAGCGGGAATGCTATCGATATTCTCGGTGGTCATGAGGACGCGAACGACTTCAATCCAGCGCAGCATGTGCTCTCGAACGCGACCTACGCGAACGACTCCGAACAAATAGTCGAGGCGATTCGTGAGCAGTTCAAGGAGGGATCAGACTTCGTCAAGATGTACGAGACAGGCAAGGACTCGATCCATGACGGCGTGTTTTCTACGCCCTACCAATACACCGCGGCGCAGCTGAAGGCTGCTGTCGATGAGGCGGCACGGGTGGGCAAGAAGGTAGCGGTACACGCCATGGGCGAGCCGGGCACACTCTATGCGGCGCAGGCGGGCGTGGCGTCTATCGATCACGCGGCGCAGTTGAGTTCGGAGACAATGCGCATCATGCGCGAGAAACAGATTCCGGCGGTGCCGACATTCACGATCTTTGAGTACTTTGCTGATCACGCCGCGAATCCTGAGGCCGCGGCGAGAGAGCGCGCGATGTTCGACTTTCATGCGGCGGAATTCAAGAAGCAGATTGCGGCGGGGATTCCGTTTGCGGTTGGGTCGGACGTCGGCCCGTTTCCGCACGGCACCCAGGCCCGGGAACTGGTGCTGATGAACAAGCTGGGAATGCCAGCGGCCGCCGTCCTCAAGGCAGATCTAATCAATGGAGCCACGCTGCTCGGCTGGGACGGACAGATCGGCGAGCTCAAGGCTGGGTATTACGCTGACATCATTGCCGTGCCCGGTGATCCGTTGAAGGACCTCAGCGTCACCCAACACGTTTCTTTCGTGATGAAGGGCGGCGCGATCTACAAGCGGCCTGATTTCTCGTTTTAGATGGCCTTGTCGGCGATCGCTAAGGACTGGTCGAGAGCGGCCACCCCCAGGTCTATCTCCTCCCTGGTGATGATCAGGGGTGGGGCCACGACGAAGTGGCTGATCCACGCCTGGAGGGACACCCCCCTCTTGAGCATGTCGGCGGCAACCTGCTCGACCACTGCGGGTTTGCCGTCCACCTTGTCCTGCATGGTGTTGAAGGTGGTCTTGGCCTGCTGATCGCGGACCAGTTCCACCCCCCAGAAGAGGCCCAGGCCGCGGACTTCCCCGATCGATGGGTGTTTGGGCTTCAGGGCCTGGAGCTTCTCCCCGAGATACTTGCCCATCTCGCGGGAACGGGCGACCAGGTCGAGGCGCTGCATCTCGTGGATGGCGGCGACAGCCGGGGCCAGGGTCATGGGGTGAGCCTCGTAGGTGTGTCCGTGGGCGAAGAAGTGGTCCTCGAAGTACTCGGCGATCTTGCCGGTGGTGGCGCAGAGGCCGAGCGGGACGTAGGCCGACGTGATGCCCTTGGCGGTGACAAGGATGTCGGGCTTGACGCCCCAGTTGTCCATGGCGAACCACTCGCCGGTGCGTCCCCAGCCGGACATGACCTCGTCGGCGATAAGCAGGACGCCGTGGCGGTCGCATATCTGCCGTAGCTTCGGCATGTACTCCTTCGGCGGGACGAGGACTCCGTTGGTGCCGACTACGGGCTCGACGATCACGGCGGCGACGTCACTCTCGTTGGCGATCATGTGCTCGAGGTAGTCGGCGCAGGCGATTCCGCAGCCGGGATAGGTGTGCTTGATCGGGCACTTGTAGCAGTTGACTTCGGGGGCGAAGACGAAGCCCTGGCCTTTGCCGCCCACGGACTCGAGGGGCCAGCGGCGCGGATCTCCCGTCGCGGCGATCGAGGCCATTGTTGACCCGTGATAGGAACGGTAGCGGGCGATGATCTTGGTCTTGCGGGTGTACATGCGGGCGATCTTGAAGGCGGCTTCGTTGGCCTCGGTGCCCGAGGTGGTGAAGAAGAATTTGTTGAGGCCTTCGGGGAGTACTTCGAGGAGGAGGCGGCTGAGCTCCACCCGGGTGTCAGTGGCGTAGCCGGGCATGATGTAGGGCAGCTTATGGGCCTGCTCGGCGATCGCCTCGATGACGGCCTGGTTCTTGTGGCCGAGGTTCGAGCACATCAGCTGCGAGGAGAAGTCGAGGTAGCGATTGCCCTTGGCGTCAGTAAAGTAGCAGCCCTCGGCATCGACCACGTGCATCGGATTCCAGGAGCGCTGGTACTTCCAGGTTCCGTAGTTCAGCTTTTTCGTCCAGGTGACCACCTCTTCGGTGGTCATGGTGGCGGATTCTGGGGCAGTGGTTTCGATGGGATTCATGGAGCGGTTCCTTCGTCCCCACTACTATACCCCCCTCCCCCCTCCCCATTCCGTCGTTTGTTACCGATTCATTCCATTGGGCTTAGCGAATTGTGGATTGGTATTGATTCATAACAAATGACTTACACTAAAGATTTGAAAACAGACGAGTTACCGAGAGGATGATGAGTTGGCTCTTCCCATTTCGGGAATTCGACGCGTAAGGCTGACGCCGTCCTTCCATAAAGCAGAAAGCCCGCCGGCTTGGCGGGCTTTCTGGTCTCTATTTCCATTCTAGCTGGTTTGGGGAAATTGTCGGCCACAAAGAGTCAGGGATCAGGAATCAGGAACTGCACCACGCAAGCCAAGATCGGCTTGTGTGAGCACTCGCTGCCGGCGCGCCTCAGCGGACGGAGGCAAGGGCGCGATATTGGGAAAACATCCGCAGCCGCCAGCGGAGGATGATGCCGAAGGCCAATATGAAGAACAGGCCCGCTGTCTGCTGAATGGACATAATGGAATCGAAATAGTCCCGGGCGAAGTAGCGTACTGCCGCCAGGACGATGATTACGAGGAAAAAGGCTTTCGAGCGGTGCATGACAATTTCGTCGCCTTTGATCGCAAGTCGCGAAGTGACGAGCAGCGGCCAGGAAAGTAGAAGAGCACCAATCAGGAACGCGCCGGCAGCCCAGAGAAGCGGCACACGAAACGTCGGGACCAGAAACATGGAGAACCCGGTGCTCATGCCGAGGGGCGGGATGAGAATCTTGCGGGCTGTGACGGCGGTTCTTGCCTCACGGACTCGCCAAATGATTACGCCGATGAGGCCCAATACGGAGACGAGGGCGGAAGTTCCCAGAACATGCGGATCAAGGTGCATTTGAAGGAGGAGTACCAGCTATTTTAGCAATATTTTGATTCAAGTCGTCTGATCACGTTAAGCGCAGATTTTCGGACGGATGCCGGGCGTGTTCAATGCGCCAGCCCGCGCACGGACATCGCGTTGGGAAACTGACTTTCCATCCTGACCTGCGTCGACAAGGAGTATGATACTCGGCGTTGGGCGAACCGCACCCCGGAACGCCGACGTCCGCACGGCTCGTTCCCCCGAGGCCTCGAACCCAACTGCCTCCATCTGCGCGACGCCTCCGCTCCCAGCCAAAATGCAAGAGCTGTCCGGAGACCGAGCCAAAATGAATTCCCCGATCTGCGTCAACAACATCCGTGTCCCTCACCGGAAGCACATTGCTTCTCTAAAAATCGCACGCTCGATGCTTGCCATTGCTTCGCTGTGCCTGATGCTGGCCGCGGCCAATACGGCTGCGTATGCACAGACGTCGACTGCTGTCCCCAACGCCGCCGCCACATCATCTCCCGGAGACTGGACGCAGTATCTCAGGGATAACATGCAGCGCTGGAACCCGTATGAGACGGTGCTGGGCGTGAACAGCGTGAGCGGCCTGAAGTTGAAGTGGCAAAATTCCCTGGGCGCTAACAGCTCAGAACCGGTGGTGGCGAAGGGAGTGGTATATTTTGGCACCTACAACAACAGCGGTCCTCACCCCGAGATCATCCTGTACGCGCTGAACGCCAGTACAGGCGCCGAATTGTGGAACTTTCCCACCGAAGGCAACTTAACTAGTTCTCCCGCTGTCGCGAATGGGGTGGTATATATCGGCTCCACAGGCGGCACCGTATATGCAGTCAATGCCAGCACCGGCGCGGAGTTATGGAGCTATGCCACCGGAGTTCCTGTGGCTACCTCGCCTGCTGTCGCGAATGGGGTGGTATATGTGGGCTCCAATGACGACGAAGGCGTCGGGGACAGCTTTTTTGCGTTGAACGCCAGCACCGGCGCCCTGCTTTGGAGCTCTGAAGGCGTGGGCCCTCCCACTTCGTTTTCCCCGCCCGCCGTGGCGAATGGGGTGGTGTATGTCTCCGTAGCGGACGCGTTGGACAGAAGTTATTTCGTATACGCGGCAAACGCGAGCACCGGCGCCGCGCTGTGGAGCTTTCAGACAGCGGGCAGTCCTTATGCCGACGAAGGCCCATTTGGTTCGCCCGCCGTGGCGAACGGGGTGGTTTATATCGGCTCAGACGGCACCAACGTCCCGGGGCCGGGCTTTGTCCCCATCCCCGGTAACCTGTATGCGCTGAACGCGAGCACCGGCGCCGTGCTGTGGAGCTATAAAACGGGAAATGTAGGTGGTGCGCCCGCCGTAGCGAACGGGATAGTTTATGCCGGTTCTGTTAATGGCCTGTATGCGCTGAACGCGAGCACCGGCGTCCTGCTGTGGCGTACCAGCCAGAATGCAGTCGATTCGCCGGCGGTGGCGAACGGAGTGGTTTATTTCAGTTCATTCAATCAAAACGCTGGCGCTGACACCGTGTATGCGCTGAACGCCAGCACCGGTGCCGAGCTCTGGAGCTATGATGTCGGAGCTTCGGCGGCTTCCACGCCCATCATTGTGGACGGAGTGGCTTACTTCCGTGGAGGAGACGGTCTTTACGCCTTCAGTGTCGGAGCGGTCAGTACCGGAGCCGATCTCGTTCTGCGACTGCAGCCGTCTTTAACGACAGTCCATCAAGGGGACCTGCTCACATATACGTTCCCGGTATGGAACCTCGGATCTGATAATGCTGTTCACGAAGTACTCACGACGCAGGTGCCGTACGGAACGACCTTCGATTACATCCGCATCTCGGGTACGCCGGGGCTGGGCACGTGCACGACGCCGGCTTATGGCGCCACGGGTGGTAGTCCAATCGTCTGCCATGAAAACAGCGCCATGGCGCCGAACACCACATGGACGGTGCGGCTGACGGTCAAGGTGACGGCTCCCTCGGGTGCGGTGATCACTCAACTCGGCACCGTCACGGAGGATACTTTTGATCCGAACCTGGCCAACAACCTATCGGAGGTAAGCACCACGGTGCAGTGACGCACCACTGTAAAATGAACTCTCTCTGAAGGTCGCACGGCTGGAACGGAAATCTCGTTGGAGGAGTTCAGTTGGGAAAGCAATTTCGACACCTCGAGTCGACTCACGTCGCCTTCGTCGAGCGACAGAAGATTTTCTTCAATGCCTCGGCCGCTGCCGAAGGGCGCGTGAACGTTTCTCCAAGAGATGGGAAATCTCTACGTGTCCTGGACGCCAACACGGTTGCGTATGTCGACCTGACAGGCAGCGGCAATGAAACTGGAGCCCACCTGCGGTCGAATAGCCGCCTCACACTTATGTTCTGCTCGTTTGAAGGCCCTCCGATGATTCTCCGACTCTACGGCCGGGGTCGCGTCGTCCGGCGGGGATCCGCGGAGTATGCATCCTTCGTCGAATCGCACTTTGACGGTCAAGAGATCGCCGGAGCCCGCCAGATGGTTGTCCTTGAGATCGATCTTGTGCAGACGTCGTGCGGGTTCAATGTTCCCTTGTTCGATTACGCTGGAGAGCGAGACACTCTGCTGCGCTGGGCAGAGAACAAAGGCTCGGACGGACTGGAACAGTATTGGCGGGAGAAGAATGCGTTCAGCATCGATGGGTTTGCGACTGGCCTGATGGAGGAGCCGAGCTCTGTCGAGCTGCCTGGATAGCCTGAAAGCACGAAAGCCCCTCCGGACCAGATCCTTCCGGAGGGGCTTTTGGTTGGTTAGAATTCCAGCCGCAGTGCGCCTTGCAGCACACGGGCGGCCTGATCGCTGCCAGTGGGAATCACGGTGCCGGGAATGACGCCGAACTGGCTAGGCGAGGAGACCAGGCTCATATTGTTTTCAAAGTTTGGCGCCTGGACATTGGGATGGTTCAAAACGTTGAAAGCGTCGACGCGGAACTTCAGACTGACTCTTTCCGCATAGATGGGGAAGTTCTTGCCGACTCCGAGATCGAGGTCGAAGTAGCCGGGACCACGCAGGTCATTGCGCGAGCCAATCTCAAACCCTACGGGAGCCCGGTACTGGTTGAAGGCAGTCTGAGGATTCCTGAACGCAGTCACCTGGCCGTTCTGTACGTTCACATGGGTGCTTAGCGGACCCTTGCTGCCGATCAGAATGGCGGGGTCTTCGTTCGAGTAGCTCATGAGGAAGGCGACCGAGTTCGCCATGAAGGGAGTGCCAGTGTGCCATACGGGCAAACCGCTCAGTTGCCATCCGCCAGCGAGCTCGTCGGCCCACCGCGATATCGTGGCTCCAAAGTCGCGGCCACGGCCGAACGGCAACTCATAGAGGAAGTTTGATGGCCTGGAAACCAACTGTTTCAAAGAAACCACGACTGTGAATGCGGGAGTCTTTGGGAACGACCAGCCGATGATCACCATTCGCGAGTTCTGGTATTCGCCACAGCTCGGGATCAATCTGGTTTCGCTGTTCGACAGCCCGCAGTCGGGCAAACAGCAATTTACAGTAACCGAGATAAGTACCGCAGAACCCGATCCACACCGGTTCGCGCTGCCAGAAGGCTACTCTGTCGACCGAAGCGGTATCGAAAAACCGAAACCAGAGTGACGGCCTGGGGCAGTATCAGGTGTCAGTACACAACCTAAGTAAACTGGGGCCATGCAGGTTCTTTCGATCAGCCGCCGTCTTGTGGATAAGTTTCCACCGGAAGCCTTCACGCCCGAATTGATTGCTGGTGAAGCGGAGAGGGTCCGCGAGCTGTATGCCAGCGGCCTGCTGCGCCAGGTATGGAAAAGGGGCGATACCCCGGGGGCGGCCATTTTGTGGGAAACGGCCTCGATCGGCAAAGTGCAGGCGGCTATCGAGACCTTTCCGCTCTACCGGGCCGGCCTGCTGGAGGTGACAGTGCTCGTTCCGCTGGAGCCGTATCCAGGGTTTGGGCCGGCGAAGTAAGCCGGCCCTGTGATCGTCTGAACGTGATTGTCTGAAGACGATGCGGCTTGCGAGTTTATTCGATCGGACCTGACCCACCAGACCCGATGCTTAGACCTGGGCGGTGCCGCCGTCGACGAAGAGCTCGATGCCATTGACGAAGCTGGAGTCGCTGGAGGCGAGGAAGAGGGCGACGGTTGCGATCTCTTCGGGACGGCCCATTTGGCCGCGCGGGATCAGGGACTTGAACATCTCTTTAGCCTCTTCGCCGAGAGGGTCGAGGATGGGCGTGTCGATGGTGCCAGGGCTGAGAACGTTCACGCGGATTCCGCGGTCCTTGAGTTCGAGCAGCCAGGTGCGTGCGAAGGAGCGGACAGCGGCCTTGCTTGCGCTGTATACGCCGAATTCAGGGATTCCCTTGATGCTGGCGATCGATCCGTTGAGGAAGATAGAGCCGTTGTTGTTGAACAGAGGCAATGCCTTCTGGACAGTGAAGAGCGTGCCGCGAACGTTGAGATCGAAAGTCTGGTCGAAGTGCTCCTCGGTGACGTCTTCGAGCTTGAGGAGTTCGCCGCGGCCGGCGCTGGCGAAGAGGATGTCGATCTTGCCCTTTTCGCGCTTGACGGTGTCGTAGAGGCGGTCGAGGTCGGCGAGGTTGCTGGCGTCGCCCTGGACTCCGGTGACGTTGCGGCCGATGAGCTTGACGGCTTCATCGAGCTTGTCCTGGCGACGCCCGGTGATGAAGACGTAAGCACCCTCTTCAACGAAGAGCTTCGCGGTGGCCAACGCCATGCCGGAGGTTGCTGCGGTGATGACGGCTACTTTTCCTTCGAGCTTTCCCATGATTTCTCCTCGGTGCGTGGACTTGCGTTGAAGGCAATGGCCCGCTGCCAGGGTACTTAAACAGCGGGCCATGTGGAGGAAAGATTAGCGGAGGCCGCCGCCGGCGCGGAGGAGCTCGCCGGTGATCCACTTGGCGTCGTCGGAGGCGAGGAAGGTGGCGACGGTGGCGATGTCGTCGACCTGGCCGATGCGGCCGAGCGGAGTCTGCGCGACGGCGCCCTTCTCAAAGTCGGAGCCGATGAAGCCCGCGGCGTGTACGCCTTCAGTTTCGACCATGCCGGGATTGATGGCGTTGACGCGGATCTTGCGCGGGCCGAGTTCTTTCGCGAGCACTCCGGTGATGGCATCGACGGCGCCTTTGGTGCCGGTGTAAACCGAGCTGGCCGGAGGGGTGAGGCTGCTGACGACTGAACCAATGTTGATGATGCTTGCTCCCTCGCCTAGGTGCTTTGCGGCAGCCTGGGTGACGAGCAGAAGACCGAGAACATTGATGTTGAAGATTTTGTGGAACTGCTCTTCAGTGACGGCTTCGATGGGGGCGAACTCGTAGACGCCCGAATTGTTGACGAGGATGTCGAGGCGGCCGTAGTTCTTGATGGCGGCGTCGATGATGCCCTGGGCTTCGGCGGCCTTGGAGACATCTCCGCCAACGGCGACGGCTTTGCCTCCCGCGGCGGTGATGGATTTAACGACGGCATCCGCTCCGGCCTTGCTGGAGGCGTAATTGACGACGACGGAGGCGCCTTCAGCGGCGAGCGCCTTGGCGATGCCGGCTCCGATTCCCTTGGATGCGCCGGTGACGACTGCGACTTTACCTGCAAGCTTGCTCATATCTGTATCCCTATCTTTGTGTTTCCAAAATCTTTTGAGGGGCGCCCTGCCGGCCGCCTCACTGAATTCTGGAGAGTAGATGGGGAAGGCGCTGTGGAAGATTCATTAGTTCCGAATTTATGAACTATTGAACCATTTTTTAATGATAGGTAATCTTATGGACATGCGACCCCTGTTCCACCCGTCGATCGAAGACATTACGGTAGAGGGGATTCTGCATGCACTGTCTGACCCGGTGCGCGTGGCAATCTATGCCGATATCGTGGCTCAGGAGTGCTCGCATAACTGCTCAGCCTTTCTGACGGTGAACCACAAGGCGATTCCGAAATCCACGCTCTCCCAGCATTTCAAAGCGCTGAGAGAAGCGGGCCTGATTCGCGGCGAGCGGCACGGTGTGGAAGTACGCAACACCTCACGCTGCACGGAGCTCGAAGAACGCTTTCCGGGACTGATAAAGGCGATTGTCAGTGCGCATGCCATTCAGTCGGCGAGCCAGGCTCGGGCGAGGAAGCCCCGGAAGGCCAGCAAGCGGCCAGCGATAAGCCGATAAATCAGTGGATGGCGTGGGCGAGGATTGCGTGGAGCCCGTATCCGGTTCGAA
The DNA here is from genome assembly GCA_963786085.1 of uncultured Acidobacteriaceae bacterium. Lineage (GTDB taxonomy): Bacteria > Acidobacteriota > Terriglobia > Terriglobales > Acidobacteriaceae > Silvibacterium. The sequence continues at coordinate 78,267 of CAWAYO010000076.1, forward strand.
CCTGGCTATGTTTTTTGAAGACGTAGTGTCCGATGAGCCATCCGGCGGCTCCGCCTACGAGCACGTCGGTAGGAAAATGCTCCTGGCCGAGGACGCGGGTTAAGCTCACTGCTGTCGCAGTCGTATAAATGCTGGCATCGACCCAGACGGACGGATATTCGCCCGCGATGACCGCTGCTGCTGCCCATGCCAGCGTGCTGTGCGACGACGGAAAGCCGCCCTTGCCTCCCAGACCGGAAATGAAGAAGTCTCCTGCGGCGTTGTTGCTGAGGGGGCGCTCGCGACGAAAGGCGTACTTGGCGACTTCCTCGACGATGACGGCATCGGCCAGCGCTTCGCCGGAGAGGATGCCGGTCTCGTGAGCATGGTCGTTGCCATTGAGGAGGCTGATTCCGTACATGACCGCGGGGATCGCTAATTCGCCGCCCAGCAGGTAGTTGGAGACGTTAACGTTGTCCTTGTTGAAGGTGGGATCATGCGAGACCTCGCGCATGGTGTCGGTGTCGGTCGAGAGGGTGATGCCGGTGGCAGCGCCAAGCGGCAGCAGCCAGATGAGGTCATGGGGACGGGTGCGTATGGGGCTGGTCCAGATCGGGATCTGATCCTTGAGGATGGCGAGCGGCAGCCCTTTGAGGGTGACGTCCTCGGGCGCCGGCGGTGCGTCCGGCAGAGCGGCGTCGGCAGACGCGGTGGCCTCGGTATCATTGGGGCCGGTAGGAGGTCCGGAAGCCTGAAATGCGTAGGTCGCGGGGCAAGCGGCGATGATGGAGACGCAGAAAGCGAACGCGCAGCGGAGGAGATTGCGAGAACAAATCATAGTGTGGTCTTTGGAGCCGTGTGGGGCTTTGGAGCCGACTGCCCGGCGGAACTGACTGCCAGCTCGAGGCCGGACAGGCCTAGATCAGAGTAAATCCTGGTCATTACGAAACCGAAAGAATACGGAATCGAAGTTAACGGGATGGATCACGCGGCGATGGTGGCTTCAGATGACCTGGTCGGGATTGAGAGGGCAAAGCGATCAGAAGGCGTTGGCCATTTTTGCGTTGGGATGGCTTCCTTCGCCGGCTCCGAAGCCGATGTAGACGCGCATGACGATCTTGTTTTGCACGGCGATGGAGAAGCCGACGCCGACGTCGGTGCGCATTCCGTTTGAGGTAAGGGTTCCGGGAGTCAGCGAGACGTTGCCGGCGTCGAAGAAGCTGTAAAGGCCGTACTGGCCGAGCGGATGGCCTTTGACGCCGATCTGGGCGATGGGCTTGTCGAAGTCGACCTGTACGAGGAGGCGGTTGGGAGCGCGCAGACGATAGTCGACGAGCCCGCGGAGGGTGTCATTGCCGTCGAAGTCGGCTCCGCCCAGTGTGGGTTGCAGATAGAAGGGCACCTGGCTTACGTCGGCGGTGTAGGAGGTGTCGACGCGTCCGGTGAGGGTGAAGGCTCCGATCTCGCAGGCACCGGTTGGGGTCTGCATGCAGAGAGCGTCTTTCCAAGCCGGCCGGTTGTAGTCGACGTGGGCCCAGCGCCCGGTGCTGGGAGCGGGCTGCTTGAGGATGGTAAAGGTGACGTCTCCCCAGGCGTCGAGGCGGTCGAAGGAGTATTGGCGGGATCCCTGATCGAAGTAGTGGCGATACATGACCTGAGCTTCGTGCTGCTCCCAGATGAGGGGCCGGGTGGTGGGGGTGCGGATGCTGAGACCGGCTCCGGCCTCGACGAAGTTAGCCTGGGTGGTCGAGCCGGGGGCTCCGGCGTCGCCGTAGGCAACGTTGACGGAGGGGAAGGCGTCTCCAGTGACGCCCTTAGTGACTGGGCTCAGATATTTGAGCTCGCCGAGGACGCCGACGATGCCGGCGCGGCCGCTTACGCCGGGCAAGGGCATATAGCCGTTCACGCCGAACGAGGTTTCCTGCTGACGGTACACGGCGTGGCCGGCGAGGGTCGAGTCGGGGCCGAGGCCGTAGAAGTCCTGCACGGCGAGGTCGAAGCGGACGAGATTGAAGTCGAGGTTGGCGTGGGTGTCGTCGATCTGGCCAGGGTGGCCGTTGCTGCCACCGATTTCGATGGGGCGGATGGGGCGAAAGACGAAGCGGTATTGTCCGCTGGTGACGTAGGAGTTGTTGGTGGAGTAGAGGCCTTTGAGGGTGAGGATCTGGTTGGCGTTGGGAGAGTAGGTGACGCGGACGCCTCCGCCGAAGCCGCTGCCGGTGCCGATGTTGCCCACAGTCGGGCCGACGGGATCGAGGGTGAGGAGGTCGACGGCGCACTCTTCAAAATTGTGAAGTCTTTGGGCGGGAGCGGGAGTGGTTCCGGGCGCCGGCTGAGAGTGGTGGAAGCCGTCGCGGCAAGCGGATTTGGTAGTGGTCCAGTCTTCGGCGCGGGCACAGGTGGCCAGCAGCAGCAAGAGTAAGAGGGCTAGGACGTGCGGGGCTGGACGTCTCATGATTTCGGGCCCTGATGTGATTTCAGGTCCTGGTGTGCTGCGAGCGCCGCGCGGGCGACGGCCTGGGTGAAGGCTCCGGCTTGTGCGGCCTGAGTGAGATCGGCAGGGACGGGCACGCGGTTTGAAGCAGGTAAGTAGGCGTTCAGGCTGGTGGCGTGCTGCAAGGCTTCGCGCTGCAGGTCAGAGAGAGGCGCCTGGGTGACAGCTGCAGCTTGGTGCGGTGCGACCGCGGGAATGTCGAAGGCCGGCAAGTCGTCGCGGGGAGCCATGGTCAGGTCGAGCAAGGTGTCGATGGTGTTTGCCGCCTGAGCGCGATCGTAGAGGGCATCCGTCGGCCACTTGCCGGTGAAGAGTTTGAGAGCCGTGGCGATCAGCGAGGTGTGGTCGAAGACGGTTTTGCAGATGGTGCCCTTCTTTATATAGGGCGAGATCACTACGGCGGGAACGCGGACTCCGCTCAGCTTGAAATCGAACGGAGGATCGACGGAGGACAGGCCGTCGGGTGATGGAAGAGGCACGGGCGGGACGTGGTCGTAGATGCCTCCGTGCTCGTCGTAGACGATGACGAGAACGCTGGAGTGCCAGAGTTCATCGTTCTGGCGGATGGCGTTGTAGACGTTGCGGATGAGGGTTTCGCCGTCGCGCACATCGGCGTCGGGATGCTGATCGCTCTGCGGAAGTACGCCACCGGTGGGCGCATCGGCGGCACTGTATCTGGGCTCAATGAAGCAGTAGGCGGGGACCTGATTGGCGGGTCCTTTGCAGATGGCGCTGAAATTGTCGTAGTCGATGTAGAACAGATTCTGGTGCGCGAGCAGGCCGGAAAAGGTCAGCGTCGTAGACCAGTCAGTCCAGAAGATGCAGGACGGTACGTCGTGCTTGGCGAGTTCCTCGTAGACGGTGTAGAAGCCCTGGTAATATTCGGGCGCCATGTCGAGGCGTCCGCGCGAGGTTCCGCAGTGTGCGTAGAGTCGATTGGGCAGCGTGGGCCCAGGAATGGACGAGAACCAGTGATCGCAGACAGCGTACTCGCGGGCCAGGGTGGTGAGTATGGGGAGGGCTTCCGCCTTGAAGCATTTCATAATGTGAGCGCCTGACGCGGCGCTCCCGCTTTTGACTTCGTAGTTGAGGACGAAGCCGGACATGTCGGGCTGCTGGCCGGGGGCGGGCTGGAGGGTTCCGTAGAGTTGCTGGGTTACATCGGGAAAATGATGGTTAGGGTCGGCGGCGAGATCGCCGGTGTATTGCGCGTTGTTTGAAGCGTAGATTTTGTTTTCGGCGGAGTCTTCGTTGTATGGGAGTGCAGCGGGATCGAGGCCTTCGATGTCGTAGCCGGGGGCCTTCATGAAACCGAGCATGTGGTCGAAGCTGCGATTCTCCATCATCAGCACAAAAAAATGATTGATCTGCGCGGGCATCCCGTCTCCACGAAACGACTAGCTTGTAGTGCGGTTGACTTGCCGGATGTTACAAATGAGCGTCACCGGCCGTTGAAAAGAGCGTGGGCAGAGGAGCGGCGGCGGTTACGGCAATTGATCGATTGGAGACGATACCACAGGCATCCGTCGAGTCAAGATATTTCTCGGGGCAGGTGCCGCGTCAAAGAGGGGAAGCGGGCAGCGGTGGTGGGCAGTTCGTAAACTGCACGTGACGGGTGCGAAGCAACCGAAAAACTGAGGTTCGGCATCCTCTGACCGAGGCTGCACGCGCGGACGACCTCGTTCATTGTTTGTTTGACTGAATGCGAGGTTATGAGTTCGTCCGCTTCTGAGTTCTTAGGGCGCATCTGAATTCTCAGGGAAATGTAGCTAGAAGTTCGAGCCTGCGAAGGCATCGTTAAAGATGGCCGGAAGGCCTTTCGGGAAGGGATAGACATCCAAAGATGCCGGATGCGCTGTTTAGTGGAGGCGGCGAGCTTGGCGAACTCATGGGCCAAGTCGAATGGGGGCGGACTTCGCTTGGCCCTGTTGAGCACTGGCCGCAAAGTCTAAGGACCTGCGTACGCATTATTCTGACCTCCCGCCAGCCGATGTTTGTCTGGTGGGGCGATCAACTGATCAACCTGTACAACGATGCGTACAAGAGCATTGTGGGAGGGAAACATCCGCGCGCGCTAGGACAGCCAGCCCAGGAGGTGTGGCGGGAAATCTGGGATCAGATTGCTCCGCGCGCCGAGTCGGCGATGCGCGCGAATGAAGGGACGTACGACGATTCCCTGCTGCTGGTCATGGAGCGGTACGGGTACCGCGAGGAGACGTACTACACCTTTTCCTATAGCCCGGTGCCCAACGATCACGGTGGCACGGGCGGGATTATCTGCGCCAATGCCGACAATACCCAGCGCATTATCGGCGAGCGACAGATGGCGCTGCTGCGGGAGCTGGCCTCGCGGACGGCGGATGCGCGGACGTGGCGGGAGGCGTGCCGGTTGAGCGCGCTCAGCCTGATGGAGAATCCGAGGGACATCTGCTTTGCGCTGATCTACATGCTGGACGATGCGCGCGAGGCTATGGAACTGGCGGGTGTGGTGCGGCTGCCAACGCGGCATAAGTGTGCTCCGCAGACGATTGAGCTTGGCGGGAAGCAAGTGTGGCCGATCGAGCAGGCGATGCGGAGCCACGAGATACAGCTGGTGCATGAGCTGGGGGATCTTTTTCCGGGGCTGCCAAACGGGGCATGGGATGAATCTCCGCACACGGCGGCGGTGGTGCCGCTGCCGGCTTCGGGAGCGATGGGACGACCGGGAGTGGTGGTAGTCGGGTTGAATCCGTACCGGCTGCCGGATGACAGTTACAGCGGGTTTCTGAAGCTGCTGGGAGGGCAGGTGTCGGCGAGCATTGCCAACGCCGAAGCCTATGAACAGGAGCGGCGCAGGGCGGAGGCGCTGGCGGAACTCGACCGGGCGAAGACGATCTTCTTCAGCAATATCAGCCACGAGTTCCGAACCCCGCTGACGCTGATGCTGGGACCGCTCGAGGATATTCTCAATGACCGCGATCCGGCGATCCCGGCAGGCCAACTGCAGCAGATCGAAACAGTGCATCGCAACGGGTTGCGACTGCTGAGGCTGGTGAATACGCTTCTTGATTTTTCGCGCATTGAAGCGGGAAGGATCAAGGCGCTGTATCGGCCAGTGGAACTTTGCGGCAGAACCGCGGAGCTGGGCAGTGTCTTTCGCTCCGCGATGGAGCGTGCGGGGCTGAAATACAAGATCGATTGCAAGCCGCTGCCGGAGCCGGTGTACATCGACCTGGATATGTGGGAGAAGATTGTGCTGAATCTTCTCTCGAATGCATTCAAGTTCACGCTCGAGGGATCGGTGGAGATGACGCTGCGCGCCGTGGATGGGTATGCGGAGCTGGCGGTGCGGGATACGGGGATCGGGATTCCGGAGGCAGAGTTGCCTCGCATCTTCGAACGCTTTCATCGGATTGAAGGGGCGGTGGGGCGGACGCATGAGGGAACCGGTATCGGGCTGGCGCTGGTCGATGAACTGGTGCGGCTGCACGGCGGAACGGTGGAGGCGCAGAGTGTGTCTGGCGAGGGCGCGACCTTTACGGTGAGGATTCCGTTCGGGTCGGGCCATCTGCCGCTGGACCGGGTTCTCAGAGGTGACGGGCAGGCGCCCGAGAATACGCTGGGGGCCGCGCCGTTCGTACAGGAGGCGCTGCGATGGCTGAGCGGCGGCACGGCGAATGAGGAATCGCTCACGACGGATCTGGCCAACGAAGATTTAGCCGGGTTTCTTGAGCAGGAGCGCGAGCCCGCCGGCGCGAAACGAGCCCGGGTGCTGCTGGCGGACGATAACCGCGATATGCGCGAGTACGTACAACGGCTGCTGGCCCGCAAGTACGACGTGACCGCAGTTGCAGATGGAGAGGAGGCCCTGGCGGCGGCGCGCGAGAATCCTCCCGACCTGGTGCTGACGGATGTGATGATGCCTCGTATGGACGGTTTCGGACTGCTGAAGGCATTGCGGGCGGAAAGTGGGACGGCGACGATTCCGGTGATCATGCTGTCGGCCAGAGCGGGTGAGGAGGCGGAGTCGGAGGGTCTGGAAGCGGGCGCTGATGATTATCTGGTGAAGCCCTTCACGGCTCGCGAGCTGATGGCGCGCGTGGGGTCGCATATTTCCATGCACCGGCTGAGGGTGGAGCTGACGGCGAGAGAGCACGAGCTGCGCACCAAGGCGGAAGCCGCCGAGGAGCAGTACCGGGCGATGCTGGCGCGCATCTCGGAAGCATTTGTGGCGGTGGATCGCGAGTGGCGGATTACTTACGCCAACGAACAGATCGCCGCGCTCAGCGAGTTTGACGCCGCCAATCTGATCGGGCGGGATCTGTGGGAGGTGTTTCCGGGGCTGGCCGAGTCGAAGTTTGGGCGGGTGTATCGGGAGGCAATGGAGAGCGGCCGGGTAACGCGTCTCGAAAATCACTACCAGCCCCTGGATCGATGGTTTCATGCGAATGCTTATCCGTCGCCGGATGGGCTGTCGATCTTTGCGCTGGATGTGACGGACAAGCGCTTACAACAGGAGAAGCTGCTGCTATCGGAAAAGCTGGCGGCGACGGGACGGCTGGCGGCCACGATCGCGCACGAGATCAACAATCCGCTGGAGTCGGTGCTCAACCTGATTTATCTTGCGCGGATTTCGAGGGCCGAGATTGGCACGATCCGGGAGTATCTGGCTACAGCCGAGAGGGAACTTACCCGGGTCTCTCACATTGCGCGGCATACGCTTGGCTTCTACCGGGAGACCTCGGTATGCGGGCGATATTGACATGCCCGCCCTTATCGAGGAGGTGCTTACCGTTTACCATAGCCGGATCAGAAGCGCCGGGGTGGAAGTGACACGGGATTTCGCGGTGGTTCCCGCCGTCCATGCGTTGCGCGGGGAGTTGCATCAGGTGTTTTCGAATCTGATCTCGAATGCGATCGATGCCATGCGGGATGGCGGGGCTCTCAGGATTTCGGTGCGCGAGGTCGCAGAGACGCCCGGTAAGGGTGTGACGGTTACGATTCAGGATACGGGGGTGGGTATTCCGGCTCAGCACCTGCCCCGGCTGTTTGAGCCGTTCTTTACTACGAAGCCCAATGCGGGTACCGGGCTGGGGTTGTGGGTGGTGCAGCAGTTTGTGGAGTCCTGGGGCGGGACGGTGAATGTGAGCAGCAGCACGCAGCCGCCAGATCGGGGCACGAGGTTTACGATATTTCTTCCCCTGAAGTCTGTTTCTGAGACGCAAAACAAAACTAACGGAGCGTCGGGCGGGTTGATGTAAGGGGGCACCATTTCGGGAGGGTTGCTGTGTTGGAACGGATTGTTTTCGCCTTGGGAGATTCGTCGGGGCCGCCTTTTGCTGTTGAGCCTCGCGTGCCGGGTAGAAGGGGCTCAGGCGGCCGGCTGAGAGTGCTGATTGTCGACGATGAACGGCTGATTGCCGATACGCTGACGGCGATTCTGAACGCGCACGATTTTGAGGCAGTGGGCGTTTACAACGGTGAGGAAGCGATGGAGGCAGCGCGGACGATGCAGCCGGACGTGGTGCTGAGCGATGTGCTGATGCCGAAGATGTCCGGAATCGACCTCGGGATCAAGCTACGCGGGGAGTTTCCGGAAACGTCGATCTTTCTGTTCTCCGGGCAGGCGGCGACAACGGAGCTTTTGCACAAGGCACACGCAGGCGGCCATCGATTCGAGTTGCTGCCCAAGCCGATTCATCCTGAGCACCTGATGGCGAGGCTGCG
>CAWAYO010000077.1:0-20365 GCA_963786085.1 uncultured Acidobacteriaceae bacterium
TCCGGATCGCCCGGATGCGGCGACAGCTTCTCGCTCCACGCCAGCCACCAGTCTCCCGCCTCTTCGCTTTTCGCCTTGCCGCAGACGTCGCAGGAATATGTTTCGGTCCAGGCCATTGGTCAACCTTCGCGCTCAGGATGTCGGTGCCACGTCTCTGGAAGTTAGCACAACACCCCGAAACAAATGGACCGGAACTTTGCGCCCGGCGCTCTTAACCTACCTGCGCAACCGCCTGTGGTGGAATCTCCACCAGGGGGTATCCCAGCCGCTTCCACTCATCGAAACCGCCCCGCAGCGGACGTACCCGGTACACGCCCAGCTTGCGGATCGTCAGGGCCATCTTCGCCGCCGTCGCTTCGCTCGGGCAGGTGCAGAAAAGCACCACGTCCCGATCGCGAGGAATCTCCGCGCTCTGCTGAACCAGCGTGTCCGGCGAAAGAAGCACTGCTCCGGGCAGGGTCCGCGGATCCGGTAGATAGTCGAGCGGGTGCCGCAAATCAACGATATACACGGGCTGTTCGCGATCAAGCATGCCCTTCAGCTCGTCGGGCTCCAGGCGCGCCATGCGGATTTCCCGGAGGAATGCTCGCTGGCGCAGGAATCTCCAGATGAAGAAGCCCAGCAGCGTAAGCACGAAGAGCAGGAATGCAAAGTGTTCGACCCACCCCAGCGCATTGGGATGCTTCTTCAGCACATCGCCGAAGAAGCGCCCGCCAAGAGTGAAGGCCATCGCCCACAGCAGAATTCCGGCAGTGTCGAAAATCGCGAAGTAGCGATACTTCATCCCCGTCTGGCCGGCGATCGGCGCCGCGACAGATCCAAGCCCGGGGACGAACTTCGCCAGTACCAGAGCACCAGCTCCGTGCTTTGTAAAATAGTTCTCCGTCTTGCGCACGCAGCTCGACCGCTCCATCGAGAGGCGGCACAGCAGCTTGACCACACTCCCTCCGTATTTTTTGCCCATTAGGTACCAGACGCTGTCGCTGACCAGGCTCCCGGCGACAATCGCGATCAGCACCAGCGGAAGGCTGAGCCGGTGCGTGGCCGTCAACGTGCCCGCCGTGATCATCACCGGCGCACTGGGGATCGGAACGCCAAGCTGCTCCACCATCACCCAGAGGAAGAGAATCCAGTATGCGTAATGTAGAAAGAAATCAAGTGCGAGCGGCATTGCCATGGCCCCCGAGACAGTCGCCTGCCTTCGACTATAGTGAAGATGTATCGACCGCGGGAAACGATTCGCCTCAAAACAACAGGCCGGATCGCATCGCGACCCGGCCCTCAGTCTGGGGGACGGAAATCAGTACCCCGGCTATCTACTGCTTTACCGTTACCTTGGGCTCAACCGAAAGCCCTGGCCGCAGAAGATGATCGGAGTTTTGCTCTGGATTGCTGAGGTCGATGCGCACCGGAACCCGCTGTACCACCTTGACATAGTTACCGGTCGCATTCTCCGGCGGGAAGAGGCTGAGCACCGAACCCGTTGCGCCACCGATCTGCGTGATCTTGCCGTCATATTTGCGGCCGCCGTAGGCGTCCACTTCGATGACCACCGGCTGCCCGGCGCGCATGTGCTCGAGCTGTGTCTCCTTGAAATTCGCCGTAATCCAAACATCGTCAAGCGAAACCAGCGTCATCATGTTTTGGCCAACGCTGACGTTCTGGTTGATCTCGACGCTCTTCCGCGTAACAATGCCGTTTTCGGGCGCGATAATCTTCGTGTAGCTCAGGTTCAACTTGGCCTGGTCCAATTGCGCCTGCGCCTGCGCTACGGCCGCCGCAGCCTGATCGGCCTTGGCCTTCTGGATTGCCACCTGCTGGGGAGCAGTCTGCGCCGTCTTCAACTGCGCCTCAGACTGGGCCAGGCGATCTTTTGCCACGCGCACCGCGTCCTCGGCTGCCACCACATTCGCCTTTGCTTCTACCAGCGCCGCCTTGTTGGCGTCCGCGGCCGCAACCGCGGCGTCAAACTGCTGCTTCGAGATCACGTCCTTCTCGACCAGCGGCCTGTACCGCTCAAGGTCGGCATCTGACTTGGTCGCGTTTGCCTGCGCCTGCACCACCCGCGCCTTCGCGGCGTCCAGTTGCTGCTCGGACTGCGCGATCTGCGCCGTCGATCCGTGAACATCCGCTCCGGCCGACGACAGCGTGCTTCCGGTATTCACCGTGATCACCGGCACATTTACCCTTGCGGCCTCGTAGGTTGCTTCGGCACTCTGCACATTCGCTTCTGCCTGCTGCACGGCGACCTGAAAGTCTTTGGGATCGATCTCGACCAGGAGATCGCCCTTCTTGACTTCCTGGTTCTCCTCCACATTGACCTTGATAATCTGGCCGGCGATGCGCGAGCTGATCTGAATCAGGTCACCCTTCACCTGGGAGTCATCCGTATCTTCGTAATAAGTCGAGTGCCACCAGAAGAGCAGCGCCCCCACCACCAGGAGCGCAATCACGCCAATCACGATAAATCTTCGCCGCGATTTTGGTTTCTCCGGCTTGTCATCCGGAGTTGTATTTTGATCGGGCTTTTCGTCCGCCACTGTTATTTTCCTCCCACGTAGGTCTTGTAGTTGCTCTCAGCCACACCCAGCGCCCGCGCCAGCGACAGCTTGGCGATGTTGTGCCGGTAAAGGCTGCTGACATATTGGTTGTCGGCCTGAGCCACCGATTGAAGCGCCTGCGAGACGGCCAGGTTATCCGACACGCCCGCCTTGTAGCGTTCCTGCGCTTCGCTCAGAGCCTCTTTTGCTAATTCCGAATTGCTGCGTGCCACCTCTACCTGCTTGGCCGCCGCCTGGATGTCGAGAATGCTGTCGCGCACATCCGCGCTTATCTGTCCCTCGAGATCGCTCAACTGCGCGGATTCTGGTCAAGTTGCGATTGCGCCTGTTTGGCATCGCCGCGCAGTTTTGCTTCCTCGAACAGCGGCACATCAAGCGTGCCGGTCGCATTGCCCGTGCCGTGCGAATTGCCGAAGTTGACGCCAATATCGCCGTAGTCGCCATCGAAGCTCACTGTCGGATAACGCTCCGCCGTCGCCGCGCTACGCGCGTGCTGCGCCCCCGTCACCTGTTCCTGCATGGCTTTCAGGTCGTTGCGGTTGGCAATCGCCTCCTTGACCGCCGCCCCCGGATCGAGATTGTCCAGCGGAGTATAGGGCGACTGATCTGTAAGCCGGAATTTCTGCTCCAGCGGCAGGCCGATCGCCCGCGCCAGCGCAATCTTGTCCTTCCCGTACTGATTCTTAACCGTGATCAGCGACTGCTGTTGCGTCTGGTAATCGACCCGCGCCCGCAACTCATCCAGCAGCGGCGCCGTCCCCGCCTGGTGATTGCTCACCGCCTGGTCGAGCGAAACCTTCGACGTATCCACCTGCGCCTGCACTGAGTCGATCAAAGCCTGATCGGCGATGCAGATCAGATAGGCGTTGCCCACCGTCAGCACCACCAGGTCCCGCGCATCTTTCACCGAGAGCTGCGAACTCTCAAAATTGTGCTTCGAGGCAAGAAAGTTCTGCAGCGACGAGACGTTAATCAGCGACCACTTCAGGGTGCCGCGAACATCCATGTATCCGTACGGGCCGATGATCGCCGGAAATCCCCCGCCCCGTAGTCCGAGCGCCTGCAGGTCAGTCTGCTGCACCGACGATTTGAAGTCGCCGGTAACTGTCGGCAGCAGCGATTGCAGTTGCTGAAGCTGCGTTCCGTGGGAGTTCAGCTGGCTCTGGCTGGTAAGAACCAGGCCGAGGTTGTACTTCAGCCCGCGCGCGATCGCGTCGTCCAGCGACAGATCCATGACCCCCGCGGTCGCCGCCTCTTTGACTTGGCTGCCCTGGTAGGTCGTGCTGTTGATCTGGGGCTGTGTGACCTGGATCGGCGCTTGTGGCTGCACAACTCCGCCCCCGCCCGCCTGGCCAAACTGAAAGGCATGAGCCACAGGACAGGCTGCGGGAATGAAAAGCGCCAGAACCAGCCCCCAAATGCGCGCACTGCCGTATCGGCTGCTTGAACTAGCCTTGAACACGAATAACTTCACCCCTGGAAAATGTTCCCTTAGACAGCTATCTATTCAGGGTACGTCGTTTTGGATGCCTGAATGCTGGAAAGTATTCAAAAAACACGCCAAAATACCCCTCGGCGCGGACCAGGCACACTTTTCGCTTCAAGCGGGGAAACGACTGGTCAGGCGTGCGGTTACGCGGTAACGCGCTCCGCTTCGGAATGGACCAGCGCATTGGCCAGCGAGCAGAGCGCCTGCCGGAAACTTTCGCCAACCTGGGCCGCCGACCATCCCGGCTCTGTACCCACGCCGTTGGCCAGCGAGGCTGCCGTTGCTCTGTTATTCCAGCCCAGCACCGCCCGCTGAACAAAGATGGCGCGCTGCGCAAGGGGCAGCTCATCGAGCCAGGTGCGCAGTCGATTTCCACTGCCGGCAAAGTTTGCCGCTCCGTTGACCATCTCGGCAATCTGAGCGGCGGAAACTCCAGCCGCCGAAAGGTCATCGTCCTCAATGCAGCTCACGGGGCCGTCCACGGGTGCCGGCACCGCGAAGGCCCCTGGGTCGGCCTGATTCATGCGGGCCACCGCCGCCTCAATCAGATGATGGCGCGCGGTATCGACCGCTCCATCTTCAGGAGCGCAGGGATCGACTTCCACCTCGGCTACCGTGGATTCAACCAGGTTGAGCGCCTCGCTTTCGTCTCCCAGCATCAGGGCTGCCAACTTGTAAAGTTCGACTGCCGTATCCTGCGCCTTCAGAACGCCGCCTTCACAATCCCCGAATCCCATGGCCTGAACCTCCGGTACGCTTCCTCTTTCATCCTTACCGACCCGCACTCCAGAGTCAAATTGCGCGGGATATTTTTTGCACCAGTTCATCTCATCGCATCGGCCCTGATGTATAGCAATTTATGTAAACTTTGGGCGACAGGCACCTGCCCCGCAACTTATGGCCAGAACGCAAAGCCCGCAGCAGAGCCTCTTTTTCGGCAGAGACGAATCCTGGCTGAATTTCAACCGCCGTGTGCTCGAAGAAGCCCAGGACGAGACCAATCCCCTGCTCGAGCGCGTTAAGTTCCTGGCCATCACCGCCAGCAATCTCGACGAATTCGTCGAGATCCGCGTAGCCGGCGTGCTGCAGCGTATTGAAGACGGCTACGCCGAGCTCAACCCCGATGGCACGACCCTCGAGCAGTCCCTGGCCGTCATAAACGCCACCATGCACGGCTTCGTCGCCGAGCAATACCAGTGCTGGAACAAGCAGCTCCTGCCCGCTCTCCGTGCCGCTGGAGTGCGCGTGCTGCGCTGGGATGACATGGACGACGCGGCGCGCGAGGCTGCAGCCACTTACTACCAGCGCGAAGTCGACCCCCTGCTCACGCCGATCACCATCGATCCCGCCCATCCATTTCCCCGTGTACTAAACAAAGCCCTGTGCATCGCGCTTCTGCTCAGGCGCAAACGCAAAGGACCCGCAGGGGCCGTCCTTGGAGTCGTCACCGTGCCGCGCGCTTTACCCCGCTTTGTAGAGCTGCCTGCGACCGGAGCTACCCACGACTTCATCTTTCTGCACGACCTGATCGAGCATAAGGCCGCCGGAATGTACCGGGGATACGAAATCCTCTCCAAGGCTGCCTTTCGCGTCACCCGCAACAGCAATCTCTACTTCTCCGAAGAAGAATCACGCAACCTGCTCGAGACCGTTCGTTCCGAGCTGCACAACCGCCGCAAAGGCGATGCGGTACGCCTCGAAATCGAGAAATCCGCGGATGCAGAAATCGTGGACCGGCTGCGTCTCAACTTCGAGCTCGACGACTCGCAGGTTTTCCGCACCGACGGTCCGGTAAACCTGACGCGGCTGATGAACCTGGCCAGCGATACGCCTCGGCCCGACCTCAACTTCCCTCCCTTTGTCCCGCACGAGTTGCGCCTCAATCGCAAGTCAACCGATCTGTTCGACGAGCTGCGTCACCGCGACATCCTGCTGCACCACCCCTACGACTCCTACGACGGCGTCGTCGGTTTCATCCAGGCCGCGGCAAAAGATCCAAACGTCGTCTCGATGAAGCAGACGCTCTACCGTACCAGCGCCGATTCGCCCATCTTTCAGGCCCTCACCGAAGCCGCCCAGACCAAGGAAGTCACCGCCGTCGTCGAGCTGATGGCGCGCTTCGACGAAGCCTCTAACATCCGCTGGGCGCGCGATCTCGAAGACGCCGGCGTGCAGGTCTTCCACGGCATCGTCGGGCTCAAGACGCACTGCAAGCTCGCCCTGGTAGTCCGCCGCGACGACGACGGCGTTGTCCGCCGCTACGGACACCTCGGCACCGGCAACTACAACCCCAGCACCGCCCGCTTCTACACCGACATCAGCCTTCTCACCTCCGATCCCGAGATCACTGCCAGCATGGGCGCTGTTTTCAACTACCTGACAGCTCACTCGGAGTCCGACGATTACGCCCCCCTGCTCGTCGCGCCGCTAACTCTGGCGGAAAACACCATCCGCCTCATCCAGCGCGAAACCGAACACGCCGCCGCGGGCCGCCCCGCCCACATCATCGCCAAGATGAATTCCCTGCTCGAGCCCAGCGTTATCGAGTCCCTGTATGCGGCTTCCAAGGCCGGGGTCCAGATCGACCTCATCGTCCGCGGTATTTGCGCACTCCGGCCCGGCATAAAAGGTCTGAGCGAAAACATCCGCGTTCGCTCCATCATCGGGCGCTTCCTCGAACATAGCCGTATCTTTTACTTCGCGAACGGCGGCACGGAAGAGATTTACTGCGGCAGCGCCGACTGGATGCCCCGCAACCTCTTCGAGCGCTGCGAAGTCGTCTTCCCCATCCGCTCTCCGCAGATCGGCGCCCGCATTCGCAACGAGATTCTTGCCGCATATCTGGCCGATACCCTGAAGGCCCGCCTGCTCAACGGCGACGGAACCTATCACCGCGTATATGAGACCGAGGCTGGCCGCGCTCTGCCCGCCTTCGGCGCCCAGGAATTCCTGATGAAGATTGCCGAGGGTAAGGCCTCTGCCGCGGAGATCCCTGCCATCCCCGCGCCGCACGTGCACCACCATCACCCTGCCAAACGCCCGGCAAAGAAACCCGGGGCGCACCCGGCGAAGAGGGTCACGCCAAAAGAAAAGTCCGCCGCGGACTAGCTCGATCCCCAACCATAAAATAGCGCCCGCGGTCATAAAATAGAGGATGTGGTCCTTGCCCCCATTCCTCTTGCCACCGCTGCCCGGCGCACCCTCCGCTTCCCTGCACTTTTTCGCTGGTGGCACCTGCTCTCGCTCGATGCACCGAGCGTAGCCGCTCTCTGGTCGTGGAGCTTCGCCCGCGCCATGCACATCCACCTCCCCTGGAGCTCCCCCCTGCTGCTCGCCCTGGGAACATGGCTGATCTATGTCGCTGACCGCATCCTCGACGTCCTTGGCGGCGGCGCATCCGGCCAGTTGCGCGAACGTCATTTCTTCTACGCCAGGCACCGCACCGGAGCACTTGCCGTTGCCGCCTTTGCCAGCTTGGCCCTCATGTGGCTCGTCTTCACGCGCATGAACCCGGCCGCGCGGCGCGAAGACGTCCTACTTTTTGGAGCCGCACTCGTTTACTTCTGCCTCATCCACGTCTGGGCGCCGCACTCCCCATCGGGAATCGAGCATTGGTTCCCCAAGGAGATCGCTGTCGCCGTCGTCTTCGCTTCGGCAGTCGCGGTGCCCGCTTGGTCCCGGCTACCCAGTCACAGAATTCTGCTTGTCCCTCTTGTCGCCCTCTTCGCACTGCTCTGTTGGCTCAACTGCGTCGCCATTGAAAAGTGGGAAAACTGGGAGCCGCCCCCATCGAGCCATGCCCGGGCATCGAGCTACACACTGCCGCATCCTTCCACCTGCTGGACACAACGCCACCTCACCCTCGTGGCCTGCGGAATCGCGCTGCTGGGCGTGATCGCCGCGACGGCATCGATTGTTTTTGCCACACCTTTGGCCATGACCAGCCTTTACCTCGCCTGCACTGTATCGGCTCTGCTGTTCCTCGCCCTCGATCGATCGCCACTCGACAGCTTCGATCTCCGCATCGCCGCAGACGCAGCCCTGCTCACGCCGCTCCTCTTACTCGCGGTCCCACGCTGATGGCTCCTTCCTTGCGGTTTTGAGCTGATGGCTCCCGACTTCGACGCACCCAACTTCAACGCTATAGCCCGGCCGTACCGCTGGCTCGAATATCTCTCGTTCGGCCCCATGCTCGAGCGCTGCCGCTTTCACCGCCTGGACGAACTCGCCGATGCGCAAAACGCACTGGTGCTGGGCGACGGAGACGGCCGCTTTCTCGCCCGGCTTCTAAGCCAGAATCCGCAAATCCGCGCCGTCGTCGTCGATCTGAGTCCGGCGATGCTGCGCCTGTTGACTGGCCGCTTGGCAAAGATTCGCGCGCAGGACCGGATCACTCAGCACTGTGCCGATGCCCGCGACTTCACGCCGACCGGAAGCCCATGCGCAACTTACGATCTCGTCGTTACCCACTTTTTTCTTGATTGCCTCACTACCGCCGAAGTCCAGGCCCTTACGGCCCGTATTCGCCACCATCTCCGCCCGGGAGCACGGTGGATCGTCTCCGAATTTGCGATTCCTCGCGGACCGCTCTCCATCCCTGCAAAGCTCGTCGTCCGAAGCCTCTATGCGGCCTTCCGCCTTCTCACCGGACTCAAAGCAAACCATCTGCCCGACTACACCGCTGCGCTCCGCGCCTGCGATCTTACACTCGTCAATCGGCGCCACTGGCTGGGAGGCCTGCTCGTTAGTGAGATGTGGGAGGCGCAGGCAACCGCCCGAGCCGATATCCCTTCCATCCGGTAGAGAGTATTCAGGACCCTACATGACAACCCCCACCGCCCCCGCATTTCCTCTCCAGGCCAGTTCCGTTCCTGGATTCGACCTCACTGTACCCCCCTTCCCAGGCCCTGATCCCGGGATTGACTCACCACCCAACCCGATTCCCGCGCCCGAACCCGATCGAGAACCGCAGTTGCCTCCGGATCCCCTCCCGAAACCCGAACCGGTGATCTAAAAATTCATCAAAGCCGGTTTCGCCGTTAACAATTCTGATCCCTTTCAATTGTTACAATTGCGTGAATTGCTGGGGTCAAACCCCTGCACGGAAAGAAGCCTGTGAATCTCTATATCCTCCGCCACGCAAGCGCCGGAACCCGGCGCGCAAATCCCCTGATCGACGTAAAACGCCCCCTCGACAAAGAAGGCAAGCAGCAGTGCCTGCTGGTGGGCAGCTACCTGAATTCGCTTCGGGTACAGTTCGACCTCGTAATTTCGAGCCCGCTCAAACGCGCCCTGCAGACCGCCTCGCTTGTCGCCACAGAAACCGGATACGACGCTAAAATCATGGTTTCCGAGGCCCTGTCACCAGGTGCGACGGTTCCGGCTTTCGAGAAGCTGGTGAATGATCTCAACACCCACGAAAATGTGCTCATCGTCGGGCACAACCCCAACCTGGCGCAATTTCTCGGAGCAGTTCTCAGTTCCAGCCGGATGAATATCCGTCTGCGCAAAGGCGCCATTGCCCGCGTCGATGTGGCACGCCGTCCCGGCACCCTGCACTGGCTCGTAGATCCGCGCATCCTGCGCGGCGTCTACAGCAAAGTCACAAAAAGCTCCCGTCGAAAGACCTCGCGGAAGTAAGCCGCCTCTTTCCTCAACGACCACAGTTCGAGTTCAGCTCCAGTCCGGCCCGGGCTGATCTCGAGCATCACCTGCCGGGGATACACCCGCACTCTCACCCGCAGCACATCGCTGGCGCGATCCTGGTTCAGAGCCACAGCCAGTCGCAGCATTACCACCGCCCGCTTCACGTGTTCATGCTCCTCGGGAGGAACCTGTCGCATCGTGCGCCCTTCAGGTTCCGGACGGCTCTTGCCGATATACCGTGCGACCGCCGAGGTGATCACCCGTTGCGTCGCATTGAACCCGAAAATTTCAGAGTTTGCGATGATGTATTGCGCATGCCGGTGATGCCCCTGGTAATTCATGAACTTGCCGATATCGCGCAGCATGGCGGCAGCCTCCAGCCACGTCTGGTATTCCGCGGGAAGCTCGTGAACGGCGCGCATATCGTTGAACAGTTGCGCTGCGTGCTGTCGCACCGGCTCCGCCTGCCGAGGGTCGACTCCGTATCTCCGGCACGTCTCCAGCACCGCCTCCCATCGATCGCGTTCGTACTGCTGGTGCGCGGAGGTGCGCGGATCCTGCTCGGCCAGCATCTGCGCCAGCACTCCATCGCGCAGCCCCATATCGGAATAGCGGAAGCCCGGCAGGGCGAAGTGCTCCAGAAGTTCGGAATAGACCTGTGCTCCCGCCACGACAATCTCCGACCGCCGCGGACCGATGCCCGGAATGGCACTGCGGTCTTCATTCTTTAGCTTGGTAAGCTTGTCGGCCAGCCTTCTGACGTCCCGCGCCGATGCCACGTAGTCCTTGGCCCGCGCCTTGCGTATGATCCTCGTCGCTTCGAACAGCGCGGCGGCCGTGCCCGACGTAGCGATCACGGTCTGCACCTCGCCCGGCGTCACACGCCGCGAAGCCTTCCTCAGTTCACGCGACACAAACTGCTTCATCCGCGCGATCTCTTCTTTCGCCGGCGGATCGCTCTTTAGAAATTCCTCAGTCAGCCGCACCGCTCCCAGCGGCAGGCTGATCGTCTCCTTGAGGCGCTTGCGCTCGGAGAGGGAAACCTCGCAGCTCCCGCCGCCCACGTCGATCAACAGACAACGTCCCGAGGTGCCCGGCTCGTTGTTCACCACGCCACGGTGAATAAGCCGCGCCTCCTCAAGTCCCGAGATGATCTCGACCTCCCATCCCGTCTCATCCCGCACCCACGCCAGAAACGCGCGCCCGTTGCGGGCGTCGCGCATCGCCGCGGTCGCTACGGCGCGAACCTGGTCTGCCCCGTGCTGCTGCACCGCGCGGTAGAAACGCTTGAGAGCGCGCAACGTCGCCGCCATCGCGTCTGGCGACACCAGCCCCGTCTCGAATACGCTTGTGCCTAACCTCGTTACTTCGCGGTCTTCGTGCACAACGCGCAGGCTGTGTTGCACCACGCGGGCAATTTTTAATCTGCAGGAGTTCGATCCAATATCAATTGCGGCAAGAGTCTGCATCAGCTCCGGTACATTTCGGGGGAGGATTTGGCCATTTAAGAGCTAACGATACACGAGGAATATTTCAGGCAATCTTTGTCTGCTGCGTTACCGCGCGCTTGGTCCCCGCGCGCGTCCGACGCCTCTGGCTCAGTGCTTGCAACTCGCCCATTAACCTGCCACGCATTCGCTCAGCGGTCTGCAGCGCTCGGGCATAGTGTTCATCACGCTGCGCCTCTATCAGGGCGGTCAGCTCGGCTCCGTTGGCACCGAGCGCGTGATGCGCTTCTTCGGCCAGGACCAGCCAGTCGTGCCAGTCCCCGATCTCGTCCTGCAGCTTCTTGAGCGCCTTGCCGACAGTACCCGCTTCCCGATCGTCGCCGCCCGCTTCGGCCATGTATCTGGCCTTTTTGGCCCCCTTGCGGAAGTCGTGAAGATTACCCTGATCCAGCCGCTGCATCTGGTGGGAAAGACGAGCAAACTCTTCGAGCGCGACGACCGCCGCACTGCGCTGGCTTCTGCGGCGGCGGACCTGGCGCATCGCTCCCTCGAATAACGCGTGTTCTCCCTCGAGCCGTTCACTCCACTTGGCCGCCGCCTTCATCAGAGGCTGCGCGTGATGCTGCCGTGCATGCTTCAGCCATGTATCCAGATCCCTGGCTTGCTCTTCGACCGGCTTTGGAGCCACCTCGGGCACCTCGTTCCCGGGTAAAGCTTGAGTCGGTTCCGCCATCCCTTCAGAAGCTGCGCCGTCCGAAGTTCCCTCGTGAGGGCCATTCTTCTTCCCCAGCCACTGTTTTTCCAGCAGTTTCCGATGCACGTCAAGGTCCCGGACAGCGCCTGCTGCCCGCCGTATCTTCTTAAGCAGCTTCAGCCAACGCTGCGCCGCATCGTAAAGCGCAGCCGCCTTCTCCGAGTCGGGTTCCGGGCCTCCGGCGCTGCGCTCCCGGACAAGGCTGTCGAGCATTGCCTCTATCCGACGCGTGCCGGTGCGCGTAACGTGTACCGAATCTACGGTCGCATCCCTGGCACAGGCTTCAAGGGTCTGCCTGAATGTCTCGGTCAGTTGTCGAAGACGCGCATGCTCAGCGCCGGCAACCGTCTTATCAGGTCTGCCTCTCATACTGATATTCTGGCCATTGGCCCGATGATTTCGATGATAACGCCCCACGCTTCCCCCCAGGTAGAGACCAGCGCGGAGAAACCGGCGCTGCTCTCCTCTCCGGTCAAGGCCTGGTGTCTGCTGCTGCTTGTCTTTGTTGCGGTTCACTTTGCCGCCCTCTTTGCGCCCGCCATCCTCGACGACGCCGACGGCACGCACGCCAATGCCGCCCAGCACATGGCAATCAGCGGAGACTGGGTCACCCTGCGCGTCGACGGCATTCGTTACCTCGAAAAACCGCCGCTGCCCTACTGGCTCGTGGCCGTCGACTACCATCTCTTCGGATACAACGTTTTTGCCACGCATCTTCCCGTTTCCCTTGCCGTGCTGGCTTGCGCCGCCTTGGCCTGGATATGGGCACGCCGCGCCTGGGGAGATCGCGCTGCCTTCTACGCTGCTCTCGCCATCCTGACCTCCATTGGTATCTTTCTCTTCACCCGTTTCCTTATCCCGGAATCCCTGATTACATTCTTCCTCGGCCTCTCGCTCTACGCTTTTCTCACCGGCCTTGAGGACCGCAAACCGGAACGGTTCTATCTCGCCTACGCAGCGCTGGCTATCGCCGTGCTCGCCAAGGGACTCATCGCTCCTGTCTTCTTCATGGCCGCGGTCGTTCCCTATCTGCTGATCACCGGTGAATGGCGGCGCTGGCGTCAACTCCACCTGTTCACCGGCATCCTGCTCTTCCTCGCGATCGCCGCTCCCTGGCACATCCTCGCCGGTCTGCGTAACCCCGATCACGGCAACCCGGTCGGCAACATCCCCAGCGCAGGGCATGTGCACGGCTTTTTCTACTTCTACTTCATCAACGAACACGTGCTGCGCTTCCTCGGCAAGCGCTACCCGCACGACTACAACAAGCAGCCATGGCTCGTCTTCTGGCTTGGCCAGCTCATCTGGCTCTTCCCCTGGAGCATTTTTATCCCTGCGGCGCTTGTCCGCGCATGGCGAAACCGGCGCGTTTTTGCCTCCGACCTTCGCTACGACGCCACCAACACCATCCAGTTCCTCGACCCGCGTATGAGCGCGCACGAGGCCTCGTCGATGGCCGCACGCCTTCGGTTTCGCGCCCGCACCAGCCTGCTGCTCTCGATCTACGCGGGCTTTATCCTGATTTTCTTTTCCATCTCTACCAACCAGGAGTACTACACCTTCCCGGCCTGGTTCGCACTGCTCATGCTGATCGCCGGCTCACTCGCCACCATCGAACAGGCCCCGGCAGGGAGCACTCGCGCGATCAACGCTTATCGGATCAACGCCTCAAGCCCGTGGCTCTCCGGAGCTCACACCACCCTCGCTATCATCGGCGTACTGATTGCTCTTACCCTGGGCTATGGCCTTTGGATCTCCCGCCATCTGCCTTTCATTCCTGACATCGGAACGCTGATGGCGCACCGCGGAGTCGGCGACTATGCGCTGGCGACCTCGCAGTTCTTCGACCTCACCGGAGCCTCGTTCGCCGCACTGCGCCTGCCCGCAGTGATAGCGGCGCTCGCACTTTTGCTCGGCCCGCTATCGGCGTGGACACTGCGCCGTCGCGGACACGGCTTCGAAGCCACCGTCTCCGTCGCTTTCACCGGAGCCATCTTCCTCATCGCCGCGCACATCGCTCTGGTGCGCTTCCAGCCGATGCTCTCCTCGCGCTCTATCGCCAACACCATCAACCGCCTTGCCGGCCCGGGCGACCAGCTTCTCCTCTACGGAGACCAGGCCTACGGCTCCTCTGTCATCTTCTACACCCATCGCGAGGCGCTGCTGATCGACGGCCGGTCATCGTCGATGGTCTGGGGATCCTACTATCCCGACGCCCCGCACATCTTCCTAGAGGACTCCGACCTGCTCTCGACGTGGGGCAGAGGACCACGCAAATTCCTCTTCGTGCCCGGAGACTTTCACGACCACGTCGAGCAACTCCTCAATGGAAGGCTCTACAAACTGCAGGAAGTGGCCGACAAGACCCTGTACACCGATCGACCCCTGTCGCGTTAGCATTCTCCCCCCTGGCATTCTCAAGAAGACGCGGCCATTTTGTGTGGGACAATGGCCGCCAATGACTCGACTTCTTTCTGCCCTCCTTTTGCTGGGAACAGCCATGTGCGCGGTGGCCCAGAAACGCCTCGTCCTCATCGATCAGGACGGCTCCGGACCCGGCGGTTCGAACCAGATGGCCATGATGGTCTTCCTGCAATCGCCGCAGGTTCAGGTGCTGGGCATCACCATCGTCACCGGTAATGCCTGGCGCGATGAGGAAGTACAGCACACCCTCCGCATGCTCGAACTGATCGGCCGCACCGATGTGCCCGTCGCTCCCGGCGCTGTCTTTCCGCTGGTGCGCACCGAGCAGGAGACACAAATCGCATCCCAGCTCTACGGAAAAGTTACTTGGCTGGGAGCTTGGGGCGAGGGTCCGACGACCCTCAAGGAAACGCCGTCAGGCGCAGTGCCGGTCACTCCCGACAACCTGCCGGTGCACGGTCCATACGTCATCCCGCCAATGCCCGAAGGCACGCCGCACACCAAGCCCCTCGACGAAGATGCCGCGCACTTTCTCATCCGCCAGGTGCACGCCCATCCCCACGCCGTAACCATCTACGCCGGCGGTCCGCTCACCAACATCGCGCTGGCCCTGAGCATCGATCCCCATTTTGCGGAGCTCACGCAGGGCATCGTGCTCATGGGCGGCAGTCTCGACCCGCAAACCGACGATCCCGAGTTCGCCACCAGCCCCCGCCACGAATTCAACTTCTGGTTTGACCCTGAAGCCGCGCACATCACCCTGCGCGCCCACTGGCCGCGCATTGACGTAACCACCGTCGACATCTCGATTAAGGCCGCGTTCACGCAGGCCATGCTCGACGCGATCGCAAAATCCCCAAACCCCGCCGCCCAGTACATCGCGAAGTATTCGCAAGACCGCTATTACCTGTGGGACGAGCTCGCCGCCTGCGCCTGGCTCGATCCAAAGATCATCACCAAAGAACGCCTGGTCTACATGGACGTGGACATAAACCACGGTCCCACCTACGGCGACACCCTCACCTGGACCGAGAAGATCAAGCCTGCGACCGATGTACAACTCGTCCACGCGCAGACCGATCTCGATCTGGAGCGTTTCACCAAGCTATTCGTCGATCTGATGACCGGACCAAGGCCTCACTAGAGTAGAGTGCAGGTTCTACACCCTACACCCTATGCCCTACACCCTCGTTTACTGCCCCGGAATCACCAGGTACTGCTCCAGCTTTCCATCCGGCATCGTGTAGGTCGTCACCTGCAGATGCTGCTTCTCATCCGGCAGAACAACGCTGAAGACTCGGAACGTCATCCCGCCCCGCAGATCTTCAGCGGTCTTCTTCATCGCCGTCGCCTTGCCCAGCGGACTCAGGCTCGATTGGAAATCCTCCAGCGCCTGCTGGCTGAAATACGCGTTACAGTTCGGCGTAAAGAGCGCGCGGTCGATCTTGCCCTTCATCAGCCCGTTGTATATCTCCAGGGCCTGCTTCTCCGGCTCGCTCGGAGCCTGCGTATCTACACCCAGCACCATCGGAGCCAGCCCGCGCGCGATGATCGCCGCTGCCCGCGCCGCATCCTGATTCGTCAGCACGACGATCGCGGCCTTGTCCTCGGGGAAGACCATATTCTCCGAGACAAATCCCGAAACCTCTCCCGAGTGCTCATAGAATGTCCGCCCGAACGCATTGCGCACGAACAGGCCGAGCCCGTAATGCGGATCGGTCCCATCCTTCAGCTTCACCGTCGCGAACATCTCGTCATACGACTTCGCCGCCAGCAGCGACCGGTTCATCATGCTGATGTTCCACTGCGCCAGGTCGTACGCCGGCATGGCCAGCTCGCCCGCCGCGAACATCCATCCCTTGCCCTCTTTCGGCGCAGGCCGGAGCGGCCCCAGCGCGTACCGGATATACCCCGACGCATCGGTATCGCCCAGCCGCTCCGCGTCCGAGTTCAACACCGCCTCCATGTCGAGAGGCTTGAACACGTTCGCCTGCAGAAATTTCATCAGCGGCATGCCGCTCACCTTCTCGACAATCAGGCCGGCGATCACGTAATTCGTATTCGAATACTGCCACCTCGTTCCCGGATCGAAATCCAGCGGCTTCTTCGCCCACGTATCCAGAATGTGCTGGGCCGTCGTCGCCTCGCGCATCGGAGGCATCAGGTAATCCTCCGCCAGAAATCCTGATACCCGGCCGTGTGCGACAGCAGCATCCGAATCGTCACTTCGTTCGCCCGCGTCAGATCGGAAATGTACTTCGACACCGGATCGTCAATCGACAACTTTCCCTGCTGCTCGAGCAGCAGAATCGCCGCCGCCGTAAACTGTTTCGAAATCGACCCGACCGAATACCGCATCGACGGCTCAGCCGGAACCGGCGGATCGAGCTTGGCTTTACCATAGCGTGGGTGTAGACGATCTTGCCGCCCTGCACGATCGCGACCGAGGCCGATGGCACCCCCGTCTGATCGAGAGCCTGCTGCGCGGTCGCATCAATCTTCGCCCGCAGGTCGGCGGAAACATCGTTGACGGTGAGGCTGGGCTGTCCGTAAGCAATCGGCCAGCACGCCAGGGCAAGAAGAAACACTGATAGGCGTCGCATAATGAAGTGTCAGCCTAGCAGGAAGATGCGACTCGGGGCTAGGATTTGCGATCTAAGGTTGTATGGAGTTGAACGAATCGGGACCCTAAGAAGAAGAATTACGTCAACACACCGTGCATCGCCTCAAAGCTGGTCCCCGACAGGCCTACAATTCACCTACACCCGGGAAGCAGGCAGGAGCATCTAGGAGGAAGTCATGATGAGGCTCAAGCTGAAATGGGGATTCGTTACTGCGCTGACTCTGGCGGCGTCCATTGCCTGGGCCGATACATTGGAGTTGAAAAACGGCAGCCTGATCAAGGGCAGGTTTCTGGGTGGCACCGACACTGAAATCAGCTTCCAGGTCGGATCGACGGTGCAAAAATATAACGTCGCTGACATCGTTTCCCTCAAGTTCAATTCCGAAGGCGCGGCAAGCGCCCCTCCCCGCCGTCGCAGCAGAGTTCTCTTCCCGACGATCCGGGAACGGTAGCCCATGTCGAACTGAAGCCGGACTTTATAACCATCCCGGCTGGAACGACAATTTCCGTGCGCACCATCGATACCATTGACTCCACCTATAACGTCGTGGGGGACCGCTTTCAGGCTTCGCTGGCGGACCCGCTGATGGTCGAAGGTAACCTCGTCGTCGCAAAAGATACCATCGTCTATGGCCGGCTGACGCAATCGAAGGAGTCAGGAACCTTCACCGGCAGATCGCAGCTGCGCCTGGAGCTGATCGGGATCGTGGTGAATGGCAAGTTGGTGCCGGTGGTGACCGGAGAATATGAAGTAAACGGCAAGTCGCGCGGCGCGAGCACCGCGAAGAGAACGGCCGGCGGAGCGGCTCTCGGAGCGCTCATCGGCGCCGTTGCCGACGGCGGCCAGGGAGCGGCGATCGGCGCGGGCGCGGGCGCCGCTGCTGGCGCAACCTCGGAAATCATCACCAGTGGCGACCAGGTCAAGGTGCCGAGTGAGACGCTGCTCGATTTCACTCTGCAGGATGATGTCTCGATACCGAACCGCCCGACCTGATTGTTGCAACGCACGAAAGAAGCCCCATCCCAAATCGCTTTAAGCCAGCCAAATGCGAACAGCATGATTTAACATACGTGCCGTTGTTCTCATCATCCACTATGCGCGCACGAATCCTTGTCTTTCAGCAATATGCTGCCGCCGGCGTCTGCGCGGCTCTATCCGTCATCTTTCCCGCGGTCGCGACGGCACAGGCTGCCCCATCGACCGCTCACTCGCTGTCTCCCCAGGCCGAGCAAGGCCAGCCCATTGACGCCTACATCCACGACGCATGGGATTCCCTCTCCCGCTCGATGAACGAGTGCAAGTCCGTTGTCGACCCCAAGCTCGCCACCGCGTCGATCCTCTATCTGCCCGCCAACGTGCCCGAGCCGCCTGAAGTGGCCGCCCTCGAAAAATCCTGCAAGGTCCAAGTCGATCGCCTGCCGCATCGCATCCAGCACATCGGAGACATCAAGCCGGGCGAGATCGCCCACTCCGGGCTCCTCTATCTCCCCAACAAGTACGTGGTTCCCGGCGGCCGCTTCAACGAAATGTACGGCTGGGACAGCTACTTCATCATCCTCGGACTAATCGAGGACGGCCGCACCGACCTCGCCAAAGGCATGGTCGAAAACTTCTTCTACGAAATCGAAAACTACGGCGGTATCCTCAACGCCAACCGCACCCACTACTTCACCCGTTCCCAGCCTCCGTTCCTTTCCTCGATGATCCGCGCCGTCTACGATTCCGAGGTCTCCTCCGGTCAACGCGAGCAGGCCGCCCAGTGGCTGCACCGCGCCTCCAATACGCCTCGCGCGATCACGCGCTGTGGACCGCCCCTTTCACAAAGCAGGAGATACCGGCCTCGCCCGCTACTACGATCTCGGCGAAGGCCCCGTCGAAGAGATGGCCGACGACAGCACCTACTATCCTGACGTCATACACTGGCTGCTCACGCATCCCGAGGTGCATACTGACTTCCTGGTCAACGGCCCCGACAACCCCGATGCGAAAGCCCGGGCAGAGCTGGCAAAGACCAGCTGCAACCTCGCCGCCTCGATCGTCTGTGCGCACGCCCACGTCGGCGGACACTGGCTCAGCCGCGACTTCTACAAGGGTGACCGCGCCATGCGCGAATCTGGCTTCGATCCCGCCTTTCGCTACGGTCCCTTCAGCGGATGGACCCATCACAACGCCCCCTCCGGCCTGAACTCGCTGCTCTACAAATACGAGCGCGACCTTTCCTGGGTGGCAGAACAACTTGGCGACACTGAGGAAGCAAAGCACTGGAACGAAGCCGCCGACCAGCGCCGCGCCGCCATCAACAAGTATCTGTGGAACCCCCAAAAGGGCATGTATTACGACTACGATTTCATTGCCGGCAAACAGTCGACCTACGACTACCTCACGACCTTCTATCCCCTCTGGGCAGGCGTCGCCGACTCGCAACAGGCAAAGGCTGTCGAGGCCAATCTCAAGACATTCGAAAGGGCCGGAGGCACGGCGATGAGCCCCTATGAGACTGGCGTCCAGTGGGATCTGCCCTACGGCTGGGCACCCGTCACCTGGCTTACCGTCGATGGCCTGGCCAAAAACGGCGACATGAAAGATGCCGTCCGCATCTCGCAGAAATTCCGGGAAATGGTCAAGCAGAATTACGAATGCGACCGCTCCATCCGTGAGAAATACGACGTCATCACCGCCTCAACCGAGGTCAACGTCGCCAGCGGATACAAAACAAACATCATAGGCTTTGGATGGACGAACGCCGCGTATCTCAAGATGGGAGCCTTGATCAAGAGCTCCGGCGAGCCCGCCGAACACCTCGAGATCCCGCACCGCGTGTGCGCAGTCCCGCCGGCGGTGAAGTAATCTACCCGTGGAAACAATCTCCATGTGCTGCTGATGAGCCTCCCC
This sequence comes from uncultured Acidobacteriaceae bacterium, assembly GCA_963786085.1. Lineage (GTDB taxonomy): Bacteria > Acidobacteriota > Terriglobia > Terriglobales > Acidobacteriaceae > Silvibacterium. The sequence goes on from CAWAYO010000077.1 coordinate 19,839, forward strand.
GGGGATGCTTGTCGCGGATGAATGCGAGGCAGGGGTTCACTAACCGCACACCGCCTGCTGTTCCCTGAGCCCTGTTCCCTCTTCTCTGCTATCCTGCCCGCACCAGCGAAAACTCATGCGCCCACTGGTTATTTCGCTCGCCATCCTGCTCATGGCCGCGTCTGCGCACGCGCAGAAGAAGTCCTCCCCCATCTTCCGCGTCCTCGACCAGAAGTCCGTAGAAGCGATGGTTCTGGGGGTCCCCCAATCGAATCCGCTCCGTCTGGCGCAGTTGAAGCGCGCCTTCAAGGACGTCGAATGTAGCAATTTGCAGGAACAGCCAACCCCCAGGGCTCAAACCTGTTGTGCACTTTGCCCGGTAAGTCCACCGACACAGTCCTGATCGCGGCTCATTATCGCCAGGTTGGCGAAGGCATGAGTGCGGTCGACGACTGGAGCGGTTCAATTATGCTTCCGCTTGTTTATCGTGCGCTCACCGCCACCCCTCGTCAGCACACGTATATCTTCGCAGCACTCTCGGGAGACGA
>CAWAYO010000078.1:0-36061 GCA_963786085.1 uncultured Acidobacteriaceae bacterium
GTCCTGTCCTCGACATGACCACCGCGTACGACGATCAGGACCTGACGCACACCGAGCCGGTCGAGTACGACAAGCAATTCATCTCGACTACTGTGGGACGCGCCATCCTGAACGACGCACTTCCCGAGGGCATGCCTTATGTCAACGGCCTGCTTAAGAAGAAGGGCATCGGACAGCTGGTCAACTACTGCTACCTGAACCTTGGCCTTGAAGTCACGGTCAAGATGCTCGACCGCATCAAGGAGCTGGGCTTCCAGTTCGCGACTCGTTCGGGTCTCTCCGTCGGCCTCGATGACATGGTCATCCCGGAGACGAAGTACCCCGTCGTGCGCGAGGCCGAGAAGCAGCGCTTCGCGGTGCAGCAGCAGTACCTTGACGGCGCCATTACCAACGGCGAGCGCAACAACAAGGTCATTCAGTTGTGGTCGACGGTGACGGAAAAGGTCGCCGACGAAATGTTCAACAACATGAAGGAAGCCGACAAGGCCGGCACCATGAACCCGATTTACATCATGGCCGACTCCGGCGCCCGCGGATCGAAGCAGCAGATCCGTCAGCTCTCCGGCATGCGCGGACTGATGGCCAAGCCTTCGGGCGAAATCATCGAGACTCCGATCACGGCGAACTTCCGTGAAGGTCTCACCGTGCTCGAGTACTTCATCTCCACGCACGGCGCGCGTAAGGGTCTTGCCGATACCGCTCTCAAGACCGCTGACTCCGGCTACCTGACCCGTCGACTCGTCGACGTGGCCCAGGACGTCATCGTCAGCGAGAAGGACTGCGGAACCGTCGAAGGCATCTACGTGATGCCGATCGTCGAGTCCGGCGAGATCATCGAGCCGCTGCGCGACCGCATCATCGGCCGCGTGTCCTTGGAAAAGCTAAAGGACTTCGAAGGCAACGTCATCGTTGACGTCAACCAGGAGATCAACGAAGACATCGCCTCCGCGATCCAGGCAGCGGGCATCGAGCGCGTCAAGATCCGCTCCGTGCTCACCTGCGAATCGAAGCGCGGCGTCTGCATCCTCTGCTACGGACGTAACCTCGGCTCCGGCCGCATGGTTGAGCTCGGCGAAGCAGTCGGTGTGATCGGCGCGCAGTCAATCGGCGAGCCCGGAACCCAGCTCACGATGCGTACCTTCCACATCGGCGGTACGGCATCGCGAGTCTCCGAGCAGTCGCGCCTCGACGCCAAGAACCACGGTTCGGTGCGCTTCATCAATCTGGTCACCGTGCGGTCGAAGCAGGGCGGCCTGGTTGCTATGAACCGCTCGGGAGCCATCGCCGTCATCGACGAGCGTGGCCGCGAGAAGGAGCGCTACCAGATCGTCTACGGTGCGCGCCTCAAGGTGGAAGAGGGTCAGCAGGTCGAGCTCGGGCAGGTTCTTGCCGAGTGGGATCCGTACACCTTCGCCATCCTCACCGAGATCGGCGGAACCGTGCAGTTCAAGGACCTGCAGGAAGGCATCACGCTGAACGAAGAAGTGGATGAAGTCACCGGCCTCTCGCGCCTGGTGGTCTCAGAAGCTTCGGACGAGAAGCGCCAGCCTGCGATCATCATCAAGGGAGCCAAGGGCAACAAGCGTTACCTGATGCCCTCGCGTGCTCACCTGATGATCCAGGACGGAGATGAGGTCTTCCCCGGCGATATCCTCGCCAAGATCCCGCGCGAAACCACGCGCACCAAGGACATCACCGGTGGTCTGCCCCGCGTTGTCGAGCTCTTCGAAGCCCGCAAGCCGCGCGAAACCGCCATCATCAGCGAAATCGATGGTGTGGTGAAGTTCGGCGAAGTCAGCAAGGGTCAGCGCAAGATCTACGTCACCGCCGACAACGGAGAAGAGAAGGAATACTCCGTGCCGCGCGGCATCCACGTCAACGTGCAGGAAGGCGAGCGCCTGAAGGCCGGCGAACCGCTGATGGATGGACCGCTCAACCCGCACGACATTCTTGCCGTGCTTGGTGAGAAGGAACTGCAGGGCTACCTGGTGAACGAGATCCAGGAAGTCTACCGGCTCCAGGGCGTGGCCATCTCCGACAAGCACATCGAAACCATCGTCCGGCAGATGCTTCGCTGGGTGAAGATTGAGGAAGTCGGCGACACCAACTTCCTGCTCGAACAGCAGGTCGATAAGTTCCGCTTCCGCAACGAGAACGAGCGCGCGATCGCCGACGGAGGACGTCCGGCCATTGGCCGTCCGCTCCTGCTGGGCATCACGAAGGCTTCGCTCTCGACCGACAGCTTCATCTCCGCGGCATCCTTCCAGGAAACCACGCGTGTGCTGACCGAGGCGTCCATCAACGGTGCCGTCGACAACCTGCGCGGCCTCAAGGAGAACGTCATTGTCGGCCGTCTCATCCCCGCCGGTACGGGCATGGAGTACTACCGCAACATCCAGCTCTCACCGGAGCTCGAAGAAGCGGCCCAGCGCGTCCAGCAGGAAGTCCAGACTGCCTACGAGGAAGCCGAGCGCGAGCTCGAAATGATGCGCCAGGAAGGCGAAGCCGAAGAGATGGCTGCCTCCGAGTGAGAACTGGCCGTCCAGGCAAACGCGCCTTCGGCGCAAACCTACTTACAAAGCCCGGCTTCGTGCCGGGCTTTTCTTTTGCCCATCGCTATAGTTCATTGTTCTGTAACAGTGTGCGGAACATAATTCGGGCCGGTGAGCAGAGATGAGTAGCTGTCATCTACTTGTATCCAAAGACGATGGCCTCACGCCAATATCTTGCAAAACGTACTAGCCCAAACGAGCTAGATCTTTTGGGTAGTAAAAACAGTTGATTGACCCTGTTCACTGGGGTGGTACTATTTACGAACTATCAAACAAGGCACGATAGTTGCCTCACCTTACCTACACAATGCCAGGCGTCAACGGCAACGTGCATTGAAAGACTTCCTTTATCGACATGTCTTGGATCAGGAGATAAAACATGTCCGTAAAGGCAAGCCTTCCTCGTGCTGCGTTCAATTATGGTTTCTGGCTGGTGCTTTCATTGGCTGGAATGCTTGGTGTTTCTGCGCTACATGCGCAAACGGTCTCGGCTGACTTTGGCAATCGAAGCGGATCGACACCTGCCGTGCCAGCCGGCATTTTCTCCGCAGGTGGAACGGGCACAGCACCTGTAAACAGCCAATCAACGATCGGCCTGTTCACGGCCGCGGGCATCGATCGAACACGCATTTGGATCCCTCTCAATCAGGTCTATGCGACCTCAAGTGCAAATTTCAGCTATCTCGATTATTCATTACAGACAATAAGCAATTCGGGACTCCATCCGCTCGGGGTGATCTATAACACGCCACCGTCTCTTGGATGGAGTTCCTGCGTCGCTCCGTCCGATTATTGGCAGTGGGGGCAAATGGCGGCTTCGGTGGTAGCGCATGTGGACCAGAAGTTTCCCGGGCTCATGCAGGACTACGAAATCTGGAACGAGCCGGAACTCCAAGGATCGCTATGCACGGGCAGCACGGCCTCGAACCTTAGTGCCTACGTGTCAATGTTTGCAGCTGCCGGCGAGGCGATGCATACTCAAGCGACAGCGGATGGTCAGGTCATCCATGTCGGGGGGCCGGTGATCTCGCAACTATCGCAGGCGTCTACGTGGATCCCAGCATTGCTCACCAATGGCTCTACCGAGCCGTACGTTGATTTTGTCAGCTTTCACCTGTACGTCACCGGCCAGACTAACATCGACGACGGGATGACCTGGTCTCAGCTTTATTCGATCACGCAAGGCAGCAGAGGCGTGGGCTACTACTACAAAATGATCGAACCCTATGTGAGAGCGGGCTACCAGAAAAATGCCGCGACGACGCCGATTTACATCACCGAATACAACAACAACTGGGCGTATTCAACTGACTGCTGCCGTAACGATCCAACCTATGGCCCTTTGTGGAATAGCGTGGCCATCGCCGATTTACTGAATGTGGTGTACAGCGGGGCTACGGCTGTTCCCAGCCAGTTGAGTTACTTTAACGCAGCCGGAAGCTATTTCTGCCTTTTGGGTGCTTGGGACTGGGACATGGACTGCAATCCATCGCAGCTAACGCCCTATCCTCAGTTCTATGCTTTTGACCTATTCGCCTCGCCCCAGTACCTGAACCTGCAAGCCGGTGGACACATGGCGTCTTCCGTGTCACCCGGGTCCACCACGTCTGGATTAGACGCGACTGCCTTCTACACTAACTCGGGAGACAATGTAGTTATCATCAATCCCACCGCGACTTACTACGGCTCCGTGAATGTGTCGCTCGAGAATTTGGGATTCACCGCGGCAGGTGGGACCCAGTATCTTCTGAATAGTTCTAACGCTCAGATCACAAGCCAGTCCGTCGCTCTCACGCCGGTATCAGGAGGCTATTCGGCCGAGGTTGCGGTCCCGGCCTACTCGACCGTCGCTATCTCGGTCACGTCAGGCCAGAGTGGTGGGAGCAGCGGAGGAAGTAGCGGAGGCAGCGGCAGCAGTGGCGGCGGGGGGGGCAGTGCGCCAACAGCAGCCCTAACGGTGACACCGCAATCCACGGCCCTGGAGGTTTACGTAAACACATCGCAGAGCACGGGTGGAGGGAGCGCTATCGTTGGAAGGACGATCAACTTCGGAGATGGATCCTGGGTAAGTTGGCAGCCGACTGCGTATCACACCTACGCTGCTGCAGGTAAGTACACCGTCGTTGTAACCATCAGGAATCAGTCCGGGCAGACATCTTCGGCCAGCTATACCGTAACTGTGTCCAGTTCATCCGGCGGCGGAACCTGCTACCTCTGCGCCTAACAGCGGTCTGAGGCCCGGAGCCCTCGAGGATCTTCGGGAAACCAGGCAAGTATTCGCCACGAGTTAATTACTTGGTCTGAAAGTAGCAGCCTTCGCTCCCACACGTCGTGGGACGGGAGCGTTCCGGCGAAATTGCGCCATCTTCAGAATTCCGGATAGCCATCGGCGGCCCCCGGTCGATCGGATCGCCAGCCGGAGCGGGACTTCCCCTCCCCACAGCCCTTCAAGGCACTTCACCCCACTCGGCATGAAACGAAAGGCCGTTGGCGGCCACTATTTCATCGAGCGCGTATCACGGTGCTGCGGCAGCGTCCTCCGCGGGTTGTCCTGCCTCGCGCGATAAGGAGAATCGCAATGAGCAATTCTGATCAACGTAGACAAATCGTGAAGCAGCTTCTGGAAACCAAAGCCGTCGACTTCAACGCTCTCGGCAAGGTGATTGCAGAAGTGGGCCCCTCGCTCTCGCTCGCAGATGAACCGGGAGACTGGTTCTGCGGAACAAATCGCATCTTCATTCACATTTACCGGGTCTTCGGTCCGACGAATCCGGTCGAAAATCTTGGTGAACTGGCGGCGAATGCGGAAGAGCTTCGCTAAGGGCTTTGAATCTGAACCTCAGCGCGGTGGTTGAGGGCACGGCGGAGAGCGATGACACCCGAATGCGTCCAGAGTGAATGCGACAAGTGGAATGAGAAGGATCTGATTCGACGACTCTGCCATGCCCTCGATATTGCGCGGCTCGCAGTCGAGCATCTAGCAGCAGACGGATATGAGGACAGCGATCCGTCAAAAAATATCCGTCCGGAAAAGATTGTCTCCGAAACCGCGGTTCTGCTTGTCGCCGCGTCCCCGGCTATGGTTCATGACGAGGTCGACGAGCGTGTCCGCAACGTTGCGGAGTTGCTGAAGCCTCATGCCCGGAGCGAACGGGCGAGGCTGGGCCTCTGTCTTGAGCCCGCCGTTGCCTGGGATTATGCGCTGCCTCATGTCTGCCTGAATCGCCTGGATTATCCGGATTACGAATTCGATAAATTGCTCCGCGAAAGCCTGGAATCGCAGGCGCGATGCGGGCGCGAGCGGGTTCCGCACCGCACGCTCGAACAGGAGTGGGTTGCTACGGGGTGGTACCAGCCGAAGCCCGGCCGCAAGTTGACCAGCCCTCCTACTGCGCGGCGCTCGATCCTGGCGCAGACAATGGATCTGCTCAATTGCACACGGGACGACATTTACGCATTCACGCATGCGCTGATGTACGTCACTGACTTCAACCTGATCCCTGCGCTGTTGCCTCGCCGCAGGGCATTGATTCTTGCCGAAGCGGAGGCGCTGCTCGCGCGTTGCCTGGATGAACAGGACTACGACCTTGCCGGAGAGGTTCTGCTCAGCTGGCCGCTGACGGGCAAATCCTGGAGCGCGGCAGCGGCGTTCGCGTTCCGCGTACTCGCGCGCGTTGAGGATAAGGCCGGCTTCCTGCCGACGGCGGGAACCCGCGTCAGTGAGATCCGGGCGCGGGAAGGTGTTGCTCGCACGCGTTATCTCCTTGCTACCGCGTATCACACCGCGTATGTGATGGGATTGCTCTGCGCGGCGTGCCTCAGGCCCGGACACGCTCCCCCTATCGCGATTTCCGTTGCCAACTGGAAGCCGGGCAGCGCCGCGCAGGCCGTCAGGCTGCTGGATGCAGACGGCGAATGCCCCCACTGGCGCGATGAGTTCCGCCGGCTCAATGAGCCAGAGCGTGACGCACTCGCCGGGTTCCTTCTCAGCGTCGCCTTGCGTCGACGTGTAAGGAAGCGCGACTTCGGCGGTCTCCGCGATCATCTACAACTCGCAGATGAACTGGACCTGGCGGACACTCCGATCGCGAGCCAGGCGGCCGAGCTTCTCAAACGTCTGGCTGTCTACGCCAACCTCACCAACGAATCAGATTCTGAGACAGTCGCAGACGTACCCGGAAAAGGTGCTTCTCTGAGTGCTTCCGTCTGAACCTCGACCAGTTTCAGTGTCCTATCTGGTTCAACGTCTCGCGAATCGGAGCCGAGGAAATCTTCAGGACTCCACTGAACGGCGTGTACATCTCCATGATGATGAAGATCGCGGCCGATACCGACAATGCGCAGATCGCCAACGTCACGATCACAGTGGAATTGGGCGGAGCGAACAGGCCAAAGCCAATAAAGATCGCGACCAGCCATGCGACCAGGACCGCCAGAAGCGGAATTGACATGGAGGTCTGCTCGGCCTCGACGAACATACGCCAGCGTGTCTGCCGCAAGTTGGCCGCCATGGAGATTGCTTCGGCCTTGGTGGCACCCTGCGAGTCGTTCTTGGGTGCCAGGGCCTGCAGCTGGCTGTAAAAGTCTCGCGTGTCTTCCTTGGGCTTGAGATCGACCTGCTTGGATGCCTCTCCTGGCCAGATGCGGTTGAGACCAACAACCACAAGCTCGCGCAACTCTGCGCGGACTCCGTTGGCCTCAGGGCCATAGTTTGCCAATAATTGATCGATGGCGACGACCCTCGAAGACATCTCGGCGACTTCATTCTTTCGCGTATCGTAGGAGGACTTCGCTGTAGAAACGAGCATGCCGAGGACCAGTGCGGCCATCGTGGCGATGAGCCCCATCGCCAGCTTTACGACGTCCTTTGCGTCTGAAGTCAGATGATCCTCGGGCAGAACCCGGCGGAGAGCCATGCCAACGAGCGCTCCCCCGAAGACGATCACAAAAACCGTGGAGCTGACGACGATTGAATTCATGGTCCCTCAGTGCCGTAAAAGCTTCAAAGGCTTTGCATATCTCTCAGCAAAGGAGCGTTCTACCGGATCTGAAACAACGGCAAGCGGAGCCGGATTCAGGCAATATAGCCCTTATGCGCGTATGCGTTCGACCCTGAGCATGGCGACAGGCTGCGAGCCAGCTCAGTTTCGAGTCGCAATGCTGCTCGGACAACTGTAAAAAGTACTAGTTATTTCACCGGAATAGTACCGGAAATCCAGCCGGCTTGGCGGCTTGAGCCGTTATACGGCACTTTTGGGCAGCTGGAAGGGCTTGCCTAAGTTGGCCGTAATTCGCTAATCTTTCCGCCATAAAAGTCACCATTCATCACGTCGAGACCCACCTCTCCAAGCTTATTGAACTGGCCGAGCATGGAGAGGAGATCGTCATTGCGCGCGCAGGCCAGGCGGTAGTGAAGATGGTGGCCGTCCCAGCTAAATCGAAACGTAGGCTGATCGGGTCGGCCGAAGGGGAAATCCGTGTATTCGACGACTCCAATCCGCCTGAAACGAACAAACAGGCCGACGAATTCCTGAACTACGGCTCGTTTCCCGCTCAGGAACGCTGAAGACTCTGCGGCTTTACTGCTTCGTGTCCAATGGATGCTCCGCATCCTTGTAGAACTGGTTCTGCAGTTCGAGGCTGACGTTGTCGGCCTTGACCGCGCGGATCACGCCCGCGATGCCGTCTTCCCAGGCCTTCATATCGAACTCGCCCAGCTCTTTCGTCGCCAGGCTTCCGTCACCCGAGTAATGATTCGGAAACCGCGCATACCACCAGATGCCCGTGTACACTCCCTCCGGCAAGTGCTGCCGGGCCTGGTCTGCGCCGGACTCCTGATTGGCGCGATCCAGATGCACCAGATCTGGACGCGACGCCATAGTGTGCGCCGTCTCCGATTCACCCGCGTGCATATCGGTCTTTGAATGCAGCGGCGGACGACCAGGTAGATTCGACGGCGACCACCGATAGACGTAGACGACGTAGTCGTGTGGGGTTTGTAACTGTGACTGGGCAAAATAGGGAAGCAGGTGTTCATTCCCGCCGTGTCCGTTTACGATCACGATCTTCTTGCAGCCGTTCCGCGCCATCTCGTCGGTAGTCTCCTGCAGCAGAGCGAGTTGCATGTGCAGGCTGTAAGAAATGGTTCCAGGCTGCTGTCGCGCCTCGGCGATTTGTCCGAAGTAGTAAGCCGGAAAGATCACCGCGTATTCCTGCTGCGTAGCGTGCTCGACGGCAAAGCGAACGTTGATCAGGTCCGTCCCCAGGGGAAGATGCGGACCGTGCTTTTCTATAATCCCGAACGGCAGCAGGCACACGCCCTGCGACTGTTGAATGGCCTTGATGAAATCCGGGCCGGTTAATTCCTCCCACTTGGTTGAAAGTCCTGCCTGGCCCCACGCTGAACCAGCAACCGCCAACATCAGCAATCCAATCCACCTGCGCACGAAAGCCCTCCTCGCAATTCCATGCCATCATAATCCGTCCGCGTCCGGCGCTGTATCCTATCTGTATCGGCTGAGGAGCAAATCATGGCGACCGTCACCACCGCACGTCCTGCCGCAGTTACGACGGAGCGGATTCCGTGGTATCTCTGGTGTGCCGCTCTCGCCGTCACGTCCGTCACCATCGGCGCGCACTGGGACGTCTCGTGGCACCGCTCCATTGGCCGCGACTCCTTCTGGACCCCCGCCCACATGGCGATTTATCTCTGCGGGGTGCTCGCCGGCATCTGCTGCGGCTACCTGATTCTCGCGACCACCATCCTGCGACCGCCCCAGTTGGTAGCCTCGTCGGTGCGCGTGTTTGGACTGCGCGGGCCGTTGGGCGCATTTCTCGCTGCGTGGGGCGGCGTCGCTATGCTGACGTCAGCCCCCTTCGACAACTGGTGGCACAACGCCTACGGACTCGACGTCAAGATAGTCTCGCCGCCGCATACGGTATTAATGCTCGGCATCTGGGCTGTCTGCCTCGGCTCGCTCTTTCTCATCGTCGCGGCGATGAATCGGGCAGAAGCGACAGCTGGCCAGGACAGCGCGGAATTTCGGCACCTGCAATGGCTGATGTTGTACGTTTCGGGATTGCTGCTGGTGCTCTCCATGTTCTTCCGCATGGAGTACACCTGGGATGTCTACCTGCACAGCTCGCGCGCCTACATCGCATGCACGCTGGGCACGCCGCTTTATTTCGCGGCCATACATATTGCTTCGCGAAATCGCTGGGCGGCGACCTGGATCAGTGCGATCTATACAGTATTTGTTTGCGGATTGATTCTCATCCTTCCGCTTTTCCCGGCTGAGCCGAAGCTGGGGCCCGTCTACCAGCACGTGACGCAGTTCATTCCGCCAAAGTTTCCCATCCTGTTAATCGTGCCGGCGATCGCCATCGACTTGCTCCTCATCTATGCGAAGAGTTGGAAGCCGTGGCTGATTTCGCTGTTGGCGGGACCGCTTTTTGTGCTACCTCTGCTTGCCGTAGAGTGGCCGTTTGCGAATTTTCTGATGAGCAAAGCCGCCGAGAATCGTTTCTTCGGCACGGCATTTCACGACTTCAACATGCCATCGACGTCCGTCGACGTTATGCGGCAATTCTTTCACCCCGAGAGCGGCCTTGAGCTCTGGACGGGTCTGGCTGAAGCGATGCTTTACGCGGCCATCGTCACGTGGCTGGGACTCGCGCTGGGCAGGTGGATGAAGAAGATTCAACGATGACGAGAATGACTCGCCTGCTACGTTTCCTCCTGCCAGTCGTCGTCGTGGGGCTGCTTGCCGCCTTCGCCACGCCTGCCCACGCGCATGTCGGCAGCCCGGATGTTTACGTCGAGGGTAACGCCGGTCCCTACAAGCTATCGGTAGTGATCAGGCCGCCGCTGGTGATCCCCGGAGTTGCAGAGATCGAAGTGCGTGCGCAGACGCCGGGTATCGACCACATCGAGGTCGCGCCCATGCTGCTCACCGGAGAAGCATCGAAGCATCCGCCAGTGCCGGATGCCATGCAGCGCCCGACGGCCGATGCCCAATACTTCACCGGACACTTGTGGATCATGGCTACGGGATCATGGCAGATCCGGTTCTATGTGAGCGGCAACCAGGGACAGGGAGTCTTCTCGGTTCCGCTACCGGCCACGGCCATGGGCACGCGCAGAATGCAGCCCGGGCTGGGCATCATGCTGGCGATCCTCGGAGTGGTCCTGGTCATCGGACTGGTCGGCATCGTGGGAGCCGCAACACGTGAAGCACAGCTTGCGCCGGGTACTGAAGTGCCGCCATCGCGAAGGCGGCGCGCATTTGTCGCCATGACGGTTGCATTTGTGATTCTCGTTGGTGCGGTTGTCTTTGGCAACCAGTGGTGGAGATCGGAAGCCGCCGATTACAGCCACAACATCTACAAGCCGCTCGAAATGAAGGCGCAGCTTCAGCCCGGCAACGTGCTCGATCTGCAGATCTCCGACCCCGGATGGGTAAAACAGCGCAAGCTCGATGACTTCATTCCCGATCACGATCACCTGATGCATCTCTACATGCTGCGATGGCCGGGAATCGATGTCGTGTTCCACCTGCATCCGGATCAGGTGGGGACGGGCGAGTTCCGGCTGGTGCTGCCGAGAGTTCCGAAAGGCGACTATCGCCTTTACGCAGACGTGGTGCATGAAAACGGATTTCCGGAGACTCTGGTCTCCTCGATCAGTCTGCCCTATATTGCCGGGCGCGATCTTGCCGGCGACGACGCTGAAGGAACTTCGGTCGCGCTCAAGTACGCTGGCGAGGCATCCCAGACCAGCGCGAGTTACAAGCTTCCCGACGGCTACACCATGGTGTGGAAGCGGCCGCAGACGCTGGTCGCGAAGTCGCCCTATGACTTTACCTTCGAGCTGCTCGATCCGGAGGGGAATCCGGCGCCGGACATGGCGCTCTACATGGGCATGCCCGGACACGCGGCGTTTGTGAAGACCGACGGCACCGTCTTCGCGCACATTCATCCTTCGGGTACGGCGTCAATGGCGGCTCTGATGATCGCGCAGGCGCAGAACGGAGAGGCGCCCGGTGCGGCCTCAGCCACCAAGAGTGATATCGCATCCATGTCGGGCATGGACATGAGCACAAGTGCTCCGCCGAGCACGGTCAGCTTCCCTTACGGATTTCCCAGCGCCGGAACCTACCGGATCGTCGTGCAGATGAAGCACGGCAGTGTGGTGGAGACGGGGATATTCGACGCAGAGGTTAGTGGTGCGACGGACAAGAAGTCATGACAGGCACAATCAAGCTCCGCGAGCTGGAGAAGGCGAATAAGCCGTCCCGGCCGATAGATAAATGCGGCTCATCATATTTGAGTTAAGGTGCGAAAGAACGGGCTTTCTAGTGTGTAGTTTCGCTTAGACTGAGTTCTAATTGAAGACGGTTGCTACCCTGATCGTAGGCTATGTCGAGTTTACCGAGCGGGTAAGAGAACCTGTCTCCAGCCATAACTGTTACGTAGAATTGATTGCACGCAACAACCCTCGCCGCTCTTATTCTCTTATTGACAACATAGGCGATTCCAGCAGTCCGCTGAAATTCCACAAGTGTAATATCCTTGCCAATCCAACGCTGAAGCTCCTGCGCTTTGCTTATCCGTGCCGCTAACATTTTCTCATACTGCTCCGAGGTTGGCTTTATCGACTGAGATCCATCTCGCAGGTATGGAGATCCGGTAAAGTGCGGTGTGGCCGAACTTCCAGGGATAATGACTGCAAGACACTCTCGATCAGCTTCCTTGACGACCGTTGTGGTGTAGTAAATTGGCGGATATACATCCTGCATCTTGTCTGATAATTTCTTCTGCAAACTGTCGAGGTTTGAACTAGTCGGTTCAATTTCTCCGCTGTCCTTCGCACCAATGAATAGAACGGCTTCTTGTGAAGGATCAAGAGTGTTTGCAAAAGCGACAACGGTCTTGATCCAGTCTCGTGAATCGCCGACGGTCTTGCGCTCAACAAAGGTATGTTCAGTCGAATGCAGGAGTCGCAACAACGCGCTTTCATCGAGGGTCATGTCTGTATCCGCAAAATGGTTCGAGCCGGGCCGAGGAAATCTTTCTCCTCAGCCCGGCTCGATTTGCCTCGGACGGCCAGTCCTGTGGGTTTACGCATAAGCTGAAAGTTGTGCACACACTAACTCAACAGCTTAGAGCAAGGCGTACCCCATAATGTGGAAGTTCAGCACCCCATAAGATGAAACTTTCCATGCTGATTGACACATAAGATGAAAGTTTGCGGGTGGGCTCGGGTCCTCGAATCGCAAGTTACTCATTATAAAAAGCTTGCATGCAGTGCTCGTTGGCCTCCTTCAAGTCCTGCCTCGATTTGGGAAGCGGAAGCTGCGCTGGCCCTCTTGCCAAAGACTGTATCCCCCGCACTTGTTGATGAACGGAGCGTGCTTACAGCGGGTTGCGACCTTCGGAGTTTTCTGGAGCGAGTTCGAGAGACAGAAAATACACTCGGCCTGCCGAATCGCCTGCAACGATCCTGTGATCGTGCGTAAATGCACAACATCTCGCTTCGGCGTCGCAGGTGAAGAGTGACGAACCGTTGTGAACTTCGGCGATGCGGCTACCGAGTGCGGACTTGGCATTCATCTTCGACGCCATGTTGGCGAGGAAGAGCATCTGGCCGTCGCTAGAGCGGGTGACGAGCGACAGCTCCTCACCGTCGTGCATCACCTTGAAGCGCGGGTCGCGCATTCCGTCCTTGCCGCCCATCGCTTCAAGGTCTTTCTTCCAGCTTTTCCCGTAGGGTGGGTTGGCGAGCATGAAGTCGAACTCTTGCGCCGGAAAGGCGTCATGTGAAAGCGTGGACCATTCAGCGCCTCCGACGATATGGTCGGCACTCTCGCCTTCACCTTTGAGCAGCATGTCCGCCTTACAGATGGCGTAGGTCTCCGGATTGATCTCCTGGCCGTAGAGCAGGCACGTTACCTGCTGGCCGCGCTTTGCTCCGATCGCCTTGAGAGTCTCCTCGCCCACGGTGAGCATGCCGCCGGTGCCGCAAGCGCAGTCATAGAGCAGGTAAGTGCCGGACTTGATTTCATTCTCTATTGGCAGAAACACGAGGTTCGCCATCAGTCGGACGGCGTCACGCGGCGTCCAGTGTTCGCCTGCCTCCTCGTTGTTTTCCTCGTTGAACTTACGAACCAGCTCCTCGAAGACCGTTCCCATCGAATGATTGTCGATGCCTGACGGTGAGAGGTCGACGTCGGGGTCGAGGAACTTGTTAATCAGTGTGCCGATGGCGTCGGCCTTGGAGAGAGTTGAGAGCTGGTTGCGGAACTTGAAATTGTCGAGGATGTCCTGGACATTGGGCGAGAAACCGTTCAGGTAGTCCTCGAAGTCGGCCAGCAACTGCTGTTGGCTGCCGCGTGATCTTAGATCCCGCAGTGTGAACTTCGATGTGTTGTAAAAAGCCTGCCCCGTCGCATCGCAGAGTGCGGCCCGCTGCTCGGTGATGTGCGCCTCGTCGAGCATGTTCTTGGTGTCGAGGACCGCCTGCTTGGTGGGCTCCAGCACGGCGTCCATGCGTCGAATGACGCACATCGGAAGGATTACATCCGGGTACTTGCCACGCTTGAAGAGATCTCGCAGGACATCGTCGGCGATGCCCCAGATGAAGGAGATGATTTTGTTGTGCGTTGCCTGGTCCATTATTGCGCTTGTTTTGTCCTCCAAGTTTGCCCATATCGGGCGGGCACTTAGCTCCTTGACCTTGCCTACTTTATTAAATGAGGCGCGACAAGGCTAATGAATTCCCGTGGCGTTATGACTTTAGTTTTCTTCCAGAACCTCGGAAAATGCTTCTGATGCCAGTAATCAGATAGTCGGCACGCGCGGCATCGGCACATTCGATAAACATATTGTCATCGGGATCACTGGCCACTTCAAGGCGGCGCGAGGGAGCCTGCATCAGTCTGCCTGGCAGACCGAAAACAACTAGGGGCATGGAAAAGTGGAAAGCCAACACGCTTCCCACTTTTCCACACCCCCGACTGCAACCGGATAACTACAAAATTCTGCCGCGCTACACTAACAGTCTCCCTGGTACAAAAGATCGGGTAGGCCATCATGGATGGATCGCTCGTCTAAGCCTCTTTGCACGGGAGCTGCCCTCCTCTCTTCTCGTGATCGTCATTCGCGTCCCAATTCCGAGCTATGGCACGACCTCTGTCCACTTCAGTCTTATGGTGCCAAAACTTCAGCCTTATGGGGCCAAAACTTCAGCCTTATGGGGCCAAACTTCAGCCTTATGGGTAACCCCACAAGTCCGCCGCCGGAGGCAGGTTTTATGTTTACGAGCATCCGCTGGTCGAACCGCAGCTCATGCAGCGGTAGCAGCTTCCGTTGCGCACCATGATGGCTCCGCAGGTGTGGCAGCTTGGAGCGTCTCCCATGTCGTAGAGGCCCTTCATCGCGTCTGCAGCGTGGTAGACACCGCGGTCCTCGATGTGGGGGACTGACGAGGATTCATAGCCGGTGGCATGAATCTCAGGCAGAATTCCGCCCTGCGGTGCGTGGGTTGCGCCCATGCCGCGCGTCGACGGGTGCTGGTCGGCGGAGAAGCGCGTTGGCTCGTCGGCGCTCGCGAGCTCCGGCAACGCTGCGGGCGCAGCGAGCCCGGCGAACAGCGACAACTGCTGTCCGGAGAGGAAGCGCAACTGCAGCCAGCGGAAAATGTAGTCCATGATCGACTTGGCGTAGCCGATCTGTTCGTTGCCGGTCCAGCCCGACGGTTCGAAGCGGCTGTGCGCAAACTTCTCGCACAGCACCTTGAGCGGAACGCCGTGCTGCAGCGACAGCGACACCGCCGTGGCGAAGCTGTCCATCAGGCCGGAGACGGTCGAACCTTCCTTGGCCATCTTGATGAAGATCTCGCCCGGCTGTCCGTTGGGATAGAGGCCGACGGTGATGTAGCCTTCGTGTCCCGCGATGCCGAACTTGTGCGTGAGCGAAGCGCGCTCTTCGGGCAAGCGATGACGCACGGCCTTGGGAGGCGCGTTCTGATCCTGGTCCTGAGCCGACGGCGACACGCCTCGCGCGATTGAACCAAGCGCCGCGGTGAAGGCGTTGGTCGCGTCGAGCACCTGCCTGGCGGAGACTTCGATCTTCTCGGAGAGCTTGGCTTCGAGGGTCTTAACGTCGGCGTCGGTCGCCGGTTTTCCAGATCCGAGGGCCGCCAGAACCCGGTCGACAGCCGCAATCAGCGTTTCGTCGGCAGCGGCCCCCTTGATGGCCTTCGCGCCCTTGCCGTCGGAAACATTGAGCGGCTGCGCGCCCTTCGATCCGTCGCGGTAGATGGCGACCGCCTTCAGACCCTGACGCCAGGACTCGAGGTAAGCCTCGGCGATGTCGTCGATAGTGCAGTCGTGCGGCAGATTGACGGTCTTCGAGATGGCTCCCGAGAGGAACGGTTGTGTAGCAGCCATCATCTTGACGTGGCCCATGTAGTGAATGGAGCGCGTGCCCTTCGACGGCTTGAACGAGCAGTCGAAGACGGCCAGGTGCTCGGGCTTGATGCCGGGCGCGCCTTCGATGGTGCCGGTCGCATCGATGTAGCTGACGATGGCGTCGACCTCATCGTTGTTGTATCCAAGTTTGAATAACGCCGCCGGTACGGTGTTGTTGACGATCTTGATCATTCCGCC
Source organism: uncultured Acidobacteriaceae bacterium (assembly GCA_963786085.1). Lineage (GTDB taxonomy): Bacteria > Acidobacteriota > Terriglobia > Terriglobales > Acidobacteriaceae > Silvibacterium. Next base: position 16,220 of record CAWAYO010000078.1, read on the forward strand.
GCCCACCAGCTTCTTGTACTTGACCAGCGCAAGATCGGGCTCGATGCCGGTTGTGTCGCAATCCATCATGAAGCCAATCGTGCCGGTCGGTGCAAGCACAGTGACCTGCGAGTTGCGATAGCCGTGCCTCTCGCCGTGCGCGAGCGCCTTATCCCAGCAGTCGCGGCTGGCCTCAATGAGGGCATCGACCTGCGGGACTGTAAATGGTTCGGATGAGCTCTTCGACTTGCCGATGTTGTTCACCTCGGCGCGGTGCATGCGGATGACGTCGAGAAAAGGCTCGCGGTTGACGTAGAATCCCGGGCAGGCTCCGCCTTCGTGATTCACCGAAGCCGTGAGCGGCGTCGCCGATGCCAGCGCCGGGCACTTCTCGGCGATGCGCGAGGACTGCAGATAAGCCTCGCCGCACATGATGGCGGTCAGCGTCGCAGCAAAGTCGCGTCCTGCGTCGGAGTCATATGGTAATCCAAACGACATGAGCAAGGCACCGAGGTTGGCGTAGCCCAGGCCCAGCGGCCGGTAGTCGTGCGAGTTGCGGGCGATCGACTCAGTCGGGTATCCGGAGTTGTCGACCAGAATATCCATCGCCGTGATCATGATGTCGATGGCGTTGCGATACGCTGCGATATCAAATGTTCCCGCCGCTGTTACGAACTTCAGCAGGTTGAAGCTGGCCAGGTTGCAGGCGGAGTTGTCGAGGAACATGTACTCGGAGCAGGGGTTCGACGCATTGATCCGCGCCGTGTTCTTCGAAGTGTGCCACTTGTTGATAGTGGTGTCGTACTGCATGCCCGGGTCGCCGCACTGCCATGTCGCCTCGGCGATCTTGTGCATGATCTCGCGCGCCTTGCGCGTCTCGACCGGCTTGTGGTCCTTCACGGTGTAGGTGGTGAAGTCGCCATCGCGCTCAAACGCCCGCATGAACTCGTCAGTGACGCGAACAGAGTTATTCGCGTTCTGGAAGAAGATGGAGCTGTAGGCTTCGCTGTCTGGGCCCGAAGAGCCGTCATAGCCCTCGCGCATCAACGCCCAGGCTTTTGCTTCTTCCTTCATCTTGCACTCGACAAAGTCGAGGATGTCCGGATGGTCGACGTTGAGGATGACCATCTTGGCGGCACGGCGCGTCTTGCCGCCGGACTTGATGACGCCGGCAAAGGCGTCGAAGCCGCGCATGAAGCTGAGCGGGCCGGAGGCTGTACCGCCGCCGGAGAGCTGTTCCATCGACCCGCGCAGGGTCGACAGGTTGGTGCCCGTGCCCGACCCCCACTTGAAGAGCATGCCCTCGGTCTTGGCCAGGGTCAGAATCGAGTCAAGCGAGTCGTCGACGGCGTTGATGAAGCAGGCTGAGCATTGCGGCGTGCGGTATCCGGTGACCGAGAACTCGACGGCGCAGGTGTGCGGATTCCAATGCCAGTTCTGCGCATCAGAGTTGGGCTCCAGACGATCGCAGCCCACGTTGAACCAGACCGGGGAGTTGAATGCGACCTTCTGCCCCACGAGCAGGTGCACCAGCTCGTCGTGGAAGATAGCAGCGTCTTCGGGGGTGGCGAAGTAGCCGCCGGCCAGGCCCCAGTCGCGAACCGTCTCCGCCACGCGGCCGATAAGCTGGCGGACGCCCGTCTCGCGCTCCGGGGTGCCGAGCGATCCGTGGAGATACTTGCTGGCCACGATGTTGGTCGCCGTCATCGACCAGTCAATCGGAACTTCAACGTCCTTCTGCTCGAAGATGGTTTTGCCGCTCGCGTCGCTGATCAGAGCAGTGCGGCGCTCCCATTGCACCTCGTCGTAGGGCGAGATGCCGGCTTTCGAGAAGAAACGCTCGAAGCGCAGCGCTGCCTGCGCCGCAGTCTTGGAAGCGGTCGGAGAGTCGTCGCGTGCGGGGACGGTGGTAACGGATTTCCTGGTGGCCTCGGCCATGGGTACTCCTTAGGTGCTTCGAATTGGGATGCCCGCTCGCGGCGGGTTTTGAATCTCGATCTGACGGGGGAAAGGGCCGTTCGCAGCCCTGCTCCGCCTGAAAATCTCCTGAACTCGTGGCCGCGGGAGCTATCTTCCACTCAACATGGGACTTGCAGATTGAGCCTGGAGATCCTTGCTTTCATCCCGTGAACCTGCGGTAAATTTCAGGGCCGCAAGTGGGAAAGTACCGCTCTTGGTAGTGGGTGTCAAGCCACAACCACAATATCTAGTATTTTAGATTCAATTTTGGTAACCCCGGCTTCAATTGTGGGAATTTGCCTGTGGAGAATTCGCTGAAGCCGCGACAGTCGCGACCCGGAAGCATTTCGCCGGCGAGCCAAATCCCCCAAGCAGCAGGCGCCCCCTTTGCCGCCGATCCCTGATCGCAGGCTACGCGCGCTTTAGTGCGGGCAGCAAGGCGTAAACCGGTGCAACACTGTGGATGGATGTGGGAGATGTGGAGAATGAGGCGTAAATCGCTGCGTCCGTCCCCGGCGGACGGAATCTAACCGGCAAAGGGAGTCTTCCCGAGGAGTTCCATCTTGTCTCACAGAGCCGAAGACATTGAAAAGGTGAAGCATGCGCCCGCTACGCCGGGCGTGATCGAAGAGATTCTGGCACGCTGGAGCCCGCGCGCTTTTTCCCACAAACCGGTCTCCGCCGAGGATTTGAAGAAGATTTTCGAAGCCGCGCGCTGGGCGGCGTCTTCTTACAATGAGCAGCCATGGCGATTCCTCGTGGGCCACCGCGGTGATCCCACGTATCAAAAGATCTTCGACAGCCTGGTCGAGTTCAACCAGGGATGGGCGAAGAGTGCTCCGGTGCTGATTTTGTCGGCGGCCAGCAAGCACTTCGCTCATAATAAGTCCCCGAATCCATATGGGATTCACGACACGGGTGCAGCGACCGCTTACTTGGTTTTGCAGGCCACGGCGCTTGGACTGCATGCGCACTCGATGGCAGGCTTCGATCATGACAAAGCGCGCGCTGCATTCGGCATACCCGAGACCTTCAACATCGGTGCGGTCACCGCGCTGGGACACCTGGGCGACGTGGACTCCCTGCCGGAAGGCCTGCTCGAGCAGGAGGTATCGCCGCGGCAACGAAAGCCGCTCGCCGAGTTCGTCTTCGCGGAATGGGAAAAACCGGCAAAAGTTTAATGCTTCATTCTTCGGTTCTTCCAAAACAGCAGCAAGCCTAAAGAAGCGCTCCCGGAGTATTCATTACAGGAGTATTCACTTCGGGGATTCTCCCGGTGCGCTTCTTATCTTTTATTCATCAAGCAGTGATCGCTCCGGCACGTACTCTCTTGTTTTGGGCATGCGCCGTGTTCTCCTTTTCCTCAATCCGCTGTTGATGGAGCGCCGCAATAGGCGCGCGACGGTCGACCGCGTTGCCGCCTTTCTGCAGAGTGAAGGCTGCGCGGTCGAAATGCAGGATACGCTTTCTGCTCACTCCGCCGGGGAGCAGGCTCAGGAGGCAGTGGCAAGCGGCTTCGACACGATCTTCGTCTGCGGTGGCGACGGGACGATATTCCAGGTGATTCAGGGAGTCGCCGGTTCCGAGGTTGCGCTCGGTATCATTCCCTTCGGTACCGGGAATGTGCTGGCGCAGAATTTGCGGCTGCCGGGCGATCCCATGTCCGCAGTACGTGCCCAACTGCATGCGCGAGCAGTATCGATCCCGCTGGGCAAGATCGTGTGTAAGACTCCGGGGCACGCGAAAGACAAAAACTGGTACTTCACCATCGCCGCCGGCATGGGTGTGCACGCCGCTTTGATGAATCTGGCTCCGACAGGAACCGGCAAGCGTGTCGGCGGAAAACTCGCTTACTTCACCGGCGGGATTCGCCTCTTGATTCAGCATCCAGTCGAACCATTCGATATGGAAGTGACTACCGTTGACGGTCGCATCCGCCGCGAAAGGGTGAATGAGGCAATTGCGATACGGGTGCCGGAACTTAATGTGTGGCGGCCCGGCGGAGATCTGCTTGAACCGAGGCTGCGCCTGGCAAGCCTGCGGCAGACGGGACGCGCTGGTCTGGCGCACGCCAGCTTTCATGCTTTAGTGACGCGAAAAACCGGTGGGAACTCGAAACTTCCCTATCCGCAATACGACGATGCCTGCACGATTGTGTGCAGGCCCGTCCCCGATTTCGACTATCGAACCCCGTTACTCGTGGAAGCTGACGGCGAAGTGATCGGAATGGAACGGGCGACCATCACGGTCGCCCAACGACGTTTGCGGCTTCTTTGGCCGCAGAACCCAAATTCGTAACCGTTCTATATACGATTCGTCGATCGTTCCGTCCGAAAACAGGTTGGATCGGGCCCGGCTGACCGAGCCCGTCTTTAGTTCAGGGCAAGCAACGTTGTGCTCGGACCAAGCCACGCTGTCTGGTCGCGAACCTGTTTCTCCAGCTTGGATGGAGGAAGCTCCACGTTCAATGCAATGGAGGGGCAGCGGATTTCACGCAGGAAGTAGTGATCGCCATACCTGTCGAATACCAGGTGGCTGGCATAACTACCTTCGCTGCTGGCTTCCTCTGTCCTGCTCAGGATAGTTGCCTTGTAGTCGGTACTCCGGATAACGACGGTGTCATTCGGTTCGGTAAAGAATGTGTATTGGCCTGCGGGAAGTGTTTTGCTACCCACGGCGAAATCGAACGGAACATTTGCACGAACTTCATGGCTCTGCGCCTGCAGAGTGCCAGCGGTGCACGCTCCTGCCAGGACGACCAATGCGATGGCTGCGAATCGTTTCATGAGAGTCTCCCTTTCAAGACAGAGACTAGCCGCCCATGAACCATCCCGTCGTTAAACTGGCATCCAATAATCGCCCAATTTCCGTGGAAGCGTTTTAGACGCGTTCCACGGAGACATGATTTTGTAGCTGCAGTGGTGACTATTGCATCGCCGTGCTTGTGTTCGCTGCGGAAGGCTGCACGCCGCTCACTTGCCAGCCTTTGTCGCTCTTCACCAGCGTAGCCGTCGCCGTCTGCTGTGCTGACGTTTCGGCGGCGAGGCGGGAAACGCCGTTTTCATCTCCGCGCTATTGGCCCAGTCCGGTACGCCCGTCACGCTGTAGTGATAGTTCACCGCATATTGTGTGGCGTTGGTGTCAGGAGGAGTAAATCCATCGATCGAGGTTACCTCGCGCTGGCCGAAGCAGAAGTTGCCATAACCGGGCTGCGAGGCATCTGCGGTCCAGACCGAGCGGCCTTTATCGGAGATGTCATAATCGTTCACCTGCTTCGATCCGATCAGGAAGCGCTTCTTCTCGGCCGATGTGCGTGTCAGCATCCCGGCGTCGGTCAGTGCGTCAAAGCCCTTTGTCTGCTCGTCGTTGGAGGTATCGGCCTGAGCCGGAAACTTCACCGAACTCGACCAGAGGCATGCGGGCTTGCCGCGATAATAATCATTGATCGCTGACTTGAAAGCACTCTGGTCGACGGTATTGCTCCTGCAACCTCCTACCATCAGCATCGCGCCACACACAACAAGACCAAGCAGGTTTCTCTTACTCATCTCGTGGGAATCTCCTTTCCCTGCTGAGATGCGTAAAATCCTGCCGGAATTAGCCGAATGTCACTCTTTTCCGATCAATGCGCCTTAACGTGCGCCAGGCGATCCACTTCCGATCCGGCCAGCAGAAACGCTCCGACGCCATACACATAGCTCGACGAGGGCTTGAAAACGCCAGGCGCGCCACCGATCGGCTGAATGCATCCCAGCCGCCCGTCCACATAGATATGCGACAGCAGCCCGGCCCAGCCTTTCTGAACGATAGGCAGGTATTTGCCGCGGTCCAGCAATCCATGATCGATGCCCCACGCGAGCGAGTAGATGAAGAACGCCGATCCCGAGATTTCCGGCAAGGGGTAAGAGTCGGCATCCAGTAGTCCCGAACGCCACAAGCCGTCGGCTCCCTGCAGAGCGGCGACGCGCTCGGCCATCTGCTGGTACTGCTCGACATACTTCTGCCGCGTGGGATAGTCCTCGGGCATCGCCTCCAGCACTCTCGCCAGTCCCGCCATCACCCAACCGTTCCCGCGCGACCAGAAAAGCTTCTTCCCATTCGCCTCTGTCTTGTGGAGATACGTCGCATCGCGGAAATACAGATGTTCCTGCGGATCGTAGAGAAGGTTGGAGGTGATCCACCATTCATGGTCCATGTAGTCGAGATACGATTTGTTGCCCGTAGCGTGATAGAGACGCGCCCACACAGGAGGCGCCATGAACAGTGCATCGCACCACCACCAGACCGGTTTCCCGGGATCGTCAGGCGTCTTCATCAACGCATCGAACTGCTCGCGGGTGGGTGCGATCATTTTTGGATCGTGGTGATCTTTGTAAAGCTCGAGATACGTCTGCCCGATTGCCTGATCGTCCGCATGCGAGAGGCGCGGGCCAAGCTTCCAGTCGAACTTCTCTCCAACCTGCATCATCGCGTCTTCGTATCGCGGTTCAGGCAGAGTCTTCGCCGCGGCCATGAACCCTGCATAGAGGGCGGCGAAGGTCCAGTCCTGGCTGAAGTAAGGGCGTGCGCGTTCCAGTTCCCAATCGCCGACTTTGCGCATTGCGCTTTCAATCGCCTTCGGCTTGAAAGCAGGCGAAAGCTTGGCCAGCGGCGGAGGGTTATCCAGCGTGTCGCCGACGCCATTCTGGCTTGGCTTGGCCGGGGGTACAGTTTGGCCGTTAAGGTTGCTGAACCGAAGAAACAAAAGACAAGCCGCCACGACGAAAACCACTAGGCCTTTACGCATCAACGTCCTCGATCAATTGAACCTTGAAGAGCCATAGTAAAGTGCAATCGCCATTCAAGAAAACGGGCCATCCCGTATAGCGGGACACGATTGCACGAATGTCGAGACACGGGTATGTCCGTTCTGATAAACAGAATTCGCGGGCGTGAGTATTAAATCTGTTCGGCCGCAGCGGGCTCTACCATGCCTCGAATCAATTTCTTCGTGACACCAATACGCCGTAGTTGCAGTCACTGCCTCCTGGCTCTGTTTCTCTGCGTGGCCTCGGGCAGCATCGGCGCACAGCCGACTCCAGCCGAAAACGTTGTGTACGTCGCAAGCAGCGGCTTGAATCTGCTCTCATCCACGGAAGACGCTCACGGCCAGACCGTAATTGTCGACGCCTGGTTCAACAGCCAGCAGAGAAAGAACGCTGCTGGCCAGATGGAGTATTTTCACTACAAGTGGGAAGACAAGAAGGACAGCGGGTTTTCGCTCCTGGGGCAGATTTTCGAGAGCCACGGTGTTACTCTCGACACACTCTATACCGCTCCGACCCTGGACAAGTTGAAGCACGCGCAGTACTACATCATCGTTTCACCCGACATTCCGGTAAAGAATCCCAATCCTCATTACGTGCAGCCCGAGGATGCCGATCAGGTAGCGGAATGGGTGAAGCAGGGCGGCGTTCTTGTTCTGATGGATAACGACCCGGCCAACGCCGACATTGAACATCTCGACCTGATCGCGGACCGCTTCGGCATTCACTTCAACAATGTGCTCAGCCACCACGTTGTGGGCGACGATTATCCCGCGGGCCAGATCCATGTCACCGGCGGCGGTCCCCTTTTTCACGATTCGCACACCTTGTACATGAAGGACACCTGCACGATTTCGCTGAAGCCCCCCGCCGAGCCGCTGCTAGAAGACAAGGGCGACATCATGATCGCGACGGCGAAGTATGGCAAGGGAACGGTCGTGGCGGTCGTGGACCCCTGGCTCTACAACGAATACACGAATCCCCGCAAAAATCCGCCTCTGCAGGACAACTACGCCGCAGGAGAAGAATTTGTTCGCTGGCTCATTCAGCAGTCACCGGCAACCCGCTCTGCAAGCGCGAAATAGATCACAGCTCAATTTTGTGACGAATGATGTTGATTGAAGGAAATCATGAAGACCCATCTGATCGCCGATTCCGTTCGCTATCCCACCATGACAACTGCCCAGATTCGCGATGCGTTTCTGATCGACACCCTTCATGAGCCGGGTGCGCTGAACCTGGCCTATGTCGATCTGGACCGCGCCGTGGTGGGGATGGCTGCGCCGTCGGGCGCGCCCATCACGCTGCCCGCCGACCCGACGCTGCGCGCGAATTACTTCACAGAACGTCGTGAGCTGGGGGCGTTGAATATCGGCGGCCGTGGCCTCATCCATGTCGATGGTACGGCTTACACTCTGGAAAATCTCGACTGCCTCTACATCGGACGGGGAGCGAAGGATATCAGCTTCGCATCGGCAGATCCTGCACATGCAGCGGTCTTTTATCTCCTCAGTTATCCGGCGCATCTCAGCCATCCCACCACGCTGATTCGTAAGGACGACGCCAATCCTGTCGAGTTAGGCTGCGCCGAGACGTGTAACCGCCGCACCGTCTGCAAATACATCCATCTCGACGGCGCGCAGAGCTGCCAGCTGGTTATGGGCGTAACCCATCTTCATTCAGGCAGCGCCTGGAATACGATGCCGGCCCACACGCATATGCGCCGCTCGGAGATCTACATGTACTTCAATCTGGGCGAAGGCGCCCGAGTCTTTCACCTCATGGGCCCCCCCGACGAGACGCGCCACATTGTCATGAAGGACCGCGAGGTCGTCGTGTCTCCCGGCTGGTCAATTCACGCTGGCGCGGGCACGCAGGCTTACAGTTTTTGCTGGGGCATGGGCGGAGAAAATCAGGACTACGCGGACATGGATCCCGCACCGCTGCAAAACTTGCGCTGAACAAAATTTCCGGGAGGATAGATGAAACTGATTCCGATTCTGGCCGCCGCTCTCTTCGCCGTTCCCGTCTTCGCGCAGACAGGAGGGAGTGCCGAGGTATTTTCAGGCAAAGATGTGGCGACACAGCTGACCGCCCTTGTACAAAAGGCCAGGCCCTCGGGCAGCAGTGGGGCCACGCTTGGCGACTACAAGTCGCACGCCATCAAGCTCTCCGTCCGAACCGCCAGCGGAGGAGCGGAGATACACGCGCACTATGATGACATTTTCGTTGTTACCGGTGGGAGCGCCACACTGATCACGGGTGGAACCGTCGTTGACGCGAAAACAGGTGCCGATGGGGAAACCAAAGGCACGCGCATTCAGGACGGGAAGTCGCAAGCCATCACAAAGAGCGACATCGTCCACATTCCTGCAGGCACGCCGCACCAGTTGATCATCGCCCCCGGCGACACGTTCAGCACGATCGTCGTCAAGGTGCGCGAATAGCCTGATCAGTTGCCGTAGTGCCGCAGGAACGGCGACAGCACGTGCGATTTCTTCTTCGTGTGCATCCCCAGCGAAGCGGAGATCTCTCGGCAGCAGCGCAGCAGGTGTTCGGCAATAGCCGGCACGCTCTGTACCGTAATCCGCGACGCCGGTCCCGACACGCTTACGGCTGCAATTGCGCGATGGTTCTCGTTGAAAATCGGAGCTCCGATGCAGCGAACGCCAAGCTCGATCTCCTCATCGTCGATCGCGTAGCCGCGCCGCCGCACTCTTTCGAGGCCCTTCAGCAGCGCCTCGCGGGTGCTTATCGTCTTTGGCGTATAACGCACAAAACGGATCTTCGCGATGATCTGCTCGATGGTCTCGACAGGCTGAAAAGCGAGCATCGCCTTGCCCATTGACGTGCAATAGACCGGATTCGACGTCCCAATCTTCGAGCTCATGCACACCCGCCGGTTCGGCTCGACCTTATCCAGATAGACCACCGATGTCTTCTGCAGGACGCTCAGGTGCACGGTCTCGCCCACCTGCATCGACAGACGGCGGAAGTAGGGGTGCACACGCGCGCGCAGATCGATCTGCTCCACCGCACGGTTGCCCAACTCGTACAACTTCAGGCCCAGCCGGAAGCGGTTCTCCTGCGTTCGCTCGATTAACGCGCTGCGCTCCAGTACCATCAGCGAGCGATGCGCCGTGCTCTTGTGCAGACCCATGCGCAGGCAAATCTCGGCCAGACTAAGCGGCGTATCGCTCTCGCCCAATACTTCGAGAACTGAGACGGCGCGGTCCAGGCTATGCAGTTGATACGGCCCGTCGGTTCTGGCCACCGTCTGTGAAAGCGGTGCTGCAAACGATGTGCTGAGTGATGCTGCCATGCGAGTACCTCCAATCGTTGATTTATGCTGTCGCTGTTATCCCGGAGGAAGTCCACCGAGGTACATGTAGCTCAGCGACGGCGCCTTTGCGAGCAACTGCGAAATCTCAGGATCAGGAAATCGTGAAACATAAAGCCGCGCCCAACTGATCTCCTCCGCCGTGGGAGAGCCCTTCGGCGTATCCTGCGCGATCCCTGCATTCTTGGTGAAGAAGCTGTTGTCTTCCAGCCCCTGCGTTGAAAGCACGGCCAGTTTTTTCAGTGCGTAATTGTGTTCGGCGTAGAGATTCAGTCCGTTGTCTTCGCCGAACTCCGCCAGATAAACCAGCGGCGCCACCGCGTACAAGTGATAATGCAGTGCGCGTTGTCCGCGTCTCATTTCAAGCGGCAGCGATCCGTCAGGTTCAATCTGTGCAACGCCGATCTTATACGCATCCATGCCCCAGTCGAATAACTTCCGATCATTGGCGGCGATGCCCGCAGCGGAGATTTCGACGCCTGCCCAGTAGAGATGATTGTTCTCTGCGTCGCCCGTGCCCTTCTGCCGTCTCGCGTCGTAATAGTCCATAGTCTGGTGACTCACATTCACGATCCACGGCAGAATCTCGTGTGCCTGCTCAGCGGTAATCAATCCGCTGCCGCGCACCTTGAGATAAGCGATGGCAATGGCGCCAATCACCCAGCCCTGCACGTAATACGCCTGGTTCGACGACATCTTTCCCGTGAAGACACCATCTTTCGCCGCGGCCTGCATATGCTCTAAAGCACATTGCACCGCTTCGCGGCTGCCTGTCGTGCGATAAGCATCCGCAGCATCGACAATTTGCTGTCCGAGTGCCTTGTATGGGCCGGAGGTCGCGACATACGCCTTCCACTTTTCCGGATCGATGATCGAAGACTTGGCGTCCGAATAGAACCGATCGGTAGTCAGATCCGGCGAGAGATGGACGATCGCGGGGCAGGCGTAGGACGCATCCGTCAGCTTCACCTCCTTGCCATCCCAAGGAGAACGCAGCGGCTCTGCGGCCTTTGCAGCCAGCGGAATCATCAGAACCGTGCCAAGCGCAAGCAGCTGGGCCTTCATCATTAGCGCTTCTCCGCATAGTCTTCACGAAAGGGAGTGAACACATCCAGAACCTCTGACTCTTCGAGCGCGCTGGCCTGGTGTTCGATTCCGCCGGGAACTACGAAGCTGTCTCCGCTGCGCGCTTCGAAAGTACTGTCGCCTCCGCTGAACCGAAGGTGTCCGCGAATGATGTACACCAGCTGCTCGTGCGGATGACTGTGCCTTGCACCGACCCATCCCTTTTCCATCAGGTGTCGAACGAGCATCAAGTGCTCGTTGTACGCCAACACCTGTCGCGACAATCCCGTCTCCGGTGAAAAGAGCTTCGCCGCTTTCTGCTCCACGAGAGTTACGTATTCGGTAGCCATAGATCCTTCCCGCAGTCAGCGCGACATCCAGCCGCCATCAACCACGAGCACCTCACCGGTGACGTAGTCGCTTGCGCGCGAGGCCAGAAATACAGCAGTACCCGCGATATCCTCCGGTTCGCCCCACCGGCCTGCCGGAATCCGCTCCAGAATCTGGCGGTTTCGCACTTCATCTTTTTGCAGCGCCGACGTGTTCTCGGTGCGAAAGTAGCCGGGAGCAATGGCATTCACCTGCACATTGCGGCCGGCCCACTCATTCGCCAGAGCCTTCGTGAGTTGAGCCACACCGCCCTTGGACGCCGAATAGGCCGGCACGCGAATGCCGCCCTGAAACGACAGCAGTGACGCGATGTTGATGATCTTGCCCTGCTGGCGCGCAAGCATCGCCCGCCCGGCGAGCTGGCAAAGCCGAAACACGCTGTTGAGATTCACCTGGAGCACGCTCATCCAGGCCTGCATGTCGAAATTCTCAGCCGTGTCCCGATGAATCGTTCCCGCGTTGTTGACCAGAATGTCCGGCTCGCCCATGGCCGCTTCGACAGCGTCATACAGAGAATCGGCGCCGTCGGGCTTGCCCAGATCGGCTGCAAAGCTCTGCGACTCGCGCCCGCGCGATCGGATCTGCCCGCTTGTCTCATGCGCGGGCCGCCGATTCCCGTGGCACGCCACCGACGCTCCTGCCTCAGCGAGTGCCACGGCAATCGCTGCCCCCAGGCCACTCGCCGCCCCTGTAACCAGTGCGGTCTTTCCATCCAATCGAAACCGGTCGAGGATTCCCATTTTCCTGTTTGCGGTACGGCGTACTGCTATGCGAACCGCAACGCAGAGCCATTCTTTTAGTTTTGGGGAAGTGTTGTCAACGCTGCATGACTCAAATCCGGACAGATCGTACCGCGATGCGGGACGGTCACGAGCTGCGGGCTGTCCGAATGATCTCCAGATAGCCGCGAGCGGCATTCGTGATCAGCTCCGGCTTTCCTTCCGCAATGGCCTTGGCACTCACCAGGTCAGCGCCCACGCCGAGCGCTCGCGCTCCGGCCTTCAGAAAATCAGCGGCAGTCTGCAGCGTCACTCCGCCCGTCGGGATCAGCTTCAGGTCAGGGAAAGGCGCAAGGAGCGATTTCAGATAACTGGCTCCTCCCATTGCAGAGCAGGGAAAGATCTTCACGAAATCGGCCCCTGCGCGCCACGCGGTAATGACCTCGGTTGGCGTGAGCGCACCGGGGATCGAGACCTTGTCCAGTTCCTTCGTCCTGGCAATCACATCGAAATGCAGACTGGGGCTCACGACAAATTCCGCTCCCGCTTCAATCGTCGCCTCCGCCTGCGCCGCATCCGTCACTGTTCCAGAGCCCAGCAGAATGCTGTCTCCATACTTCTGCTTCAGGTCGCGGAGGAGTGACACAGCATTAGGAACGGTCATCGTGACCTCCACCACATTCACACCGCCCGCCATCATCGCATCAACCAGTGCATGGGCCATCTCGACTGAACTGGCTCGCAGAACCGGAATCAATCCCTCGCGTTCAAGTGCCGCCTTAATCTCTTCGGACATTTCTTCTCCTGAAATCAGCGTTCGACTCTTGCCGAACTGCCTTTCATCACGCGCTCCACTTCGGAACACGTTGCCATGCTGGTATCGCCCGGCGTAGTCATTGCGAGCGCGCCGTGAGCTACCCCGCAACGAACGGCCCATTCGATCGGCTTACCTGCCAGCATCCCATAAATAAGCCCCGAGGCGAACGAGTCTCCCCCGCCCACGCGATCGAGTATGTCGATGTCGCGTTGCGGGACATGCACAATCTCATCCTGATAAAGAGCAATCGCTCCCCATGCGTTCCGGCTGGCGGTATGCGCGGTGCGCAGAGTGGTCGCAATCAGCTTCAAATTCGGATACGCGGCGGCCACTTCGCGCAGCATCTTCTCGTAGCTGGCAACCGGCAGCTCGCCGAAGTCTTCCGTCACGCCCTCCAGCGCTATCCCGAGCATTGCCGAAAAATCCTCTTCGTTGCCGAGCAGCAGATCCACCTTGCGCACCAGATCGCGATTCACCTCCTGCGCCTTGGCCTTTCCACCGATGCTCTTCCAGAGCGAATCGCGATAGTTCAGGTCATACGAGACGGGCGTCCCATGCTTCCGCGCCGCATCCATCGCGTCCGACGCGACCAGTACCGTCGATTCCGAAAGAGCCGCGAAGATTCCTCCAGTGTGGAACCAGCGCGAGCCGTTCGCCGGGCCGAAAATGTCTGCCCAGTCGAAGTCGCCTCTCTTTGTCTGCGAGATCGCCGTGTGTCCACGATCGGAACAGCCTGCGGCAGCACGCACGCCAAAGCCACGCTCGGTGAAATTCAACCCGTTGCGAACTGTACGGCCTACGCCATCATATGGAACCCAGCGGATCAGCGACGTGTCTACGCCGCCCTGCAGGATGAAGTCTTCCACCAGCCTGCCAACGGGGTTGTCGGCGAGCGCGGTGACAATTCCGGTTCGCATTCCAAAACAGCGCCGCAGCCCGCGCGCAACGTTGTATTCGCCTCCGCCCTCCCACACGGTAAAGTTCCGCGCGGTATGAACGCGGCTCTCGCCCGGATCGAGGCGCAGCATCACTTCACCAAGGCTCAGGCTATCCCAGCGGTACCCCTCAGATTTCATGACGATCGGTTGCATGCAGTTGTCCTTGTCGCTGTCAGTTCAGCGGCTTCGTTGGGCCTTTCTCGTTTGGAAAAAGGAGCGTACCGCATAGCGGTATGGCAGTTCTTGCAAGCGAGACACAGACAGTCATTTTCCACATCGGCTCAGCCCTCTGTCAAGAACGCAGTGGGCGTCTTGTCGCATTCCGCTTGGCGAATAGAGAACCCTCCATCAGGAGTGTGACGGGCGTCACCAACGGGAAGTCGCGATTTCGCTATGGTAAGCTTCGCATGATGAAGCGCGCAGCCAAACGCCCTAAGAAACCACCCTACAAGGTGCAGGTGCTGGACCGCGCCATCAACATACTCGAATTCATCGGCCGGCAAAGCAGCGGGGAAGCTGCTCTTCCTGAATTGTCCGCGGCGATGAAGCTTCACAAGACGACCACCCATCGCATCGCCCATGTGCTCGAATCGCGAGGCTTGCTTCGTCGAGGGCTCGATTCGAACCGATATCGCCTTGGCTTGCACCTCTACGACCTCGGTTGCCAGGCGCTCGACCACGTCAATATCCGCGACGAGGCCCGTCCACTGATGACGCGCGTGGCCTACGAAGTTGGGGAGACCGTGCACTTGGCCTTACTCGACCGCGCTGAGGTGCTGTATATCGAGCGGGTCGAAGCGCAACGTTCCCTCACCATGGGCTCCAAACTCGGAGCGCGCAATCCCGTTTATTGCACGGCGCTTGGCAAAGCGATTCTGGCTTACTCCGCTGAGGCGGAAGTTGATCGCACTCTTACCGGCCTTCGCATGGAGGCCAGAACCCGAAACACAATCACCAACGTGCTCACTTTGAAGCGCGAGTTGGAGCGGGTCCGCGACCGCGGGTATGCCATTGATGACGAGGAGATCGAGGAAGGCATACGCTGCATCGCCGCCCCAATTCTCAATGCGAGCGGTCTGGCTGTGGCCGCAGTCAGTGTTTCCGGTCCTTCGTCGCGGATTACGCCTGAGCGTTATCAGCTCATTGGAAAGACCATGATGAAAGCCGCGCAGGAGCTCTCCACGCGCATGGGACATCAGGTGATCGGCTCCGAGCCGCCGCGCCGCAAACGCTGACCATTCATCCCTTCCAGAGCACCGTTCGTCTCCTTCTTTCCCTGACAAGCCGGTTCCGCGACGAATCTTTTGCGACCTGAAGCGGGGGGCGTGGTGAGCATCTTTTCCGGCGTCCCACATAGCGGAACAGTGGTAGCACAATCTGCTTGACACTTGTCCGCGCTGATTTGAAGAATACGGGACTGTATGTTGAGGGAGTAGATCAGTGAAAACGATAAACGCACGATGGGTTCACTTTGGAGGCACGGCCAAAAGGTTCCAGCACACGCTGGCGGCAATTCTGACCATGGTCACACTGGTTCTGACCTCTGCGTTGACTTCTTACGCGCAGCAGATCACCGGGTCCATCAGGGGAACAGTCAAAGACGAGCAGGGAGCAGTCGTCGCAGAAGCTGCCGTGAACGCGACAAACGTCGAGACTGGATTGTCCCGGTCGGTAAAGAGCGATGGGGAAGGCGCCTATCAAATCGACCATCTTCCGGTTGGCAAGTACACCGTTGAAGTGGACGCCCCAGGCTTCAAAAAGTTCGTTCAGCAGAACCTGGCCCTGACCGTCGACCAGACGCAGGCCCTGAACGTGACCCTGGCAGTCGGCGCACAAAGCCAGACGGTGACGGTCACAGAAGCCCCAGCCCTCGTCGACACCACGTCCGCGACCCTGGGAAGAACAGTGCAGCCTGCGGAGATCATCGGGCTGCCTCTGGTCAACCGCAATGCCTACGCGGAGCTGTCGCTCACGCCCGGTGTCCAATACAACAGCTCCAGCCCGCTCACAAATCCGAGCGGTACTCCCAACTATGTGATCGGCGTGCCGTCCACACAGGTCGTAGTCAATGGCGGCATTGACGGCGGCGTTCCCATGGTCAGCTATTTTCTCGATGGCGGAAACAACATGACGGGAATCCGCAACTACGGCAACCCGCTGCCCAATCCCGACGCGCTGCAGGAGTTCCGCGTCGAGACCAGCAACTTCTCGGCGCAGTACGGACGCATGTCAAGCGCCGTGGTCACCGCCGTTACACGCTCCGGAACCAATCAGTTTCACGGCTCGCTGTTCGAGTTCGTGCGCAACACCGCATTGAACGCGACTCCCTGGAATGCGACGCTGAACCCGCCCTATCACCGAAACCAGTTCGGTGGCACAATCGGTGGCCCAATAAAGCGCGACAAGGCGTTCTTCTTCTTCAGCTATGGCGGACTCCGCCAGACCGTGGGTCAGTTCCTGAGCGGTGGCGTGGTTCCGACTTCTCTTGAGCGGCAGGGCGACTTCACGCAGTCGAAGGTGATTCCGAATCTTCCCGGCACCAAGACCAAGGTGATGGGAACGAATAGCTCGCCCAACTGCCAGGTTCCCACCGTGGGATGTGTCCCGTCCTCGCTGCTCGACCCAACGGCCGCGAATATCATCAACAAGTTCATTCCTCTTCCCAACAGCGCGAACAATGCCTGGACGGGTTTCTTTACCGGCCCGACCAATCAGGACGAGTACCTGGGGAAGTATGACCAGATGCTGGGCGCCAGTGATCATCTGGCTGCGACGTACTTCTACCTCAAGTCGACGCAGAATGCTTTTGGCAACGGCAATCTTATCTGGGACACCAATCAGTCCTTTTCGACTCAGCAGAACGCGAATATCAGCGAGGTGCACACCT
Organism: uncultured Acidobacteriaceae bacterium; assembly: GCA_963786085.1. Classification (GTDB taxonomy): domain Bacteria; phylum Acidobacteriota; class Terriglobia; order Terriglobales; family Acidobacteriaceae; genus Silvibacterium. Next base: position 33,119 of record CAWAYO010000078.1, read on the forward strand.
TCAGTCCTACGACCGTCAACGAAGCCTGGCTCGGATTCACGCGGGTTGCCGGAGGGCGCGTTAACCTGCCCGCCATTTCCCTCGGGGACCTCGGATCAAACTTCACCATCCAGGGTCCAAAAGGACTCCCTCAACTCAACGTATCGGGATATTTCAATATTGGCGGCGCGCTCGCGGGTCCTGTAACTACCACTGACTTCTATTCGCTGCGCGACCTGGTCAGCATGACCAGGGGCAAGCACACCATCAATTTTGGCGGCGAGCTGGCGCTCGATAAAAACATGATCGTTGGAAACCTCTACAACTTCGGGGTCTTCACCTTTCAGACTTCTGCTCCCACCACTACCGGGAATGCCCTCGCCGATTTCGTCACCGGACAGGTCAACACCATGGAACAGGACACTCCGTACCACGGGCTGCTGAGCGACTGGCACACGGCCTTCTTCATCGAGGACGATTACCGGATTACTCCAAAACTGATCGCAAACCTGGGATTGCGCTGGGATATCGATGTGCCTCCGGTTGAATCCAATAACCTCACCGGCACCTTCGTCCCCGGCGTTCAATCCACAGTAGTTCCCAGCGCGCCGCTGGGCCTGCTCTATCCGGGAGACAAGGGCGTGCCCCGCGGTATCGTCGACCTGCGCTGGCATCATATTTCGCCGCGTGTAGGTATCGCGTGGAATCCCTTTGGTGATGGAAGGACCGCAGTCCGCGCCGCCGGGGGCCTCTTCTACGGCAGCGTGAGCGGCAACGAATGGAATCAGCCGGCGAACGCGCAGCCCTTCGCCATCCGCCAGACCTTCAATTCGATAGCATCGCTTACAAATCCCTACGGGAATCCCGCGTCCTTCCCTAACGGAGATCCCTTCCCCTACACGTACTCTCCATCGAATCCGCGTTTCCTTCCCGCGGCCAGTGTCGAAACGATTTCAAAAGACGTGCAATGGCCTCTCGTCTACCAGATCAACACCTCCGTTCAGCAACAGCTCCCTGGCCAGTTCACCGGGACGATCGCTTATGTCGGAACGTTGTCACATGACCTCCCGCTCATGATCGACGACAATTATGCTCCGTATGCGCCGGGAGCAAGCACCTCGCAGACCAGCATCAACGCACGGCGTCCTTACGATCCGGGTGTACTGGGCCAGAACATCTTTCTCATCTCGAACCAGACTGCCTCCTACCACTCGCTACAGGTCTCGATGCAGCGGCGAATGACGCGCAGCCTTATGCTCAATGGCTTCTACGTCTGGAGCCATTCGTTCCAGAGCGCAAATGAGTCTGCTGTGGGACTGGCGTACGCGCAGGACTTCGCCAATCTGTGGGAAGAGCGAGGGCCGACGGACAATGACCGGCACAACATGGCCAGCATCTCCGGCATCTGGGATCTCAACTATTACAAGGGGTCGAGCTCCTTCATGAGGCAGCTCGCCAACGGCTGGACGATATCGTCCATCGCCACCCTTTACAGCGGACCGCCGGTCAACATCGTTACCGGTTCAAATAAAAACTTCGACAGTGCCAATAACAACCGTCCTAACTTGGTTCCCGGACAGAACGCTTTCCTGAACACGCATCGGAATCGGTTCACGGCCGCCTCCGAATGGTTCAACATCAACGCGTTCACGGCCAACGGTCCCGGACTGGGCATTGGACCGGGCGGCGCCGACGGCAACGCGCCGCGGGACTACCTGCGCGCGCCGGGCTATCGGGATATCGACCTGGGAATCTTCCGCAACATCAACTTTGCTGAGCGCTTCACATTGCAGTTACGCGGCGAAGCCACCAATGCCTTCAACATGGTGAGCCTCAATGCGCCAACTGCGAATCTGGCCTCAGCACTCAACGGCAAGATCACCGCTGCCGCCAGCCCTCGCCTGATCCAGATCGGCGCACGGTTGACGTTCTAGCACTACGGCTCACTTTCCAGAGCTCGCATCACTTGACTCCCGGCGGGACTTCGGTCCCGCCTTCTTTTTTCCCGCCGCTCTTCTCTACCAGTCAAAGAGCGTTCCATCGAGCTTCCGATTGATCGGCAGGTAGGCGCGCTGGTAGGGATACTTCGCCGCCAGGGTCTCGTCGATCTCCACCCCCAGCCCCGGCGCATCTCCCGGATACATATATCCGGCATCGAACGAATAACCGTGCGGAAAGACCGCATCTGTTTCTTCGTTGTGCGGCATGTGTTCCTGAATGCCGAAGTTATGCACCGCCAGCCCGAAGTGCAGCGCAGCCGCCATGCACACCGGAGATAGATCCGTCGCGCCATGACAGCCGGTGCGCACATGAAAGAGCGCGGCAAAATCCGCGACTTTCTTGAGGTGCGTCAGGCCCCCGCCGTGCACCACCGTCATGCGGATGTAGTCGATCCACTGCTTTTCGATCAGCTCCTTCGCATCCCAGATGGTATTGAAGACTTCGCCCACCGCAATTGGAGTCGTCGTGTGTTGCCGGATAATTCCGAAGCCTTCCTGCAACTCGGCGGGGACGGGATCCTCCATCCAGAAGAGGTGAAACGGCTCCAGTTCTTTGCCTAGACGAGCCGCCTCGATCGGTGTAAGCCGATGATGACAGTCGTGCAGCAGGTGCACATCTTCGCCAAATTGCTGGCGCACTCGCTCGAATAGCTGAGGCGCATGCCGCAGATACTTCTCCGTCGACCACAGACTCTCCGACGGCAATCCGCGCTCCGCCGGCTCATAAGGCTTGTCCCCTTTGGCGACTCCGTAGGTCGAAGCCAGGCCGGGGATGCCGCTCTGTGCTCTTACTGCGAGATATCCGCGCTCGATCTCCCAGCCAACGGCATCGATGGTCTGTTCGATATCCGCACCGTTGGCGTGCGCGTAGACCATCACACCATGGCGGCTCTTGCCGCCCAGCAGGTTATACACGGGCGTGTTCAGCGCTTTCCCCTTGATGTCCCAGAGCGCCACATCCACC
>CAWAYO010000079.1:0-9732 GCA_963786085.1 uncultured Acidobacteriaceae bacterium
GTCCAGATGTTTTGTTGCTCCAGGAACTCAAGGCGTCCGAATTTCCGGGAGAGACTTTTAAGGGACTCGGCTACGAAAGCGTAGCCGTTACGCAGAAGGCCTATAACGGCGTGGCCGTGCTGTCGCGACACCCGATCCAAACGATATGCACGACTCTGCATGGAGACGAGACAGACAGCCACGCACGCTTTCTTGAAGTGGTGATAAACGAGATCCGAATCACCAATATCTACCTGCCCAACGGTAATCCCGTTGGGAGCGAGAATTTTGCGTACAAGCTGGCATGGATGGACCGGTTGGGACGGCAAATGGCCCTCTGGACCAAAAGCGACACACCGACTGTTGTGGGCGGCGACTTCAACGTGATTCCGGAAGACATCGATTGTCACAAGCCGTCATCCTGGATGCACGATGCGCTTTTCCAGCCGGAGCCACGGGAGTGGTATAGGACTTATCTCAGCCTGGGCTACATTGATGCCTTGCGTTCGCTGCATCCGGGACAGGGGGGCCAATTCACATTCTGGGACTACTTCCGCAAGGCATTTGAGCACAACCGTGGGATCCGCATCGATCACTTTCTGCTCTCACCGCAGCTTTCCTCGCGATTGCAGAGTTGCGAGATCGACAAGGTTCCGCGGGCGCAGCCCAGACCTTCCGATCACACTCCCATCATTCTTCAGCTGCAGTGAGAGGAACCGGCGAGGCAGATCTTTCCACTCTGGGCGCCGATGTAATCGCAAATCTACAGCTCGTCTCACAATGCGGGACTTCAGAGCTTTGCATTGGTTTACCTTTAGGGGCGAAGCGCGATTTGAATAATTTCTGTGTCTGAACGCTCTATGCTCACCGAGCATCCGAGCAATGCAACATCGCGTTAGAGCAAATTTGATCTTCGAGGATGTGATAGATGAGCTCGCACTTTTCTCGCCGCGAGATGATGAAGGGGGCCGGCGCATCGCTGGCATTACTGGGAGCACCCGGAGTATTGGCGCAGGCCAGTGGTGAGCAGACCGGCAACGCTGCCTCCGGGAGCATGAGCATGCAGGATCAGACACGTGCGCAGCGGATGCAATGGTGGCATGCGGCGCGCTTCGGCATGTTCATTCATTTCGGCGTGTATAGCACCATTGGGCGCCACGAGTGGGTCATGGAGAATGAAGCCATCCCTATCGGCGACTACACGGCTCACGCAACGACTTTCCGGCCGGCGGCAAACTGCCCTCGGGCCTGGGCGAAGCTGGCCAAGGCAGCCGGCATGAAATACATGGTGATGACCACGAAACACCATGAGGGCTTTTGCAACTTCGATACGAAATTGACGAACTACTGCGCGCCCAGGCAAGGCCCCGGACGCGACGTCGTCCGAGAGTATGTGGAAGCCGCGAGAGCGGAGGGGATGCACGTGGGCTTTTATTACTCGCTGATGGACTGGCATCATCCCGATGGTGCGCGGTGTGCCACTGACGACGCCGCGCGCCGGCGTTTCGTTGATTACACGCACGGACTCATCGAGGAGTTGATGACCAATTACGGCAAGGTTGACGTGCTGTGGTATGACGTCTCCTGGCCGCTCGATGTGAACGGGTGGGAATCAGTGAAGATGAACGACATGGTCTTCAGGTTGCAGCCGGAGATCATTGTCAACAACCGCAACAAACTGCCTGGCGACTTCTCGACTCCCGAACAGAAAATCGTCGCAGAGACAAACGGGAGAGCGTGGGAATCGTGCATGACGCTCAACGACAGTTGGGGTTACCAGCGTGCTGACGATAATTGGAAATCGGCCCGGACAATTATCCGTAACCTGATACAGTGCGTGCGCGATGGCGGAAATTACCTGCTGAACATCGGTCCGAAGCCCGATGGATCCGTTCCGGAAGAATCGATACGCATTTTGACCGAGGTGGGTGAGTGGATGAACACCAACGGCCACACGATCTATCAGTCAGACCTCTGCCAGGTGCGGCGGTCGAACTATGCGAGCTTCACCCGCATCGGCAACACCCTCTACATGCATGTGCACTTCTGGCCCGGCGAATACGTCGCCATCAGCGGGCTGCGCACAAAGGTGAAGTCAGCGCATCTGGTGAAAGGCGGAACTGAAGTTAAGTTTACGCAAGACGATTTTCAGACCAAGCTCATCGGCCTTCCGGAAAAAGCGCCGGATGCCCCAATCACCACCATCGCCATCGAGTGCGAATCTGAGCCTACGCAGGACACGGATTACGTGCGGAAGAACAAGCCTCGCGATGGCGTGTAGCCAGAAGGCAAACTGTCTTTCCGCGCTCAAGACAAGTGCCTACCATCCATAACGATAGGCAGGCACCTGTTATTGCATCCGCGTGGCCCGTATGTCAGCCCTGCGCACCATCCTTGAGTCCGCGAACCCACAGTGCAGTTACGTCCTTGCAGTCGTGGAGATCGAGAACCGGAGCGCCGGCCGGCGTCTTGATATGAAAGAGATCCGCTCCTTCCACGTTCTGCATGATCAACGCCGGGCGCGCATCCTCACTCATCGCAACGATCTCGATATCGCTCATGGTCACATTCTTCACGTGTCGAAGATAGAAGCCCTGCGACGGCATGTTCCCAAACATATTCGGTTCTGGATATTTTTGTTCGTTCTCGGCAGGCGTAACAGCAGCCTGCTCTTTTGTGCCGCCCCCCCGATGCTGGATGTAGATGTTGTGGAGCTGGATATCCTGAATCTCGTGCCCCGGAACGCCGCTGATGATGCATCCAAACTGCGAGGCTGCATTCGAGCAAACAATGTTGCTCAGGATGATGCGTTGCAGCGTTCCCGTCTTCGTCGATTCTGCCGGTCCGCGCAACCGGCTGCCGAGGCGCATGAAGATCGGCGCTGAGACCAAATCGCGCATCGTGATGTTGGTAATCGCCATATCTTCAAGCAGCGCACCGTCCACTGTTTCCAGCGCCAGGCCCTGACAGCCCTCGAAAACGCAATTGGAGACGGTGATGTTCTTGAAGCCGCCATTCGACTCCGTGCCAAATTTAATGCGTCCGGTGTGAGGAACCTTCGCCGACGGATTGAATTTCTTCCATGTGCCGTCGAGCATTGTTCCGAGTTCGTAGGCCCCGGTCACATAGCAGTTGGTGATGGTCAGATTCTCAGTAGCTCTGGCGTAGCCCAGCGCGTAGCTGCTCTTGGGGACAATTGCGTCATCCCACGGAGAATTGATCGCGCAGTTGGCAACCTGCACATTGCGGCAGCAATCAATATCCATGCCGTCGCGGTTGGTGTCGATTGTGAGCCCGTCGATGAGCAGGTTGTCGACACCAGTTGCAAGGATTCCAAACCAGCCTCCCTGCAGGATCTGAAAATTCCTCAGCTGCACATTGCGGCAGTTCTTCAGGCTGATGGCCTTGTTGCCGACACCGCTGGTTCGCCGGTTAGCGGGGTTTTGGCTTTTCGGATCGTTGCTGCGCGTCAATCCCCTGCCCCAGATACGCCCCGGACCATAGATCGAGACATCGTGAAGGCCTTCGCCCCAGATGAGGCTGCTATGCCAGTGGTTGTGCCCGTAGTCCTGGTAAGCCTCCCAGGCCTGCTCCGGCTCCGGCTCGTCATATCCACCGGATTGTCCTTCCGGCAGAGCGTCGGCAGCGATGATCACCGCCCCCTGCTCGAGGTACAGCGCGACGCTGCTCTTCAGCCGGATCGAATAGCACAAATATTGTCCGGCAGCGAAGCGAACAGTGCCACCGACGGCTGACGCCGCTTCAATCGCGCGGTTGACGGCAGGCGTATCGATCGTCGTGCCGTCGCCCTTCGCGCCAAATGCTCTGACGTCGAACATGCCCGAACCATGATCGGAAATTTGCCCATTGGTCGAGCCCTGCTGACCGTACGCTCCGGTCCCGCCCATAACCGCCGGTACGACTAACGCACCGGCTCCAGCCAGCTTCAGAAACTTCCTGCGCGCTGTAATCTCCACTTCGTCTCCAATCTCAATGAAATGAACGTTGGGTTTCGACAGCTGCCGGATCATTTAACCCGCAGCAATACCACCCCGTGTGGTGGCACGGTAACGGTGTAGGAATCCTTCATGCTGCCGAGATCCCTGGCCTGCCAGATATCGCGAACCCGTACCGACTTACGAAATCCAAGTTGCTTGAAATCCACGGGAATTGAAAGTGCGGTCGCGTGCCGGTTGAAGACGCCTACAGCTTTCGATCCGTCGGCGAGCTGCTTCGCCCAGATCTCAAGCGGCCCTTCCGCGCTCACGCGGTCTCCCTGCTTGCCGAGCCGGTCCTGATCGATGGCGATCACTTCGCGATTCGTAAGCATGGCAATCGTCTCCGGCGTCATGGAGGTCAGGTCGTTGCCGGCCAGGAGCGGCGCGGCCAGAATCACCCACAGACTCATGTGCTGGCGATATTCATCTTCGGTCATACCGCCGTTGCCCACTTCCAGCATGTCAGGATCATTCCAGTGTCCGGGTCCTGCAAAGCGCGCCAGGCCAGCCTGGCTAAATCCAATGTCGACCATGCGGGCGTAGTGGTCGTTAATGTCTCCGGTGGTGCGCCACAGATTGCCGCCGACGTCAGTTCCCCATCTCCACACAGCGTCATTGCCGTACTGGCACAGGCTGTAGACAATCGGCCGCCCGGTTTTGCGCAGCGCGTCGCGCATCTTAATGTAGGCATCCACCATCATCTTGTGCGCTGCCTCGGGCGTGGGCGCTGCTTTCATCTCCGTGCGCAGCCCGCACAGATCATATTTCAAGTAATCGAAACCCCATTTCGCGTACGTTGCGGCATCCTGTTCTTCATGCCCCAGGCTGCCCTCGTAGCCCGCACAGGTCTTCGCGCCGGGAGAGGAGTAGATACCAATCTTCAACCCTTTACTGTGAACATAATCCGCCAGGGCCTTCATGTCGGGAAACTTGCTGTTTGCCTGGATGTTTCCCTGGGCGTCGCGTTCGCCCTGCCATGTGTCGTCGATGTTCACGTAGATGTACCCGGCATCTCGCATGCCGGTCGAAACCATCGCGTCGGCCTGCGCTCGCACCGTCTTGTCGTCAATCGTGCGATGAAAATGGTTCCAGCTGTTCCAGCCCATGGGCGGAGTGGCCGCGAGGGTTTGAGCTGTTGCCCGGCACGGACAAAGAGCCGCACAATACGCCGCCACGGCAATGCAGGCAATCATGGAATTCCGGCAACTGCGAAATGCCGCCCAATGCTTCATGGATCGATTTCCTCCGAGTCAAATGGTTAATGCACCAGATGGTGCGGGACGCCGTCTTCGGCAGCAAGACGTTCGCCGCTTCCGAATCGCTGCTTTCCCCGTTTGAATTCACAGCAGTAACTTTATACAAAATACGATTTTCCCGGCTGCGCAGAGTGATCGAGAAGGGCGCTCGACGCGGCATTCCTACTCGCCGTCCTTGAGATCGTGGTGGCCTGGGCTGCCGTGTTTTAATTACTAAAGTACCCACTTTAAGAGCCTTGCGATGGAAGTGCGTTATTTCCTTCTCGTTTTAACCCGAACTAAGGTAATTATTTGGTAACCACCAAACCACAATAAGGGGGCATCCGATGGCTGAAGGTCAGATAGCTCTGCAGGGCCACTACGACTATCGCCTGGTTGCGCTCTCCATTTTCATTTCAATCCTTGCCGCCTACGCTGCTCTGGACCTGGCGGGACGTGTGACATCTGCACGCGGCAGAGCACGCTTCTTCTGGTTGAGCGGCGGGGCGGTTGCCATGGGCACCGGCATTTGGTCGATGCACTACATCGGTATGGAAGCCCTACGGCTACCGGTACCGGTGTTCTATGACTGGCCGACAGTGCTGATTTCCATGCTGGCGGCGATTGTTGCGTCGGGTATCGCCCTGTTTGTGGTGAGCCGCAAAACGCTCGGAGTCACGGCAGTTGTCATCGGAAGCCTGACGATGGGGAGCGGTATCGCCGCCATGCATTACATCGGTATGGAAGCGATGCGGCTTCCGGCGATGTGCCACTACTCGCTCCGCCTGGTGAGTTTGTCCGTAGTGTTGGCTATTGTGATCTCCGGAGTTGCACTTTTCCTGACATTCAGGTTCCGCGGCGAGACGGAAAACTGGGGCTGGTGGAAAGGCGTCAGCGCTTTGACGATGGGGGCAGCTATTCCGGTGATGCACTATGTCGGCATGGCTGCAGCGACTTTTGTCCCCATGCCGCTAGCGGCAGCCGACCAGCGGCACGCCGTGAAAATCTCGGACCTGGGCATTGCCGCAATAACCCTGGTCACGCTCCTGATGCTTGGACTGGTCTTCGTGCTGTCGATCGTTGACCGTCGCTTCACGCTCCAGGCCATGGAACTGAGAAGCGGCGAAAAGCGCTATCGCCAGATCGTGGAGACTGCGTTCGATGCTTTCGTCGGCTTTGGCGCTTCCCTTCGTGTCGAACACTGGAATCCGCAGGCAGAGCGAACGTTTGGCTGGACCAAGAGTGAAGCCAAGGGCCGGCCGCTCGATCAATTCGTTCTGCTGGATCAAAAAACTGACGAAATGGGAACGAGCCTGCGCGAACTGCTCGAAGAAGGCGGTTCGACCGAAATGCAGCGGCGACTTGAAATCGTTGCACGCCACAAAGATGGTCACAAATTCCCCGCCGAGATGGCAATCTCTTCCCTGCGGTCGGGCGCGACGCAAATGTTTGCGGCGTTTGTGCACGATGTTACAGAACGAAAACAGGTGGAACGCGAGCGCGAGGCTGCCAAGGAAGCCGCCGAGGCGGCGAGCCGAGCAAAAGGGGATTTCCTGGCGAATATGAGCCACGAAATCCGCACGCCCTTGAACGGCGTGATTGGCATGACGGAACTGGTCCTCCAGACGGAGCTCACGCGAGAGCAAAGGGACTATCTGGACACAGTTCGTTTTTCCGCGGAATCTCTGCTGTCGGTGATCAATGACATTCTGGACTTCTCAAAGATCGAAGCCGGCAAGGTGGAACTGGAGGAGATTGATTTTGATCTCCGCGAGTGCCTCGAGACTACCCTTCGCACATTGGCATTGCGGGCGGATGAGAAGGGTCTGGAATTGCTGTGCGACGTAGATTCTGCCGTGCCGAACGTGTTCCGCGGAGATCCGAATCGGCTGCGCCAAATCATCGTGAACCTGGTGGGAAACGCGATCAAGTTCACGCTCGAGGGGGAGGTGACCTTAAAAGTCGGGACTTCCCTTCCGAACGGCACCAGATATCCGCTCCATTTCGTTGTCTCTGATACTGGCATTGGCATTGCACCCGAGAAGCTGGAGAGCATCTTCCACTCCTTCAGTCAGGCCGATACTTCTACAACCCGTGAATATGGCGGGACCGGACTCGGACTTACCATTTCGCGCCGCCTCGTAGAGATGATGGGAGGCAACATTCGAGCTGAAAGCCAGATCGGCAAAGGATCGGCGTTCCATTTTACGATCGAACTCGAGTGCGGCCTGGAGTCCGCAATCGCAAAGGCGGGATCTTCGCATCAGGGTGTACTGGCGGGAACCCGCGTACTGGTGGTGGATGATAACCGTACGAACCGGCGAATTCTCGAACGTCTGCTCGCCGGCTGGGGCATGGAACCGGAGCTGGTGCCGGACGGGCAGTCGGCACTGGCCATATTGCATGCAGCGCGGGAGGCTGATCGTCCCTATCAGCTGATTCTTACCGACATGCATATGCCCAGAATGGATGGGTTCGAATTGGTGGAGCGTATCCAAGGTGAAGATCGCTCGCGGATGCCCACCATTATGATGCTGACCTCCGGGAAGCAGCACGGTGACGCAGCGCGTTGCGAGCAATTGGGCGTTGCCGCGTATCTTATGAAGCCAATCCGGCAGGCGGAGCTACGAGAGGCAATTGCACGGGTATTAGGCGCTATGGCCGAAAATCGTGAGACCCAGATGATTACCAGCACAGTACTTGAGCATAGCCGGGACGCCAACGCAACACTGCGGGTTTTGTTGGCAGAGGACAACGAAGTAAACCAGAAGCTGGCCACGCGATTGTTGGAAAAGCGTGGCCACAGCGTTACGGTCGTGAAGAACGGGCGGGAGGCACTCGAAGCGATTCGGAATGCAGAGTATGACCTGGTTCTGATGGACGTCCAGATGCCTGAGATGGACGGCATCGCGGCAACAACCGCGCTGCGAGCCATGGAAAAGGAGACGGGACGGCATCTTCCCGTAATCGCGATGACAGCCTTGGTTATGAAGGGCGATCGTGAACGCTGCCTGGGAGCTGGTATGGATGGCTACCTGCCAAAGCCAATTCGCTCTCAGGAACTCGATGAAGTTTTGGACAAATACGTGACGCAGAAGACCCGCGACAGCGGCGCAGCCGAGCAGACCGCGCCGATTCCGCCTGCGGCTATCCAGGAAGCAGTGGACGCTCGCGAACTGCTGGAGAGGATCGGCGATGAAAGAGAATTTCTTGCTGAGCTGGTAAATACATTTCGCGACGACTTCCCAAAGCAGTTGGAGGTTATGACGAACGCGCTGAAAGACGGCAACGCTGCGCATTTGACGCTCGCAGCTCATTCTCTCAAGGGGGCTCTGTCGAATCTCGCCGCACAGAGAGCAGCCGGGCTGGCAGCGGGAGTTGAAGGCGCAGGCAAATCGGGAGATCTTCCAGGCGCCGAGTTGGGGTTACGTGAGTTGAAGCCCGAGCTTGCCCGCGTAGTGGATGCCTTGAATGCGCTCTGTCAGGAGACGGTGCTGTGAAAATCCTCGTTGCAGACGATGATGCGGTTTCTCGCATGATCATGGAAAGGATGCTCCGGCAGATTGGGTACGAAGTGACGGCGGCGGAAAACGGTCGCGACGCGATCGAAAAGCTTCTGGAGAACGATGGCCCGAGACTGGCATTGCTGGACTGGATGATGCCGGAGTTGGATGGGCCACAGGTTTGCCATCAACTGCGCACGATGCATGGGCATCGATATATTTATCTGATTTTGCTTACGTCCAAGGACTCGAGAGAAGATCTGGTGGCCGGACTCGATGCCGGCGCCGATGATTATCTGATAAAGCCGTGCAATCCGGCAGAACTAAAGGCGAGATTGCGGACCGGCCAGCGAATTCTGCGCCTGGAAGACACCTTGGTAGCCGCGCGTGAGGACATGCGTTTTCGGGCGACCCATGACGCCCTTACTTCTCTCTGGAACAGGGGAAGAATACTGGAGTTCCTCCATAGCGCCCTTCAATCTTCGCAATCCACGGCCATACTGTTATGCGATATCGATCACTTTAAGCGAATCAATGACGTCCACGGTCATCTGGCGGGTGATGCGGTGCTTCGTGAAGTGGCGGCACGCCTGCGCGGCGCAGTGCGAGCCGATGACGCCATCGGCCGTTACGGCGGTGAGGAATTCCTGATTGTATTGAACGGGTGCGATGCGCGACGTTTGCCTGAGCGCGCTGAGCAAATACGCAGGGCAGTATCGGAGGGCGGGTCCATCATGGATGGCGTCACAAACATCAGCGTGAGTGTTGGGGCGATTGCGCTGGGCGGAGATTATGTTGCGATGCCAGTCGAGGCGATATTGAATCTCACCGATACAGCTCTTTATCACGCTAAGGGGACGGGGCGGAACAGAGTGGTGATCGCCGATCCCCTTGTCACGAATGCAGTAAGTTGAGAGTCTGAACGAGCGAGACTGGAAGAGGCAAGGAAGTAATCGCCCGAATCTTTCCGGTAAAGAGGTCTAGCGTGCTTGCCTTTTGCAACTGGCCGGGCTGATT
>CAWAYO010000080.1:0-21251 GCA_963786085.1 uncultured Acidobacteriaceae bacterium
GTCAAGCGGACTGGCGTCCTTGGGCAGGACCACCACTTTGCCCTTCGGCGTGAAAGTGTAAACCTCTTCCGGGTAGAGATCGATCTTCAACGTTGAGAGAAACTCGTTGGGATCGGTCATCTCGCGCTGCCACTCGACCAGCTGGCGTACCCAGGCCAGACGTTGCTCGTCGCGCGCGCTGATCGGGGAGCCGTTCGCTTTGTACTTCCAGTGCGCCGCAATGCCTTCTTCGGCGATTCGGTGCATCTCCTCAGTGCGGATCTGAACCTCGAATTGGTGACCGCCCTCGCCCATCACGGTTGTGTGCAGTGACTGATACAAATTGGGCCGGGGCATGGCGATGAAGTCCTTGATGCGTCCGGGAACCGGTCTCCAGATGCTGTGAATGAGGCCGAAGACTGCGTAGCAATCGGGAACGCTGGTTGTGATCACGCGCAGCGCTAGAAGGTCATAGACCTGATCGACGGAAATCTTCGACTTCTGCAGCTTCTGGTTGATGCTGTAAAGGCGCTTGATGCGCCACTCGACACGGGCCTTGATGTTGTTCTCGCGAAGCTTCTCCATCAACAGCCCCTCAACGCCATTCAGGAACTGCTCGCCCTCTTTGCGGCGCGCCTCAACCGCCTCGTGCACTTGCTCGTAGGTGAATGGATCGACATAGCGGAAGGAGAGGTCTTCGAGCTCGCCGCGCACCTTGCCCATGCCCAGGCGATGGGCGAGCGGCGCGTAGATGTCGAGGGTTTCGCGAGCTATACTTTGCTGCTTCTCCGGCGAGAGATGCTCAAGCGTGCGCATGTTGTGCAGGCGATCGGCCAGCTTGATCAGCACCACGCGCACATCACTGACCATGGCCAGCAGCATCTTGCGAACGTTTTCCGCCTGGCGATCTTCGCGGTTGGCGAACTGAATTTTGTCAATCTTGGTCACGCCCTCGACGATGTGCTCAACCTGCTCGCCAAATTTTGCGCGAATCTCGGCTGCTTCAGCCTCCGTGTCTTCAATGGCGTCATGCAGCAGGCCAGCGGCGATGGCGGTCGAGTCGAGCTTCATCTCTGCGAGAACGAGCGCGACCTCAAGCGGGTGCAAAACAAAAGGCTCGCCCGAGGCCCGCATCTGGCCCTTGTGATGTTCGAGACAGAAATCCCAGGCTTTGCGGATGATATCGAGATCGTCGCCGGGACGGTTGGCACGCACCAGATCGAGCAGTTTGCTGAACTTGTCAGCAAACAGATCAGGACTCTCCTCAGCGGTCAGCGAGGTGGTCTGGGCGGTTGCCATGTCTCATTATATGCGCTCTAGCTTATGCGAAGATTGCTGGGTGAACGTCAATGACCGGTAAAGAGACAAAAAAACATCGTCATGACGGCCCCGGAGCGAGATCGAAAGCGCCCGGCGAGCAAGCGTCTCCCGCCGTACGTGCTTCGACGACGGAGGGACCTGTCGCGATCATTTCGCGTCGCGCCGCCGACCGCCTGCGCGTCGGGCATGTATGGGTATACCGCTCAGATGTACTTGAGATTCCAGACGATGCCCCTCATCTCCTGCCGGTCGTGGATCAGCGCCGAATCCTGCTTGGAACAGCGCTCTATAGTTCTGCCTCGGAGATTGCGCTGCGGCTGGTTTCGACGGATCTGATTGCGAGCGAGCCGGAATGGCTCGAACTGCTGGATATTCGCCTGCGCGCCGCAATTGCGCTGCGCGGGGAGATCCTATCGAGTTCCGATACGAACGCCTGCCGGCTGGTTTTCAGCGAAGCGGATGCCCTGCCTGGGATCATCGTCGATAAGTACGGCGAGCTGGTTATAGTGCAGTTGCTCACCCGGGCTCTGGATAACGAGGCTGTTCGGATCGTGGTCACCAAGGTCCTGCGCGAGGCGCTCGACCCGGCGACGATCCTTGAGCGCCCCGACGCTCGCATCCGCGAGTTGGAGCAGCTCAATGTGCCACTCGACGGCGCGCCGCTGCATGCGAGGCAAGAACCGCTCACCCGCACGCTTTTCCGTCTCAATGGGCTGAACTTCCACTACGATGCCAGCGCAGGGCAGAAAACCGGCGCGTTTCTCGACCAGCGGGAGAACTACTCTACAGCGGCAAAATATGCACATGGTGAGGCCCTTGATGTCTGTACTTACCAGGGCGGATTTGCCCTGCACCTCGCCCGATCCTGCCCGCGAGTCACCGGAGTCGATGTGTCGCGGGCCGCGCTGGAAGTGGCCGAACAGAATCTTGAAGCAAATCGCGATGCTCTGGGCGGCTCTGAGGTGGACTGGGTAGAGGCCAACGCCTTTGATCTCCTGCGCGACTGGAGCGACTCGGGAGCGGCGTACGACACCATCGTTCTCGATCCCCCGGCCTTCGCAAAATCAAAGCGTGCCGTTGAGGGTGCGTTGCGCGGCTACAAGGAGCTGAATCTGCGTGCACTACGGATGCTCCGACCGGGCGGCATTCTGGTGACCTGCTCCTGCTCCCATCATGTTTCCCTCGCCGACTTCACGGCGGTTGTGGCGGCGGCCGCCGGAGATGCGCGACGCAGGGTGCGTCTGCTTGAGAGGCGCGGCGCCGCCGCCGATCATCCGGTTGTTCTAACCATTCCCGAGACGGAATATCTGAAATGCCTCATCTGCCTCGTCGAGTAAGGCGCGAAATGGCGGGGTCCTAGTCAAACGCAAGCGCGGTCAAGCAAAATGGTGTCAGGTGGGCAAAGGTGAAACCGGATGCAGGTGAAGACAGAGCCAGCAGAAATCCGTTCCGAACATGGTTTGTCTGGATATGGTTCGTGGGTGCGGGTGCATGGTTTCTCGACGCCGCGCTGAGCCTGCATCACCATCAGCTCGGCGGCGGGGTGATGGCCACGGCCATCTCGGCGCTGTTCCTTGCCGCGGGGATGTTCTTTCGCAAGCAGGCCCGCAGAAGCGACAAGCTCTAATCGGAGAGAGCAACAAGCTCTAATCACAGCGTCGGGACCGATACCGTTTCAATTTTCCTGCCGACAGCAAGCTGGCGGAACGCATCGGTCAGGTCTGATGCTCCTCTCGCCAGTCCGTTCCAGACGATCGCAGCGATCACACGCTGGTCTGCCGCTGACTTCTCCGCCACATCGAGGATCTTCACATTCGTCGCCGCGTAGGCCTCGTCTTCCTTTCCATCGAGGCCCAGCTCGACAACGTCGTCCTTGCCCAGCCCCGCCATAATGGCGTCGAACCGTTTTCCCCACTCCTCGCCGCGATCGGCAACCGAGGTCGATCGAAAGCGATCCCGCGAAAAGGGAAGCACCACGCGCCGGTTCAATCCGAGTTCTCCTGCGGCTTCCAGCGCAAGAATGTCTGCGCCGCAAGCTGCCGACGAAACCACGCCGATGCTCGCCGTTGCCACCAGCATGTTGCGGACACGCTGCGACACGAGCGCCTCATTCTCGGGTGGGAAGCGGCGATCTTTCGCGCCCACGGCATCGACCCGCCTTCCCGCCAGAGCAGTAACGGTTCCATTCGGATCGAGCAGCCGCTGAAAGTCGCCAAGAATTGAGGCCAGCTCCGGCGACGTCTCCGGGTACGCCAGCAGAGACAGCGCCCGTCGCAAATCCGGAATCGTCGACTCAAGCTGAAACGGAGCCGTTGCCGCCTGGTTGAATTCGTCGAGCAGCTTTCTGGCTTTCGGAACATCCCCGGCATCAAACGCCGCCCCAAGTAGCGTTGGACGAATCCACGGATCGTTTGGATTCCGCTGCATCGCGCGCTCGCACGCCACCACCGTTAGCCGCGCGGCAGACATGGCTTTCGTCTCGTCGTCGCTTAGGTTGCGCTCGCGGTATAGACGAGGCAGATTGCTCGCAGGATAGTAGTCGTTCAGATCGAGCATCATCCCGCGTTGATAGCTGGTGATGGCGCTGTTCAGATTCCGACTCCGTGTTGGCGCGTCAGCAGCCGCTTCGTAAAGTGCCTTATATCGGCCGCCGATCAGGCCGCTGCGTTCCGAGCTGTCCCCGGCAACCCGGATCAGCGCCTCGAGTTCGGCGATCGCCTCCGAATGCTGCCCGCTCTTGCTCAGAGCCAGTGCACGCTGCTCGCGAATGGTCGGCATCTCTCGCACCTGCGGCGGTAATCCATCGATGAAGCTCAATGCCGGCGCCCATTGCCGGGTGTCGCGAAGCAGCATCACCAGTTCCAGTGCAACGCTGGGCACGGCGACAGCGTCGTCCCCATAATTGTCCGCGAGCTTTTTGACCAGGTCCTTGGCCTGGCCGGGCGGTAGGTTTCGGGCGACGCTCACGTCAGACTGGATACGCGCCAGCCTTTCAGCCACGTCGCGGAAAGATTGCACGGTGCTGATGTCGACATGGTCGGGAAATCCCGGAATAGTCTGGAAAACCGGCGAGTCAAAATTCATGACCTGTCGGATCCCATCTTCCAGGGAACCGCGAATCACCGCCGCGCTCTCATCCGTGACCACCCCTTCCGCCATTGGATAGGTTAGTCGTCGCATCTGGGCTGCATCGAAGAGAGGCTTCGACCAATCCGCGGCGATGAGCACGCAGCCCGCGCGCTTTGCGGCATGGCGTACTCCCACCTCGTAATAGACATTCGCGTTGGGTATCGTCATATCGGCGATGACCAGATCGGAGATGGCAAGCCGCTCGATCATGGCCTGAATGATCAGCGAGCCGGCATCTTGATCGGCGCGGATAGGCAGATAATCGAGGTCCTCGATCATCGGGCGCAGCGCCTTGTCCCACAATGCATTGAAATCGATCTGGGCCGGACCCTTGCCCGGGTCGGCACCAGTCGGCTTCGTTCCGAACGGCATAACCATGAAACACACGCGAATTGGCATGAGGTTGGATCCCTCTCTGTTGCAGCCCACTGATTCTCTCGCGCAGACGACGGCAAGGCAATCGGAGTCTCCCGCCCGTTCCGGGGATTCATTTTCGGCGAAGCCTCAAACGGAGTACATTGGGGAGCGCTCGACAGGCTGTCAAAAATTCGCAGGAGGAACAGGATGAAACCAGAACTCTGGGGCACGTTGCGTGCGAAGTATGAGACCGAACGGCCGCGGCGCATGCTTTCACTCGACGGAGGAGGGATTCGTGGCCTCATCACCCTCGGCATCCTCGAAAATATCGAAGCCATCCTCAGGGACGCGACCGGTGAGGGAGACAGCTTTCGCCTGGGAGAGTGGTTCGACTACATCGGAGGCACGAGCACCGGTGCGATCCTCGCAGCTGCTTTAGCGCGCGGGATGACCGTCGCCGAGCTGATCGACTTTTACGTCTCCACCGGGCCGGAGATGTTCGAGAAGAATCGTCTTCTGCAGCGATTCTGGAGCCTGTACAAGTCCGATCCACTGAAGGACAAGCTGCGGCAGGTGATGAATCAACCGCGGAAAGGCGACCCTCCGGGTGTAGGCGCTAAGGACCTCGATCTGTCTCCAGACTATCTCCGCTGCCTGCTGCTGATCGTCACGCGCAACGCAACTACTGATTCGCCGTGGCCAGTCAGCAGCAATCCCGAAGCGAAATACAATGCGCCCGATCGGAAAGACTGCAACCTTCGCATACCGCTTTGGCGCCTGGTGCGGGCAAGCACGGCAGCGCCGGTGTATTTCCCGCCCGAGGTCCTCAACTGGGACCCGAGCGACCCGGAGAAATCGTTCGTTTTCGTAGACGGCGGAATGACGCCGTATAACAATCCCTCATTTCTGCTTTACCGCATGGCCACGCACGAGCCATACCGTTTGTGCTGGAAGACAGGCGAGAAAAATCTGCTGGTGATTTCCGTCGGTACCGGCGAAGCTGAGCGTTTGGGCCCGTCTACCCTCGACCCGCAAACAAACCTTGTCGGCAACGTCGCCGCGATCCCCGGCAACCTGATGAACGCTATGTCCATCGACCAGGATCTCAACTGCCGTACAGTCGGCCGCTGTATCCACGGCTCGGTCATCGACCGGGAACTGCTCGACCTCATCTGCCGCGAGTCGCAGGACGACTTGACGCTGGAGCGGATCACGAAAGTCCCCTCCATACCGCTGGAACGGGATCTGGGCCGCGCATTTCTGTACGCGCGATACAACGCCGATCTGAGCCAGAAGGGACTCGCAGCGATCGGACTCGGAAATCTGAATCCTGATGAAGTACAAAAGCTCGACGCGATCAACCAGATCGATAATCTGCTGGCCATCGGACGGGCAGTCGGGCAGGACGTCAAGCCCGAGCATTTTGGAGGATTTCTAAAGCCGGCCTGAGCTGTCTCGAGCGCGCCGGTCAGTTCACAGAGTTCTTCTGCGCGAGCATGAACTTGGCAAGGGAATACTCCGTAAAATAGACCACCTTGGTATCGAGAACCTTTTGCAGGTCTGCATTCCGGGTCTTCATATCCTTCTTCTGCTCGGCCAGCAGGGCGGAGTAGAAGTTTGCCTCGCAGAGCATGTCGTTACGCGACATGGGCAGGAAACTAAAATCGGAATTTGCAAACGACCGCTCGTCTTTCAGCGGATCGAAAATCTCACCAGGTGAGACTTCACCGACGTACATCCCGAGCAGCATTTCGCGCCATGCGGTTTCATCGCCACCCCGCAGACGATCCTTCCAGTGAACTCTGTCGGCCAGCTTCCAGCGCTCCATGAGCAGGCTTCGGGCGTCCTCCTGCGTCTGCGGAGAAGCCATGCTATACAGCATCATCGCGATGTAGGGCACGTAGGGGTGATCCATCAGCAGAAAGCGGCTGCCGTAGTCGTCCATCGAAGGCGATCGCGTGACGATTGCCCCTAGAGCCGCGGTAAACATCAGGCTCGAGATTGTATCGGCGTTAGTGCTGGCACTCGCTGCCATTTCAGCAGCGTTCGCGGTTGCAATGGCTGCCTTTTCGTCTCCGGTGATCAACTCACACAGCAGCATAAGCAAGTAGGGCACGGTGTCGCTGGTGGCCTGCTGCGGGTAGAGCGAAAAAATCGTTTGTCCGATCTTTATCGCGTTGCCGTAGTCCCCCTGCTCCACGAGGAACTCCATTTGCAGCGACAAGGCCGGCTCCTCCCATCCCTTTTGCTTCGCCAGTTCCGTCAGAATTGCCCCTGCCTCAGCGCGACGATCCTTCAGATTCAGAGCCGGATTAGCAGTCCCGAGTTCCGACAGCCGCTGCAGGGCGTTGGCTCGGTAGTACAGAAGCTCGTTGAGATACTCCTGCCGCTTTTGGGGATTTTGTTCCCGCGCAAGGCTTTGTTCCGGATGATCCGTGATCTGGATAACTTTCTGCAGATCTTCGGGATTATCACTCTGATTGAGCTGCACAGCCAGCTCCATCACGTGGGCTGGTTCCGGGCGAGCATCAGCCAGATCCTGCAGCAGTTTCAACCGCCACGCTTTGGGGCCAGGCGCATTCATACCCTCCAGCGTCGATCTGTCGTAGTTGCCGGTCACAAAGCGGACGGCCATATCGCTATCGACCGCCGGCAGGCGGATCACAGCGCTTTTCAGCAAGCGGGACGCGGCGTCTCTTAGTTCCGGAGTGTCGGCGTAAGGATCGTAGTCACTCAACACCTTTTCCGCCAGCCAGCGAGCCTCATCCGGAGTCCAGCCGGCAGGGTCGGCATGCATGAGCAGGCTGCTCTCGAGCGCAAGCCGCTTGCCGTGAGTCCGGTATGCGGAGGCCTGCAGCGAACAGAGTCCGAGTCTGCGTGCCGTCCCCGGCGGCAGGCTGCTTCCCCACTGCGTCAGAGCCTCTTCGAGCGCTATCCGCTGCTTGTTATCCCGGTAGGCGGCATAGCTCAGATACGGCGGCGTCTTGCCGTCGCAAAGCTTTGCGGCATTGCTGAACTCAATCGATTTCAAGGTCGACGGATAGGCGGAGAGAAAGCTTTGCACAGCCATCGACCTGTTGGCCGCGACGGCTCGCGAGAAGGACTCTTCCGCTGCTGCTATCTGATCGGCCTGGAGAGCGCGAATGCCCGCACTGACCAGACTCGTAGCGAGCTGCGTTGACTCCGGCGCTTGAATCTGGCCAAGCCGGGCGCGCTGCGTCTCTCTGAGATGGCCGGCCATCTTAGCGGTGTTGAGCGGATCGTCCACATGAGACCAGAAGAGAAGCGAGCGAAGCAGCCAGTCGTTATGCCAGAGCGTGTCTTCTGCCGTCGGTGCTCCACTGGACAAGCCGCCGCCCACCACCGCTCGCATCAACTGTTTCTGGCTGGTCAACGAGTATCTGCCCGCAAGCCACTTCTGCATCCCGGGAGTGGTCCCCTGTCGTTGCAGATTCGCATCCTCGGCCAGAACCCATGCCGTTCTCGAGGCCACCACGCACCTCTGCAACGTATCCATGAACTGATCTAACTTCGCATCAGCTACTGCCGGAACGTCGCATTCGCGGATGTCCTGGTTGATGGCTGCAATGCGGTAGGACTGCGGCGCCAGGGGATTCTCCACGCTCGTGGAGAACACCAGCGGCCCACGCAATTCGACCCCGTATTGCACGATCACCCGGTCGTGAAGATCATTGAGGCGCTGGCCGAGAATTGCTTGCTTTCCGGTAAACCAGTTTTGCTCGAGATCCCTGCCTAGATAAACCTTGACCGGGCGCTCGAGGCTCGGAAGCCACGCCTCTACCTGTTCGTAGGTCCGGGCTACCGAGGGCTTATTCGTTGGCAGGGCACCGGTATCTTTCCAGGGGCCGCTCAGGTGGGCCGGTATCCTGGACTTTCCGGTGCGAAGATCGGTGTATACATGATCGGCCACTGCTGGGGAGGTGTTTGCAGGATCAGCCGCAGGGTAGGCGGCGAGGGCGTCGAGAATGGCGGGAAGATCCGTGAGCGACTGGCCCCGCGCTACCAGCTCCGCAAAATCGGAAGGCAGTCGATCATACCCGCGCGCGGCAACGGCTTCCTTTACCGTATCCGGACTAATCTGCATTGCGTTGTTCAGCAAAAGCGTCATCGCGTCGGGCCCGAAGAGTGGCGCAGGATTCTTCATCAGGTATGCGGCCAGGTAAACGGCGGCCATTGCCCGCCCATCGGTCGCCGGCGTTCCAGCGACCTTCCATACAGGACGCGACCAGGGTGGCACCACCGTCAGAGGCCCGAATGGGGCGGGTACCTCGGATATTGGAACCTCCACCCAGTCGGGATCGTGACGGTAGCGGTCAAGGAAATCTTTCGCGGGGCCGCGAATGTTGTCCGGCGCAATGAAGACCTCGTCTTCATGGGCCGGGACTGCAATGGTCGCGAGTGTCTTCAGGCTGTTATCGCTCTGGTTGCCGCTGATTACGTCGATACGCTTGATCGGGAAAGCCGCCATTTTAACGAGAGTGAGCTCCAGGGGGACAGGAATGCCGCGCTTCGCGAAGTACGAGGTCGCGAGGTATCTCCATTCCTGGTTGAAGTAGCTCTCATCCAGTTGCCTCCGGCTGGAGTAGTACACGCACACCGGGGAACAGACCACGTTCTGAGGCGCTGGATTAATTCCGGTGTCCTGGGGCTTGTCGACGCTGGCCGTCTGCTCCGAGCCCTGGGGAGGTGCGTTGGCGACGCCGTAGCCATCCGGAATATAGTCCTTGTTCCTCTCCAGCAGGATCTTCAGCAGCGCGAGGCGCTTCCACCGGAAGAGCAGGTCGGTCGTTGCCGAGTCGAACCGCGATTCAGCGACCTTGTGCCGTTCTTCGGCCGGCTGTTCTTTCAGCGTGCTGACCAGCCGGGTCGCCTTCCTTAGTTCGAGATAATCCGTCAGCAGGTAGTACCCCACGAGCGCCAGAATAACGGCTGCCGCTATACCTACCGCGCCAAAACGCCGCCTGACTTTTTCGCGGCGCAGTATTTCATCGCGCCACGGGCTGATGAACCGGACGAACGCATCGTGCTGGAGCTCATAAAGCTTCTGGCCGTGATATTCACGGGCGCGGAGAATGCGCTGCGCGCTCAGCCGTTCCAGTTCGGCGCAGACTCGACGCTGGTCGAGGTCGTCGTTTTCGGCCAGCTCTTTGCCGCTGTAGGGCCTTTTGAGTCCGCTGGCTGGCGCTAACAGCCGCATAAGTTTTGCTGTGAGCAATTGTTCGGACCAGCGTTTCGGCATCACCTGGCGCACATACGTTTCGAGAATCTTGTCCGCGCCGCCAAGCTCCTTGTAAAGCGCCAGCGTAAGCGTGGTCTGCTTGCGATTGAGTGTTTCTTGCCACAGACGTCCGCAGACGATCTGCATCATCGGCAGATCTACCGGCGCCCTGCTGCTTGCGACCGTTTCTCTGTCCTCTGTGGCGCGCAGATCGGCCACAAGCTGATTCGTCAATTCCGATTCGTACTCGCCGCCGAAGATTTCGACGGGTTTCTCGATGGCATCGCGCAGGCCCTGATCATCCAGGCTGTCCAGCAGGTACGTGGACTGGAACAGATTGAGTATCTCGTTGCGGAACGGCTCCAAAGTGGCCAGAAATTCCTGGCGCAGCGAAAGAACCACCCGCACGTCGAGCCCCGACGTACGCACCAGCGCTGCCAGCTCCTTTCGTAGGGGATCGAGATCTTTTCCATGCGTCACCAGAAACTCCTCGAACTGGTCGAGGATGAGGATGGCAGTACGGTCATCAGCCTTCGCGATCCGGGCAACTACCTCCGTCAGCGTGGGCGAATCTTTGCCGGCGTCCGGGATACCCAGCTCCGAAGCGAATTTAACCAGGCGCGTTTTAAGGGCTGCACACGGGTCGTCGGCGGTCCAGTTGTCGACATATTTAACCCAGGCATGTTGCTCCTCAAGGGCCGGAGTCACCAGTGTCCGTAGGATGGATGACTTCCCGACACCAGAAGGCGCATAAAGCAGTGTCAGCCGCGCGGAGAAGATCTTGTCCTTGAGAAAACCTGCGTCCATCGCGCGACCGAAGAAAATGGCCTGCTCGGTTCGTTCGAAGGGACGCAGCCCCACATAAGGACCCTCGAGGTGCGCGATTGCCTGGTCGATTTGCAGATCGCTAGCCAGCATTGGATGCGCCATCCTTTTCGGGGGAGAGGGCCGCCAGCACCCGATGCGCAAATTCATCCGGCGTCACACGTAGAACGTCCGCCCCCAGGCGTCGCCAGGCCATCTCTTCCATGGGAGAAGCCGGTTGGCGTACCACCATTGGCGTTGGCCGTGATCCCTGCGCCTGCACAAGTTGAAAGACCTGCATGACCAGCCGGTAGTGCCAGACGTCAAGGCCATAGCCGGTAAACAGCAGCGGACGCCGCTGTAATAAGCGGCAGAACGCCGTGGGAATCTGCGTCAGTTCGTGTTCCAGCCGCCCCAACAGGAGAAGATGATCGCTCTCGGTAATGACCACCGTGTCGATTTCGAGGTCGGGATCGAGCCTCTCGTGCAGCATCGGCGAGCCCAGCGGCTTGTAGATGATGTACTTGTCGGCCTCGAGCGGAATCTTATCCGCGACGCAGAACTCGTGCTTGTCGCCATGAAACACAAGAATCTTGCCGTCATTTTCGTTATCGCGCGAGCGAACCACGTGGCATACGAGGATGTAGTCCTTGCCCTGCTTCTCCAGGTAGCGCTCCAGCACCATGTCGCATGTGGACGACACGATCAAGGGCGGACGCTTTGCACTGACCAGCATCTCGTACATCGCCGGAGGCGACGGCAACTGCGACATCCGCTCTTCGAGGATGCGATGTAACTCCTCAAGGAAGTCCAGGCGCGATCCGAGGTAGCGCTCGCGATACTCTGCGGCTGTCGCAAGGCATGACTCATCGGCTCCTGCGTCTATCCCCAAAGCCTTTGACAACGCCGGCGCGCTCAGGTCGCCCTCGCCATACACCCCCGATCCCAGAAAGGGAATGCTCGTTCCGTCGATGATCCCCTTGCAGGCGCGGCCGAAATAGTCGGGGCCCTCCGCGGAGGCCCCGGCCTTTTCTTCCTTCGCAATCAGCTCCTGCTGGTAGTTGAGCAATACGCCGCCCACCTTCGCGCGGAACTGCGGTAGCTGATCGGTCTCCTTGGCTGCGGGATTCGGCTGCTCCGGATCGAAAAACTCCACCGGCAGATTGAGTTCTCCGCGAAACTTCTTCACCCAGTCGCGGGCGACCTGCCCATCCTCGAACAGGCCGCCGGGCCACGTGTTTGGGTTGGCCAGCAGGCCCAACACGGGGATCTTGTTCTTGTGCGCGTAGTCCACCTCGAGCGCGGTAACGGAGTCAACTCCATTGCCCTCCTGCTCCACCGTGGGAACGAAGCCTTGCCGAAACGCCATGATGAGCAGCACCAGGTCAGCAGTCTTGATTTTTTCGCAGCATGAACTGACCACTGGGTTCGCCATCGCCCCCCAGTACTCGTTCATGATCGGGTACCACCCGCGCGCAAGAATGACCTGCTGCGCTACCTGGCGGTAGGCATGAAGATCCTCCGATGTGGATGAGACAAAAACCGAAAGCCTTCGATTCAGAGCCATGCCATCCCTTGGAAAACGGCAAAGTCGCGGGCACGATCGCTATGCCGACGGCCTGCAAAATCCCGGCGCCACTCCGCGCCTGCCTGAATAGTGCGTTACCTGCGCACAACGTTATCACCGCCGTTATGCGGTTGCCAGAAGAACGGTTTAGGCGAAATGCAGGTGTTCCCGGTTTACCAACGGCAAATAGCAGGGCTGCAGTCAGGGCCGCGAGCGGCGCCCCAATCTGCTTTCAAAGGCTGGCAGCGATCAGTGGCCCGTCGCCAGCCAGGCGTCATAGCCGCCGGCCAGGTCGGCAACATCGCGGAATCCGGCTCGGCGCAGGATGCTGGTGGCAATGGCGCTCCGGTATCCGCCCTTGCAGTGCACGACGAGCAGTTTCGACGAGTCGAGCTCCCCGGTGCGGCTGGCAAGCTGGCCAAGTGGGATGCGAATCGAATCCTTGATAGCGCCGCCTTCCACCTCACCCGGTTCGCGGACATCCAGGACCGCGATATGACCCTTTTCGCTCTCCAGCAACTCGGCGAACTCCTGCGGTGAGATCTGCGGGATGTAGTCGAGTTCGTAGCCTTCGTCGATCCAGCCCGCGATCCCCCCTTCGAGATAGGCGTCAACATGCTCGATCCCTACGCGGGCGAGGCGCAGCTGCGACTCGCGGATATAATCGGCGTCTTCGCCGACCAGAATGATGTGTTTGTCCAGACCCAGTATGCGCGCAGCCCAGGAGGCGTACTGCCCGGAGAGCCCGATATGTATCGACCCCGGAACATGCGCGACAGCGAACTGCATCGCCGGGCGTGTGTCGAGCACGATAGCTCCCTCGGACTGGAGCCGCAGGACCTCGGCGGCGGGGATCGGTGCAGGCGGCGCAAGCTTGTCGAGTGCGGCGGCGCCCTGGCGATTCAGCTCCACGTCCCGGCCGAAGTATTCGGGGCGGGGTGGGAGGCTGTCGGTGAGCAGGCTGACGAATTCCTCCGGCGTGCGCGCCTGCAGCGCGTAATTAAAACGCCGTTCCTTACCGATAGTCGATGAGCGTTCGCTGCTCATCTGCCGTCCACAGAGAGAACCCGCGCCGTGCGCCGGAAATATCTCCGTGTCCTCAGGAAGTTTCAGCAGCTTTTCATGCAGGCTCTTGTAGAGTAGTGCGGCGAGCTCTTGCGGTGTGTGTTCAGCAGAGAGATCGGGTCGGCCCACATCGCCGACAAAGAGCGTGTCTCCGGTAAAGACCGCGCGCGGCTTGGAAGAGTCTGCCAGATCGGTCAGCGCCGCGCAGATGCTTTCGAGCGTGTGCCCCGGAGTCTCGATGAAATCGAAGCGGCAGTTTCCGAACTCCAAAGAGTCGCCGTCTTTTATGGGGATATGCGGGAAGGTCGCGCCCGAGGCAGCCCCAATGTAAATGCGTGCGCCCGTGCGTTCGGCAAGTTCGTGGTGCCCGGAGACGAAGTCGGCGTGGAGGTGGGTTTCGATAATGTGTTCGATCTTGAGACCTTTCTCGGCGGCGGCCTCAATATAGAGATCGACATCGCGCTGCGGGTCTATGACAGCCGCGACTCCTCCGGAACTCACGAGGTAAGAGGCGTGGGCGAGGCAGCCGAGGAAGAATTGTTCGATAGATACTGGCGATACGGTTTCTGTCTGCATGTGCGTTGTCCGCTGCTTATATTATCTGCCAGGCGCACAATGGGCCAGCAACGCTTCGAAGCGATTCAGGAGCCGGCGTACAGTTGAAACGCCGCCCAGTACAGGGGCTTCCGATAGACACCCTGAGAATGAATCAACGAGAGCTTGGCTGCGCGCAATGCCGTCTCGGGATCATCTCCGGCGTTCAGGCCGCTGTACAGCTTGTCCATCAGCAGCGGTGTTGAAGCATCGTTGGCCTCCCATAGCGCGGCGATGACGTTGTGTGATCCGGCGCGCAGAAAAGCCCACGAGAGCCCGACCAGTCCTTCACCGGCGTAGGCCCGCTGGCCGGATCCATAACAAGTCGAGATGGTCACCAGCTCGGCATGCAACGGGTGCCGGACGATGTCGCGTGCGTAAAGCTTGAAATTGTCCGGATGCTGGGGCTCGGCTGAGAGCACGACCGCAGAATCGAGAGGGCTCAGCCGGCTGGCTGTGCCGTGGGCGACAAAGTGAATGTAGTCGAACTGATCCGGCTTGCTTTTAATATATGCGGCGGGCACGGCGTTGCCCTGCGTGAATACCGCTCGGCGATCCTGCGGGAAATGCCCGGCAATGTCGCCGATTTCAACTCGCGCGTTGGGAAGGCGCTCATATTCCGGAGTTGGAGAAACAGGATCCCCGATAAGCAGCAGTTTTTTGGTTTTTGGTCCAGTCGAGCGGCCATCGAGGTGGGAGAGCAGGCCGATAGAGTTTGCGTTCGTAACAGTTACGTTTTCGATCCAATAGTGCGGTCCACCAGCGGATCCCGGCGCGAGCAGTGTTTCAAAGTTCAACCCGTTCAGGCTGCCATCGGGAATGACGAAGACTCGGGAACCCGGTGGAATCATGCCGGCGGTGGGCGCGACCAGCAGGTCGTAGAGAGATCGTCCATCGTCATTGCCTTCGCGCAGCGGATCGCTTGATCGAAGAATCGCCCTCTGATAACGCGCGACACGATCGTCGATCTCTGATTGTTTCGGAAGTGGAAAGAGGCGCGTGCCGTTGGCGTTCACCGCCCACAGCGAGGATTTGTCCGGCCCAAGCGAATAAAAGAGGATCACTGCATGAAGCCGGCGCGCGACCACCTGCGGGTCGACAGAGGGTGAATCCACAGAGTTGCCGGATGTTTGTGCCGAAGGCCGCGCCGTTCCCAGTCCCTCGGCAAGCGTTCTCGCGCGCCCCAGGTCGAGCAGCTGCAAGGCCTGCGTGGGCTTCTGGGAAGCGACGAGGAAATCCGCATAGTCACGGTAAAGTGAATCGCCGTTAGCGAAGAACGGCAGTTTCAGCTCCTCCTCTTTCACAGAGGAGCGCTGGGTTTCGAAGGTCTGAATGGATTTCCGATACCAAATCTCCGACTTCTGCAGCTGATGCCGGCGCATATAGAAATCGCCAATTGAATTTTCGATCCCCCATTGCAGTGATGGCGCATCGGCCGCCTCCTGGTGGACCTGCATCAGCATCCGCTCGGCATCGGGAGCATTGGTCTGCGCGGCGAGAAGCGCCTGCAGGAAGAGCGGGTCGAGCTCGACGGATTTGTCCTGCAGGAATTGTGCCGCCTTGAGGGCTTCGTCGGTTTGCAGGCGGGCAGAAGCGATCTGACCTTGTTGCAGGAATAGAAGCGCAATCGATGTGCGGGTGTTCGCAATCAGTTCTTTGCTGTCGATAGCCTGCGCGGCTGCGAGCGCTTTGCGGTAGTAGTCTTCCGCCTCCTTGAAAGCGCCGAGCTGATAAAGTGACAAGCCGGCATTGTTCAGCCAGTTGATCTGAGATACAGGCGCGCCCAGGTTCTTTGCCTGCTCTTCCGCCTGCTGGAAGCTTGCCAGTGCCCTCTCGTAGTCGCCTAGCTTGTAATACGCCCACCCGATATTGCCCAGATCGGATTCGAGGATCACGCGCGCCTGGATCGACCGTGCAATCTGGGAAGATGCATTGAACCAATCCAGCGATTCGTCAAAGTGTTCTGCCTGCAGCGCCAGCCAGCCCAGGTTGAGCAGATCACTGGCCTCCAGAAACTTATCCCTCTGTTGTCGGGCAATCTGAAGGCTGGCTCGAAACGAGTCGGTGGCCTTCGCAAACTGCTGTCGGCGTACTCCGAGGATGCCGTCGACCTGAACAACCTCGCCGAGGAGAGAAGAGTGACCGGACTCGGAAAGCTCCCGGGCTTCCTTGAGTTCCCGGTCTGCCAGCTGTGGCTGTCCTAGATGAACGTGGGCCAGGCTGCAGAGCATCTTTCTCTTGATGGCCAGGTCACCCGTGACAGGATAAGTGGCGCTGGTGTCTGTCAGCAGAAGGAGCGAATCGCGGCTGCGGCCCTCTAGGCCCAGAATCTCTGCATCGAGAAGCCGGAATTCTGTGGCTCGCCTCGGGTCATGCCCCGAGTACCGCTTTAGCTCCTCTTCGGCCCGGTTTTGGGCAACAGCCAGGTTGCCGTGAACGATTTCTGCGCGGATGTTCCGAATAGCGGTTTCTGGATCAGAGGGCGCCGGCCCTGAGGACGAGGAGCGGCACCCCGACAAGACAAAGATGGGGAAAATCCATACGGCGATGACGATTATGGCGGATACGACACGCCGTTCGATCTTGCGGTGGCCACGCTCGCCTGACCCGTTGTCTTGCACCCCAGCTCGGCGCGAACCATGGTGAGCTGGATCGACTGGGGTAGGATCATCGCCTCGCCAAGAAAGAACCTGCCGATGTCGGGGACCTCCAGGGAATGGCCGTACGACTGGGCCGGAGCCACAGTCTCCACCTTGTCGACCAGCGAGCAGATCGCGTAGCCATCGCTTCCGGGGGTTTGTTTCGCGGCCAGCCATCCGTATCTGTCAATCGCCCACGCGGGTGCGCCCGAAGCATCGCGGAGCGCGGCGGACTGGGTCGTGGCCACACCCCAGAGCGCCTGCCATTCGATTTCGGGCGTAAATGATTCGTCCTCATTGTAAGCATCCCCACCCCGGTGATGGGCGGGGAGCAGGGTCGAATTCAGGGTCGGCTCGACATCTTTGCCCAGAAAGCGCAGTTTGTGGAACTGCGAGCCGGCAAAAGAAACCTTTGGTGGACCCCCGTCCGCCGGATGTTCGACGAAAAGGCGCGCAACCGCCCGCTCCAGCGACAGCACCCCGAGAATCTCCAGACCTTCGACGACCGCCGTAACGCGGGCCGTCCACGGGCCGTTCGTCTTGGTGGGACGACCGGCGACATGCGTGTATGTCGACCGACAGGTGACGATCTCCTCGAATTTGTACCCGTGCGCCCGCGTCGAAGCATAGCCGCCGACCGACGGCAGGGAAACAGACGCCTGCGACGTGATCACTCGGAACGGGTTTTCAAGATAACCACCGAGAGAATTGGCATCGGCGTGAAAGTAAAAGACCTTCTTCACATCTGTCTGCATGGCTGCCTTCCTGATGCGGGTATCTTACTTCTGGCTGTTCAACATGAAGTGGTAATGCGCGAGGTCGACTCCGTTCTCAGCCGGAGCGGAACCCGTGTTTCCCTGCACAACCAGCGTGTAGCTGCCCGCCGCTCTCTGCCCGGCTGGGACGCGGATGGATACGGTGTCTTTCGCAGCATCGGCAGAAACCGGGACACGCCATACAAGTGATCCGGAAGGAGAATACAGCAGGCAAGTGTAGCTCGAAAAGCGATCCTCGCTCGGAATATCGACGAGCACCAGGAACGACTGTGTATTCTGCGCGGCGATCGATGGCCCTGCAGCCCCGCCGCGGCTGTTGCCGCCGACCAGCGACACGGTCGGCAGAATCTGGGGCGCGCGCATCTCGGCCAGCGCATTGCGGAAATGCGGAAAGATGACGAAGTTCTGGTAAGCGATGACCAGCAGGCAGGCCGCGAGCGCTGGAACCACAAACGCCGGGCTCCAGACCCATGAAAACCACCGCTTCTTTATCGGAGCCGGGGCGGGCCTTTCGGCGGGAAAGCTCTTCAGCTCGTCCTTCGCTGTATCCAGAAACACAGCAGTGGCGCGGAGATCGGCTGCACACTCCTGGCAATCGAAATAATGCTCTTCAAACTCGTCGCGTAAATCGGGGGGAAGCTCTTCCAGCAGATACTTTTCTACCAGAGAGAGCCGGGCAGCTTCTTCATGGTTCATAGTCTTGGCCTCTCATCTCTAATAGTGCTGGCGTGCGCAAAACGTGACATCACTTTGGTTAACTCACTCGCCTTTCGCCTAAACGGTTAAGATAGAAAGCTTTAAATGACTGTTTCGCGCGATGGACCAGCACCCGCAGGTAGGCTCGGCTCACCCCGAACTCCGCGCAGACCTCATCCTTATCGCGCTCGTCCAGCAATACCGACCGCAGAAGCCCCCGGTCGCGCGGCGACAGTTCACGCAGAATCTGCTGGACAACGCGCGCGTTCTCCCGGGCTTCGACCTGCGAAAGAGCATCGGGCTCGCGGCTCACGAAGGCGGTCTCCGATTCCTCGTCGATCGTCGATTCAGTTCTGTTCCGGGAACGGTAATGTTCGAGCAGCACGTGGTTGCAGACCGAATTGACGTAGGCGCCGAGCCGGTCGGCCTGCCTGATACCTTTGCCGCCGCGCAGCTGGGAAAATACCCGCACGAAGGTCTCCTGCCGAACATCTTCAATTGCTTCCCTGGAGTTCAGCCGCGAGCGAAGCTTCAACTGGATAAGTTCGCTGAAGTAGCTGACAAAGTGCTCCTCGGTTCCCGCGTCCGCCGCTATGAGCCTCTCAAGGTACGACGCATCGAACGCTATGAATTGCAAGCCCCGTCCCTCCGAAGCGAGTGAGCATGCGCCCAAGTTTACACCGCTCGGCGGAAGTTGCTGCAAAGGGGACGCGGAGAGAGAACGCCTGGCCGTCCGCGGCCGCGGCTCCGGCTGGATCACCGTCACCCGGCAGCGGGCGGAAGACATTCTCCTTGGCTTGTCCAAAGCCAAATGCGAAACCCTATTGGAAGTCATAGAAAGCACTAGTTGTACCTTTCCAGGAATTCCACCACCCGTTCGGTCAGCGTTGTGCGCCAGAAATGACCTGCGGCATAACTCGCGGAGTCAGAACGACTGCAATTGAGGCTGTTGAATTCCATACCGTGTGGGCGGCCCACATCGGAAATTGTGTCTTCCTTCGCATCGCAACTCATTCCACTTGTCTGCATTTGCATCCCTCAGAAATGGGGGTAGGTTGAACCGCATAAGGTCAGGCCATACTGAATTAGCCTCCGCGAGGTCGTCGTCGTAACTCGCGGAGGCGATGCCATGGATTTCCCCGGAATATCCCCGGCAACGCTGGGATAGTGGTGGGGATGGGAAGACTGTTACAAAGAAATTGTGTGGGCAAGTCGATGCGTGGTCGGTCCGATCACACGGCA
Source organism: uncultured Acidobacteriaceae bacterium (assembly GCA_963786085.1). Taxonomy (GTDB): domain Bacteria; phylum Acidobacteriota; class Terriglobia; order Terriglobales; family Acidobacteriaceae; genus Silvibacterium. The sequence goes on from CAWAYO010000080.1 coordinate 19,408, forward strand.
GACCTAACGCAGACCGTCGGACGGTGGAGCTGGCGCTCCACCGGTTTCCGCTCGGTTTGTGATTCTTCTCAGGGCCAGTAGCTAGACGGCAGATCCGGCCAGCGCATTCCGCTGGTTTTGGCTCTGTGCCTGCTCTTCCTCGACCTGGGCAATCGCTTCTTCCAGGATGTCGAGCGCTATGCACGCCTGATGTTCGTTGACGATCAGCGGTGGAGCAAGGCGGATCGCCGTCTCGCCGCAGCCGAGGATGAGCAGCCCGCGTTCGAAGGCAAGATCGACGATGCGGTCGCGCCAGGCGCCGGCGGGCTCGCGGGACTGCTGATCCTTGACGATCTCAATGCCGATCATCAGACCCCGACCGCGTATCTCGCCAACGATACTGAAGCGCTGCGTCCAGCTCCGCAGCCGTTCGAACATCAACCCGCCCATCTTCGCCGCGTTGGCAATCCCTTCGCGCTGCAGGATGTCCATGGTGGCCAGCGCCGCGGCAATACAAACAGGATTCCCGCCAAAGGTGGACGCGTGCGAGCCCGGCTTCCAGTCCATGATCTCGGCGCGCGTCATGCAGATGCCCAGCGGCATGCCCGAAGCAATGCCTTTGGCAATGCAGACGATGTCCGGCTCGACGCCGGTGTGCTCGATCGCCCACCACTTGCCCGTGCGGCCCGCGCCCGACTGCACTTCATCGGCGACCAGCAGGATGCCGTACTTGTCGCAGATGCGCCGCAGCTCCTGCATGAAGATCGCCGGAGCGACGACGTATCCGCCCTCACCCTGGATCGGCTCGATAAAGATGGCCGCCACTTCTTCAGGGGGCAGTGTCGTCTTGAAGAGCTTCTCTTCGATGTAGCGCGCGCAGCCCAGCGCGAAGGCTTCTTCTTCCTGCGGTCCGCCGCTACAGCCGCGATAGGCATAGGGATAGCGGACGTGCGTCACTCCCGGCACGAGCGGCGCAAAGCGGCGGCGCTGCTGTGGCTTTGAGGCAGTCAGCGAGAGCGCACCCATGGTGCGTCCGTGAAATGCTCCGAAGAATGCGATCACGTTCTGCCGTCCGGTGTGATAGCGGGCGATCTTGAGAGCGCATTCGACGGCCTCGGCTCCGGAGTTCCCGTAGTAAAAACGATGTGGTCCGGGCATCGGAGCGATAGCCGAAAGCCGCTCGGACATCGTCACCAGCGACTCGTAATAGAAATCGGTGCCCGAGATATGGATAAGCTCGGCGGCTTGATCCTGGATGGCCTTCACCACCTCGGGATGGCAATGTCCGGTCGAGGTGACGGCGATCCCGGCGGCAAAATCGAGGAATTCATTCCCGTCCACGTCTTCCACGCGCACGCCGCGTCCGCGCTTCGCCACCATGGGATACGACCGCGTGTAGCTGGGCGAGATCAGGCGGTCGTCATCGGCGACCACTCGCTGCGCATTCGGACCCGGCAGCGTGGTCACCAGTTTCGGTCCATGCTGGGTGTACAGTTCAGATTTCGTCGTCATCATTCTCTCCTTGAGGTGGCTGGGACCTGAGTCTTCGTCGTGGTTAGGACGGGGGCTTCTTGAGAGAGTCCTCTTCTTTTCGCTGGCGCCGGAGGCGCTTATTACCGGACGCGCAGTCCTCGCTGGACGCGCAGTCCGCAGCGGGCAGCGGTGACTATGCGCTGCCGAAGAGACTAGGTCGCGCGCTGGCAGGAAGCACGCGGAGATGCTTGCGAGGGGCGATGGCCCGTGCGAACGCCCGGTTCCAGCGCTTGCGGCTGGAATCGTGATGCGAATTGGTCGCGCTGGATCGCATAGGTGCTCGTTGGGCTGAGCATACCACGCTGGATGTACGACCGGCGATATGCTTCTGC
>CAWAYO010000081.1:0-25422 GCA_963786085.1 uncultured Acidobacteriaceae bacterium
GGGCTCAGGGCACAGGGAACAGAACAGGGGGATCAGGGCACAGGGCTCAGGGAACAGGGATCAGGGGGGCGCGGAGAACGACGTAACAGCAGATCCTTCGACTAACCACCCCATCGGACCAACGCCGGGCGCGCCGGGGACCCCGGCTACGCAGCCTTCGCTCAGGATGACATCCATGGAGGAGTATCTGGCGCTGGGGAGCTTTGATGCGGCGCTGAGAAATTCGGGATCGCTGTCGCTGGAGATTTCGCTGCGAAATATGCTGCGGGAGATGCGGCGCTTCCCTGCCCTGGCCGGTGTTCACGCGCAACTGGAAGACCTGCAGAAGATGGCCGCGGTGAATCACGTGATGGACGAAGTGCGCACGCCGGGGCGATGGGTGGACCTGGCGCAGTTACTTCTGGATCAGGCGGGCTGGCGCGGTGCGCAGCGAAGGGACGAGATTGAGTTTCAGGCGCGGGCGCGCTGGGAGCGGCTGCTGGATGAGGTGGCGCTGCTGGATTTCGACGGGCGGCGCGTGGGGTATCGCGAGTTTGTGGGGGTTCTGGAGACGCAGGCGGGTGAGGCGATTTTTGCGGCGGAGTCGCATGGCGCTCCGGTGCAGGTGATGGGCGCGCTTGAGGCGAGCGGGCGGCAGTTCGATGCGGTGTGGTTTCTGGGTGCGGATGACCAGGCGTGGCCGGCGCGGGGAAGGCTGCATCCTCTGCTGCCGAATGATGTGCAGCGAAGAGCGGGGATGCCGCATGCGACTGCGGAAGATGACTGGGAACTGGCGAGCGTGATGACGCGGAGGATTGCGGCAAGTGTTCTGGGCCCGGATATCGATTTGCTTCCCACCCTTTCGCCAAAAGCGCGAAAGGATGGGGCACCCGGGGTTGTGGTTGGGCCGGGATCAGCCCCAGGTCCCAGAAGCGGAACCTGGGGCACCCAGGGTTGTGGCCGGGCGGCGGTGGTGTTCAGTCATGCGGAGCGGGATAAGGATGGGGAGTTGCGGCCTTCGCCATTGATTGCGGAGGTGATTGCGGAGATGGCGCCGGTTGCGGAGTGGGAGCGGTCGGGAGAGATGCTGCATGTGCTTGGAGTTGAGACGGGGGTGCACGCGGCGGCGAAGATGCAGGAGATGGCGGATGCGTCGGGAACGATTGCGTGGCCGCGCGAGGAATGCGCCGGTGGGGCGTCGGTGCTCAAAGATCAGGCGGCGTGTGCTTTTCGCGCCTTTGCGGCTAAGCGGTTGAACGCCGAAGAGCTGAATCGCAATGACTGGGGATTGAATGCGGCGCAGCGGGGACTGCTGCTGCATAAGGTGATGGAGATGCTGTGGTCTCCAGAGAAGGGACGGCTGCATACGCTGGCGGATCTGCAGGCGGCGATTGCGGAGGGACGGCTGCAGAGCGTGATCGAGGAGACGATCGGCGAGGTGTTCGCTCCCCTGACGAAGGAGCGTGGCGGTGACGCGTGGATGGCGGCGTACCTCAAGAGCGAGCAGCGGAGGCTGCGCGTGCGGCTGGAGGAATTCTTACGTGATCATGAGGCGAAGCGGGCGCCGTTCACGGTGGAGGCGACGGAGAAGGTTCTGGACGATGTGAGCGTGGGCGGACTGAAGTTGCGGTTGCGGGCGGATCGCGTGGATGTGGTGGGCGACGGAACGAGGCTGCTGCTCGATTACAAGTCGGGAGAGGTCGCGATCAAAGATTGGGAGGGACCGCGTCCGAATGAGCCGCAGCTTCCGCTGTATGCGGTGTTCGGGAATGTAGAGGACGTTGCCGGCGTTTTGTTTGCGCGGATCAACGTGGAGAAGACGGCGCTGGAAGGCTGCGTGAGCGATGTGCGCGCGCAGTTGTTTGCGGATGTTACGTCGAGCTCGAAGCTGGTGAAGAATCCTTATGACGATGCGATGCGCGATGAGTGGGCGAATGCGCTGCTGAACCTGGCGGAGGATTTTCTTCAGGGCGAGGCGCGGGTGGATCCGAAGGACGGCAGGAAGTCGTGCAGATTTTGCGCGATGCCGGGGCTGTGTCGCGTGGCGGAGCTGACGGAAGCGGTGATCGACGAAGAGGCAGGCGAAGGCGATGAGTGAGGTCGGAGCGCGGCTGGCTGAGGATCTCGAGCAGCGGTCGGATCTGGCGCAACGGGCGCTGGCGCTCGACCTGTCGCGGACATTTATCGTGCGGGCTCCGGCAGGGTCGGGCAAAACGGATCTGCTGACGCGGCGATTTCTGAAGCTGCTCGCTGTTGTGGATGAGCCGGAAGAGATTCTGGCGATCACCTTTACGCGCGCGGCGACGGCGGAGATGCGGTCGCGGGTGCTGGAGCATCTCGAAAAGGCGTCGCGTTCTCCGGACCCCGCGCCGGATGAAGATGAGCGGGTGACTCTGGCGCGGGCGGCGCTGAGAAATTCGGATGCGCGCGGGTGGAGGATTCTGGAGCAGCCGCAGCGGCTGAATATCGAGACGATCGATTCGCTGTGTCTGCGCATCGCGCATGGGCAGCCGCTGCTGTCGCGGATGGGCGGAAGGCTGAGTCCCGTGGAACGGGCGGACCTGATGTATGCGCAGGCGGCGCGGCACACACTGGGACAGCTGGGCGGCGGAGATGCGGCTCTGGATGAGGCGATTGCGCATCTGCTGGCGATGCGCGACAACAATCTGCCGGATTGCGAAAAGCTGATTGCGGGCATGCTGGCGCAGCGGGACCAGTGGATCCGGGCGTTTCCGCTGGTGACGGATGTGGACTGGGATGAGGTGCGGCGGCGGCTGGAGCGGCCTTTCCGGCGCGAGGTAAAGCGGGCGCTGGAGGAGGTGCATCGGCTGCTGGACGCTGAACCGACGCTTGCAGGTGAGCTGGTGGAGCTGGCGGATTATGCGGCGGGAAACTGTCCAGAGAAGTTTGGATTGCTCTCGGGATTGGGCGCGCTGCCGAGTCCGGAGCAGCTGGCGGTGGAGCACTGGGAGTGCATCGCGGATTTTCTGCTGACGCAGAGCGGGGAGTGGCGTTCCGGGCTGACGAAGGCGAATGGGTTTCCCGCGGGCGGCGCGTTTGAAAGAGCGCAGAAGCAGCGGATGCAATCGCTGCTTGGCAGGCTGCAGGAGATCCAGGGATTGCGTGAGGCGCTGGCGGGACTGGGAGCGCTACCGCGGCTGCGGTATGACGATGACCAGTGGGAGACGCTGCGGCATCTGTTTATGACGCTGCGGAGGGCGGTCGCGGAGCTGCGGGTGATTTTTGCAGAACAGAACGCTGTCGATTTTGCGGAGCTAGGGATTGCGGCGCGGCAGGTGCTGACCGATGCGGAGGACAATCCGGACCTGCTGCTGGCGCTGAGCGGAGGACTGCGGCATCTGCTGGTGGATGAGTTTCAGGATACGTCGCGCAGCCAGTTTGAGCTGGTTCGGTTGCTGGTGCGGGCTTGGGATGAGGGCGATGGGAGGACGTGCTTCCTGGTGGGCGATCCGATGCAGTCGATTTACATGTTCCGGCAGGCGGAGGTGGAGCTGTTCGGCGAAGTGCAGCAGCGCGGAATTGCGTGGGAGGAAGAGGCGATTGAGTGCGGGCTGGTGCAGCTGTCGGTGAATTTTCGTTCACATGCGGGGCTGACGGATAAGTGGAACGAGATTTTCGCGGCGGTGTTTGGGGCGGATGCGCCAGTTCCCTTCTCGCCGTCATTTGCGGCTGCACCTGCGTTGATTGCGGATGCGGTGAGGGTTTATCCGCAGGTGATGGGGGCGGCGGATCGCAAGGTGACGCTCGAGGATAAAGACAAGGCGCAGGAGAGCGAGGCGCGGCAGGTACTGGAGATTGTCGAGCGGCATCTGCCGGAGATTCGGCGGGCGCAGGAGTTGGGCGGCGAGTATCGGGTGGTAGTCCTGGTGCGGGCTCGGCAGCACCTGGCGAAAATTGTCCGGTTGCTGCGGCAGCGGGGGATCGCGTTTCGCGCCGTGGAACTGGAGACGCTGGCGGAGCGGCAGGAGCTGATCGATGTGCTGTCGCTGACGCGGGCGCTCCTGCATCCCATGGATCGCGTGGCGTGGCTGTCGGTCTTGCGGGCTCCGTGGTGCGGGCTGACGCTGCGGGATTTGCACACGCTGACCGGCGCGGACAATCGCGAGTTGAAGCGAAGGCCGATGCTGGAGCTGCTTGAGGCGCGGCTGGAGTTGCTGGATGTGGAGGCTGCGGAGCGGGCGGCGCGGACGGTGGGAATTCTGAAACAGGCGCTGGCCACGCGGTTCGAGGGGCTGCATGCGGGGTCATTTTCGCAATGGATCGAGCGGACGTGGCGCAGCCTGGGCGGCCCGCTGTGCGTGGATGCGGCGGCGTATGAGAATGCGCAGACGTATTTTTCCATGCTGGATGATGTGGCTCCGGATGGCATGGCGTGCATGACGGGCGATTTTGACGCGGAACTGGAGTGGCTGTTTGCGCAGCCTGATCCCCTGGTGAGCGAGCGCGCGGGCGTGCAGCTGATGACGATCCACAAGGCCAAGGGACTGGGCTTTGATGTGGTGATTGTGCCGGGGATGGACAGGAAGTCGAAAGCGGATGAACCGTCGCTGATTACGTCGCTGGAGAGAACGACGGACAACGGCCAGAGTGAAATGCTGGTGGCACCGATTGGGGCGAGGGGTGGGGAGAAGCATCCGACATACGGCTGGGTACAGAAACTGCGGGCGGCGCGTCAGGATGAAGAGGTCAAGCGGCTGCTGTATGTGGCGTGCACGCGGGCGCGGAGAGAGCTGCATCTGCTGGGAACGGCGACGGTGACGCAGTCGGGGCTGAAGGGCGGAGACGCGAAGAGCTTGCTAGAGGTGGGGTGGCCGGCGTTTGAGGAGAAGTTCAACGAGGTGAGGGATCGGGCGGCGGCGAAGGATCGGGTCACGGAGAAGATTATTGATTTTCCTCTGGAGATGACGCACCAGGCGAGCCTGTTCGATGTGTTCGATATGGCGGCGAGCGCGGAGAGCAAGCCTCTGTTGAAGGTGAAGCGGCTGGCGGCACTGGAGGAGATCAAACCGCGTGGGAAGAATGTAACTGTATCGAGCACATTTCCGGCGGAGAGCGAAGCGCCGGAGTTGGTGCGGCCGGAGGGCTCGCGGCGGGCAAGGGTGGTGGGGAATGCGGTGCATGCGCTGCTGCAGCAATTGAGCACGGGGCAGTTGAGCCGGCGGCTGGATGCGGCGTCGCTTGAACAAAGGGCGCGGAGCATGCTGCGGGCGGCGGCTTTTTCAGGCAGATCGCTGGATGAGGCTTTACAGGAAGTGCTGACGGCGGTTGAGAACTGCAGGCGGGATGCCGTCGGCCGGTGGATTCTGGAGGCGCGCGTGGGAGCGCAGTCGGAGACTTCGTGGTCCGGATGGGTTGGCGGGGAGATGGTGACGCTGCGGGCGGATCGGGTGTTTCGCGGTGGGGCTGCTCCAATGGAGCCGGGACTGGAGTGTCTGTGGATTATCGATTACAAGATGAGCGCTCCGGCGGGTGAGGCGGTCGAGGAGTTTCTTGTGAAGCAGCGGGAGTATTATTCGCCGCAGCTTACGCGGTATGCGGAGGCGTTGAAAGAGCTTGAAGGTGCAGAGACGCCGGTGCGGGTGGGGCTGTATTATCCGCGGATCGGAAAGCTGGACTGGTGGTGAAGGCAGGGCTCAGGGCACAGGGCTCAGGGATTCAGGAATTAGGGATCAGCCAATAGCCAATAGCCAATAGCGGCTACTTGCCAGGGCTGAAAACAGAGGCTGATTGAGAAAAAGCAGGTCCTTCGACTGCGGTCGCCGCGGCGACCTCCGCTCAGGATGACGTCGTTCGAATCTGTTGTTTCCCACCCTTCTCGCAAAGAACGCTCGAAGGATGGGCACCCTAGTTTGGGCGCCCCCTCTCAGCAAAAGCAGATCCCTCGGCTGCACTCGGGATCACGAATCTAATCTACTAGGCGGTCGGATTCAGGCGGGTTTGGATTCGTCGACGTGCATGTGGTGGCGGACGTCGGCGCCGCGGACCCAGAAGATGACGTCTTCGGCGATGTTGGTGGCGTGGTCGGCGACACGTTCGAGAGAGCGTGAGATCATGAGCGCAGCCAGGGCCTGCGGGGCGAGGTGCGGCTCGGTCTTCATCACGTTGAGGAGCGTGAAGTAGGCGGTCTCGTTGAGCTTGTCGACGGCGTCGTCCATGGAGAGGACGGTTTCGGCGAGGTCGGCATCAGCCTCGATGAAGGACTGGAGGGACTTGCGCACCATAGAGGCGGCGAGCGAGGCCATCCTGGGTGTGTCGACGGGGAGATCGGATACGGGGAAGGCTTCGAGCTCGCGGACGCGGTCGCTGATGCTGGTGGCGGAGTCTCCGACGCGCTCGAGGTCGGCGTTGATCTTGATGACGGCGAGGATGAAGCGGAGATCGATGGCCATGGGCTGTTCCATGGCGAGAAGATCGAGGGCCATCTGATCGATTTCGCGCTCGAAGCGGTTGATGGCCAGCTCGCCGCGATCGACGAGATCGCAGATGGAGAGATCGCGGGTACGGTAAGCTTCGATGGCGCGCTGAATGGATTGTTCGGCCATCCCGGCCATTACGAGGAGCTTTTCTTTCAGGTCATCCAAACTGCGCTGGAACCGAATTCTCGTCATCCAAATCCTGCCTATGATTTTAGTCTTCGGTCCTCTTCCACTCGAACGAACCAAACCGGGTTTCTCCAGTCATTGCGCCGATCGAAGAGGTGTGCCTCACCCGAACCTTCCGGTGATGTAATCTTCGGTTCTCTTGTCGCCCGGATTTGTGAATATCTTGTGAGTCGAATCAAATTCGACAAGTTTTCCGTTCAAAAAGAAACCGGTGCGTTCGGCGACGCGCGCGGCCTGCTGCATGTTGTGGGTGACGATGACGATGGTGTACTGCGATTTGAGCTGAAAGATGAGGTCTTCGATCTTGGCGGTGGAGACGGGATCGAGGGCTGACGCGGGCTCGTCCATGAGCAGGACTTCGGGATCTACGGCGAGGGCACGCGCGATGCAAAGACGCTGCTGCTGGCCTCCGGAGAGGCTGGCACCGGATTTTTTCTTCAGGTCGGACTTTACTTCGTCCCAGAGGGCGGCGCTCCTGAGCGAGCGTTCCACGACCTCATCGAGAACGCGGCGGTTGCCGAAGCCATTGAGGCGCAGGCCCGAAGCGACGTTGTCGTAAATGGACATGGTCGGAAACGGGTTGGGCCGCTGGAAGACCATGCCGATGCGGCGGCGAACCTCGACGGGCGAGACGTCGCTGTAGATGTCGATCTCGCCGATCTGCACCTTGCCGGTGACCTTGGCGACCGGGTTGGTCTCGTGCATGCGATTGAGGCAGCGGACGAACGTGGACTTGCCGCAGCCGGACGGACCAATGAGCGCAGTGGCCTCCTGGGCGGGGATGTGCAGGTTGATGTCCAGCAGGGCATGGTTGGTGCCATACCATGCATTGAGGTTTTCTACCTTAATTCCGACACCCACTTAATTCGCCCCTTTCAAGACACCGCGCGAGGTTACATAGCGCACCAGAGAAACCGAAATCACGATCAGAGAGATGAGGACGAGCGCGCCGGCCCAGGCAAGGCGATGCCACTCGTCGTAAGGGGAATTTGCATAGACATAGATCTGGACCGGTAAGGCAGCGATGGGCTGGCCGATGTTGACGCTCCAGAACTGGTTGCCGAAGGCGGTGAATAGCAGGGGCGCGGTTTCTCCGGCGACGCGGGCGAAGGCGAGCATGCAGCCGGTGATGACGCCGGGCGAGGCGGTGCGCAGGCTGACGGAGAGCACCGAGCGCCAATTGGGTACGCCGAGCCCGAGGGCCGCTTCCCGGATAGAGTGGGGCACCATAAGAAGCATTTCCTCTGTGGTGCGGGTGATGGTGGGAATCATCATGATGCCGAGAGCGACGCCTCCGGCCAATGCGGAGAAATGTTTCTGCGGCAGGACGATGAGTGAATAGACGGCGATGCCCATGACGATGGAGGGGACGCCGTTGAGCACATCGGCGGTGAAGCGGACGATGTTGGCCAGCCTGCCGCCCTGGCCGAACTCGGCGAGGAACACGCCGGCAGCGATGCCGATGGGGACGCCTATGGCGCTGCCGATGCCAAGCAGAACGGCAGAGCCAACGATCGCGTTGGCCATTCCGCCACCGGTCTCGCCGACAGGCTTGGGAACGTTGGTGAAGAAGGCGAGATTGAGGGAGCTTGCACCCTTGTACACGAGATAGCCGAAGACAGCTATAAGAGGAGTGATGACGAGGATGGTGCTCAGGACAGCCAGGCCAGAGGCGAGATGATCTGCCAGGGTGCGAGTGTGCCGGTTCCAGGCGCTTGTCTTGTACTGAGTAGCCATGAGTCTTCCTATGCCGACCTTGCTGGAGCACCGCGGGTGACAGCCCAGACGAGCACCCGCGCGAGCGCGTTAACGACGATGGTCACCAGAAACAACGCGAGACCGATCTCGATGAGGGCGCTCCGGTAGGTGTCGTCAGAGGCTTCGCTGAACTCGTTGGCGATGACGCTCGCCATGCTGTAGCCGGGAGCGAGCAGATTCTTGAGGATCTGGGGGCTGTTTCCGATGACCATGGTGACGGCCATGGTTTCACCGAGGGCGCGGCCCAGGCCGAGGATGATGGATCCTACGATGCCGATGCGCGCGTTGCGAAGAACGCCCATGCGGATCATCTCCCAACGCGTGGCTCCGAGGGCGAGCACGGCTTCGCGCTGGGAATGAGGGACGGCGGACATGACCTCGCGCGTGAGCGAGGAAATGATGGGCAGGATCATGATGGCGAGGATGACCCCGGCAGCGAACATGCCGATGCCGAAGTTCGGCTCAGCGAAAAGGCCTGTCCATCCAAGGAGCTTGATGAGGATTGGGTCGACGTGTTCCCGGAGCAACGGGACGAGGACAAACACCGCCCAGACGCCGTAGACGATGCTGGGAATCGCGGCCAGCAATTCAGTGACGAAGGCGAGAAGGCCGCGCAGCATCTTGGGGCACATCTCGGTAATGAAGATGGCGACGCCGACGGCCAACGGGACTGCGATGACGAGAGAAATGAAGGAGGAAGCGAGGGTTCCGTAGACGAAGGGCAACGCGCCAAAGTTACCGTTGACCGGATCCCATGCTTTTCCGAAGAAGAACTTGATGCCGAATTTGGTTATGGTGAGCTGGGAGCGGAGAACCAGCTCGCTGAAGATGAGCGCGACGATCGCAAAGATGCTGAGAGCGCACAACACCATCAGCCAGCGGAAACTCCGATCGATGAAGGCGGGGTTGCCTCGCGACTGGAGAAATTGCCGAACCACAGAAGGCTCGTTGCCGGGCCGTGGCCCATCTGGCTTCTCAGTTACCGGAGAGGGCGTTTCAAAAGGTCCGGGCACACGAACGTCCTGAGTTTTAAGGTTCACCAGTATCTACCCTAAACGCCAAAAATAAAAGGACCGTTAAACGTATTGAAAAATAAGGCGTAAGGACAGCCAAAATCTGGTTTCAACCGCGTTCCGCCGGGGGAAATGCGTGGCGGGCTGTGGAAAAAGACTATGGGCCGGAGCTTTATTTCCGACTCAGGCCCATCGATCCGTTGGGAAATTGCCCCAGGTCCGAAAATCCGGACGTGGGGCACTCAAGTAGTCGCTATTTCAGCTGGGCAACCGTGGCGCGGACCTTCTGCGAAACGGACTGCGGCAGCGGTGCGTAATAGAGGGCGCTGGTCTCGGATTCTCCCTTATCGAGCATCCAGTTGAGAAATTCCTTGATGACCTTGGCCTTGGCAGCGTCCTGGGGCTGTGTGGGAATAAGCAGCCAGGTGAAGCTGGAGATGGGATACGCATTTTTGCCGGGCGCGTTGGTGATGGAGACGCGATAGTCGGCGGGCATATCCTTTACGCTGGCGGCGGCTTCGGTGACTCCCTCGATGCTGCCCTTGACCCAGTTACCGGCGGCATTCCTTATGTACCCGAACGGAATCTTGTTCTGGAGAGCATAAATGAGCTCAACGTAGCCGATGGTGCCGGGAAGCTGGCGAACCATGCCCGCAACTCCCTCGTTGCCCTTGGCGCCGATGCCGATGGGCCAGGGCACAGCGGTACTCTTGCCGACGCTGTTCTTCCAGTCGGAGCTGACCTTGGAAAGATAGTCGGTGAAGATGTAGGTGGTTCCGCTGCCGTCGGAGCGGTGGACCACGTTGATGCGGGAGTCAGGCAGCTTGACGCCGGGGTTGTCTTTGGCGATGCGGGGGTCACTCCAGCTGGTGATCTTGCCGAGGTAGATGTCGGCGAGGACATCGGGCGCGAATTTGAGCTCGGTGTTGACGCCGGGCAGATTATAGATGGGCACGACAGCGCCGAGGACGGTGGGAATGTGGATGATCTTGACCTTGGATTGCGCGAGCTGCTGGTCGCTCATGGGGCCATCGCTGGCTCCGAAATCAACGGTGCCCGCGGTTACCTGGCGAATACCGCCGCCCGAGCCGATGGACTGATAGTTGATTTCAACCCCGGGATGCTGAGAGCTGAATTCGCTGAACCACTTGGAGTAAATGGGATACGGGAAGGTGGCTCCTGCAGCGTTCAACTTTTGCGCCAGCCCCTGGGACGCTGCACACGCGACGAGCGCGGCAGCCAAAAACATGCTCTTTCTCACAGACTTTCTCCCTCGTTGAGTCTCCCGTGAATTGTCGGCGGCGATTGTTACAGGCGGTTTACGGGACGGTAAAAAGGGCAAGAAATGGAATCCGCAGGTTCGAAAATAAATTGCGTGCAATGAATGATTTATGAGAGGTCAGGCGCTTTCGGCCACGGGGGTAGCGGAGGACACGAGAGGGAGGGTGAAAAGGAAGGTTGCGCCGGAGCCGAGCTCGCTTTCCACGCGGATGGCGCCTCCGTGGGCGAGGACGATGTGCTTGGCAATGGCCAGGCCGAGGCCGGTGCCTCCGGACTCGCGGGAGCGGGCCTTGTCGACGCGGTAGAAGCGCTCGAAGATGCGGTTGAGATGTTCAGAGCCGATGCCGGGCCCGAAATCCTGCACGGAAAACTCGACGCAGCCGTCGAGTTCGCGCGCGCCGACGAGGACGCGCTTGCCTCCTTTGCCGTACTTCATGGCGTTTTCGATGAGGTTGCCGAAGACCTGGGTAAGGGCGTCCTCGTCAGCAAGGACCCGGGCGTCGGTTGCGCCCGCGGACTCGAGGGTGACGTCGGAGTCCAGGACCATGCCGGTGAGGGATTCGATGGCGTCATGGACGAGGATCGAGGCAGAGACAGGCCTCAGCTTCACCTTGTAGTCGCCGGATTCGACGCTGGCGAGGGCAAGAAGGTCTTCTGTCAGGCGGGTCATGCGGTGGGCGTTTTTGAGGATGGTGGCGAGGAACTCGCGGGCATTGGCGGGGATCTCGATGGTGTCCTCGAGGAGGGTTTCGACGTAACCGGAGATGGAGGTGAGCGGGGTGCGCAGCTCGTGCGAGACGTTGGCGATGAAATCGCGGCGGGTCTTCTCGGCGCGCTCGATCTCGGTGACGTCGTGGAGAACGGCGACGGCTCCGCCGTCGGGAGTGGGCGCGGCATTGACTTCGAAGACGCGGGTGGGAGCGACGGAGGTGGCTCTTCCGCTGCGCGGCTCGCGGTCGTTGAGGGCGGTCTCGACGCAGGCGAGGACCTCGGGATCGCGCACGGCGTGGACGAGGGCCTGTCCGGGGCGGGTGGCTCCGGGGGCGATGCGTTGCATGACGGAATTGGACCAGCTGATGCGGCTGGCGGCGTCGACGGCGATGACGGCTTCCTGCATGCTGTCGAGCAGGGCGGTGAGCTCACGCTGCTTGGTTTCGAGGGCGCGGAAGCTGGCCTCAAGGCGCGCAGCGGTGGCGTCGAGGGCGTGGGCAACTCCCGAGATCTCGTCGAGCGGGCCCTCTTCGACGCGGGCGGAAAAGTCTCCCGCAGCGATGCGGTTGGCGAAGGTGACGATGCGCTCGAGGCGGGCGGCTCCGCGATGGGCGAGGAAGGCGGCGAGGATGGTGGCCAAGGCGACGGCGATGAGCGAGACGACGAGCAGGTCGCGCTGCAGGACGTGCATGGTGGCGTGGATGGCGGTCATCGGCGCGGCAAGGCGGACAACGATGTTGTCCTCGGCGACGGCCACGTAGAGGGTGTCTCCGCGCTCGCTCTGGCCGAAGGAGTGTGGGCTGGCGATGGCATCGCGTACTGCGCGCGGAATTCCGACCGCTACGGCGGATTCCGGTGTGGAGGCGGCGAGCACGGCACCGGAGCGGTCGAAGAATGTTATCTGAGCCCCGGCGTCGGATTCGCCGCGCTCGGCGAGCTGCTGCAATTGGGGATGGTTAGGGGCCTCGGCCTCGCGGGCGAGCAGGCGCGCCTTGCCGGCGAGCGATTGCGCGAGTTGATCGCGGAGCGAATCCTCGACAACGCCTCCGAGAGAGAAGTCGAGTATGGCGGTGCCGATGGCGAGCACCAGCACGAACGAGAAGAAGAGCTTGGTGAAGACTCGGCCGGTCATTTTTTTCAGGGCACAGGGCTCAGGGAACAGGGTACAGAAAAACAGGGCGCATGGATCAGGGAACAGAAAGGCAGCCATTAGCCATTAGAAAACAGGGATCAGTGTTCAGGAGGGCTCGTCCGATCTGAATCCTGGGCCCTGTTCCCTGCTCTTATGCCGGGCGCGGGACTTCGAAGCGGTATCCGGCGCCGCGGACGGTTTTGAGGTAGCGCGGGTTCTCGGGGTCGGTCTCGATTTTCTCGCGGATGCGGCGGACGTAGACGTCGACAGAGCGCGGCGTGACGAAGCGGGCGTCTCCCCAGACGGCATCGAGGAGATGGTCGCGGCTGAAGACGCGGCCGGGGTGACGGGCGAGGTAGTCGAGCAGACGGAACTCGGTCGCGGTGGTGGTGGTCAGCTCGCCGCGCACGCGCAACTGCATGGCGCTGGCGTCGATGGAGACGTCCTCGAAGGTGATGGTAGCGGGCGTGGTGGGGCGTTCGAAGCGGCGGAGCACAGCCTTGACGCGGGCCAGGAGCTCGCGGGTGGCGAAGGGCTTAGTGATGTAGTCGTCGGCTCCGAGCTCAAGACCGAGGACGCGCTCGTTTTCTCCGGCTCGCGCGGTGAGGAAGATGATGGGGATAGTGCTCAGCGCAGGGTGGTTACGGAGACGGCGGCAGACGTCGAGTCCGTCGCCGCCAGGCACCATGATGTCGAGAAGAAAAAGCGCGGGCGGCTGGCGCTCAGCGTCAGGCACCAGATTTGCGGGGGTTCCGTAGACGCGAACACCGAAGCCGGAGGCTTCAAGATGATGCTGGACGAGGCGAGAAATATCTGTGTCGTCTTCGAGTACAAAAACTGTCTGGCTCAACCGTGTTACCTCAAGATGCGACGGCCTTTGCCGGAAGGCGAGGCCTGGCACAATTGCCATCAGCGTATCCCAAACGGGCAAAGAGAATGCAAATGTACTGTGAATTTGCAAGAGCGCGATCAGCGTCTATGTCGGTCTAATCAAACAGCGCGAAGTTGCCCCAGCTGACTTTTCAGGCACTGCGAAGGATTGCTTTCGAGTTGGCGGTGATCCGACCGGAATTACAGAACCTGCACCATAGTTGCGCGAAGGTTCCGTATTCAACTCGGTGCTTTTTGAATCCCGGACTCAATGTCCGCCAGCTCAGCCTCTGAATAATTAATGAGAAGTCTCCCGTGGATTCGAAGACCTTTCTCGATGGCAATGACGCCAAGTATGGCGCGGACATCCTCGGCGGTTTCGGCATGCAATATTTCCGTGGTACCGATCTCCGCTAGCTTCCGAATTGCCTGAAAATAATCATCAGCAATCCACTGCGGAACATCCGGGTTCTGGGCTTCTTTGCGAGCCAGTTCGATGATTGAGACAATCGCGTAGGTGTTCCAGTCAATCACGCCTCGTTCGCGATAGCTTTCGACGAGAAATGGAACAGCTGCAAATGAAGCGTCGCCAACGTCCCCTTGGTGGTGGAGTTCGTTCCAAAGCTCCTGCCAAACCTCTTTCGTATCGCTGTCAGCTCCGAGTCTTTTGAGCAACGGGCGCGGATCGAGCGGGGTTTTGTATCCCCCGGTCATATTCGACCAACGGACGTCTTCAAGATTGATCATAGGAAGCTCTCTTTGCTTTGTGGATCAGTCTCCCATCATAGTTGGTGGATTGTCGCCCACCCGGAAGTAATCCTGCCACCGACAATCCCAACTCGCTGTCGTAGTTCCCTGAAAACGGCGATCTCGGTAACCATGGCCCCTAGCACTTCAGATTGACCGTTTACCCCACTCTTTGGCGGGTCGAAACGCCTGATTTCAGATGCTATACTCGCAATGTCTTCGCAGCTGGCAGCGGGTTTTGCGGGCGGTTCCTCCTCAATCGGCGGAGGGATTTTCGGCATTGCACCCGCGCACGACGTCCCCCGGCCAGTGCTTCAGAACGACCGCTCGACCCAATTTGCGATGGACGTGAAGAGTGGCCAGAGGCCGCGTTGGATAAAAGCACATGGAAGCTGTAACTGGTCCCTTGATTTTGTGTATCGATGACGAAGCGCTTGGTTTGCAGATTCGCAAGGCCGTACTGGAGCGGGAAGGCTACCGGGTTCTGACCGCGCTGGACGGATCAAGCGGGCTGACTCTCTTCGCCGGTGAGCCTGTCGAAGGCGTGATTCTTGACTACTTCATGCCAGGGATGGACGGCGGGCAGGTGGCGGTTGCGATGCGCAGGCAACGGCCGGATGTGCCTATTCTGCTGCTCTCGGCGTATGTGAATCTTCCGCAGGACGTGGTGACCTCGGTGGACTTCACCGTGTTGAAGGGTGAAGGACCGACGGAGCTTCTGTCCAAAGTGCGCCGCATGCTGCAGCCGCGGGAAGGACCAGGGGCCGCACCGTGAACCTGCGTGAGTTCAAGCGCATTCTCCGTCAGACTCTGTTTCTGCCTGTGCTGCTGCTGCTGGTGCTGGCCGGATTCATCATCTGGCAGATCAGCCGGTCGAGCGCAGAGCTGCGCTGGATCGATCACAGCGATGACGTGATGGAGCAGACGATACGTCTGGAAAAGCTGGTTCTCGACCAGGAGACCGGCCTGCGGGGATACCAGCTCACCGGAGACAACTCGATGCTCACGCCCTACAGAGCGGCGACGGCTCCGATCGCGAAGCTGTTCACGACGCTGCACGAGCTGGTGGCGGACAATCCGACGCAGCTGTCCCATCTGGCAAATATTCGCGACCGCTACCAGATCTGGCTGGGGTTTGCACAGGGCGTTCTAAATAAGGACCCGGCGGTGGTGAATGATCCGCGGCTGAACCAGCACGGCAAAGAGCTGATGGACAGCCTGCGCGACGCGGTGAATGCGATGCTGCAGACCGAGGGCCACATCCGGAAGGGGCGCGCGAATGCCGCGCTGTCCATCGAACGCCGTGAGCTGGCGGCGGTGCTGATCTCGTCGCTGCTGGTCGGGCTCCTGCTGGCGATCTTTACACGCAGCCGGCTGCGCCTTGTTTCGACCACATACGATACAGCGCTCGAGGAAATGACGAACCAGGCGGAGGAGATTTATGAGCGCCGGCAGTGGTTCCAGACGACGCTGGAGTCGATCGGCGATGCGGTGATTGCATGCGACAGGGATGGCAATGTCGAGTTCATGAATGCGGTCGCGCAGGAGCTGACAGGATGGACAGCGCAGGAGGCGCTGGGCCGGCCGCTCAACGAGGTGTTCCACATCATCAATGAAGAGACGCGGCAGGCGGCGGAGAATCCTGTCGACAAGGTGCGGCGGCTGCAAACGGTGGTGGGACTGGCGAATCACACCGCGCTGATTTCGCGGGAGGGCAAGGAATACATCATCGATGACAGCGCGGCTCCGATTCGCGCAGAGGACGGCGAGATGCGCGGCATCGTGCTGGTCTTTCGCGACGTGACGGAGGCGCGCCGCAGCGAGGCGGCGCTAATCGCAGCCGAGAAGCTGGCGGTGGCCGGGCGGCTTGCGGCTTCGATCGCGCACGAAATTCACAACCCTCTGGACTCAGTGGCGAATGTGCACTTCCTGCTGGAGAACGAGAGTGATCCGGTGAAGCGCAAGGAGTACCTGCGGATGGCTCAACAGGAGCTGGGCCGGACGATGCAGATCAGCCGCACGCTGCTGAGTCTTTATCGCGAGCCCAAGGCGCCGATACCGGTCGATCTGAAAGATCTGGCGGAGGGAGTGCTGTTGCTGCTCGACCGGCGCGTGGTGCAACAGAACGTCACCATCGAGCGAGAGATCACAGAGCCGTGCATCGTCGAGGGCTTCCCTGCCGAGTTGCGCCAGGTATTCACCAATGTCTTTCTGAATGCATTGGAAGCAGCGGGCAAGGGCGGGCGAATCCGCATCCGGATTGAGCCGGTAGCAGCGGCGGAACTGCGGCCCGCGGGTGCGATGGTGGAAGTTGCCGACAGCGGGCCGGGCATACCGGAACAAGTCAAGGGAAACCTGTTTCAGCCGTTCTTCACCACCAAGGGAGAGAACGGGACAGGGCTTGGACTGTGGGTAAGCAACGGCATCGTGCTCAAGCACGGCGGATCGATCCGCATCGCGAACAACGATGACGGAGATCTGAGAGGCGCATGTGTTCGGGTGTATCTGCCGACGCGAACGATGGCCAATTCATCGACGCGGACGACGGCGCACGTTGGGTAGGGCAGCAGGGCACAGGGAACAGGGAACAGAAAAGCAGCCATTCGCCATTAGTGATTAGCCATTAGAAAGCCGGATCATCGCGGGTGACTAATCCCGCTTCTACATGGACTGAACGGGGATCAGGGTGAGGTCGTCGACCAAGCCGATCTCTTTTTGAACGAAGGGCTCGGCGTAGCGGACACCGGCGAGCAGGCCGTAGTGGCGCGCGACAGAGAAGGTTCGCTCGCGGATCTCTTCCTCGGGAACAAAGAGGCCGCTTCCCTGCTGCTGGTTGGCATATTGCGAGCGATAGGCCATGAGGGCGCGGTGACGATCCTCGATGAACGGCGTGATGTCTACGACGAAGCTGGGGCGGACGTCGGCGTAGAGGCTGGCGTAGACGATCTTGAAGGGTCGTGGGGGTGCTAAGCTCCGCGGCCTTCACGGTCCGGGTTCGGTATCGAGTTTGGCGAGGCCGCTGAGGAAGCAGGCTTCATAGCCGAGGGTGGCGGTGTTGTAGTGGTCGGGATGGCGGCCCTGTCCGTAGGGAAGGATGACGACGCGGGGACGCAGGCGGCGCAGGACGGCGGCGATCTTGAGGCGGTTCTCGTATGTGTTTTCGACGCGGCCGTCGGGGATGTCGAGGGCATCGCGCCAGGTGACGCCCAGGATGGCAGCGGCTTCGCCGGCTTCGGCGGCGCGCTCCTCGGCGGTTCCGCGGGTGCCGGATTCTCCGCGCGTGAGGTCGAGGATGGCGGTGGTCATGCCCGAGTGAGCGCATTTTGAGCAGGGTGCCTCCGCAGGTCTGCTCGACGTCGTCACGGTGGGCGGCAATGGCGAGAATGTCAACGGCGGGTTCGGAATTAGCCATTAGGAATCAGAACCCAGGTCCCAGAAACGGGACCTGGGGCACCCAGCGATCGTAAGAACTTCTCAGATTAATTCAACTGTACGAAAATGCAGGTCCTTCGACTTCGCTCAGGATGACAGCGTTTTTGTTCAAGCAGACGCTAGTAATCCGTGTTGTTGCCGTCGCTGGTCGCGTCCATGTAGGCGACGTCGATGGCGGTCCCCTGAACCGTCACGTTGGAGTTGTCGCGCTCGGTGCCGTCGGCGGTGTTGTAGATGTGAACCTGGCCACCTTCGGCGGTGTAGGTCTTGTGCAGCCCGGTGACGGGGGCGATGCCGGTGGCGTCTCCCTTATAGGAGTCGATGAGCGCGGAGTTGTTGGAGGTGTTGAACAGGGTAAGGCATCCGTACTGCGTGCCCTGGCCGGCCTGGTTGAGCTTGTAGTGCTCGCCCGCCTGGCATTGCGCTGAGCCAATCCAGAGGCTGCTGTCGTCGCCGAAAGCCATCTTGTTGTGCGAGCCGTCGCTGATCGCGTAGGGACCGGAGATCTGCCCGCTCTGAATGTCCATTACGGAAAGCTGCCCGACGAAGAGACCGTCTCCCGTGCCGCTGGTTGCGCAGGTGAGATTCGGTCCTGCGAAGCACTGGCCGGCCAAGTACATCGTGTTGCCGTTGAAGATGGCGTTGGTCGATCCTCCGGGAACGGCAATGTTGCTCTGGGCGATGAGATTGATTCCGCTGGCACCGACCGAATTCTGATTGAGAGCACTGGTGGTGATGGGGATGACGGTAACGCCGGAGGTCGTGCCACCGCACTCAGGGCCGCAGTTGAGCACGTAGACGGTGGACCCGTCTGGCGAGAACACGGCCTTGATGGGGTGATCGAAGGTGGCGGAGGGTCCGGTGCTGACCGGGAAGACGCAGTACTGAGGCAGGTTCTGCGGCTCGCAGTCCTGGGCGCCGAGGTAATTCGGGTTGTTGGCCGCAGCCGTCTGCTGCACGGAGTCAAGATGCACGATGCTGTAGACGGCGAATTGGCCGGCTGGAGCGGTGCAGGCGACGGGAGGAATCGCGTTGGGATCCTGCGCGGGATTGTCGCCGGGGTTGGCGCCGATGCAGGAATAGGTACCGGCAGCCTGGCTGGAGTTCTGCACGAAGGCAAGGGCGATGGTGCCGCCGGGATTGACGGAAACGCGATAGACGTTGGGTAGATTGAGGAAGTAGGTCCTGTTGGCCGAAAGATCGACGGCAGAGAGAATGTGCGTCTGGTCATTGGCCGCATAGACGTACTTGCGGGGACGGTCGATGAAGACGCTGGACGCAAGGCCGGCGGAAATTGCGATCGCGGTGCCGGCGGATTCGGTTGCGTAGTTGACGCTTGTAAAGCTGCCGTCACCAACCGCGTAGACAAAGCCCACCTGCTCTTCCGGCATGTTCTGAATGGTGAGCGGGAGCTTGCCGGAGAAGCCGGAGATGGCGAAGGTCGTATTGGGATTGTTGTAGGGGTGGCGGATGTCGTAATAGGCGTCGACGAAGGGCAGAGCTCCCTGGGTTAGGACGCTGGGGTTCTGCTCGGCGATGAGGACGCGATTCAGAACCTTGCTGGGAGGAAGATTGCGGCCCGCAAAATAAAAATTCTTACCGCATGAGGTGAGCAGGGGGGACGCGAGACACAGGACGGAGACACACCAGAAAACCAGTCGACTTCTTTTCTTCAAAACTCAAAACCTCACCAGGCGTGGGAAACCCAAGTATAGCAAAGCGAATAGCATTAGTGGCAATCGCGGGACGAGTGTCATACCATTCTAAAAAGGCGCCTTCTCTATGACCGACCGCATACAGGAAATGTTTGCAGGCCGCACCATTCTTTGCGATGGCGCGATGGGTACGACCCTCTACGCGCGCGGCGTGTTTATCAATCGCTGCTTCGACGAACTGAACCTTTCGCAGCCGGATCTGGTGCGCTCGGTGCATGAGGATTATCTGCAGGCGGGCGCGGAGCTGATCGAGACGAATACTTTTGGCGCGAACTCTTACCGGCTGCTGCGGTATGGATTTCAGGACCAGGTTTTCGAGATCAACCGGGCGGGCGCACAGCTGGCGCGACAGGCGGTCGCGCAGCTCAATGACAAACAGGCGGGCAAGGCATGGGTGGCGGGGTCGATCGGTCCGCTGGGGATCCATCTCGAGCCGCTGGGCAAGACGGGCCTGGATGAAGCGCGCCACGCTTTCGCGGAGCAGATCAAAGGGCTGGCGGCGGGCGGGCCGGGAGTGGGCGTGGACCTGCTGGTGATCGAGACGATTGTGGCGCTGAACGAGGCCGAGCAGGCGATCAAGGCGGCGCAGGAGGTGGCTCCGCATCTGCCGATACTGGCACTGATCACGGTGGATGAAGAGGCGAACTGCCTGGACGGATCTTCGCCGGAAGTGGCGGCGACGCGATTGGCGTCGTGGGGCGTTGACGGCATCGGGGTGAACTGCAGCACGGGCCCGGCGACGGTGCTGACGGCGCTGGAGCGGGTAGCGGCGGCGACTAGTCTTCCCCTGGTGTCGATGCCGAATGCGGGCATGCCGCGGGCGGTGGACGGGCGGAATATCTACCTGTGTTCGCCGGAGTACAT
This sequence comes from uncultured Acidobacteriaceae bacterium, assembly GCA_963786085.1. GTDB lineage: Bacteria > Acidobacteriota > Terriglobia > Terriglobales > Acidobacteriaceae > Silvibacterium. The sequence goes on from CAWAYO010000081.1 coordinate 20,126, forward strand.
GGCCAGCTTTGCGCGCAAGTTTCTAAAGGCGGGCGCGCAGTTTATCGGCGGCTGCTGCGGAACGACGCCGAACCACGTGCGCGCGATGAAGTCGGCGCTGCGGGCGGTGGAGGCGCAAAAGACAGCCAAGCCGGTGACGGCGCGCGAGCCGATTGTGACGGAGACGCCGCCTGCGCCGATTCAGCAGCGGTCGAAGATCGGGCGACTGATTCATGACGGCGCTTTCGTGACCATGGTGGAGATTGTGCCGCCGCGCGGGATCGACGCCAGCAAGGAACTTGAAGGCGCGGCGCTGATGGCGGGGCGCGGCATTCATGCGATCAATGTGCCGGACTCGCCGCGTGCGTCGGCGCGTATGAGCGCACAGAGCCTGTGCATCCAGATCCAGCAGAAGACGGGGATCGAGACGATCCTGCACTACACGTGCAGGGACCGGAATGTGCTGAGCATTCAAAGCGATTTGTTAGGGGCGTCGTCGATCGGGTTGAAGAATATTCTTTGCCTGACGGGCGATCCGCCGAAGCTGGGGAATTATCCGGACGCGACGGCGGTGTTCGATGTGGACGCTATCGGACTGGTGAACATTGTGAACCGGCTGAATCACGGACTGGATATCGGCGGCAATCCGATTGGGGCTTCGACAGGATTTACGATTGCGTGCGCGGCGAACCCGGGCGTGCCGGATATCGATAACGAGATTCGCAGATTTGCGTACAAGGTGGAAGCGGGCGCGGAGTATGCGATTACACAGCCGGTCTTCGACCTGCGGATACTGGAGACATTCCTGAAGCGGATCGAGGGTTTCCGGATTCCGGTGATCGCGGGGATATGGCCGCTGACCAGCCTGCGCAATGCGGAGTTCATGAAGAACGATCTGCGGGTGAGCGTGCCGGACAGCATTCTGCTGCGCATGCAGGCGGCGTCGACGCCGGAACTGGCGCGGGCGGAAGGAGTGAAGATTGCGCAGGAGATGCTCTCGGCGGCGCAGTCGATGGTGCAGGGCGTTCAGGTGAGCGCGCCGTTCGGGCGCTATGCGCTGGCGGCGGATGTGATTGCGGGCGTGCTGGAGAAGCCTGGAGCAGGCGTCTCCGGCGATGCCGGAGATTGAGGGAGCAGCGGTTGGCAACGTTTGAGGAGTCGCTGAAGCAGCTGGAAGGGATCGTCGCTCAACTGGAGCGGGGCGATCTGCCGCTGGAGGATTCGGTGCGGATCTTTGAGGAGGGCGTAAGGCTCTCCGCCGAATGCAAGAAGCAACTGGAAGAAGCCGAAGGCAAGGTGGAGCTGCTGGTGAAGCGGCGCAACGGCTCGATGGAACGGGAGCCGTTTGCGCCACTGAATACGCCGAAGTAAAGACAGGGATCAGAGCATAGCCATTAGCCATTAGCCATTAGCCATTAGCCATTAGCCATTAGAACGGGATGCCGCGATGCAACGTTCGGGCTGCAGCGGGCTGGAATGAAATATCACTTCCGACACCAAGGGCTATCCCGCTCCGCTGGCCTCTATTCGTTCTTGAGGGTCTTGGCTTCGCCCGGTTTTACATCGCCGCAATCGGCAGCGAGATAATGTGACGCCAGCGTGGTGTCGATTGTCATGGTCTGGCCGTTCGGTCCCGCCGCCTCGCTCTTCATGTGCACGGTGCCGTGAGTGTGCTCGTCGTCGTCGACAAGCATTTCGAAGTGTCCGCTGAATACTCCTCCGTGCTCTGAAGCACAACTCATGTCAAAACTGAACTTCTGCGAAGTGAAGGTTCGATTGGTGTAGGTACATTTCGCTTCGTTGTTGTTCAGCCTTTCGATGGATTTGGCCCATTCTTCTTTGGTCATGCAGGACTGCGTGACGACGGTGTGCGGGGTGCTGCCCGGCACTGGCCTTCCCATGGCCTGAAGGCGGGCGGCGACATCCGGCGGGATGGTGAGACCGCCGATTTTGCTGGTGACGGTCGACTCCCATAGGCCCATCTTGACGGGCGGCGTAGCGGGTAAGTCCTGAGGGCGGCCGCGGCTGCGAGCGAACAGAAAGCGAGAAGGGCCAGCAGGCCGAGGTTGGCTGATTTCATTGTCATAGTGAGTCACTCCCGTGGGTTTGCGTGCCGGATAAGGCACGTGGAGGAACCCACACGTTTTTATCACACGGAGAGTGCGACAGTGGAGAGATTTAGCGAGGAGTCAATTGCGCTGTGCCGAGCCTTGCCCGGACGAAGTGGGCGAGGGCGTCGGTCATGTAGTCGGGCGGGGCGATGACGAAGCGGGGCTTGCCTTCGAGGAGACGGGCGGCGACGCCGGTCCAGCGGGGCTCGAGCTTCATGCCGGATTCGCGCAAGAGGATGGCGTCGGCGCGGTCGAGGTAGAGGCGAGCCGAGTCTTTGAAGTCGGCGGTGGCGTTGTCGAGGACGGTGAGGTAGAGATCGGGGCGCAGGAACTGGAGGATGCTGTTGGATTCGAGGATCGCATGGCCGCTGGCGTTCTCGACGGAAGCGAGTTCCTTGCGGATGCGCGGCATGGCTTCGGCGAGCATGCCCTGGCGGGTGCGGACCCAGAGAGACTTTACGGCTCCGGCGGCGAGGAAGCGGGCGCTGTCGGTTCCGGTGGAGGGGTCGCGCTCGGCGCTGATGGCGATGGTGTGGTCATCGGTCTGGCAGTCGCAGGGCGCGCCGTCGGCGGTGCAGAAGCCGTGTCCGTACTGGGTGATCTTGAAGGCCGTCCATTGGAATTCAGGCAGGCGGGCGATGAGGCCGGCGACGACGGATGTCTTGCCGATGCTGCGCGAGTGTCCTCCGACGACGATGACGGCCATGGCTAGTCTTTTTCTTTCGGCGCGGCCTTTTTACGGGCGGATTTTTGGGGCGCAGGCTTGGCGGTTTCTTGTTTCTCGGGTGCGTGAGCGAGGCGGGCGAGGGTCGCGAGTTCTTTGAGGTATTGGTGGAGCGGGCGCGCGGGGCGTCCCCAGAAGACGATGCCGGGGCCGTGGACTTTCTTGTGGGTGAGGACGCCGGAGCCGGAGCCGAGGATGACCTCTGTGCCGATGTTGGCGTGGTCTCCGATACCGACCTGACCGCCGATGACTGCGTAGTCGCCGATGGTGCTGGATCCGGAGATACCGGTCTGGGCAGCGATGACGACGTCTTTTCCGACGAGGACGTTGTGGGCGATGTGGACGAGGTTGTCGATTTTTACACCGCGGGAGATGCGGGTTTCGTCGAGGGCTCCGCGGTCGATGGTGGTGTTGGCGCCGATTTCGACAGCCTCTTCGATGACGAGGCGGCCCTGCTGGGGAAACTGGAGGTATTCGCCGGTGGCTTCGTCGCGGACATAACCAAATCCATCAGACCCGAGGACGGCTCCGGCGTGGACAACGACGCGGTCGCCGAGCTCGACGCAGGGGTAGAGGACGGCCCGGGGATGGATGCGGCAATCGCGGCCTATGACGACGCCGCGACCGATGACTGCTCCGGCGCCGATGGTAGAGCCTTCGCCGATTTTTGCTTCGGGCTCGATGACAGCGTAGGGACCGACGCTGACACGACGGCTGAGCAGGGCTGATCCATCGATGACGGCGGTGGGATGGATCACCGGGTGAGCATCTTCGGTGCGGAGAAGCTGGGCGGCGCGGGCGAAGGCGAGGCGGGGATTCTTTACAAGCAGCAAAGGCTTGAGGACGTTGGCGTCTTCGCCCATCGCAGTGGGGACGATGACGGCGGCAGCCGGAGAGGCGAGCGCTTCGTAGAATGTGGCGGCGTCCTGCGCGAAGACGATGGATTCGGCGGTGGCGCTTTTGGCGCTGGATACGCCGGAGACTTCATGCTCGGGGGCGTCGCCCTTGAGTTCGGCGTGAAGCAGCTCGGCAAGTTGAACCAATCGCATAAGAACAGGGCTCAGGGCACAGGGATCAGGGCTCAGTTAGTTGGATTCCGCGTTTCGAAATCGAGACACCGGTCAGCCAACTATTCATTCTAGCGGTAGACGGGAGGGTCGCCTTCGGGCCGGGTCTTCCAGCGGCGGTGGACCCAGAGCCATTGGTCCGGGTAGCGGCGGATCCAGTTTTCTATGACGGCGGTGAAGCGCGCGGTATTTTCGAGGGCATCCTGCTCGTCGTTTCCGGTGGAGACGAGGTCGATGGCTTCTCCGAAGTGGAGGACGTACTTCTGCTCGGACTCTTCCCAGAGCATGAAGCCGGGCAGGACGGTGGCGCCGGTTCTGAGAGCTACGCGGGCCATGCCGGATGCGGTGCAGGCGAGGCGTCCGAAGAACGGAACGAAGGAGCCCTGCGGCGGGGTCATGTTGGTGTCCATCAAGATGCCGACGGTTTCGCCCTGGCGCATGGCGCCGATCAGGCCGCGGGCGAAGTCGTCTTTGTGCAGGACGCGGTTGCCGTGCAGGCAGCGGATGTCGTTCACGAGCTTGTCGACGCGCGCGTTGTCGAGACGGCGGATGACCATGCTCATGGGATGCCCCATCAGCGAGTGGTAGTAGCTTGAGAGCTCCCATGCGCCGAGATGCCCGGTGAGTATGAGGACTCCTTTGCCGCGGTTGCGGGCGGCGAGATAGTGCTCGAGTCCTTCGTAGCGGATGAAGGAGCGGGTGTTTTCGGGAGTGTAGCGCGGCATCTGGCAGAACTCGGCGAGGAGCCAGCCGAGGTTTCGATAGAGGCGGCGGAGGATTTGCTCGCGTTCGGCGGCGGATTTTTCGGGAAGGGCGAGCTCAAGGTTGGTGAGACCGACTTTTCGCAGGCGGCCGAGGATGGTAAAGGCCACTGCGCCGACGGCGGCTCCCATGGCTCGCGCCCAGCGGCGTGGCATTGCGCCGAGTAGCTTGACCAGGATCCATACGACGGCAAATTCCAGGCTTTCTCGCATTGAAGACGACAAAGGCTAGTGTAAACGGCAGAAAGACAGCCATTAGCCAATAGCCAATAGCCAATAGCCAATAGAACGGACGTCGACTGGTAATCGTTGGTGCAACAGATGGGGGTGTGCTGCTTTACGATTCGGGGAGCATTTCGATCAGGGGCTCGTCGGCGGTGAGCAGGTAGCAGGCGATGAACTTCATGGGTTCGGTCTGCGAGGCGTTGTCAAAGCGTGCGATGACGGTCTGTGCGGGCTCGTGGAAGGCTGAGCCGGTAGGCAGGGATTGTGGTTCGCGGCCTTCGATCTGCAGGATGGCTGCGCCTTCGGCGATGTATCCGACAACGGGGCAAGGATGGCTGTGGCGGCCGGTCTGCTGTCCGGGGGCGAAGGCGATTTCTCTTACATCGACGGTGGACACATTGCGAGGTCCTACTGCTGCGCGCAGGAGCTC